>NZ_JBXUOS010000006.1:0-307322 GCF_057196725.1 Cellvibrio sp. ATLC23 | reverse complement strand
ACTTGCCTAAATCGATACCGAGTAAGGTGATGTTGGACATGAGATGGCTCCTCTTGAAGATTACCTCCCAAGTTTAGACTTCGGAGGGAGGGGAACCATCTCATTAAACCCAGCGCAAGGCTGGGTTTGTGTTCTAGTCAAATGCTGGTTTGGTTAGAAGCGAATCGTACCCTGTACCGCGACGCTGGCGGGGCGTTCGTAAAAAGCGTAATAGCCAGAACTTGTATCGGCGGTAAGGGTTGTAGCCACCGGCAAACCATTTGCATAAGTCACAACAGACTCATCCGTCAGGTTTTTCCCAATTAGCGCCAGCTCCCATTTGTCATCATTTCCGCTCAGTGCGATACGCGCATTGATTTTGGTGTAGGACGGTTGTTCAAATTTGGGGTCTAGCGATGGTGTGGTTAAATATTCGGAGCTGTAAATCACATCGAGCGTATTGACCAGTTTCAAGCCGTTGCTGAAGTTGATGGTGTAATCGACGCCGACATTGCCTTGTATTTCCGGCGTGAACTCGCGGCGCTGACCGGTTGCGTCACAGATTTTATCGCCGATCGGTTCAATATTATCCACTTGGCCGAAATAGCATTGTGAATTTTTAAAGTCGGTGTATTCAAAATCAATAAACGCAACCCCGCCGCGCACTAGCACATCGTCAGTGAGTGCCCAGCGTCCATCTACTTCCAAGCCTTGTACTGTTGCTTCACCGGCATTGGTAACGTTGAAGCTTACGCCGCCATCGAACTGGCTGGTTTGCATATTGGTGAACTCTGAGCGGAATAGCGCAACATTAAGTTCAGCTGCTCCTCCAGCTAATACAAACTTCCCGCCAATTTCGTAGTTAGTAACTTCTTCATCTTCAAACTCAAAAGTCCCTTCAATGGGTTTGATAGTGACTGTGGCGGGGGTGGTGGATGTGTCGGTGGTAATATTAAATGCGTTATTAACGGTTGGATCAGGATGCGCGTTCGCACGAACATCAAAGCCACCTGACTTAAAGCCTGTTGTGTAGCTGGCATAAATCATATCAGTACCGTTCAGGTCATGCTGAAAGGTGATTTGCGGGGTCAAGCTCGACTCGTCTCTATCTCCTTTAATAGGATCGTAGGGTTCAACCTTGAAAACTCCCCATAGCCGGTTATAGGCATCATTGGGGGTTCCCAAAGGCAATTGAGTTCCCGAGGGGGTGACGTGAAATTGCTGACGACTGGCTTCTTTTGTTTCTTGAGTGTAGCGAGCCCCTAAAATAAACCGTGATAGGTCTGTGATATTCCAGGTTGCCTGTACAAAGGCTGCATATAAATCGGAGTCTTGCTCAAAGTCTCTTTCAGTGGATGCTCCTCCCAGCGCTGGCGAAACTGCCGCAGCAATAAAGCTGTCTTTAGGAACCCCAATCACATCATGAAACTTCAGATTGCTGCCTTGGAAGAAAACGCCACCCAGATAGCTAAACGTTCCATCCTCTGGCGACGCAATACGAAGCTCCTGACTGACTTGACGATAATCTTCATTCGAAAGAATGTTAAATCCTGGTGCACCGGTGAAGTCGCAGTCACATAATTCTTCATAGGTGTAGGCGTTATAACCAGTAACAGAAGTGAGCGTGTGCTCGCCGAGTTCTCGTTCGATAGTCAAGGTCACATTTTCGGTATCGTTATAGCTGTAATCACCATTAGATTGCCGCTTCCAATCGTGAGTGGTATCCAGTTGATATCGATCTGATTGCGGTGTTTTGTATTGTTGAGGGGTTAATGCTGCAAGCACATTTTGGTATGAAACAGGAGGAATTACATTGCCCTTTTTGTCGTAAACAGGGTTTGGGTTGTAAACGGCGTTTACTGCTTCGATATTGCGGCCATCACTATCAAACGAGCCGTCTTCCAGCTTGAGGGTGATATCCCAAAGATCAGTTGGTTGCCATTGCAAGGTGGCGCGAATCACGCGATTTTTATCGCCAGACTCATCGCGATTTAAGGAGGTGTTTTCCATAAACCCATCGATGCTGCTTTGCATAATTGCCAAGCGCCCGCCGACGGTGTCGGAGATGGGGCCAGACAGTATCAAGCGCACATCTTGCTCGCCGTGTTCTGGCTCGTAGAGTGCGCTGAGCTTCCCTTCCAGTTCATTGCCTGGTTTTGCTGTAGTAATGCTCACTGCACCAGCGGTCGAGTTTTTACCAAACAGAATGCTTTGTGGGCCGCGCAGAACTTCGACTCGCTCGATATCAAGGAAAGGTGCGCGCGATAATTGCGCGCGGCCATAGTGAATGCCATCGATAAATTGCGCAGCCGATTGCTCAAAGCCTTGGTTTACACCAGAGCTAATGCCGCGGATGGCGATATTGGTGCCTATACCGGTTTGAGTCATATTGAAACTGGGAATGTAATCCGCCATGGTTTCAATATTGGTGATACCTGCCGACTCAAGCTTTTCTCCTGACAGAGCATTAACTGACAAGGGTACATCGCGCAGACTTTGGGGTCGTTTTTGCGCGGTTACCATTACTTCTTCCAAAGCAGGGCCGGCATCTTGAGCGATTGCGGGAGCAGCGAGGGATAAGGCTATGGCTGCTGCAAGAAGATTGTGTTTATGCACTTTCACGGAGAGTCTCCTGAGCTTTTATTGTAAAGATTGGGCGGGTGGAAGTCTGATTGCCTGCAGGGAGCAATAAATACTTGTTAATTAATAGCTTAAAGTGGCAAAAATACCAGTTAATCGTCAGCTTTGCTCTCAGGTGGTAATAAGCTTGCCACTTTTGGTGACGAAGTTCGCAAAGAAAGTGGCTTTTGCTCAAAGTTCAAGCTTGCACTTGCGGGTTCTGGCGAGTAATGTGCCGCCTCGGAGTCGGCCCGACAGTCGCTCCAGTGTTAACTAAAAAACTCTCTTGAGTGTTGCTTGGTGCATTGGGGAGGAAAGTCCGGGCTCCATAGGGCAGAGTGCCAGGTAACGCCTGGGAGGCGCGAGCCTACGGAAAGTGCAGCAGAGAGTAGACCGCCTAAGTACTCGCAAGAGTAACGGTAAGGGTGAAAGGGTGCGGTAAGAGCGCACCGCGCGACTGGCAACAGTTCGTGGCATGGTAAACCCCACTCGGAGCAAGACCAAATAGGCCTCCATTGGTGCGGCCCGTATCGGAGGCGGGTAGGTTGCTTGAGGCTAGTGGTGACACTAGTCCCAGATGAATGACTGTCCACGACAGAACCCGGCTTACAGGCTGACTCCGCTTTTCTCTGCAGTTTGTGGTTTGTTTTGATGTTTTCAGATCTGTTTAGATCTAATCCTTCTATAAATTCCCTTTTATCACTGCTAAATAGTTTCAAACTTAATGTATTACATTAGGTTTGATCTCTATCGTTTTGTTTTTGTTATTTAAGTTGGTTTTTGTGGGTCTTCTCTTTTGTATTTTCCCTTCTTGTTTGACGAAATTTCCCGAAGTTTCCCGTGATTTTCCACTCCTTTCGGCAATTGCTTGCTTGACTTTGCACCACCCCGATTTATAGTGAGCACCGTGGGGAAAAGTGGGTATTAGTGGTTTTTTGTGGGCTTTTGTGAAAAATAATCCCGTCAAGTGGTGAAAAGTGGCTACAGGCAGTTATTCCATCAGCATGGACCCCAAGGGTCGCATGGCGATACCGGCGCGCATTCGCGATTCGCTGCTGTCGTCTGGCGCCGGGAGTTTGTGGGTGACTGCGCATATGTACGAGCGCTGCTTGTTGGTTTACTCCGAACCCGAATGGGAGCCGGTACTCGCCAAGATTCAAGCTTTACCTTCTGGTAATGAGCAAGTCCGCAAGATTCAGCGCCGCTTTATGGGGCAGGCAGTGAATCTGGAGATGGATGCGAATGGCCGGATTTTGGTTCCCCCCACCCTGCGCGACTTTGCGCATCTGGATAAAAAACTGATGTTGGTCTGTTTGGGCAATAAGTTTGAACTGTGGAATGAAGACAGTTGGAACGCGCTCATGGATCAAAGCATCGATGGCGATATGCCAGCCGAATTACAAAATCTTTCTTTCTAGGTATCTACGTGTCTGACGCACAACACATCACCGTACTTCTGAATGAGGCGGTAGAGGCACTGGTTACTGATACCTCCGGTTTTTATGTGGATGGCACTTTCGGTCGCGGTGGTCACAGCGCTTTGGTTATGCAGCAGCTATCTGCCGATGGCCGGCTGCTTGGGATCGATAAAGATCTTGCCGCAATCGCTACCGCCAATGCCCGTTTTGCCGGAGATGCGCGTTTTGCCATCGCTCACGGCTCCTTTGCGGAGTTGGCGCAATTAGTCGCCGAGCGCGGTATGACCGGCAAGGTTGCCGGTGTGTTGCTGGATTTGGGGGTGTCGTCGCCGCAATTGGATGAGGCAGAGCGCGGTTTCAGTTTTATGCACGATGGCCCGCTCGATATGCGTATGGATCAATCTCGCGGCCAGAGCGCGGCCGATTGGGTCAACAGCGCCAGCGAAGATGAGATGGTCTGGGTGTTTAAAGAGTACGGCGAGGAGCGCTTTGCCAAACGTATGGCGCGCGCGATTATCGCCGAACGCCAAAAAACGCCGTTTACCCGTACTAAACACTTGGCTGAGGTGATTAAAGAGGCAAATCCGGCGTGGGAAAAGGGCAAGCATCCGGCGACCCGCGCATTTCAGGCGATCCGCATTCAAGTGAATAGTGAGTTGACTGATCTGGATTCGGTACTGGAGCAGGCGCTGGCGGTTTTGGCTCCCGGCGGTCGGTTGGTGGTGATCAGTTTCCACTCGCTGGAGGATCGTGCAGTTAAGCGTTTTATTCGTCGTCAGGAATTAGGTGACCCGGTACCCAAAGGTCTGCCGATTCGCGATGACCAGTTGAATAAACGGATGCGCTCACTCGGTAAAGCCATCAAGGCGAGTGATGCCGAAGTAAATGCCAATGTGCGCTCGCGCAGCGCGGTGATGCGAGTGGCGGAGAAGTTGTAAATCTCGTTTTGCTTTGCGCCTTATTGCCAGTCTGTTGAACACGTTTACTCGATACATTTATAAACTCCAGAGATTCTATGAACCGCAGTCATCCATCACAACAACAAGCACCATCGCCAGCAGTCATGCTGGTGGCTGCGGTGTTGTGGTTGGCGACTGTTGCATCCGCTCTAGGTGTGGTCGCCACTACGCAGGTAGTGCGCCGCGATGTAAACAGCCTCGAAACACTGCGCCGTGAGGCTTCCCAATTACAAGTGCAGTGGGGGCAATACCTACTGGAGCAAAGTACTTGGGCGGCCTATGGGCGCGTTGAAAATGCGGCTGTATCTGAACTCAATATGATGGCGCCAACACCGGAAGAGATGGTGATGATCTCCGGCCGTCATGTGCTTGAAAATCGCGCTCAAACTGAGCCTGCGGCAGGTGGACAATGAGCCGCCGCTCTGCATTTGAGCCGCGCACCGCTCGCCCTGTAGCGCAGCCTGCGGGGAAACCTTTAAAGGTTGCGCGCTGGCGCTTTTACGGTGTGGGTGTCTTGCTGGCAGTCTTGGTGGTGCTACTGATTGCGCACGTGGCCAGCCTCCAGGTGCTCCCTAATGCCGATAAAGGTTACGAATTTCTGCAGGATCAGGGTGAGTCGCGCACCTTGCGCACCGAGATTATCCCCGCTTATCGCGGTGTGATTACCGATCGTAATGGCGACCCGCTGGCCGTAAGTACCCCTGTTTCTACCCTCTGGGCAAATCCGAAAGTATTGCTGCAAGCCCCGCATCGCTGGGGTGAATTGGCACAGGCATTAAAATTCAATAAAGCCGAGTTAGAGGCGCGCTTGGCTCGCTACGGCACCAAAGAATTTATGTACTTGCAGCGTCAAATGTCTCCCGAAGCCGCGCAAGCGGTTTTGTCGTTAGATATCCCTGGGGTTTACGAGCAAGTTGAGTATCACCGCTATTACCCGGCTGCAGATGTTGCGGCGCATCTGGTGGGCATGACCGACGTGGATGATCGCGGTCAGGAAGGTATGGAGTTGGCGTACGACGCATGGCTCACCGGTGAAAACGGCGCAAAAGAAGTCGTAAAAGATTTGCGTGGCCGCACAGTAAAAGAGTTGCGTTTGGTGAAGGCTGCGCGCCCTGGGCAAAACCTCACCTTAAGTATCGATCTGCGTTTGCAGTATCTCGCCCATCGCGAATTAAAAAAAGCAGTGGAAGATGCCGGTGCAGTAGCGGGTTCGATTGTGATTTTGGATGTGCTCACCGGAGAAGTGCTCGCCATCTCCAATTTGCCATCTTACAACCCGAATGACCGCAGCCGCGCGCGCGGTGCTGGTTTGCGTAATCGTGCGATTACCGATTTGTATGAGCCAGGCTCTACGGTAAAACCCTGGGTGATTCTCGCTGCATTAGAGAGCGGAAAATTTAAACCGGAAGATATTATCGACACCAATCCTGGCTACATCATGGTTGGCAGCAAGCGCATCCCCGATCATCGCAATTATGGTGCGATGGATTTGGCGATGGCGATTGCGAAGTCCAGTAATGTCGCCATGACCAAAATCAGCTTTGCATTGGATACCAATACCGTGCGCGATATGTATGCCCGCTTGGGTATAGGTCAGCCAATCGGTACGGGTTTTCCGGGTGAATCTGCTGGGCGTTTACCGGTATTTAAGCCGGCGCAAAAAATTGAGCGCGCCAACGTTTCTTATGGCTATGCCTTAAATAGTACGGTGCTGCAAACTGTGCAGGCTTACGGTGTTATCGCCACCGGCGGAATTAAGCGTCCTATCTCTTTATTGCGGGTTGATGCATCGCCAAATGGTGAGCGCGTTGTTGAGAAAAAATACGCCGATCAAGTAAAGGAAATGCTTAAGCGTGTGGTTTCTGCAGAAGGTACTGGCAGCAAAGCGCGCGCAATTTCCTATTCGGTAGCGGGTAAAACCGGAACCGCATTCAAAGCGATAAATGGAAGATACTCCAGTCTGCAAATCAGTTCATTTATCGGCATGGCGCCAGCAGATAATCCGCGTATTGTAGCGATGGTAGTGATCGATGAACCTAAAGGCGGCGGCATTATGGGCAACGGTGGTATTGTTGCTGCGCCTGCATTTTCTAAAGTGGCCGAAGATGCACTGCGTATGCTGCAAGTTCCGCCCGATAATATTCGCAAAGACGATGACAAAGCCTTAATTGCAGAGCCAGCACTTCCGGCAGCTCCGAAAAATACTTTACGCGCAGAGAGGTCAGAAACCTGATGGCCGCTCATTATCAATTCCGCAGTGTGGCACTTGCCGATTTATTGCCTGAGCTTAGTTTAGATAAGGCGGCAAGTATTTTGGTGCGCAATTTATGTTTGGATACGCGCTTGTTAAAACCCGGTGATGCATTTATCGCGCTGGCTGGCACGCAAGTAGATGGACGCAATTTTATTGCCAAAGCGATCGAGTTAGGCGCCGCAGCAATTTTGGTTGAGGCCGATAAAAACTGGCAAGGCCTTGATTGGCTAGGTGCCGTACCTGTTATCGCAATTGACAACTTGCCGGCGCGTGTCAGCGAAATTGCCGGTCGTTTTTTTGGTGAGCCCAGTAAAAAAATTCCATTGATTGGCATTACGGGCACCAACGGTAAAACCACTTGCAGTTTATTAGCTGGGCAAATGTTCGCTCGGCTGCAGCAAAAATCGGCGGTGGTAGGCACCATCGGTTATGGCTTGTTGGATACCAAAGTAATTGCGCCACTCGCGCAACAAATTAGTTTGTTAACCTCAACGGGTTTAACAACACCTGATCCAATTAGTTTGCAGCGTATGCTGAGTGAATTGGTTGGTGCTGGTGCGGCTAGTATTGCGATTGAAGTTTCATCGCATAGTTTGCAACAACAGCGTGTGGCTGGGTTGCATTTTTCCTGCGCTATTTTTACCAATCTCACCCAAGACCATTTGGATTATCACGGCGATTTACAGCGTTATGGCAATGCTAAAGCGATGCTATTGCAAATGCCACAATTGCAAACTGCCATTCTTAATCTCGATGACAATTGGGCGAGCAGTTTGGTAGAAAAAGCACCGGCCAGCGTCAAGATCATTACTTATTCCACTGAAAAAATTGCCGACGTTTATGCAACCAATATTGAGTTGCATGCGCAGGGTGTGCGCGCTCATTTGCATACTCCATGGGGTGAGGCCGATGTGGATTCTCCGCTGCTGGGGCACTTCAATCTGAGCAACTTGCTTGCGGTAATTGCTGCAGTTGGCGCGCAAGGTTTTTCATTGTCGCAACTTCTGCCGTTAATTGCACAACTGGAGCCTGCACCCGGGCGTATGCAGTTAGTAACGGTTGATCCCGTTGCGCAAGAAGTGCAAGTAATTGTGGATTACGCCCACACGCCGGATGCGCTCGAAAATACACTGCAAGCCATTCATCAACACAAGGCCGGGCGAGTGTGGACAGTGTTTGGTTGTGGTGGTGATCGAGATAAAAGCAAACGTCAGCAAATGGGCAAAATTGCCGAGCGTTTGAGTGATTATGTGATTGTCACTAATGACAATCCGCGCTCGGAAGATCCTGCCAGTATTGCAGCAGAAATTGTGCGCGGTATGAATCATCCAAGTGGTTGCTTGGTGATTGCCGACCGCGCTCAGGCAATTGATTTTGCCGTACAACAAGCCAAGGCGGGCGACATAGTGTTAATTGCCGGAAAGGGGCACGAGGATTATCAAATCTTCGCCACCCAAACCTTACCGTTTAGCGATAGCAAACATGCGCGCTTGTCGCTGCAGCGCCGTATCGCCAAACATGAAAATGACCATCAGTCACCAGAGGCTCACTCATGATCAAGCCTCTTACTTTAAAGTGGGTTGAAGAATTTATTGCTACACATAAACCTTCGCGTGCCGTTACTGCACAGCTAAAACAAGGTGATGTGGAGTTTACTCGCGTAAATACCGATTCGCGCACGCTAGCCGAAGGCGAATTATTTGTCGCACTGCGCGGTGAGCGTTTTGATGCGCATGATTTTATTCAAGATGCAGTGGCCAAAAAACCTTGCGCCTTAGTAGTAGAGCGTTTCTTTCCGGAGATTAAATTACCGCAATTGGTGGTGAGTGATTCGCTGTTAGCACTCGGTCAAATCGCTGCGCTGAATCGCAGTTTATTTTTGCGCCCGATTATTGGAATCACCGGTAGCAGCGGAAAAACCACGGTAAAAACTTTACTGGCTGGCATTCTTGCTGAGTGCGGTTCAACCCACGCGACCAAGGGTAATTTTAATAATCACATTGGTGTGCCGTTAACCTTGCTGCAGCTTGAGGCGCATCATGAATTTGCTGTAATCGAAATGGGCGCAAGTGGTCCGGCAGAAATTGAATATCTCTGCTCCCTCGCCAAACCTCAAATCACCATGATTAACAATGTAATGGCCGCTCATATTCAAGGTTTCGGTTCATTGCAAGGCGTCGCGCGAGCAAAAGGTGAAATCTATGCCTCGCTGCCAACAACCGGCACCGCAGTGGTCAATATTGATGATCGCTTTGCACCCGATTGGTTGGCAGCCTTAACGAATCGTAAAGTTATTCGCGTTGCTTATCAAAATCGCGACGCTGATTGTTTTGCACAGGATATTGAGCCAAGCGCAAACAGTATTGAATTTGCTATTAATTTGCAGGGCGCATCAACCCAAGTTAGCGTCAACGCGCAAGGCGAACACAATGTACGCAATGCATTGATGGCTGCAGCTTGTGCATCGGCAGTAGGGGCAACATTGCAACAAATCAAACAAGGTTTGGCGAATTTTGCTCCAGTTGCTGGGCGTATGAGTCGCCATGTCGGTATCAATAACGCACAGATCATCGATGACAGTTACAACGCTAATCCAGGTTCAGTGCGTGCCGCGATTGATGTGCTTGCGCAAAAATCACAGGGCATTTTGGTGCTGGGTGATTTGGGTGAATTGGGTACAGAGGCGCCGCAGTTGCACACTGAATTGGGTGAATACGCTCGCGCAAAAAAAATCGCACACTTATTCACTGTCGGTAAGCTGAGTGAAAATGCTAGCCGTGGTTTTGGTGAGGGCGCGCAACATTTTGTCGATCAAGCCAGTTTGGTTGAGCATTTGAAAAAAATTGCAAATAAGGACACCACTTTGCTTATAAAAGGTTCGCGCAGTGCCGCTATGGATTTAGTTGTGCGCCAGCTCTGTGACTCAGTGGAGGGTGCACACTAATGCTGTACTGGCTATCAGAATACTTACAAGAATATCTGCGCAGCTTTGCAGTGTTTCAATATCTCACCGTGCGCGCCATTTTGGGTGTGCTTACCGCATTAGGTATTTCGTTGTTAATGGGCCCTTGGTTCATTCGCCGTTTAACGGAATTGCGTATTGGTCAATCGGTGCGCAATGACGGACCGCAATCGCATTTGAGTAAATCGGGCACACCTACCATGGGTGGTGCATTGATTTTAGCGGCCATTTTTATCAGTACTTTGTTGTGGGCTGATTTAACCAATCGCTATGTGTGGGTGGTGTTAATTGTCACCGCAATTTTTGGCGCAGTAGGTTGGGTGGACGATTATCGTAAAGTGGCAAAACGCGATTCGCGCGGATTGCCTGCGCGCTGGAAATATTTTTGGCAATCTATCGCCGGTTTTGGCGCTGCGATATTTTTGTATTACACCGCGCAAAGCCCAGTAGAGACTCAGTTGTTTATTCCTTTCTTTAAAAATTTCGCGCTTGATCTCGGGATTTTTTACATCGTCTTTACCTATTTTGTAATTGTGGGCACCAGTAACGCGGTGAACTTAACCGATGGTTTGGATGGTTTGGCGATTATGCCGAGCGTAATGGTTGCTGGTGCTTTGGCATTAATTGCTTACCTCACTGGTCACTCACAGTTCGCGCAATATTTGCAGATTGCCTACATTCCCGGAGCCGGTGAGCTGGCGGTTTTTTGTTGTGCATTAGTCGGTGCCGGTTTGGGTTTTTTGTGGTTCAACACTTATCCCGCACAAGTGTTTATGGGTGATGTAGGTGCGCTGGCATTAGGTGGAGCTTTAGGTGTAATCGCCGTGATTGTTCGTCATGAAATTGTACTGTTCATTATGGGCGGTATTTTTGTGTTAGAAACTGTATCGGTCATTTTGCAAGTTGCGTCATTCAAATTAACCGGGCGTCGCATTTTTCGCATGGCGCCAATTCACCATCACTTTGAATTAAAAGGCTGGCCGGAGCCGCGCGTCATTGTGCGCTTCTGGATTATCACCTTGGTATTGGTATTGATTGGTCTGGCGACATTAAAACTGCGCTAGATCTAAATTAACTATTTTTTATAACAAGAATACAAGAGAGAAAAACTGTGAGCCAAATGATTGCCACCAGTAAAGTAAAAGCGATTATCGGCACCGGCATTACCGGTTTGTCGGTTGCGCGCTTTTTGGCGGCGCAAGGGCAGGCATTTGTATTATTGGATACTCGCAGCAATCCGCCCAATCTTGCCAAGGTGCAAGAGGAGTTTCCGGATGTTTCCATTATTTGTGGCGAGTTGGATGTGGAAACCTTGCTCGCCTGTGATGAAATTATTGTCAGCCCCGGTATTGCCATCATTACACCGGCTATTGCACAGGCAAGAGCAGCGGGTATTTCGGTTGTAGGCGATATCGAATTATTTGTGCGTGCCGCAAAAGCGCCGATAGTCGCTATTACCGGTTCCAATGCCAAAAGTACCGTCACTACATTGGTTGGTGAAATGGCTAAAACCGCGGGCATCAATGTTGCGGTGGGCGGTAATCTGGGCACGCCTGCATTGGAATTATTAAATGATTCCGTTGAGTTGTATGTAATGGAGCTGTCCAGTTTTCAATTGGAAACCGTCACCAAGCTGAATGCGAAAGTTGCGACAATTTTGAATATCAGCGCTGATCATTTGGATCGCTACGAAAATATGCGCGCCTACATTCTCGCTAAATTACGCGTGTATTTTGGTGCTGAACACATTGTTGTCAATCGCAAAGATGTATTGACTCATCCACCTTTAGCAGCGGGCGTAAAACCGGTTTATTTTGGCGGTAATGCAGATTTTGGTAGTTTTGGTTTGATAGATCATGACGGTGCTGAGTTTCTTGCTAAGAATCTCACCCCTTTGCTGGCGACGAAAGAACTAAAAATTCGTGGGCGTCACAATGTCGATAATGCATTGGCTGCGTTGGCTTTGGGTGATGCCGCGGGTATTCCGATGAGCGCCATGATCGCTACTTTGAAAAGTTTCGGTGGTTTGCGTCATCGCTGTGAATTCGTTGCTGAAAAAAATGCCGTGGAATTTTATAACGACTCCAAAGGTACCAACATAGGTGCAACAGTAGCAGCCATTCAAGGATTGGCGCGCAATCCGCAACAGTTAATTGTTATTTTGGGCGGAGAAGGTAAAGGGCAAAATTTTGCTGAGCTGACACCAGCATTGCGTGGGATCAATAGTAAGGTCGTTTTGATTGGCCGTGATGCTCCCATAATAGCGGAAGCTATTGGTGATGCTGCGACTATGATCTATGCCGACTCAATGCAAGATGCTGTGAATAAAGCGTTTGCGGTTGCTAGTGCTGGTGACGCGGTGCTGTTATCTCCCGCCTGTGCCAGCTTCGACATGTTTAAAAATTACGAAGATCGCGGTGAACAATTCTGTTTGGCAGTGCAGGAGTTAATTGCGTCATGATTAACGCCACCACCCATATTAACCAAATCCCCTTGAGTCAGCGTATCGATTGGACGCTCATGTGCTTATGGTTGGCGCTGATGTCGATTGGTTTAATTATGGTGGCGTCTGCGTCTGTTTCTTTTGCGGCACTGACCTATAACGATGCTTGGTATTTTGCCAAACGCCATGCGGTTTATATGTTGCTCGGCGTACTGCTAGCAATGTTTGTTGTGTGTGTGCCAATGAGTGTATGGCAACGTTATTCCGGACATTTTTTGTTGCTGACTTTTTTTCTACTGGTCATTGTGTTGATTCCCGGCATTGGAAAAAAGGTTAACGGCAGTCAGCGCTGGTTTAGTCTCGGTGTTATATCCATTCAAGTCTCCGAAATTGCCAAGTTCTGCGCGGTAGTTTTTTTCGCTAGTTTTTTTGCGCGCCGTTATCAAGAGTTACATTTCGGCTGGCAAGGTTTTTTAAAACCTTTGATGGTTGTTGGTGTGTTTGTTGGTTTGTTATTACTTGAGCCAGACTTTGGTAGTTCAGTGGTGTTGAGTGCAACGGTATTTGCCATGATGTTTATTGCCGGTGTTCGCATGTTGCATTTTTTGTTGCTGATTATTATCGGTGTTGGCGGTTTGGCTGCGGTAGCGGTGCTTTCACCTTATCGTATGCAGCGCTTAATTACCTTTCTTGATCCGTGGGCGGATCAATTTGATACCGGCTACCAATTGACTCAATCGCTGATTGGTTTTGGTCGCGGTGAGTGGTTTGGTTTGGGATTGGGGAACAGTTTACAGAAGTTGTTCTTTTTACCTGAAGCCCATACCGATTTTATTTTTGCCATTATTGCCGAAGAGTTTGGTTTGATTGGCGCCATTGCGCTGTTAGGAATTTTTGGTGCGTTGATCCTGCGTATTTTCAATGTGGCAAAACAAAATTTGGCAGCTGGAAAAATGTTTCCTGCCTTGGCGACATTTGGCATTGCGATTTTGTTTTCGTTTCAAGTCTTTATCAATATGGGTGTTTCATCCGGATTGCTGCCGACCAAAGGTTTGACCTTGCCATTTATTAGTTATGGCGGCAGTAGTTTGTTGATCTGTTGTGTGTTGATGGCATTTGTAACACGAGTGCAGTGGGAGCTTGCCGGGTTTACCCCAGCGGTGCCAGAAGTATCAAAACCTTCACGCAGAAGTTTAATGGAGGCCACTACATGAGTGCGCCAGTTGCACAACCAATATCCGTATTAGTTATGGCGGGTGGTACCGGTGGCCACGTATTTCCTGCGCTATCTGTTGCCGATGAATTGCGTGCACGGGGCGCCACTATCAATTGGCTGGGAACTGGGCGCGGAATAGAAAACCGTTTAGTGCCAGCAGCCAATATTCCTCTGCATTTAATTAAAGTGGAAGGCGTGCGCGGTCGAGGTGTTATCGGATTGCTGAAAGCACCGTTTTTAATCCTTTATGCCTTGCTGCAAGCAGTACGCATTATTCGTCAAATCAATCCCGATGTTGTGTTGGGGTTTGGTGGCTTTGCTTCTGGCCCTGGTGGCTTGGCAGCAAAAATATTGGGGAAACCATTAGTTATTCACGAACAAAATGCGGTAGCGGGAACAACTAATCGTTTGTTGGCCAAAGTTGCCAATAAAGTGTTAGCTGCATTTCCGCATGCATTTGGCAGTGCGGGGCGCGAGCAAGTTGTTGGCAATCCGGTGCGCACGCAAATAAAAAATATTGCGCCTGTGGAAGCTCGATTCGACGAACGCGCACAGCAAAAAATGCCCTTACAGTTGTTAGTGGTGGGTGGCAGTTTAGGCGCAAAAGCGATTAATGAATTACTGCCAAAAACCTTGGCTGAATTGCCAATTGAATCGCGCCCGGTAGTTTGGCATCAAACCGGTAAGGGGCATACAGAAGCGACCACTTCTTTATATAAGCAGCATCAGGTTAACGCCAAAGTAACTGAGTTTATTGATGACATGGCTGCCGCTTACGCTTGGGCGGATTTGGTGATTTGTCGCGCAGGGGCATTGACTGTATCGGAATTAATGATGGCTGGTGCGGCATCAATCTTAATTCCATTGCCGAGCGCTATTGATGATCATCAAACATTTAATGCAAAAAATTTAACCGAAGCTGGCGCGGGTATTGCGCTGGTGCAAAAAGATTTAACGGCAGCAAAATTGGCTGCTTTGTTATTAACCGAATTAGCTGACCGAAATCATTTGATGTCGATGGCGGAAAAAGCACAGCAATTGGCCAAGCCAGATGCTGCTGCGCAAGTGGCTGATATTTGTGAGGAGGTAGCCCGTGGATAAATCTATACAGACATCCATTGGTCATTGTGTGCCGGAAATGCGCCGTATTCGCCGCATTCATTTTATTGGGATTGGTGGTGCTGGTATGAGTGGCATCGCCGAGGTGTTGTTGAATCAAGGTTACGAAATTTCTGGCTCGGATATAAAAGAGTCGAGCGTCACTGCGCGTTTGGTTAACAAGGGTGCAAAAGTATTTATCGGTCATTCAGCGGATAACGTGCGCGATGCTGATGTGGTAGTGAATTCGAGCGCAGTGAATGAAAGCAATCCGGAAATGCTGGGTGCGCGCGAATTGCGCATCCCGATTGTGCGCCGCGCCGAAATGTTGGGCGAATTAATGCGCTATCGCCACGGTATTGCAGTGGCGGGTACACACGGTAAAACCACTACGACCAGTTTGTTGGCTTCTATTCTGGCTGCGGCAAAACAAGACCCGACTTTTATTATCGGCGGTTTGGTTAATAGTACCGGTACTAATGCGCAACTCGGTGCGAGCCGCTATTTAGTCGCCGAAGCCGATGAAAGCGATGCATCGTTTTTACATTTGCAACCGATGGTTGCGATTGTGACCAATATCGATGCCGATCATATGGAAACTTACGGCGGCGATTTCTCCAAACTGAAAAAAACTTTCATTGAGTTTTTGCATAACTTGCCATTTTACGGTTTGGCAGTGCTCTGCGGTGAAGACCCGGTGATTCGCGACATTATTCCAGAGGTGTCGCGCCCGATTTTGACTTACGGTTTTAATGAGAATTGCGATTTCCGCGCAATCAATATCAAACAAGACAAAATGCATTCCGAGTTTGATGTATTGCGACCAGGCCATGAAAAGCCGTTGCATATTCGCATTAACATTCCCGGTATTCACAATGTGTTGAACGCAACGGCAGTCATTGCCGTGGCGACAGATGAAGGCATCAGCGACGAAGCGATTCAAGCTGGCCTTGAAAACTTCCAAGGTGTTGGTCGCCGCTTTCAAGTGTATGGCAATTTTCCGGTGGGCGAAGGTGAAGCTATGTTGGTGGATGATTACGGTCATCACCCGCGCGAAGTTGCTGCTGTGATTAAGGCGGTGCGCGATGGCTGGCCGGATCGCCGTTTAGTCATGATTTATCAGCCTCATAGATACACGCGCACCCGCGATCTTTATGAAGATTTTGTTGAAGTACTTTCGACTGCAGATGCGTTGGTAATGCTGGAAGTGTACAGCGCGGGTGAGGATGCAATTCCCGGTGCAGACAGCCGTCATCTCTGCCGCAGTATTCGCGCGCGCGGTGTGATCGAACCGATTTTTGTGGAAACGGTAGACGGTGTTGCCGCAATAGTAAAAGACATAGTGCGCGCGGGTGACATAGTGATTACTCAAGGCGCAGGTAATGTGGGTGTTCTATCACCTGAATTAGCAAAACGAAAATTGCGTTAGAGGTTAATGAAGTGAAACAAGCAGTAACTCTGCCGATTAGTGAAACGTTAAAACAACAATTGGGCCGCGTAGGTGTGCTCTTTGGTGGTTTGTCGGCTGAACGGGAAATTTCGCTCCAAAGTGGCGCAGCGGTGATCGCGGCGTTGGTTGAAGCAGGCGTTGACCATGTTGCAATCGATGTGGGCGATAACATTATTGCCGATATTCAAGCGGCAAAAATTGATCGCGCTTTTCTGATTTTGCATGGTCCCGGCGGTGAAGATGGCCGCATCCAAGCGCTGCTTGAATTTTTAAATATTCCTTACACCGGCAGCGATGTTGCGTCATCGGCCTTGGCAATGGATAAGTTGCGCACCAAACAATTGTGGCGCGGCATTGATATCAATGGGCAGCAAGGATTGTCTACGCCAGAATTTGCGGTGCTCACCCAAGGTTCGGATTTTGCCAAAGTGCTGACCACTTTGGGTGGTGATGTAATGGTGAAGCCCGCCAATGAAGGTTCCAGTATCGGCATGTCGCGGGTGAATACTGCGGCCGAATTGGAAACCGCATTTCAAAAAGCAGCGCAATACCAAGGCAGTGTATTGGTTGAGCGATTGATTGTGGGGGCTGAATATACGGTCGCTATTTTGGATGGTGAGGCATTGCCGCCAATCAAGTTGGAAACCGACCATACGTTTTATGATTTCAACGCAAAATATATTGCTGACGATACCCGTTACCTGTGTCCCTGCGGTTTGTCCGCTGAGAAAGAACAGGAATTAAAAACGCTCGCGCTCAATGCATTTAATGCCGTTGGTTGTCGTGGTTGGGGGCGAGTGGATGTAATGGCAGATGGGAAGAATAATTTTTATCTGCTTGAAGTTAATACTGCACCGGGAATGACCAGTCATAGTTTGGTGCCTATGGCGGCCAAGGCGGTCGGCCTGTCATTCGCTGAATTGGTACTTAAGGTGTTGTGCGCAAGTCTTGCGGTAAAAGTGTAATGACTAATAGCTGCGTGAAAAAATATGCGTGACATGAAAGGCGAGCGCATCGAACCGCGTATAGGAGCTGAGCCAGGTAGCGCTGAAGTTGTGAAATCGGCGCGCCGCAATCGCGCTATTGAAACGGCGCGCGATGATCACAGTGAGCCAGTAGCGGAAACTCGCATAGTGCGCGATGTGTTGTTGGAAGGTTCGCCATCGCGCTATGTCGCGCCCGATTTACCAGTGGCAAGGCAGGATGGATCTGCCAAACGTGAACGCGGTTATGCCAAGGCATCACCGCAAGGTCGAAGGGAACGTGTACCGAGACAAAGAACTGGTCGAAGTGGAAAAAAAGGGTGGTACTCATGGCGTTTTTCTTGGATGAATCGCAAATTGGGTGCCGTTATTTTTGTCATCGCATTGTGTTTTGGAATTTATTGGATCAGTGGCCCGATTGCCAAAGTGTTTGAGCGTCCGATTAAAAGCGTGGTAGTGGAGGGGGAGTTCAATTTCATAACCAAGCAGCGTGCGACAGAGCTCATAGGTAATGAAATTGATGATGACTTTTTGCAGCTGGACTTGATGCGACTAAAAAACGCATTGCTGAGCGATCCGTGGGTAGAAAGTGTGACATTAAATCGCCGTTGGCCGGACACCTTAGTTGTTAAAGTTTCCGAGCAAAAACCGATTGCCCGGTGGGGGGATGGTTTTTTAAATCAGCGCGGTGAAATTGTTCTAATTGATGAGGCAAGTAAGCTTTCAGGCTTGCCTTGGCTGCAAGGAAGCGAAGCAGATGCGCCGGAAATTTTGCAGCAGTATCAGGATTTATCCCAGCTTTTGCGCTCGCGTGGACTGGAAGTGATCGCATTAAAGTGCGATAACAAAAAATCATGGCGTTTAACGATAAAAAATCATGTAGAAATTGCACTTGGACGCGATCAAGTGATGGAAAAAATGCGTAGATTTGTTACTGTATACGACACGCATTTGGGTAATGTTTGGCAGGATGTAAAAGCGATAGATTTGCGATACACAAACGGAGTTGCGGTGCGTTGGGTAACAGACTCTGCGATGGCAAAAAAGTATATAAAAAGCCAAGCGCAAGTAAGTTTGCCCACTCCGGCAGCCTCGGTTATTTCACACAATTAATTGATTAAGAAAATTGCCAGTTGCTTGAATTGGCTAACTACTGGCAAATGAGGTTTATGAATGGCAAACGCTAGCGACAACAAAATGATCGTAGGCTTGGATATAGGCACATCCAAGGTTGTTGCTATCGTCGGCGCGATTACCCCTGAAGGGCAGCTGGAAATTGTAGGCATAGGTTCGCATCGTTCCAATGGATTGAAAAAAGGGGTGGTGGTAAATATCGAATCGACAGTGCTATCGATTCAGCGCGCAATTGAAGAGGCGGAGTTAATGGCTGGTTGCCAAATTCACTCTGTTTACGCGGGAATCGCTGGCAGTCACATTCGCAGTTTGAATTCGCATGGAATTGTGGCGATTCGTGATCGCGAAGTGTTTTCTCAGGATCTGGAACGCGTGATTGATGCTGCACAAGCGGTTGCGATTCCGGCAGATCAAAAAATCCTGCACATTTTGCCGCAAGAATTTTTGATTGATGATCAAGACGGCGTAAAAGAGCCGCTGGGTATGTCGGGTGTACGCTTGGAAGCTAAGGTACATTTGGTGACTTGCGCAGTTAATGCGGCACAAAATATTGAAAAGTGTATCCGTCGCTGCGGCTTGGAAGTAGAAGACATCATTCTGGAGCAGTTGGCTTCAAGTTATTCGGTGTTAACCGACGATGAAAAAGAGCTGGGTGTCTGTGTGGTTGATATTGGCGGTGGTACTACCGACATCGCGATTTTTAAAGACGGTGCGATTCGTCATACCGGAGTGATTCCGATTGCGGGCGATCAGGTAACTAATGACATCGCTATGGCATTGCGCACACCAACACCTAACGCAGAAGAAATCAAAATTAAATATGCCTGCGCGCTGGCGAAATTAACCAGCCCGGATGAAACCATTAAAGTGCCAAGTGTTGGCGATCGCCAACCGCGCGATTTATCTCGCCAAGCATTGGCGGAAGTTGTTGAACCGCGCTACGACGAATTGTTTACCTTGATTCAGGCAGAGCTGCGCCGCAGTGGTTATGAAGACTTAATTGCGGCAGGTATTGTTTTGACCGGTGGCACTTCCAAAATGGAAGGTGTTATCGAATTGGCCGAAGAAATTTTCCACATGCCGGTCAGGCTCGGTGCCCCGCAAAATATTCGCGGTTTGTCCGATATTGTTAATAATCCCATTTATTCGACGGGCGTGGGTTTACTGATTTACGCCATGAAGCAACAACAGGGCAGTGGGCGTGCATCATCTACTGCCAAAGAATCGCAAGGTTCAATTTTCAGCAAGATTAAAAAAATATTTCAGAGCAATTTTTAACCAAATTTATTTCACAGATTGAGTCAAGGGAAACAAAAGGGGTGTGGCCATGTTTGAATTAGTTGATAGCATTCATCAAAACGCAGTAATCAAAGTGATCGGTGTTGGTGGTGGCGGCGGAAACGCAGTTAAGCACATGATCGCGAGTAAAATTGAAGGCGTAGAATTTATTTGCGCCAACACCGATTCGCAAGCATTGAAAGATATAGATGCGCGCACTGTGTTGCAGCTCGGCAATACCATGACCAAAGGTTTGGGTGCTGGAGCCAACCCGGAAATCGGTCGTCAAGCGGCGATGGAAGACCGCGAGCGGATCGCCGAAGTATTGCGCGGTGCCGATATGGTGTTTATCGCTGCCGGAATGGGCGGTGGTACAGGTACGGGTGCGGCACCGGTGGTGGCAGAAGTAGCACGTGATCTCGGTATTTTGACTGTTGCTGTCGTCACCAAGCCTTTTCCTTTCGAAGGTAAAAAGCGCATGTTGATTGCTGACGCGGGTATTAAAGAGCTGGGCGAACGCGTTGACTCTCTGATTACAATTCCTAACGAAAAACTGCTGTCAGTTTTGGGAAAATCCACCAGTTTGCTGGATGCTTTTAAGGCGGCAAACAATGTATTGCTCGGGGCCGTGCAGGGCATTGCAGACTTGATTATCCGCCCGGGTATGATCAACGTAGACTTTGCTGACGTAAGAACTGTTATGTCGGAAATGGGTATGGCGATGATGGGAACTGGCCGCGCAACTGGCGAAAATCGTGCGCGTGAAGCAGCTGAAGCTGCGATTCGCAGTCCGTTGTTGGAAGATGTGAACTTGCAGGGTGCGCGCGGCATCTTGGTGAACATCACTGCTGGTATTGATCTGTCACTCGGTGAATACTCTGAAGTCGGTAACATTATTGAAGAGTTTGCTTCCGGCGATGCGACTGTGGTGGTGGGTACTGTAATCGATCCAGAAATGACCAATGAATTGCGTGTGACAGTAGTTGCAACTGGTTTGGGTGTTATTGCTAGCGCTGTTGCGCCACTAAAAGAAACTAAGCCAACTCCAACCAAAGTTGTCGATAACACTCGTCGTACTTCGCCGCCTGTTGATTATGCGGCACTTGATCGCCCTGCACATTTGCGCGCTAACGCACAGTCATCCAGTGCAGCTGCGTTGGCTGCACCTTTGGGCGACAAAGAGTTGGAGTATCTTGATATTCCTGCTTTCTTGCGTCGCCAAGCTGATTAATCGGCTTTTAGCTATAGGGGAGATTGCCAGTTTTAACTGGTTCGTGGTTTCTCTGATTGGTAACATGCCCATGAAAATCAGGCCGTACCTGTTGTGCGGTATTGAAGCGGTGAGACGAGTAAGGGGTTGAAATGATCAAACAGCGAACGCTTAAAAATGCGATACGTACGACTGGAGTAGGGCTTCATACGGGTGATCGAATTCATCTAACCCTGTTACCAGCTCCGGTCGATACGGGCATAGTTTTTCGCCGGGTGGATTTAAATCCGCCGGTAGAAATCAAAGCAACCGCTAAAAATGTAGGTGAAACGACACTTTCTACCTGCCTGATTAAAGATGATGTCCGTGTCTCTACTGTTGAGCACTTGATGTCAGCTATGGCTGGGCTGGGTATAGATAATGCGATTGTCGAATTAAATGCGCCTGAAATTCCGATCATGGATGGCAGCGCCGGTCCCTTTGTGTTTTTGATTCAATCTGCCGGTGTCCAGGAACAGAATGCGCCCAAAAAATTCGTTCGTATAAAAAAGGAAGTCACCCTAAAAGATGGCGATAAATTTGCCAGTTTTATTCCTTTCGATGGCTTCAAAGTGTCGTTTTCTATCGAGTTTGATCATCCTGTATTTAAAGATCGTCGTCCGCAGACTGAGCTGGAATTCTCCAGCTCAACCTTCGTCAAAGACATCAGCCGTGCGCGTACCTTTGGCTTTATGCATGAAATTGAATACTTGCGCTCCAAGGGCCTTGCCCGTGGTGGCAGTATGGATAATGCAATAGTGGTGGATCAATACAAGATTCTTAATGAAGATGGTCTTCGCTTTGAAGATGAGTTTGTGAAGCACAAGGTGCTCGATGCTATCGGCGACTTGTATATGCTCGGCAATAGTTTGATCTGTGAATACAGAGCGCATAAGTCAGGCCACTCTCTTAATAATCGCGCCTTAAGGTTGTTGATTGAGCAGCCAGATGCTTGGGAGATAGTCACTTTTGAAGAGGGGCAGCAGTTACCCATTGCTTATATGCCGCCGATAGTTGCTGCATAAAAGGTATTGGTATTATGTCTAATTTTTAAACGACGGCTAAAATTGCACTTGTTAAAACCTTCCTATCTATGCGATATTTCGGGCTTATGCCGTTTTAGGCATATTGCAAGGAATCTCCGCAATGCCATATTTCCGCTGAGAAGTTGTTGTAACTGGCTGTTTTAAAACGCTTTTTATTAGTTGTTTAATAAAGTAAAAGTGTTTTCATTGGATGTCCAACTGTGTTCACCCGAAGGTGATTCGCGATCTGAGAGTCGAATTTTTTATCGAAAACTCATCGGGCAAGACCCGAGGTGAATGGTTTTTTAACCTATAAAAAAGTAGATTTCCAAATGAAGATTATTATCGTCAACAAAGACCATGCGCAAGCTCGCAGTTTCACCCTGGGCGGGTGGACACGTGCGTTTCTGTCTGTGTGCCTGTTGGGAATTCCCACCTTTGTTGGCGCTTGGGGCTATAGCTGGCTAGTATCCGATGAGCGGGATGGCTTTTTTAATACTGATACTAAGGCTTGGATGGCCATTCTCTCTGCACGAGAGTCGGAAATTGAACAGGAACGAGCAGCCTCAGAAGCACAAATCGCTGCACTGACAAGTAAAATGGGGGAGTTGCAGGCACGTTTAATGCGCCTGGATGCACTCGGTGAAAAGCTCACATCAGCGGCAAACTTAGAGCAAGGCGAGTTTGATTTCAGCCAAATTCCAGCGCTCGGCGGCCCTTCTAAATCCAGTCCGGAAACACTTTATTCTGCGCCCGATTTTTTCACTGCAATAGATCTACTCTCCCAGCAGGTCGACAGTCGCGAACAGCAGCTCAATACAATAGAGTCGTTACTAGCCAACCGTAGTTTGCAACAAGAGACCCTTGTGTCTGGTGCTCCAGTCGCCAATGCTTGGGTTTCATCTCGCTATGGCTACCGCAAAGATCCGTTTACCGGCAAGACTGCATTTCATTCTGGTATTGATTTTACTGCACGCCAAGGCAGCAAAGTCAGCACTGTCGCTGCCGGTGTAGTGAATTGGGCCGGGCGCCATCCTGAATATGGCAATATGGTTGAAATTAAACATGGCGACGGTTTGGTTACTCGCTATGCTCACAATACATCTAATCTTGTTAAGGCAGGTGATGTTGTAAAAAAGGGGCAAGTGATTGCCCTGTCGGGGTCGACGGGGCGATCAACAGCGCCTCATGTCCATTTTGAGGTCTATAAAAATGGTCGCGTAGTAGATCCAGCCAGCTATATCCGCCGCACTAATCGCTAAAATCATCTCCTCCGCTGAGAAGCAGATTTCGCTCTTGCTTTACTCGGCTCCTTCCTATTTACTTGCCAGCCTTACCTTAGGGTACCTCTAGGTTATTTCGCCTGTATTTCGCTGCGCAAAATGTATTCAGTCTATGGAATTTTTACGGTATTAAAAAATGATCGGTAAGTTAATCAAGGCAGTTTTTGGTTCAAAAAATGAGCGCGAACTAAAGCGCATGAATAAAGTTGTACAGCGTATTAATGCGCTTGAGCCAGATATGCAAAAGCTCAGTGATGAGCAACTCAAGGCAAAAACAATAGAATTTCGCGAGCGCTTTCAAAACGGTGAAACCCTTGATCAATTGTTACCGGAAGCCTTCGCAACTGTGCGCGAAGCTGGGCATCGTGTTCTGGGTATGCGTCACTTTGATGTGCAGTTGATTGGCGGTATGACTTTGCATGAAGGGTGTATTGCGGAGATGCGTACTGGAGAAGGTAAAACCTTGGTGTCGACACTGCCTAGTTATCTTCACGCATTGACGGGCAAGGGTGTTCATATAGTTACAGTGAATGATTATTTGGCAAGTCGTGATGCTAACTGGATGATGCCGTTGTACGAATTTCTCGGTATGACTGTGGGTGTTATTCAATCTATGCAGCCACAAGCGGTTAAACGTGCAGCCTATGCCGCAGATGTGACCTATGGCACTAATAACGAATATGGTTTTGATTACCTGCGCGATAACATGGCTCTCAGTAAGCGTGACAAAGTTCAGCGCGATCTTAGTTTTGCGGTGATCGACGAGGTGGATTCGATTCTTATCGATGAGGCGCGTACCCCGCTGATTATTTCTGGTGCAGCAGAAAATAGTGCAGAGATGTATAAACGCGTTAATCAACTGGTACTAAAGCTGAAGCGCCAAATTGATAACGGCGAAGATGGAGATCGTCGTGTTATTAGTGATCCAGGTCATTTTACGGTGGATGAAAAATCGCGTCAGGTTGAATTGACTGAAGATGGTCATCAAAAAGTAGAAGATTTATTAATTCAAGCTGGATTGCTGCAAGCAGAACAAAATCTTTACGCGGCGAATAATCTTTCGTTATTGCATCACGTCAACTCTGCGCTGCGCGCACATGCACTTTTTCATCTCAATGTGGAATACATTGTTCAGGAAGGGCAAGTAGTGTTAATTGATGAGCACACTGGTCGTACTATGCCGGGGCGTCGCTTATCGGAAGGTTTACATCAGGCAATTGAAGCTAAAGAGGGTGTTGCGATTCAAAGCGAAAGTCAAACACTTGCGTCTACCACCTTTCAGAATTATTTCCGTCTCTACCCAACCTTATCCGGTATGACCGGTACGGCTGATACCGAAGCCTATGAGTTTCGTGAGATTTATGGTTTGGATGTGGTGGTAATTCCCACCAATAAAACCGTACAGCGTTTGGATATGAACGATAAGGTTTTTTTATCGCTCGAAGAAAAATATCTCGCCATTGTTGAAGATATTAAATTATTTCAAGCAAAAAATGCTCCCATTCTGGTAGGTACGGCATCGATTGAAACATCGGAAGAGATGTCGCGTCGCTTGACTGCTGCTGGTATTAAACACCAAGTGCTCAATGCGAAATTCCATGCGCAGGAAGCCGAAATTATTGCTCAGGCCGGACGTCCGGCTACGGTAACTATCGCCACCAATATGGCTGGTCGCGGTACCGACATTGTGCTGGGCGGGCGCTGGGAGTCTGATATTGCGAAGTTGGAAAACCCAACACCAGAACAAATCGCAGCAGTTAAAGCTGAATGGAAAATTCGCCATGAAGCCGTGTTGGCTGCGGGCGGGTTACATATTATTGGTACCGAGCGTCATGAGTCGCGTCGTATCGATAATCAGTTGCGCGGTCGTGCGGGCCGTCAAGGCGACCCTGGGTTAACGCGTTTTTATTTATCATTAGAAGATAACTTAATGCGTATTTTTGCTTCCGAGCGCGTGCGTAATTTTATGCAGGCATTGGGGATGGAAAAAGGAGAGGCGATTGAACATCGCATGGTGAATAACGCTATTGAAAAAGCGCAGCGTAAAGTGGAAGGGCGCAATTTTGATATCCGTAAGCAATTGCTTGAATTTGATGATGTTGCTAACGATCAGCGCCAAATTATTTATCATCAGCGCAATGAGTTGTTAGATGCGGATTCAATTCGCGACACCATTACTGCGGTGCGTGAAGAAGTGGTTGATGATTTGGTAAGTGAGTTTATTCCACCACAATCAATTGAGGATCAATGGAATATTCCTGACTTGGAAAAGCAAATCGAAAGCGATTATGGTCTGCGTTTGCCCATCGCCAAATGGTTGGGAGAGGATACTCGCCTGCATGAAGAAACCTTGCGCAAGAAAATTCTTGCTGAAATTCAGGGTGCATATGATGCGAAGTGCGAGCGTGTCGGCGAAATAATGTTTGAGATTGAAAAGCAAGTAATGTTGCAGGTGTTGGATAATGCTTGGAAAGATCACCTTGCCACTATGGATCATCTGCGTCAGGGAATTAATTTGCGCTCTTATGCGCAAAAAAATCCAAAGCAGGAATATAAGCGTGAAGCATTTGAACTGTTCCAAAGTTTATTGATGACGGTGAAGCGAGAAACTGTTCATTTGATGGCGCGGGTTGAACCTATTTCACGCGAGCAAATGGAAGAGATGGAAAATCAGCGTCGCGAGGAATTAGCTCGTCAAAAAATGCAGCTGCGTCATGATGAGCTCTCTTCCTTGGGGCAACCTGAAGAGCCTCGGGCAATGCCACAAAACCAAGTGGTGCGCGAAGGTCGTAAGGTGGGGCGCAATGATCCATGTCCTTGTGGCTCTGGGAAAAAATTCAAAAGTTGTCACGGTGCTTTAGAGTAATGCTTTCCACCAGAGCCTCGCAATTGCGAGGCTCTGTGCATTTGGCTAGGCTTTCTTATTAGAAAATTGATTCTGAACAAATATCGAGATTTATATTATGGCCGTAGGTGAATATCCGTTTCCGCACATGCATCCAGTAAAGGGTGTGAAATTAACCGCAGTGAGCGCTGGTATTAAAAAAGTCGGTCGCCGCGATGTGGTTTTATTTGAGCTGGCCGAAGGCAGTAGTGTTGCCGGAGTGTTTACAAAAAATGCCTTTTGCGCGGCACCGGTGACTGTCTGCAGAGAACATTTGGCGGCACAGCCTATTCGCTTTTTGATTATCAACTCGGGCAATGCCAATGCCTGTACTGGTGAACAAGGTTTGCTGGATGCCAAAGCGACCTGCGCTGCAATTGCTGAGCGCGCGGGAGTTAAGCCTGAGCAAGTCCTGCCCTTTTCAACGGGCGTTATTGGCGAACCATTGCCGGTGCAAAAAATTATTGCGGTAGTGCCTGAGGCATTGGAAAAGGTGAATGAAAATGGCTGGGAAGATGCGGGCGCTGGCATTATGACCACCGATACACGCCCCAAGGGTTTTAGTCAGCAGTTTGAATATCAAGGTAAGCTGATTACCGTTAATGGTATCTCCAAAGGCGCGGGCATGATTAAGCCCAATATGGCGACCATGCTCGGTTATATCGCCACTGATGCAAAAGTCTCGCAAGAATTGCTGCAACAGTTAGCGCGTGAAGCTGCCGATAAATCCTTTAATCGCATTACGATTGATGGCGATACTTCGACTAACGACTCTTGCATTTTAATTGCTACCGGTCAGGTAGATTTGCCCGAGGTGAATACGGCCAGCGGCGAACTCTACGAAAAATTGCGTGAAGTTATTCTTGCTGCGCATGTGCATCTGGCCAAAAGTATTGTCAGTGATGGTGAAGGGGCAACCAAGTTTGTTACGGTTGCAGTCAGTGGTGGTGCTAATCGCGATGAGTGTTTGGATGTCGCCTATGCCGTAGCGCATTCACCCTTAATTAAAACCGCACTTTTTGCTTCAGACCCTAACTGGGGGCGCATTGTGGCGGCAATCGGTTATGCTGGTGTGCCTGATTTGGATGCGACCAAGGTTCGTGTGCATTTGAACGATACGCTAATCGTTGAAAACGGCGGCCGTGCAAAAACCTATACGGAAGAGCAGGGGCAAGCGGTGATGAGCCAAGCTGAAATTGCGATTAATATCAATTTGGGCCGCGGCGACTTTGCTGAAACTGTGTGGACGACCGATCTCTCCTATGAATATGTTCGCATCAATGCGGATTACCGCTCTTAATTGTTTCGCATTTCATCGTGACTAAATTGGTGCATGTTGCCGTTGGTGTGATTGTAAATGCTGATGGCAAAATTCTTATCGCCAAACGCCCGCTAAGCGCCCATCAAGGTGGTTTGTGGGAGTTTCCTGGCGGTAAGGTCGACGCTGGCGAAACAATTGAGCAAGCGCTCGTGCGTGAATTGCAGGAGGAGCTTGCGATTAATGTGCTCGCCAGTCAGCCGCTTATTCAAATTCGCCATCACTACCCAGATAAATCCGTTTTGCTGAATGTTCAAAAAGTCACCCAATTCTCGGGTATTCCGGTGGGCAATGAGGGGCAGCCTGTTCAGTGGGTAGATGCCAAAGCACTGCAGGACTTTGAATTTCCCGCTGCGAATCGCCCGATTATTGCTGCGATTAATCTGCCGGAAAAATATCTGATAACCGGTACCTCTCGCGATGAAGATGATTGTATTGCGCGATTAAACAAGGCGCTGGCACAGGGCTTATCTATAGTGCAGCTGCGTATTGCCGACTTTTATTTGAATACGCATCAGTCGTTGCTAAATAAGACGCTGGCAGCGGTCAACCAAGCCAGTGCTCGCTTGGTAATTAATTGCTCGCTTGCTGAATTTGCTCGAATCGCAAATTCTCGCCCTGAGCAAAATCTGGGGTTACATCTCAATAGCCATCATGCTGCGGCTATACGTCAACGGCCTGTTGCACCAGAGGTGTTGCTTGGTGTTTCCTGTCACAACGCAGAAGAGATTATTCATGCACAACAGATAGGTGCAGACTATCTCGTCTTATCGCCGGTATTGCCGACCAACTCCCATCCATCGGTGCAGTCATTGGGCTGGGAACTGTTTTCCACGCTTGTAGAGCAATCAAACGTGCCTGTGTATGCTTTGGGTGGGGTTGGCGACGAGCATTTAACTGTTGCGCGCTCGTGCGGCGCACAGGGTGTTGCGGGCATTAGTGCTTGGTGGTAGCTGGTCGGTGAAAGGTAGAAGTTGCGCTCTGAGTTCAGTAGGGCAGCGATTACTGATGCTGTTCATCCTCTGAATTAATATCCAAATTGTCCCCCGCGATGCGATGGTTTTCGCTCGCCCATTCACCTAAATCAATCAGGCGGCAGCGATCACTGCAGAAGGGGCGATGAGGAAAGTCATCATTCCAGAGCACTGTTTTTTTACAGCTGGGGCAGGCGAGTTTGAGCGATGTCAGGTCAGAGTCGGGCGATGTGCTGTGCATAATAAGTCAGTTTGTTTGAGTGTGTGATTTTACGCTGGACTGCGCCAATTCAAGATAAAGTTGATGCAGCTGTTCAACTTGGTTTTCCAAGGCGTCAATACTGCCGTAGTTTTCAATAATGTCTGTCGCTCTTGCACAACGCTCTTGGCGCGTGAGCTGGGTTTGCATAATGGCTTTGATTTGCGCCTCGTTGTTTTGGTCGCGCTGAGTGGCACGCGCCAATTGCAGTTGCTCGCTAGTATCGATTATTAAAGTGCGATCCACTAATTGATATTGTTGTGTTTCCAGTAGCAGTGGCGACGCAAGAATCGCGTAGGGGCTGGTTGCGTTGGCAAGTTGGTGGCGAATTTCGGCGTTAATAATCGGGTGTAATAGGGCTTCGAGCCATTTTTTTTCCGCAGGGTCGGCAAAGATAATGGTGCGCAGCTTGGCGCGGTTGAGATTGCCAGCGTCATCAAGAATATCTGCGCCAAAGTGAGCGGCAATCTCTGCTAATGCCGGCTTTCCTTGTGCAACTACTTCGCGCGCGACTATATCTGCATCAACAACCTTTATACCACGTGCGATGAATCTATTGCTCGCTTCAGACTTGCCGCTGCCAATGCCGCCTGTGAGTCCAATAATCAGAGGCATTTATACAACCTAATGAACAACAAACAGTTTTAAGTAGGATTGATTAATGGCATCGCCCCAGATAAAAGCAATCCAACCGGCGATGGCTAGATAGGGGCCAAAGGGAATGGGGATGTTTTTATCGCGACCACGAATAACAATCATACTGATGCCAATTACTGCGCCCACAAGCGATGACAGCAAAATAATCTGCGGCAGCATTTGCCAGCCCATCCATGCACCGAGCGCGGCGAGTAATTTAAAATCGCCGTAGCCCATACCCTCTTTACCCGTCACCAGTTTAAAGAGTTTATACACCGACCAGAGCGCCAAGTAACCCGCTATTGCCCCCCAGAGTGCGCTGGGCAAATCCGTAAATGCGCCAAAACTATTGGCGATTAAGCCGAGCCAAAGCAGGGGAAGGGTAATATCGTCTGGCAGTAAGTAGGTATCAAAGTCGATCATGGTCAAGGCGATGAGCGACCAAGTAAATATGAGTGCCGCCAAACCGTTCCAGTTGACACCAATATAATAAATAACGGCGACAGACAGTAAGCCTGTCACTAATTCAATGCTGGGGTAACGAATAGAAATGTTGGCTTTACAATTGGAGCATTTTCCACGTAAAAACAAATAACTAATGACAGGAATGTTTTCCCAAGGTTTGATCTTGTGGCCGCAGTGGGGGCAGCGAGAAACAGGAACCATTAAATTAAACGGTTCCTGCTTTGCATCGTTAGTAGGGAGAGACGCTATATCGCCATCATTGGCTAAGAAATCGCGACATTGATTTTGCCAGTCCCGCTCCATCATCTTGGGCAGACGATAAATAACAACGTTTAGAAAACTGCCAACGAGTAAGCCAAGCACCAAGGTGCAAGCCAAGCCTAACAGTGGATAGGCTTGCAGAGCTGAAAATAACGTCACGTTTATACAACCGCACCGAGTTGGAAGATGGGGAGGTACATTGCGATCATCAATCCACCAACTAGTACACCCAGCACTGACATGATTAAAGGCTCAAGTAGAGAGGTAAGGCTGTCAACCATATTATCTACTGCTTCTTCATAGTAAACAGCAACTTTATCTAGCATTGCATCTAGCGCACCAGATTCTTCGCCAATTGCTGCCATCTGAATTAGTAGGGTTGGAAAAATAGCTCTAGCTTTGAGCGCGGTGTTTAATTGGATACCTGTTGATACATCATCTCTAACTCTAATAATTGCGTCAGCATAAATCCTATTGCCCGCAGCTCCAGAAACTGAAGTTAATGCATCAATAAGGGGGACGCCAGCAGCAAATGTAGTTGCAAGAGTTCTAGCGAACCGCGCCATAACTGAAAGATAAACAATTTGCCCGATGATTGGTACCTTTAAAATGTACCGATCCATGAGGTATGCGAAGCTAGCTGATCTGTGTTTTGCCTCCTTAAACGCGAAAAGGCCGCCAGCGATGCTTACTAAAATTATAAACCAATATGCTTGTGCAAATTCTGATAGGCCTAATACAAACAAAGTAAACGCAGGAAGTTCGGCTCCAAAACTGCTAAATGTTTCGGCGAATTGCGGTACTACTTTTACTAGAAGCACTCCTGTAACGACAATGGCGACCACCACTACTGCTATCGGATAGGTCATAGCTTTTTTGATTTTTGCTTTCAGTGATTCTGTTTTTTCTTTATAGGTGGCTATTCGATCAAGCATCGTTTCCAGCGCGCCGGATTGTTCTCCTGCGTCCACCAGATTACAAAAGAGATCATCGAAATATCTTGGGTGCTCTTTAAGAGAGTTTGCAAAACCACCACCCGCGGCAACACTATCTCGAATACTTAGTACCAGCTTGCGCAAATTAGGATTTTCAAGTCCATCGGCTACAATATCAAATGCTTGAACCAAGGGTACGCCAGCCTTCATCATTGTAGCCATTTGGCGCGAAAACACAGCGATATCCGTTGGCTTGATTGCTTTTCCTGTGGAGCCAAACAGAGGCTTGGCCTTTTTTGAAACTGTTCTAGCTGTAATTCCCTGTTTGGCTAGCAGAGTTTTAACAATGGTCGGGCTACCGCCATTTATTTCCCCTTGTATTTTATTGCCCTTCTTATCCACACCTTTATAGGTATAGGTATTGGTGGTAGGAACTTGCTTGGCTTTAACTACTGCCTTCGTCTTGGTGGACGCGCTACTAGTTGATTTTGATGTGGATGTTAATGCCATGGATTAATCCTTGGTGACTCGGTTGGCCTCTTCGAGGCTGGTTAGTCCCATTGCTACTTTACGCAATGCGGAAACCCTAAGGTTATTAAAGCCAGCTTCCTTTGCGGCGCGCGCAATTTGAAGTGAATTGCCGCCTTCCATTATAAGGTTGGCAATCAGTGGGGTGATGCGAACTACTTCATATACGCCTACGCGCCCTTTATAACCAAGGTTGCATTTTTCACAACCAACTGGGTGGAAGAGTTGAAATTCTGCGCGCGGTATACCTATTTCGTCAAACCCTTCCTCTGTCAGAATATCTGCAGGGATATCAGTAGCAGGTTTTTTACATTGCGGGCATAGTCGGCGAGCAAGTCGTTGGGCGATAATCAGGCTAACGCTAGTTGCAACGTTAAATGCCGGAACCCCCATATTTAATAGGCGAGTTAATGTTTCGGGGGCTGAATTGGTATGAAGTGTAGATAAAACCAAGTGGCCAGTTTGCGATGCTTTAATTGCAATCTCAGCAGTTTCCAAATCTCGAATCTCACCGACCATGATTATGTCAGGGTCTTGCCGCAAAAAAGAGCGGAGCGCTTCTGCAAAGGTAAGGCCCACCCGGGTGTTCATTTGAACTTGGTTAATACCTTCAAGGTTGATTTCCACTGGATCTTCTGCAGTGGAAATGTTTACCTCTGATGTATTGAGAATATTAAGTCCTGTGTAAAGCGAAACAGTTTTACCGCTACCTGTCGGTCCTGTAACCAGAATCATTCCTTGCGATTGGGCCAATGCATCCATATAGAGCTTTTTCTGTATATCCTCATATCCCAGCGCGTCGATCCCCAGTTTTGCAGAGCTTGGGTCGAGAATACGCAGTACAATTTTTTCACCGAAAAGAGTAGGCAATGTGTTTACACGAAAATCAATTGCCCGTGTTTTGGATACTTTTAATTTTATGCGCCCATCCTGCGGCATGCGGCGCTCTGATATGTCCATTTGCGACATAACTTTTAAGCGTGCAGCCATGCGTGTAGCCAGATTTACTGGCGGACGCGACATTTCAGTCAGTACACCATCGGTACGAAAACGGATCCGGTAGCTTTTCTCGTAAGGTTCAAAGTGAATATCAGATGCGCCTATTTTGATTGCATCCAGCAATACCTTATTAATATATTTAACAATCGGTGCCTCGTCAGCTTCAGAGGTGCCTTCATCCACTTTTGCATTTGGATCGACGGCTTCAATATCCAGATCATCTAAATCACCATCTAGCCCGCCAAGTGCATCCCCCAAAGTCTCTTCTTGAGAATTGAGATATTTATCTATCGCTATTTTTAGTTTGTCGGCCTCAACTAACACTGCCTCTGTGTTGATTCCGGTATTAAACTTGATTTCATCAAGTGCATGTAAATCAGTGGGGTCAGTGACTGCCAAGAAAAGACGATTACCGCGACGGGCAAGAGGTAATATATGGTGTTTTCTGACGAGTTTGTCATCAACCAGCTTTTGAGGTATGGCGTCACCATTCAATGCGTCAAGATCAAAAACGGGGGAGCCAAATTCTTCTGATGCCACACGAGCAATTGTTCTTGCATCTAAAATTCCGTGCGCAACTAAATGTTGAACAAAGGGAGTTTTTTCTTTTTTTGCATGAGATGCTGCTTTGGAAGCAAGCTCTGCATCCAGAAGGTTATCGGCAACCAGGCGCCTTGCAAGGCCATTGAGGGGGGTAGGGATCGGGGTGTTCATGAAAGCTTCTCAAGTCCGCAGGTTTTATTTGTCTCGTAGCTGGCGAGTGATACTAACTCAACTTTAGCAGCTTCTCTCGATTACCGCTTCTCTCAATAGTGAGATTTGGCGTCATAGCTCAATCTGGGTTCTGTTTTCACTTGGCGACTATCGCTTAGTGACAAAAAAGGTCACTTAGCGACTCTTTGTGCCTCCGTTAATGGGTATTTACTTGCATGATTTAGTGGTTGTTTCATTACAGCAGGTATAAATACAGCGATGCTGTATGGTGTTGCCATTTGGTGCGTGTAAGTTGGTATGCAGTTTGCTTCTGGGTAGGTGTGTTATGTTTTATCGTGTAAGTAATTTAACTGTGGAGAAAAGTTTATGAGTAAGTTAATGCAAAAGGGTTTTACCCTGATTGAATTGATGATCGTTGTTGCTATTATCGGTATTCTGGCTGCTGTTGCGTTGCCTGCTTATCAGGATTACACCATCCGCACCCAAGTGTCCGAAGGTTTGGCATTGGCCGGTGAGGCAAAGGCATCTGTTTCTGAGTTCCGCTCCAACCGCGGCAGATTGCCGCCAAATAACGCATCTGCAGGTATGGCAGCTGCTGTTAGTATTGTTGGTAATTACGTGACATCTGTAACAGTGAACGATGGCGGTATAACTATTTTGTATGGTAATAATGCCAATGATCGCATTGCTGCTGCTACTCTAGGTTTGACGGCTTATGCTGCTGGTGGCGCTAACAGTACTGCTCCATTGGCATGGGTTTGCGCTACGGGCAAGCCGCCGGCCGGCACTACTTTGATGGGAACTGCTGGTACAACATCTGCAACTATGCTTGAGAAATATCGCCCATCTAGCTGCCGCCCATAATAGGTTGTAAGCTGGTATAAAAAAGGAGCTTCGGCTCCTTTTTTTATTGGCATCCACATTTTGTAGACAAGATTTTATGCGTTTATTGTTCAATTCTATTGGTCTAATCGCAATTGGTATAGTGCTAATTGTTGCCGCTTATTGGCAGGGGCTGGGCGGCCCTTTTATATTTGATGACTTTCCCAATATTGTTGACAATCAGGTCTTTATTGAAGAAAAAGGAATTTTGGATGGTGCTTTTTCCACCAATACCGGGCCTTTGGCTCGGCCTATTGCTATGGCATCATTGTGGTTGAATTACCATTTGAGCGGTGATGATCCTTGGGCTTATAAAGCAACAAATTTGTTTATTCATTGTATCTGCGTACTACTAGCCATTTTTTTTATTCTGCAAGTGCTTCGAGCCTATGCCCATCGTTATAGCTCAATTGTTTGGCTTGATGCTTCTAAACAACTGCGTATAGCTATTTTGTCGGGTGTGCTTTGGGGGCTTCACCCTATTAATTTGACGTCCGTGCTCTATGTTGTTCAGCGAATGACGTCTTTATCCGGTCTGTTTGTTTTATTGGGCCTCGCGCTCTACTGTTGGGGGCGTAATCAAATAATTAGCGAGAGGCAAAGTGGTTGGTGGTCTATCGTTATTGCGTTCTTTGTTGTATTTCCTTTGGCTGTGTTTAGCAAAGAAAATAGTTTGGTGTGGCCGCTTTGGGTGATGGCATTGGAGTGGTTAATTTTTGGTTATCGTGCGCCATTTATATGGCAGAAAAAAATATTTAAATACTCACTGAATACGGCTTGTGCTGCGTTGGTTTTGCTCTGTATCTGGCTCCTGTTTGATCACCAATGGATAGTAGGAGGTTACGCTAGCCGTGACTTTACTCTTGAAGAGCGTTTTTTCACGCAACCCCGAGTGTTATGGAGTTACGTATATTGGGTATTGGTGCCGCAACTTAATAGTTTTGGTTTGTATCATGATGACTTCGTTTTGTCTTCATTCTTGTGGCAGTCATGGGCAACTGTCATTGCGTTTGCATGCTGGTTTTTGGTTGTGGTCGCCATAATTGCTGGGCGCAATCGCTTTTCATGGTTTAGTCTGATCTGGCTGTTTTTTTTAATAGGACATTTGCTTGAGTCAACGATCTTTCCATTGGAGATGGTGCATGAGCACAGAAATTATATTCCAAGCCTTGCGCTTGTCTTGCTTGTGACAATTTGTCTCATTCGTTTAACTGAAGCTAGACGGTACAGAATTGGTGCGACAATTCTAGGTCTTTTAATAATCGGCTCCCTTTTCTTTATAACCGCTACTCGCGCTAATCAGTGGAGCAGCTTGCCTCGGTTAACCTGGGCTAACGTGCAATCGCACCCCTTTTCTGCCAGGGCTAATTATGAAGTTGGTGTTTGGTATTACGATGCTTATTTAAGTGCTAAAGAGGGGAGCAAAAGAAGGGAATATGCAGAATATGCTCAAAAATATTTCAGGATTTCCTCTGAGTGCGATAAAAAAGGAACTAGTGGACTCGTTGGATTATTGTGGTTGGAAAGTAAAAGTGACGCTGGCATCGTAGATGCCAGCAGTGACTACAAGGAATTGATCAAGCGTATAGCTAGTCAGCCGATAGGTGAAGCCAAGGGAGGGCAGCTTATTAGTTGGTTTCAATGCTATATGCGTGGTGAGTGTAGCGTCGAGATAGGGTTAATGCGCAATATTTTATCGACAATAATAGAGAGTCAGAGAGCATCTGAGCGAGTCAAAGGGCGCCTTGCTCATCTTTTTGGGTTGGCTATGCTAAAGCAAAAAAATACAGACTCTGTAATCTTTATTAAGAAAGCTATTTCTTTCGAGCCGACAGAGGGGCAATACTGGGTCGCTTTAATCCATGCCCTGATCGACAATGGAGACTACGCTGAAGCTAATCTTGTGTATGAGCAGTTCGCAAAGAATCATAGTGACGCTTTTACTGCGTTGCAAATGAAGTTAAAGCCATATCGCGAACTATTAAATCGATAATGTTTTTTAATAGAGATAAGCTATGTCATTTAGGTTAGATGGAAGCCGTTTTTATGCATTTTCGATACATATCCTTTTAAGTGCAGTTATATTTTGTGCAGTATTTTATGTGTTGGTCATGCTTTGGTATCCGGATATTTTTTTTACTACAGATGGTGGACTAAAGGGTTTACAGTTAATTGCATTGGTTGATGTTGTTGTTGGACCCGTGTTGACTTTGATTTTATATCGGCAAGGGAAAAAAGGATTGAAGTTGGATTTGACTATCATCGGTGTGTTACAGGTTTCTTTTTTGGTTTATGGGATATGGGTGTTGTATTCGCATCGCCCGGCTGCGTTAGTTTTTTACAAGGATACTTTTTATTCCATGGGGGTTGAAAAATACAAAAGCCAAGAAAATGGACTAGAAAAAATAATGTCAGTTGCCGGTAGTCTTCCTGGGTACGTTATGGTTAATTTGCCAGATAATTGGGATGAAATTAGGGAGCTGCGCAGAAAAGCCACAGCCAAAGGTGAAGCGTTATTTGCCCAAGCAAACTACTATGTTCCGCTTAAGTATCATCAAAAAGAAATAGTTAAATATGCGCGGGAAGTCGGCGGTTTTTTAGATGAGTCTCCGCAAGAAAAAATTGTAATGGATAAGTGGTTAGCAAAGCGTGATAAAAGAATGGAAGACTTTATTTATATTCCGGTAGTGTCTCGCTTTAAAAGTTCTGTTTTGGCGGTTGACCCTCTTTCGGGAGATATTAAAGGCTGCGTGGGTATTTCTATTCCCGCGCAATTCCAACTTCCTTTTATTAATTCGAGTCAGTGAGGGTGCATGATCGCTAATTTTTCTATAGTAATCCCTGCAAAAAATGAGGCCAAAGGGCTTACACAAATATTGCCTGATTTGAAGGCTATGCATCCTAATGCGGAAGTCATTATTGTTGATGATGGCTCAATCGATGAAACTCGTGAGGTGGCCCTATCGTTTAATGCAAAGGTTATTTCACATCCGTATAGCAAAGGAAATGGTGCGTCTATCAAAACAGGTTTGCGAGCAGCAACTGGCACTGTAGTGGTTTGTATGGACGCAGATGGGCAGCACCGCCCAGAAGATATAGTGTTATTACTGGAAAAACTGAATGAAGGTTGTGGGTTCGATATGGTCGTAGGAGCTCGCGACAGTTCGGGGCAGGCCAATATTCATCGCTCTTTTGCTAATGGCTTTTATAATAAATTTGCCAGTTGGATGGTCGGCCATAAAATACATGATTTGACCTCGGGCTTTCGCGCTATTCGCCGCGAAAAATTTTTAGAATTTGTGTCCTTATTGCCAAATAAATTTTCCTACCCCACGACGATTACAATGAGCTTTTTTCGTTCGGGTTATTCAGTTGCTTATGTGCCCATTGCTGTTCAAAAGAGGGTGGAGGGCACGCAAAGCCATGTTCGCCTGATGGCCGATGGTATTCGCTTTTTAATTATTATTTTTAAAATCGGTACTTTGTTTTCGCCGCTTAAGCTGTTTGCACCTATTAGTATTTTATTATTTTTTTCAGGTATAGGTTATTACCTGTACACATATCTGGGTGATGGTCGTTTTACCAACATGGGCGCCTTGTTGTTTAGTACCTCAATCCTTATATTTCTGATGGGGTTGGTATCAGAGCAGGTGACTTCGTTGTTGTATAAGGATAAGCCTTGAGAAGGCTATACGAGCCAATAGCCAAGTCGAAGTGTCGAAACTTAAAGGCAGTACTTTCTGGATGTTGCTTACGCGTCCGATGATGCGTGCGATTGTAGAGGCCGAAATTCATTGATTCGAAGCAAGTGGAAAATTTTTGCTGTGCGCTGCGCAGACGGTGGGCTATAGATGATTGAACATGCTTAGGGGGCCTATCGCCCTTGGTGCTATACGTACTAGTTCTGTTCTTGGGTTGCGTCTGGTCTTGCAGGCAGGGACACTTTTACTTCTAGCATCAACCCTTGGGGCAGATGGGTTCGGACTCTATGCAGGGCTTGGCGCCATGGCCGTCTTGTTGGGCTCAATGGCTAACTTCGGAACCCATTTGACTCTACTGCGAGATGTTTCTCGTGCGTCTCTTGATGCAGATGTTGCCTTACGAGTCGCGTTGGGTACCACGGCATTTTGTGGACCCATATTATTGATCGTATACATTATTCTATCGTTGGTTTTGTTTCCCATACCAAATGATGCGTATTGGGTTGTTGTTCTCTTTGGGTGTGCGGAGGTGGTCTTCCAACCATTCTTGGTGGTTGCAGCGATGGAGCGTCATGGTCGGGGTCTGGTTGCTCGCTCGCAGATTTTGTTGATCTATCCGCTGCTATTGCGTTTACTTGTCATCTTTGCCGTTGCATGGAGTGCCCCACAGAATCCGTTGTTATGGTATGCGTTGGGTCATTTGGTAACAGTTATGCTCGTGCTTGGCTTTGTCGTTCGGCGGATGCCAGTCGAATGGCGTCATCCCTTCCAGTGGCAGGTGGCGCGTCGGTCTCACTGGCGCGGTCTCACGGGTTATGCCCTGATGAATGTAAGCGCAAATGGAGTGGCTGAGCTCGATAAAATGTTGGCAGCTCGTCTCCTGCCAATAGATGTCGCAGGCATCTACTCTGCTGCATCAAGAATAGTTGGCTCACTCGTAGTCCCGGTTATGGGAATGATCCTCTCGGCGATGCCGCGTCTATTTCGCGACGGGTCGGCTTCCCGCATATATCTTCAGTATTGGTTGTTCGCCCTTGCAGGTGCATACGGAATTATGGCTGCAGTCTTTATGACACTTATCGCGCCATGGGTCGAGTCTGTGTTGGGTGTGGCGTATGCTGGTATCGGTGAGCTTATCTGCATGCTGGTCTTTGCCATTCCAGCGGTGTGTGTACGTGCAGCAGCCACCAACGTGCTTACCACGCTTGAGCGGCCATGGATGCGGATTGGCTTGGAGTTGGTGGGGTGGCTGGTTATTGTTGTATTGGCGTTTGTTTTTGTTAAATCATCTGAAAGTAGGGGGCTAGTGTTTTCGATCATTTGTTCCGAATGGCTTCTCGCGGTTGGTTCGGTCGTTCTAATAAATATGATTTCAGTTTCCTCGCATAAATCCACTCACGGAATCAAATCAAAATGATCAACGATTTAACCCCACGTCAGTCGCACCTCGCGTTTCTCGATACCGTGCGAGCTTATGAGTTGGATTTAGCAAGGAGTTATTTGCCTGCCAATGCTGAAAATGACGTTCCGTGCCGACTGTTAGAAGTGGGTGCAGGGACAGGAGCTCAGGCAAAACGCCTATCTGAGCTTGGCTACAAGGTTTCTGCCTTGGATGTTCGAGGTGGTAGTTATAATAAGGTTCGATGTTTCGACATAGTGGAATATGACGGGATAAACTTACCCTTTCCGAACAGATCGTATGATGTCGTATTCAGCTCACATGTTCTTGAGCACGTCGTTCATCTGGATGAAGTACTCAAAGAGATGTATCGAGTGCTGGCGGATGATGGAATATGTATTCATTTGGTGCCTACGCCATCCTGCAGGACGTGGAGCCTTGCTGCGCATTATATTTGGCTAATAAGGCGCGTCGTGCAGCGCTTACTGATTTTTCGCAGCGCAACCGCTGATGTAAAAGATACGCCACGTATGCCCACTAGCGTTGCGGCTTGGTTCTGGACCTTGTTTCCTGCAAGGCATGGGGAAAGAGGGAATACAGTTACCGAGATTTATTACTACTCGCGCCATTTCTGGCAAGACAAATTCAAGAAATGTAACTTCCGTATAGTTCATATGAGCTCCAATGATCTTTTTTATACTATGGCGAATGCAATGGGCTCGGCTGTAAGTATGAAGAAGCGGCGTTTTATGGCGCGGATATTCGGGAGTGCATGTCACATCTATGTGTTAAAAAAGGATTCAAATTGATGGGTGATTTTTTTATTTCATATGTGTTAATTGCGCTGAGGAGTCTTGGTAATGCGTTGTCCTTCGGGGGGCGCTTGCAGACCCTACAATCTATTTTTCGGCGTGTATTTCGATTGGTAAAGAGAGAGGTTGTAGTAACTGACTTTGATGGAACGTTCCGCATGCATTTGCGGCTCTCAGAGCATATGCAGCGCCGAATCTTCTGGATGGGTTTTTACAGTACCGATATCGTTGCGCTTTTGAAGCGGGAGCTTCGGCAGGACATGGTCGTTGTTGATGTGGGGGCAAATATCGGCGAAATTTCTTTGGTTGCGGCGCAGCGAGTTGGCGTCACAGGAAAGGTGATTGCGTTTGAGCCAGTGAGCGTCATTGCAGAGCGGCTCGCCGAGCATGTTCGGATAAATGATCTTAGTCAGGTAATTATAAGAAGAGAGGCTTTGGGAAAAGCTGGAAGTGGTCGCATGCCTATTTATGAGTCTTGTGGGCAAAATGCGTCTGAGGAAAACCTTGGATTGGCGAGTTTGTATGGTGCGTGCGCAGGTCAAAATCCAATCGAATATGTCGATGTTATTACCCTTGATGATGCCTTGGCTTCTCTCTCGCTGGCAAGAGTTGACTTGATAAAGATTGACGTGGAAGGAGGTGAGTTGGCATGTCTCCAGGGGGCAGAGGGGGTGTTGCGGCGTTTTCGGCCCATGCTTATTGTGGAGGTTCAGGCATTTTCTGCTCGCCAAGCGGGCTGGTCCGTTGGTGAGCTTTTTCAGTATCTTGGTGGATTTGGTTATGAATTCTTCACAATTGGTTCAAGGGGGCGCTTGAGTTTGCTGGATTTGAATGAGCTGACTGATTTTCAAAATGTATTTTGCAGGGGACGAGAGGAACTGAAGAGTGAATAAGCCGTCAGCTTGTTTTCCATTGTCCTGTTTTGAGGTAGGAGGGCTTGAGCGTGTGCAGACGCGCATTGCAATGGGGCTGATAAGGTTCGGTATCCAGACTGAACTGGTGACCCGTCAGACTGATGCGCAGGCGCAAAGTTTGCTTAGCCCGGAAGTGATGGTGCGTGCACTTGGCGGTGGAAGATGTGTGTTTATTTACAGGCTGGCTCGCTGGCTCCAAAAGACTAAACCAAATGTGATTTTTACCAGTGCTAATGATATTGGGTGCATTGTTCTACTGCTGCGTTTTCTATTTTGGCGGGACTCTAAAGTTATATGGACGCAACATTTATCAATTTCCGGTCCCTTACAGGCATCAAAAGGAATGAAGCGACTACAGCTATTAATTGAATTATGGCTAATGCGCCGTTTAGTTAAATCTGCAGATGTGGTGGTCGCTGTGTCGCAGTCGCTCGCTGGCGATATGAAATGTCTGATAGATCCTAATTTGCTGATTCAGGTTGTATATAACCCCGTCATTGCTGAGGACTTTGAATTGCTGAGCGGGAAGAGGATCGATTGGCCGTGGTTAGATCATGCAGTACCTACGGTTATCTTTGTGGGGCGATTGGCTCGTGTTAAACGTATTGATTTGTTGCTCCATGCATTTGCAATCTGTACCCAATCGATGCAGGCAAGATTGCTTGTTATAGGCGATGGCCCGGAGTTTGGTGTGGCGAAGGAGCTCGTAACGAACTTGCATCTTGAGGAGGTTTGCTCCTTCGTTGGGTATTGCGACAACCCGCTCCCTTGGATTCGTCACGCTAATCTATTGGTCTTGTGTTCCGACTTCGAGGGCTTTGGGCTGGTATTGGTTGAGGCAATGGCATGTGGCACCCAAGTGGTTTCGACAGATTGTCCTCATGGTCCCGCCGAACTGCTTTCTAAAGGGCGATATGGACGTTTGGTTCCAGTGGGTGATGTCGATGGATTGGCAGCTGCCATATTGGCCAGTTTAAAGCATCGTTATGCTGCGGTAGATGATCTTAAAGCGCGCGCTGCTGAATTTAGTGTTGAAAGCGCAGTTGCGCATTATCTGGCGATTCTGAATGGCTTGGTGCGAGCTTGATTTATCTGTAGACGTTATTTTAGAGAGAGCGCTAAATTAGTAATCTTATCTGCTGCTTCTTTTGCAATGACCTTCCAGCTCATATTTATTTCTTCAGTTAGAGCAACGGGATTTCGGATTTGTTTGATAATTTTTTCTGCTATGTCTTGAGGGTCATTTGGTTCTGCCATTGCATTCTTCAGTTTGGCGGCATGTATAGAAAAATTACTTTGCAAGTTTGGGGTGCGTGTTGCCACAATTGGTCTTTGAATACAAAAATACTCGGCTATTTTACAAGAGGATGCCATGTCAAGGTAAGGCGATCGGCGATAGGGTAGTGCTAGCAGATCGCAAGCGGACATTGCTGTTGGTATATCTAAATATGGAATGTTACCTAAATAAGTCACTCTTGGTTTGTTTAAATCAAGGTCAATACGCATTTTCCCTGCAATCAATAAATCACAAATAAATCCTTGTTCAAGCAGCAATGCATGTGCTGCAAGTAGATCATCAATACCCCTGTCAGTGTCTAATGAGCCAAAGTAACCAATATATAACGCTTCTGTTGGTAGGCCTAATTTTCTTCGACTTACATACATATCTATTGGCTTGAATAGATTTGTGTCAACTCCATTAGGAACAATGCAGCTTTCCTTAACTATATCCTTTAGTGAATTTTCCAGAGCTTGGCTGGAAAATAAGCATAAATCAGAATTTTTCAACAAAAACTTATAGGAATTAAAACCCAAAAAATTAAAATAAGCTCCAAATTCATCATATTTGTCATAAACATCAAAAATAAATTTTATATTCATTTTTTTTGCTAATCGATAAGCCATTAAACCAATGTAGCAATCGCCACTGGCCACAATAACATCTGGGTGAGAGATTGATCTTCTCTCTTTAATATATTGTTTGAATGCTTCGCCAGTTCTTATAGGTGTGGAGATGATTGTAAAAGAGTTGTGAGTTGTGTTGATTGACTCTTTGCTATGGTAATCAATGAGCCAAAGACGAGTGTGAATATTTTCTTGTGACCAGTGCCATGGGAGTTGGTAAATGCGGCCATATTTTTCTGTTAGTGCATCGCGATTTGTGTAAAAGCGCTTGCCAATAAAGAGAATATTCATGTTTTTGGTTAGTGCCCTTGGAGTGGTTGTGCCAAAAAAATTACGGTAAAGCATTGTACGGATACATAATTTCCACTATAGGTATGAACTTCTAATCAATATTGCTGAAATCCGTATCATGTAATTGCCTAATAAGTTTTTTTCCAAAGTTAGGCCATGAAAAGTGTTTAGAGAAATCTATGCATGATTTTCGAAGTTTTTCCCTTGTTGCTAATGCTCGTAGTGTGGTTTCTGCGAACATTTGATAATTATTAGATTCAACTAGAAAACCAGATTCTCTCTCACGCACTGCATCGACGATACCTCCTGTTGTAAATGCAACAGTTGGAGTGCCATGTGCTGCCGCCTCAATTGCGACCATACCAAATCCTTCCGGGTCACCGGGTATTTCTCTCACAGGAAAAACATGTACTGCTGCACATCGATATGCACTAGATAGTGTGTCTGTATCAGTGATTTTTCCAAGAAAGTAAATGTTGCTCCCAATACCTTTTTTATCTGCCTCTTTCTGTATTTCAGCTTGTGTTTGGACACTTGCATATAAAGAATCAGTTGGTGCATCACCTATTATGACTAAAATTGTACTAGGTTGCTCTTCAAGAATAATGGGAAAAGAATATTTAACAAATTCCAGTAAGCCTTTTCTTGTGGTCAAGCGTCCGACTGAAAGTAAAATTGGTCCATTTCTCAAGTTGAATTTGCTGCGAAAGTTATTTTCGTTATTAGCTTGTAGAAAATCAGGAATAGATACTCCTGGATTAACAATGCCAATGCGGCTTGAGTCAACTCCAATTTTTCTAAGTTGTTCTGCTGTGTGGGTACTGTTTGCAATCACTCTGTCTAATTTACAAATAGCAGGCAACCATAACAGCTTATATAACGGATGTTTAACCGCAACGTCGAGCCCGTGTACATAGGCAATAGCGTGAGCGCCTGTCATTCGTGCACTAATTAAGGCCATTGGTGCTGTAAGCCCACTTCCTGCAAGGATAAATTTCGGTCTAATTTTTTTGGCCAACTGAACCGATTTCCAGCTTGCAGCTATTAAAAAATACCATAGCGGTTTTAATTGGATGCTCGTAGATTGGGTGCCTGTTGGTATGAGGCGTGTGGACTCCTCAGGACAAATCGCATGCACATTGAAATGTTCAGATAGCTCATCAAGAATATGCCAGTTCAGTCTTTCCATGCCTCCAACAAGAGGGGGGAGATTTCGCGTTATTATGATTATTTTTTCTTTGCACATATGAGATATGAAAGCCAGTAGCGAATATTAGTGTAACGTTTGTATTGAGGTTTTCTGGTGGCTATAGCTCATCCTTAAAATGTTCTTCAAATAGCGGATACAGGCTTAACACATAATGTGCAGTAAGATGTTTTTGGTCTCTATAAATAATAAATTCACTATTTCTAGCAGAGCATAATTTATTGGGGCACACCGCATCGTTAAGATCTATGTGGTAAATTTTTGAAGATATTTTTGATGCGTTAATAGTTGCGCTCCACATTTCATCCTCAACAAGGGGGTCATTTTTATTGGAGCAAGAAGATCTGCCATTATACAGACATTGTGGGCCATGGAATGGCAGCTCTGGTGTGGGTCTTAAAATGTAAATTTTGTTCGTATTTATCACAATTTCTTTCAAGAAGTTTTCGGATCGTTTTTGCCATTCGAGAGGAGTTAATGTATATCCTCTAGCTGAACCTAATATGATTATATCGGGTTTTAACTCGGCCAGCTTGTCTATAGTTTTGTTCTTCCATCTATCACATTCGGTATAATCTCGGCCTATTGTTTTATAAAACACTGTTCCATCTATCATTGGGCAGGCGGATTTTGTTAACACAATAAGCTGCCATCCGTGATCGAGAAATACTTTTTCAATGGCAGGGAACCATTGAGCTCCAATACTATCGCCAAGAAGTAGAATTCTTTTTGATGCGTCAGGGTTGCCAAAATAACATGGCTTAACTTCGGAGCTTGTGTACCATTGATCGCATCCCATTTCATAAATTTTAGATAGGTTGCGAGTTGCGGAGGTTAGCTCGGTATAATTTATGACGTTCAGAGATACTTTGTTGTACCAACGAATAAAAGAAAGGCAGGTAAGGAGCATTATAAATATGAAGAACGTTAATTTCCAAAATGGTTTGAATTGTAAGAATGAGCTATATCTTATGGGTGATTCGACCATCCTGAATGTTAAAAAAGCCAGCATCCATGCGAATATACAAAGAGCTGTATTAATAAGTATGCTTTCATTTGCAAATAAGATTTTACCAATTATTAAAATTGGCCAGTGCCATAAATACCAAGAATAGGATGTCTTTCCTAGAAGTTGCATAAACTCCGTAGAAAGATATTTCTTAAAAATGAATGAGGGGCCGTTTAGACATGCATAAATAATGAATGCTGTTGCTATAGTAGGTAAAACAGCCAAAAGGCTTGGATAGGTTTGATTTTTATCGATTGAAATTAATGTTACTAAAAGTAAAGCCAATCCGATATGGCCCCACAAAAAATTGTATTTGTTGATGTTGTTTTTTTCTAATAAAAAAAACACGAGTCCACCAACGGCAAATTGCCATGCCCTTAATGGCATCAAATAGAAAGCTTTAATTGGTGAGAAAATTGAGAGGTACATGCAGCTGAAAAAGCTAATTGCTGCAATCCCACTCAAAAATAATATCAGGCTGGACAGTGATCGTTTATAGCACCATAAGAGCATCATTAATGCCGGCCAGATAATATAAAATTGTTCTTCTACTCCTAGTGACCAAGTGTGTGTAAAAGCATTTGATGATGCATCAGTTCCAAAATAATCGATAGTTGAAAATGCAAAGTAGATGTTGCTAGCCCAGACGGCTGCACTTGCTCCTGCTTCTATATGTGCTAATTGCTCGTGCTTGGGCAGTATGTGAGAAAGAGCAATTCCTGTTGTGACAATAACAACAATTAAGGCGGGTAGTAGGCGTTGAAGTCTTCTAATATAAAAATTACTGAAGCTAATGCTGCCTCTTTCTTGTATTTCCTGTATAAGTAGCCGAGTGATTAAAAAACCCGAAATCACAAAAAATATGTCTACTCCAATAAATCCCGCTTCAAGTCCAGGAATGCCAGCGTGCGCTGTAATGACTAGCAATATTGCTACGGCACGAACCCCTTCAATACTTCTATCTTTTTTAACGATATTATCCATCTTGGATTGATGCCTTTTATATTGATTATAATTTTTAAAAATTAACTGATTATCCTCATCGACAAATCCACCGCCAGGCAATGCTTGGTCAGCGCACCAATAGAAATAAAATCCACACCGGTTTCCGCTGTTGGAATTAATGTCTGCGCGTCAATATTTCCTGATGCTTCAAGTTTTGCTCTTCCGGCATTTATCGCCACTGCTTTTTTCATATCTTCAATACTGAAATTATCCAGCATGATTATGTCCGCTCCGGCTTCCAGTGCTTGATTTAGTTCAGTGAAGCTTTCTACTTCTACTTCAACCGGTTTTTCTGGGGCGATGACTCTGGCGTTAGCCACTGCGTTAGCAATTCCATTGCAGGCTGCAATGTGGTTTTCTTTAATTAAAAAGGCATCGTACAGGCCAATGCGGTGATTGTGGCAGCCGCCGCAGGCTACTGCATATTTTTGCGCGCTGCGCAGACCGGGGATGGTTTTGCGAGTGTCGAGCAGTTTCACCTGGGTGTGCGCTACTAGCGATGCATACTGGCTGCTAATCGTCGCGGTGCCAGATAAGGTTTGTACAAAGTTCAATGCGGAACGCTCACCTGTCAACAGGCTGCGAGCGCTGCCTTTCAGCGTGAACAAAGCGCTATTGGCTGCTGCGCGTTGCCCATCCTCTATGTGCCAGATTATGTGAACTTGTGGATCGAGTTGACGAAACACTTCCTCTACCCAAGCCTTACCGCAAAAAATGCACTCTTCGCGAGTAATAATATTCGCCTCGGCGATTTGCCCGGCTGGAATTAGCTGCGCGGTGATGTCGCCCGAACCTATGTCTTCGGCAAGCGCCATCGCCACGTTTTTGGCTATGTCGTCAATGAAGTTAGGTATGCTTTTACTAAATGTAGGATTCATGGTGTCGAATAATTAAACAATGTGTGGTTGATTGTGGCCATTTATGGCGCGGAAGTCTTCGGCTAATTCCAAAACATACTTAAAAAACCATAAGATAACGTATTGGTTATAGCCTTTTGTGATATGTCTCTCGATCTTATCATTTGCTTACTTGGAGTGTCTTGCCCTTAGTTATACTCAAGTTACGCAAGTTTTTACTAATGGTAATCCGCCATGTCCGAACAGATGAAATCCGACCCCAAAAAGGTTGTCCATTTAAACGTAGAGCGCAATTCCACCGCTAACTCCCAAGTGGCACTTGCTCGCTTGCCCGCGGCTATGCATACCTTGCGCGATAAGGCGCGGCAGCAGCTGCAGCTTTTTTTGCGTGAGTTGTTCGATAAAGTCGATGATGCCATGTTTGAGTTGGCTGACAAAGCTAATAACAACCATGACCAAAATATCTTTTTTGATTCCATGCGCGAAGTACGTATTCGTCGCCGTGCGATGGAAGCTTCTTTTTTTCGCAGTATCGATATAGGTTTTGCGCAATTGCTTGACCCAACGGCTTATCGCGACGAGCAACAAGCTCCCGATAAGTCCTTGTCGCTGGATGATTTGTCTCTGGTTAAAAACGATGAACTGGAAGAGATGGTTGCGGTTGATGGCATGGTCAACAAGGCCAATGAGCAATTCGCCGAGCCCATTCAGCATTTGACTCTGCGTATCGATCATTTGGTGCCGACCAAGGTTTACCAAAAAAATAATCCTCTAGGTGTGGACGTGATCTGCAATGCCTTTACGGATGCAACCAAGGCATTGAGTATTGATGTAAAAGCCAAGTTGGTGTTGTTTAAATTGTTCGACAACATTGTAATGACCAAACTCGGTAAACTTTTTGATGTACTCAATCAAACCTTAATCGATGCCAATATTTTGCCGTCGCTAAAACAGGACGTGCGGGTTAAACGCTCTCCAGCTTCTTCGAGCGCGGATCTCTATGGCCAAGGTATCAGCGCCCAATATGGTTTAGGTGGGCAACAAGCGGGCGCGGAAACAGGTGGCCTGAATCAGAGTTATGACGAGCAAACCAATCAGGTTTTGCATCACTTGCGTGATTTACTGGGCGCTAATCGTAGTGCGCCCCGAGCTCAGTTGCCAGGCGAAGAAATTACCACGCGGGATTTGATTAAAATTCTGTCGCTGGCGCAACAACAAAATACCACCAATAATTCTATAGCGGGTGGCGCTCCTACCAATTTGCGCAACTTATTGACAGATTTACTGCGCAATGAAACCCAAACTGCCGCCGCTATTAACCAGGTTGATGATGATGTAATCAATTTGGTTAGCATGATGTTTGAGTTCATTTTGGATGACCGCAATCTTGCGGCGCCGATGAAAGCGCTTATTGGCCGCTTGCAAATCCCAATGGTTAAAGTGGCAATTGCGGACAAAGCCTTTTTTAGCAAAGGCGGTCACCCTGCGCGTCGGTTATTGAATGAAATGGCAATGGCTTGTTTAGGCTGGCAGGAATCCAGCGAGGAAAATCAACGCAAAGACAGCCTCTTTAATAAGATGGAAGAAACGGTACGCGCGATCCTCACCGATTTTGATACAGATATGAGTATCTTTGATCGCTTGCTGGTGGATTTCCGTTCGTTCCTTGACAAAGAAAAACGCCGCGCTTCCATTCTTGAGCAGCGCACCATTGATGCTGAAGATGGCAAGGCAAAATCTGAGCGTGCACGGGCGCAGGTGGATGCAGAGTTGAATCGTATCTGTGCGGGGAAAGAGCTGCCCTTGGCGGCAACAAAACTGCTGCGTGAAGCATGGGCGAATGTCATGTTTATTACTTCGCTTAAACAGGGTGTAGAAAGTGACGAGTGGCGCAGCAACTCTGTAACAGCACAGCAGCTGGTGTGGAGTGTGACGGCCACGATGGACAAGGATAATCGCCAAAAGTTATTAAAGCTGGTTCCTGAGTTGTTGCAAAAATTGCGTACCGGGTTGGAAAGTATTTCATTCAGCCCCTTTGAAACGACCAACTTGTTTAAGCAATTGGAAGTTGCTCATTTGGCGCGCTTGCGCGGCGAAATGAAACCTCAGGGTGATGCTGCTGCATCGGCGCCGTCGGTAGACAATGCTGCGAAGGCAAGTGAGATGGCTGCTAAAAGTGCCATGTTGAAAGCCGTTATGGCGGACTCACCAAAAGTTGCGCAACAAGTCGTCAATGCAGCTGTGCCAGAAGCTAAGCAACAAAGTAATTCAGTGCCACCAGTTGATCCATCGCCCGAGCCATTAGTCGCAACAGTCGTGGACTCATCACCTGTGAGCCAAGCTGTAATTGAATCGGACGAGACGATTGCCGCTCAGCCAATTGAACCGACAGTTACTGCAGAAGTGAGTACGGTTTCGCAAGCAGTAGGTGAGGTTGTTACTGTAGTCGAAACTGTCAGTAAACCTGTTCAGGCGGATCCACAGCATTTGGCGTTGGTAAACAATATTACCCAAGGCACTTGGTTTGAAATGCAGGGCGAAGCGGGTGAAAAATACCGCTGTCGTTTAGCGGCGATTATTCGCTCGGTTGGAAAATATATTTTTGTAAACCGCTCCGGTATGAAGGTCGCAGAAGAGAGTCGTGAGAGTTTAGCGATTGCATTGCAAACCAAACGACTGACAATTTTGGATGACGGCATGTTGTTTGATCGTGCGCTGGAAGCGGTGATTGGTACGTTGCGCGAGCAGCGCACACTAAATTAGTTTCTCCTCAGATGCTTACCCGGCCTTGCGCCGGGTTTTTTCCATCTTGCGCTGTTAAGAATTTAAATTGCTTCCAGCACCACTAATGTCTGACCTGCTTGCACACGTGCGCCATCGGCTTTTAACAGATGCGTTACTTTGCCGGCACTGCTGGCGGTGATATTAATTTCCATTTTCATAGACTCCAAAATCAGCAACACATCTCCTGCTTTTACCGTTTGTCCAATCTGCACCTGGGTTTGCCAAACACTGCCAGAGACTGAGCAGTCTATGCGGATGGCATCTTCCGGCAGTTCAGTCTCTGAGCTTTCTTCTGCAACTTCTTCCTGCACATAATTGAATTGGCCATCGGCATGCCAGCGTGCCAGTTCATCCTCAAATGCCTGTTCACGCTGGGCGGTAAAGGCGCTGATGGAGTCCTGATTGGCAGCCAGAAAATCCTGGTACTCACTTAAGCTGAAATCGCTTTGTTCTATCTTGATTGGATAGCGTCCCTGGGGGAAGTCACGGCGAATTTGTTGCAGCTCATCGCTACTCACTTCATAAAAACGAATTTGATCAAAAAAGTTGAGCAGCCAAGGTTGTTTAAATTCTTTGGTCTGGCGATAGCGATTCCACATTTGTAATGTGCGCCCGACAAATTGGTAGCCGCCCGGGCCTTCCATGCCATAGACACACAAGTAGGAGCCGCCGATACCCACGGAGTTCTCGGCTGTCCAGGTGCGCGCTGGATTGTATTTGGTGGTTACCAAACGATGGCGCGGGTCAACTGGTGTGGCAACCGGCGCGCCCAAATACACATCGCCCAAACCCATCACCAAATAAGAGGCGCTGAACAGAATATTTTTCACATCAGCGATGGAATCCAAGCCATTAATGCGGCGAATAAATTCTAAATTGCTCGGGCACCAAGGCGCATTGGCGCGCACTGATTGCATGTATTTTTGAATTGCCAATTGGCAGGCTTCGTCATCCCAGCTCAGGGGAATGTGCACAATGCGCGAGGGCACACTCAATTGCGCTAGCTGCACAATTAATTCGCGCTCAGCGCGCTCAAGATGGACTAATAATTTTTCCAGCGATAATTGTTGGCTGTCGTAGTGCAGCTGTAGTGAGCGAATTCCCGGCGTTAATTCACGCAGGCCGGGCAGGGTATTTTGCTCCAACCATTGCATCAAGGCATGGGCGCGGAAACGCAATTTAATATCCAATTCCAGCGCGCCATATTCAACCAATAAAAAGTGATCGCCGGCGGCGCGGTAGACAATCTCTTCACCAAATTCAGCTGCTGCCAAGGTTTTTACAATGGGCGAGCTTAATTCACTGGGGCTCTGTACCTCATATTGATGGGATTTCTTTTCTAGCGAACGCAAGGATTGATTTTGTGTTGCTTCAATAGCCACAGCATCCGCAATGCTCACCGGTAAAAAGCGAATTTTATCGCCCGCGCGCACCTGGCCGATTTTCCAGAGGTCGGCACTGATTACCGTTGCGGGGCAGACAAAACCACCGAGCGATGGACCGTCTGGCCCGAGAATAACTGGCATGTCGCCGGTAAAATCGACGGTGCCAAAGGCGTAAGCATTGTCGTGGATATTCGATGGATGCATGCCCGCTTCGCCGCCGGAACTGCGCGTCCACTCGGGTTTGGGGCCAATCAAACGTACACCGGTGCGACTGGAGTTGTAGTGCACTTCCCAGTCGGTGGTGAAAAAGGTGTTGATGTCATTGTCGGTGAAAAAATCCGGTGCACCATGGGGGCCGTAAATAACGCGCAACTGCCAGAGGTTATTAATCTGAGGTTTTAATTCATCGCTAACTATTGCCGCGTTTATTTCTGCGTTGCAATGATGGACATCTAATGCGAGTACATCACCGGCGCGCAATGCGCGGCCATTGTGGCCGCCAAATTGACCGAGCGTAAAAGTAGATTTTGAATTGAGGTAATTCGGGCACTGAATGCCGCCAGCAATACACAAATAGCTGCGCGCCCCTTGATCGGTGATGCGCCCTAATTGCAATTGCTGGCCAGCGGCGACTGAGATAATTTCATAAAGTGGAATTGCACTGCCGTCGAGTTTTGCATCAATCGCAGCGCCGGTTAAGATAATTTTTGTCGCGCAGCCGAACTTTAAGGTCGGCCCTTGCAGCGTAATTTCCAAACCTGCTGCCGCTTCGCTGTTGCTCAGCAAACGATTGCCTAAACGAAATGAATAGCTGTCGAAGGGGCCGGAGGTGGGTACACCTACATGCCAATAACCGGAGCGGCCTGGGTAATCTTGAATGGTCGTTTGGGTGCCGCCTTGAATCACATCGATGCGCGCGGGTTGATAGACAAAGCTATTTAAATAGCGAGTGGTCATTTTGCCTTGCACCAGGGTTTGATCCTGTAACAGTGCGCGCAAATAACCAATATTGGTTTCAATGCCGTAAAGATAAGTGTTGTTTAAGGCGCTTGCTAATTGCGCGAGCGCTTGTTCACGATCACTGCCGCGCACAATAATTTTGGCCAGCATAGGGTCAAAAAACGTCGGTACTTCAATGCCGCTTTCAATCCAGTGGTCGATGCGCAAATTATCATTTGCGGCGGGAAATTCCACTTTGCTCAGCAAGCCTGCGCAGGGTTGGAAATTTAATGCAGGGTCTTCTGCATACACACGCACTTGAATGGCGTGGCCGTTTGGTGTGAGTTGATCGCGCAATGCTTTAATGTTACCGAGATCACCTGCAGCCTGGCGCAGCATCCACTCGACTAAATCCACACCGTAGACTTCTTCGGTAACACCGTGCTCCACTTGCAGGCGGGTATTCACTTCGAGGAAATAAAACTTGTCATCGAGTGAGTCGTAAATAAATTCCACTGTGCCCGCATTGCGATAGCTGACTGAAGATAAAAGTTGTTCTGCGGTGCGTTGCATGGCCTTGCGTTGCGCGTCCGATAAATTTGGCGCGGGGCATTCTTCAACCACTTTCTGGTTGCGCCTTTGGCTGGAGCAATCGCGCTCACCAATGGCTACAGCGGTACCTTTGCCATCGCCAAACACCTGCACTTCAATATGGCGCGCGGCGGCGATAAATTTTTCTAAAAATACCCCATCGTCGGCAAAATTATTTTTGCCCAAACGTTTTACTGATTCAAATGCGCCCACCAGATCGGCTTGGCTATTGCACAATTGCATACCAATACCACCGCCACCGGCGGTGCTTTTCAGCATAACCGGATAGCCGATTGCAGCTGCGGCGGTTACGGCTTCATCCAAACTGGTTAATAAATCTGTACCGGGGCAGAGCGGAACATTGGCGGCTTGCGCCAGTTCGCGCGCTTTGTGTTTTAAACCAAAGGTAATCATTTGCTCCGCAGTAGGGCCGATAAAAACCACACCAGCTGCTTCACACTCGGCGACAAAGCTGGAGTTTTCACTGAGAAAACCATAGCCAGGGTGAATCGCCTGGGCGCCGGTTTGCTGGGCAATGGCGATAATTTTTTTACGGTCCAAATAGGTTTGTGCCGCTGCACCCTCGCCCAAGGAAAAGGCTTCATCGGCAATACGCACATGCAGTGAATCTGCATCTGATTCGGCGTAGACGGCGACGGATTTGATATTGAGTTTTTTCAGGGTGCGGATAATACGAGTGGCAATGGCGCCACGGTTGGCGATAAGCACTTTGGTAAACATAGTCTGCTCCGGCAGGTCGTCCCGCTGGGATTGATTACGACAATGGTCGTCCATTGAAGACATTCAATTTAAATAAAGATTAATTCCAAACAATCACTTCAATCGGCGTTGGGTTATAGCCATTGCAGGGATTGTTCAATTGCGGGCAATTGGAAATCAGCATGACTATATCCATTTTGGCTTTCAGTTCCACATATTTTCCCGGTGCGGAAATGCCATCTTCAAAGGTGAGGCCGCCATCGCTGGTAACCGGAACATTCATGAAAAAATTAATGTTGTGGGTGATGTCGCGTTTGCTAATACCAAATTCCGGGTGCTCGGCAATGGCGAGCATCCAGCTATCGCGACAGGCGTGCATACAGCGTTTTTCCAAACTGTAGCGCACAGTATTGCTCTCGGTGGCGCAGGCGCCGCCGAGGGTGTCGTGGCGGCCACAGGTATCGGCGACAATTTCCAGCAATTCATTATTGGCATTGGACATTAATTTGGTGCCCGCCGTTAAATACAAATTGCCCTGGCTGCGAATGGTGTCCATAGCGCTGTAGCGCTCGCTCGGGTCTTTGGCGTTATAAAATAAAACGTCGGCGGCCTGGTTGCCTTCCAAATCGACAATGCGAAAAGTTTGACCCTGTTTTATTTCGCCCAGAAAATAATCGCCTGCGGGAACATGGTGTTTTGAAAATGCGGTTTCAGGATGCAAATTACTTTGAATATGTGACATGTGCGCGCCTCAATTATTTCGCCGATAGGTAATACAGTGCATTGTTTTGAAATCCGCGCTGGTTTTCTGCGCGGAAATTTTTGCAGTAGTCATCCTCGCTGACTGGGTCTGCTTCACTCAATTCGATTTTTACTGAGGCGAACGGATAAGTTTCTGATTGGTTCAGCGGGTGTGGGCAGGCGTGCATCACTACGAGCGTATCCATTTCAAAACGCAGGGTGACGCTATTGCCGGCACAGCGATTTTTTGTGTCGAGTTGAATGTTGCCTTGGTTATCCGCAATCACTTTACTGAACCAATTGATGTTGGCAGCCATGTCGGCGCGCCCCAAACCGTATTTGGCCAGTTCAACTAAAAAGGCATCGTAACCATTTTGCAGCCATTGATTGTGGTGGCTTTGATAATCGCGCTTGCCCCATTGCTGTTCGACTTGTGCTGCGGTGCTATTGCCGCAAATAGTATCGTGCCAGTTGCCTTCGCCATTGGCAGAGTGGTCTTCAACAATGGAGGCGAAAATTCGCCCCATATCGGAATATAAACAATTACCGCGTTGCAATTTAAAGGTGTGTTGGCATTTGAGTGTATCGGGCGCGTTGTAGCGCTCTAACAAATTGCGCGGGTTGTAAAACAGCATGCCGACATTGGCGCCGCCTTCGAGATCGGTAATTTTCATTAGGCTGCCGCGGCGCAGTTCCAGTGACCAGTGGCCATTGCCGGGCAGGGTGGTGGTGTACAGCATTTTACTCATGAGTTAAAAATCCCGTGATTCTTTGATAATTGATTCTTGGACAATAGTTTGCAATTCCTGCGGCACTTCACTTTTGCGGCGAGTAACCGGCAGGTCATAGGTTATGTTCGCACCGTAGGCGCCGGGCGCTTGATTATCGCGACGCAACTTGTCGAATACCCACAGGCGCGTGCCCAAATAAAAACCCTCGCTCAGATCGTGCGTCACCATAAACACAGTGAGCTGATGTTCGCGCCAGAGCTCCAAAATTAATTGGTGCATATCGGCGCGAATACCTGGATCGAGTGCACCGAAGGGTTCGTCGAGCAATAAAATGCGCGGTTGGCGAATCAGTGCTTGGGCGATAGCCAAGCGCTGTTTCATCCCGCCGGATAATTCGTGTGGGTAGCGATTAATGGCATGAGTTAAGCCAACGGATTCCAGCAGCGCTTTGGCTTCATCGACAACTTTACGTTTTTGGCTACCAAATAATTTCCCCAAAAGCGGCGAGTGTTCAAACTCGCGTGCGATAATCACGTTTTCCAACACGGTTAAATGGGGGAAGACGGAATACTGTTGAAAAACAATGCCGCGCGATTGATCGGGTTCGCTGCGGATAGGTTTGGCATCCAGCAATAATTCCCCCGATGTTGGCGACTCCATACCCAACAGCATTTTTAAAAATGTGCTTTTGCCACAGCCGGAGGTGCCTACCATGGTAATAAATTCACCGGCGTTTACGCTTACGTTCATGCGTTCTAGCACTACGTTGTCGCCGTACTTTTTCCACAGGTTTTTTGCCTGAATCATGGGCATAGCTTTCGCTCTTTTTTCATAGAGGTATTTTTTATCAAAAGGGATAACGGTCATATCTTCTATTCCGCATTCTTTTGCTTGTCGTTTTTGTTCAGCTGCATGGGTTTTATTTGCTAGTCAATTGATAGTGCCATGGAAAACACTTGGTGCTGAGCTTAACTAGGAGCCAATCCACTAAAAAGGCGAGCAGGGTAATCCAGGCTACATAGGGCAGAATCACATCCATCGACATATAGCGACGCACTAAAAATATGCGATAGCCTAAGCCATCGGTAGAGGCGATGGCCTCGGCCGCAATTAAAAATAACCAACCGGCACCGAGTGATAAACGCACCGCATTAATTAAACGTGGCAGCAGTTGCGGAATTAATACACGCACTAAAATTTGCCAGGTGGATGCACCGAGAGTTTGTGCTTTAACTAATTGCTCAAGTGGAATTTCTTGTGTGCAGCGTTGAATGTCGCGTGCGATAAAGGGCGCAACACCGATAACAATTAACGCCACCTTAGACAGTTCGCCTAAACCAAATACAATAAATAACACCGGCAGCAGCGCCATAGGTGGCACCAGCGAAATAACGGTAAGCAGCGGCGCTATAGGGGAATAAAGGGTGGGAATCGCACCGGTTAAGATACCGATGGTGAAACCCAAAATTGCGGCGATAAAAATACCAAGTGATAAACGATACAAACTGCTGAGTGTATCCTGCCAAAATAAATAGTCACCGCTGCGTTTACTCGGCTCAAATGCAAGGTTGCTAATTGCATCGCCCATTTGCGCAAAACTCGGCAAGAGTTTGTCGTTAGCATTTTCGGCGAGGCGTGCATCGGAGGCGACTAGATAGACAACGAGCAATAGCGCAAACGGGAGAATGCCCAGCAACAATTTGAGCGGTTTTGAGGGCGTGAGATTGATCAGTCTTTTCATGGCGTTGCTCTTAATTGGCAGTTGCGTGTAGCGGTCTTGTTATATTTTTTAGTGAAGTGTTCCCAAGCGAGGCTTGGGAACAGGGTTGGCGTGCATTACAGTTTTTTGTCAGCCGCCATTTGCATATAGGTCGGATCAAAACGAAGCTTTACGTTTTTCTTATCGCCATACACACCTTTGGGGCCTGCTACACCGATAAATCCTGCATCGGGTGCGCCATCACCAAGCAAACCGTGATCAAAGGAAAACTCGGCTACTTTTTGCATGGTTTTTAATAATGCATCGCTGTTGATGAGCTCCAGTGCGGCGGCGGGGGTGTAAAACATTTTGGTGCTGGCGAGCTGCGCTTCAAAACCGGCGAGGTCAGTACCAGATGCAACGGCCATTGCGGTTTTGGCGGCGGTAGCGGCTTTGTCCGATGCGCTCATCACGCCCATAATTTCGTACCAAGCGCCGACTAATGCTTTGCCGAGTGCAGGATTGGCTTTTAATGTTTCGGTATTAACAATCATCAAATCCATAATTTCACCGGGGATTTGTGATGAATCGAATACTTTGGTGCTATTAGGTTGTGCGAGGATTTCGCTGAGCAGCGGATTCCAGGTGGTGACGGCAGTGACATCTTTGGTGCCGTAGACAGCGACCATATCGGCATCGGAGGTGTTGACGACTTTAACATCGGACTCTTTCAGGCCGACTGTTTCCAAGCCACGTGCGAGCAAGTAGTGGGATACGCTGAGTTCAACCAGATTGATTTGTTGGCCTTTAATATCCTTCAAGGTTTTGTTGGCGCCTTTAAGCACAACACCATCATTACCATTAGAGAAATCGCCCACGATCAGTGCGGTTGAATCCACGCCGCCAGCCGCAGGAATAGTGAGGGCATCCATGTTAGTCATCACACAGCCATCAAATTGACCGGCGGTATATTGGTTAATGGATTCGACGTAATCGTTGATTTGCACCACTTCAATTTCGATGCCGTATTTTTTCGCCCATTTATCGACAATTTTTTGCTCGGCACCATAGCCCCAGGGCATCCAACCAACGTAAATAGACCAGCAGACTTTAAAGGGCTCGGCGGCACTGGCGACAGCGGCAGAAAAGGAGAGTGTAAGAGCGAGTAATAGCTTTGAAAGGCGGGATTGGTGCAACATGAATAACCTCCAGCGGTTTTGGTGACGTCGGCGCAAGCAAATGGGAGCACTCTGGCGATTAAGCCATTCCATCTCCCGGGCTTTTATCCCGCCGTGTAACCTCAAGACAGTTACCGGCGTTTAGCCATGTGCCTGCCTTGGGAGGTCGGAAGCTCTCGGACCAGACATCAACTTGATGGTTTCAAGTGACCGGAACCCTAGCCTCCTATTAGTAAAACATTGTGTTTACAGCTTGTTGAATAGCTAAAACCACCCAGAGTGCGAATCAGTTATTACAGGTTATTTATCGCAATATGAGTGCCAATTATTTAATTTGCTGATTTTGTTGGCATTTTTGTGAATATAAGCGATAGCGGCACAAGCAGCCATGCTTTTTTATGGTGCATATTGCTGTGCATGGCTGGTCATTTTGGTGCGTATGCTCATGGCATCACTTGGGTGATTATCTTAAGGGGCTAAGGTCTTGCGGACTTTTAGTCGCTTTAAGTAGACATCTTGAAGGCGAATTGCGTGGATCGTGCTATTTTTAATCTAACTGTGAGCTGGTAATCGTATTGTCTGGAAGAAATCTCACAAACTGTTAAGATTGTCGCTCAGGACAACCTACGCAAAAGACGCGTTCATCTAGTCTCTAGGTTTGCAGGCTCTGATTCCAGGCGTGGCTGAAGCGTACCCAGCTTGGTAATAAAAGGCGCTAGGGAATATGAATTTCATGGAAAAACACGGAATAATTATGCATAACTCAGGCTTACCTGGCTCTGAATCTAACAAGTCCTCTCCGTATTCTGCGGTGGCTATGTCGGAGCAACTGGTTATTCAACATTTAAAACATTGCCGCGATTTAACTCGCGGTTTTGCCTACCGCGTTTTCCCTAATTTTTGGCGGCAGTGGTGCAAACAGGTTTTGGAGATTGCCGAGCAGGCCAAATCCAATAAAGACCAGATTGCACTCTATGAAACCCAAAATTTGCTGGCTGCGGTTCAGCAAGCAGCCGAGCAGGAATTCTGCCAGCACCTGGCCAACGGCTTCGTCAAGTTCAAAAATAAGTCTCTCAATACGCTGACTGGCGAAGAGCGCTTTAGTGGCGACATTCTCTCGTTGGTTGAGCATTCCGATCTTGAAGAAACCATCGCGATCACCTCTATTACCCATCGTGCCGATAATTTTTTCGCCGAGCATTTGTGGGCATTGCAGCAGCGCTTGGCGCTATTAAATGACGGCGAAAAAATTGATGAGCGCGCAAATCCGGCCAGCCCGGTACAGTTTTGTGAATCCTTGCGCAAACTGCTCGCCAATTTGGATGTGGATGTTAAAACCAAGATCATCGGTTATAAGCTGTTCGATCAAGACGTGATCGGCATGCTCGACGGGCTTTACGATGAGCTGAACGATTACCTGATCCGCCAAAATTTATTGCCCAATCTGCGCTTTGTTCCCGCCAGTGATAAACCCGCTGAGCACAAGCCAGAAGAGAAAACGATGGAGGATGATCCGTTTGAGCGCAATGATCAGCCGGTGGATGAGCAGCAGCAAGCCGAAGAGCAACAGCAGCACCAGCGTCGCGCTAGTGACAAGTTATTAAGTGGCGCGCTCAACCCCAATGATGTTCAGTACCAAAATAGCTTGTTGAATGCGATTCGCCTGTTGCAGACCCATGTTACCCAGGCCCTGCCTGCAATTCAGGCGGCGAACTTCACACCTCAAACCATGACAACAGCGCAAGCGGCGAATAGCCCTGCGATTAATCCTGAACGCGCTCCCGCAACCCCAGCTGTGCCTACCGCTGCGCCAGCTAATTTGCAGGTTTACACCCAGACCCAATTGGTGGGTGTGCTCGAGCAAATGCAGACGCAAGCGTTTGACGCAACCCATCAGGCGCTCGCCCATCATGAGTCTGGCCCGGTGCCGATTGCACCGCAAGCGGTGGCCGATGTCGGGCGCAAAATGATGGAGCAGATCGCCAGCGAGAATGAAAATGGTGCGGTAGAAGCGGGCGATATGCAGACCATCGATTTGGTTGGTATGTTGTTTGAGTACATGCTGTCAGACGATCACTTGCCCGATTCCGTCAAGGCGCTGTTAAGTTATTTGCACACCCCTTTCCTGAAAATTGCATTTATCGATAAAGGATTTTTCGAGCAACCTGAGCACCCGGCTCGTGTGTTGCTTAATAGTCTTGCCGAGGCTGGGGTACGCTGGGTCAGTAACGACGGCAGCGATCAATACGATATTTTCACCAAGATCAAAACAACCGTGTTCCGCTTGCTGCAAGAATTTAAAAATGACGTGCGTATCTTTGCCGAGTTATTAATTGAGTTTAATGCCTATACACTCAATGTGGCGCGTCGTCAGGAATTAATGGAGCGCCGCGCGCTGGAGAAAGCCCAAGGCGAAGAAAAACTGCGTGAAGCTAAAATTCAGGTAAACAACGAGGTGCGCAATCGCACCGATGAGCGCGATATGCCCTCTGCTATCTTGCTGCTGCTGTTGCAGCCATGGTCGGACTATCTCTCTTTTGTGTTGCTGCGTTACGGCGATAAATCCGATAGCTGGACCCGCGCACTACAAGTTATTGATGATCTTCTTTGGACGTTGGAACCCAAAACCAATCCGCAAGATAAAACCAGGCAGATGGAATTGCAGGATTCGCTGCTAACCGCGATTGAACGTGGTTTTGAAACGATTGGATACGAGCAGGCGAAAGGCCGAAAACTACTTGATGCAGTCATCTCGCTCCAGCGAATGGCACTTTTAAGCCGCAAAGCGGAGCCCGCTCCTGCACCTATGCGCACCAAGCTGGAATCTCTGGCGGCAGAAAAAGCCGGACATGCAGTTGCGCATTTGCAACCGGTATTGCCTGAAGAAGCCAAAATTGTCGATAGTCTGAAAATGGTCGAGTTTGGTACTTGGTTTGAATTTGAGGGCGGTAAACGCTTGAAGGTGGCCTGGTACAACAAAAAGACCCAACACTATATGTTGGTGGATCAGCAGGGGCGTAAAGTGTCACTCGCGGCAGGCCTGCAATTGGCGCGCGATATGCTCGCTGGCCGCGCGCGGATTATCGCCGGTAGCACCAAGCCGTTTTTTGAACGCGCACTGGAAAATATTTACCACACCCTTAATGAACGAGCCGATCACCTTAAAACCGGTAAAGCATCATGACTCACAACTGCTCGCGTGAACATGACAGGGAGTTGGAGCGCCATACAATCAATGGCGATGTCGATGTGTACGACAGCCTGCGCGACCAATACATTGGTCGCTTGGTCAATATCCACACTCAGGGGTTGATGATTGTGGGGGATGTGGCAATCGAAGAGGATCATCTTTACACCCTCGATTTGCATGTACCTGAGCCGGTCAATGGGCAGATGGTAATCCAGTTGGGCGCCGATTGCCTCTGGGCGCGAGATGCTGATCTGTCGGGCAAGCATTGGATTGGTTTTTCTATCATCGACGCCTCGCCTCAAGCAGCTGAGTCGATCCGCGCTCTGGTGGATTTACTTGGCGAAGCTTATTAACAACTTCGTGCATCCATCGCTTGCATTTGCATAACTAGAACAAATCCGTAAACACAATGCCCAGGGCAAAAATTTCCATATCAGTATTGTAATCAATCAGGCTATGACCATAGCCGTTAAAGTATTTAAATTGTCCGCGCAGATTTGAGCTGATCGGAAAGCTCCAGTCTAATTCCAATGCTCCTTTATTATCGCCATCCAAATTATTGCGTAGCATTGCGTTAAAAATATTGTCCTTGTATTGATAAGCTGCGTTGAATTCGAAGTTCCCCATGTAATGAGAAATGTCTGGATTGTCGTCGCCGTGTGGATCGCCAGGAAATTCCTGTTCGGGTTCGGGAATTCGATACCAAGGGTTTAATGAAAATGCAAAATTGCCACGCTCAAACACTGAATTAAACATAATACGGTTCCAGCTGCGTGATAGCAGGCCACCCAAACCGTTGGATTGATGCGTTAACGAAAATTCGTTAATACGATTATTAAAACCGAATATTTCCCAATCATTAGTAAAACTCAGAATAAATTCCGGTTGATGATCTGTCGCGCGGAATGGTGCTGAGTCAGTATCGTTATAAACCTGCCACAATGAATGATTGGTGTAGCCAAGGTAAAGATGGCCGTTATCATCAAAAAGATCCTCACGAATAAGTATTTTAATGCTCAACTGGAACTCTGCTTCCGTCTTGCTGAGCGTGCTCAAAGATTCGGATTCGTTATTGCGGTAAGGTACGTTATTGGGGTGGCGGGTGTAGCTCACTGGGAAAAAATAATTGCGCTTGTGTGGCGTCAACATAAAACGATTAGAGCGATTGAGCGCTTCTAACGTCATACGTTTTTTTAACAAAGGCGTCTCATGCGCTTGCGCAATAATTGGCGACGTTTCGGTTATTTCCGTTTGCTCTGCACTGCTTTTTTGTTGCTTATGTAATATTTCACAAGCCGCTTTTAATTCTCGAATGGTCATGCTTTCTGCTGCACCCACTACTGAAGCCTGCAAGCAGATGTTCATCGCTTCAATAGACAGGCTCGCTTGAGAAGTAAATTCATCAGTAGGATTGAATTCGGCGTAAACAGGAAGAGCAAAAAACAATAGGCTAAATTGCCAGATACAGCGCATGGAATATTTCTCTGGTTGGCTTTTGGCCATTGTAGAGATTACTCCCCGAGAGGCAAGCTTAGTGCGCGGAAGACACTCAATAAGATTGCACCCAAACTTCGATATCTTGTTCATGCCACTGAGTTAATAGCTGTACACCCTCATCTACTACCTTCAAATAGACATCGATAATGTCGGTAGCCAAGCTGAACAAGCGGCTACTATCGGCGTTAATTTGGTGCGGATTGACTACATCGCTCTCCACCATTGAGAGCAAAAACTCAAGTTTGATTTCATAACTTTTGAGTTGGCTGAGCAGGCTGAGGTCGCTATCGAGTAGGCCTTCAAGGCGCTTGGTCTGGTGGCGCAGCTTTTCGTTGTTAACCCGTGTGCATTGAATGACGTAGCGCAGTTTGCTGGCAAAGTCTTTGTCGCAATAGCCGAGTGCCGAAGCATAGGTGGCTAGCGCGCGAATGCGGCCGATTTGCTCCGCTACAGCGGGCATTAAACGGGTTGCAAAATGAAGCACTTCCAAATACTTGAAACGATTAGGGTAGTGGATTCCATCGGCGTGGATCACCGCTGTTTCAATCATATCCGGGATGGATTGTGAGGTGGGCTGTTCCAGCTGTTTCCCCAGTGCGGCCACCATCGCCAGTAATTGTTCGATCAGATGGCAGTGCAGCTCGTAGTTGTCGATGACCGCATCTTCCTGCCAGTCGCGGCTAATCGTGAGCCAGGCGTTGCTCAGGTTTTCCTGATCGCGTGGGCTAAGCAGGGCGGAGCTGCGCGCCGAAAAGGCCTGTAGGAGTTGCAGGCGGCGCTCCAATTGGATTTGCAAATGCGCCAACTCCTCACGGAATTGTTCATTGCCTCCCAAGGTGCCCATGGTCATACCGCGATGGCGCTGCACCGCCTTGATCATGTGAATTAGCTGCTTCGCCAGTGTAAGTGCATCAAGCCGTTGCTGATATTGTTCGCAAAACAGGGCGAATTGCTGTGAGCCCTTGCTGCCTGATGGTGCACTTGTGAGTGGTGCGTGTATTTTGATGGTGCCTGTTGCCATTATCTATACCGTTTTTCTCATGAAATCGCCTGCATTTCGCTGCATTTTGGCGCTTTAGAAAACCAATGGTTAAGTTGCTGGAGAAATCATCGCAACAGACGTGCCAGTTAGAATTTCCATGTGTTGCATGGGTGATAATCCTTGCGCAGATAAAATCAGCTGCTTAAGATCTATTCTGAATTAATATGATAATAATGCTGGCGTTGGTCGTCAGGCCATTTGCCCGGAGTTGAGATGCATGCAAGCTACACCTGTTAGTCATATTGTCATTGCTGGCGGCGGTACCGCAGGTTGGATGACAGCAGCCTATTTGGCGCGTTGGTTGGATGGCGTCGATATCCACGTCACCTTGGTTGAATCGGAACTAATCGGCACAGTCGGGGTGGGTGAAGCAACCGTGCCCGGCATTCGCCAATTCATCAAGCATCTTGAAGTTAAAGAGAGCGAATTCATCAAGGCAACCAACGCAACGTTTAAGCTTGGCATTCACTTCGAGGGTTGGGCGGCGCCTGAGCAGTCTTTTTTCCACCCGTTTGCTGGCTATGGCGTGGACTTGGAAGATCGCCCGTTTTATAAAAGCTGGTGGTCGGCAAAGGCGCAGGGTTATAGGGCGGAGCTGGACGAATTTTGCTTGTGCACTCAGCTGGCCAAGGCCGGAAAGTTTGCCCAGCCCAGTTTTGATTCGACGAGTCGTTTGGCCTGGTACAACTATGCCTATCACTTTGATGCATCGCTCTTTGCCAAATACCTGCGCGGTTATGCTGAACAGCGTCAGGTTAAGCGGGTTGAAGGCAAAATCAGTCAGGTTCATCTCAATCCAGATAGTGGTTGCATTCAGTCGCTGGAGTTGGAGTCAGGCGTTTGTGTTGAAGGCGATTTATTTGTCGACTGTTCTGGCTTTAATGCGCTCTTGATTGAGAAGGCATTGGGGGTGGCGTATGAAGATTGGAGCCATTGGCTGCCCTGCGATTCGGCGCTTGCCGTGCAGACCCGCAGTAATATCGCACCCGACCCCTTTACCCGCTCAATTGCCCGCAGCGCGGGTTGGCAATGGCATATCCCACTGCAACATCGCGCGGGCAATGGTTATGTTTATTCCAGCCAACACATTACTCATGATCAGGCGCGCCACGAGCTTCTATCCAATCTGCGCGGCGAGCCAGTGACTGATCCGCGATTGATTCGTTTTACCACGGGGATTCGCACGGAGTTCTGGCATAAAAACTGTGTTGCGATTGGCTTGTCCAGCGGTTTTTTGGAGCCATTGGAGTCCACCAGCATTTCCCTTATCCAAACGGGGATTAACAAATTGGCCGGTTTTCTGGTCAATTTTGAAATTCAGGCCAAACATGTAGCCGAGGCCAATCGCCTCAACCGCTTGGAATACGAGCGTATTCGCGACTTCATCATTCTGCATTACGCGCTCAACGGGCGCTCGGAGCCTCTTTGGCAGCAGGTGCGAGCCATGCCTATTCCCGCAACTTTGGCTGAAAAGATTGAAATTTTTACGGCGACTGGCGATATCCATCTTTTGGAGCAGGAGTCTTTTGTGGAAGGGAGTTGGGTCAGTATGTTCTATGGTTTTGGGCTGAATCCGCGGGATGCGGGAGCGGTGCAGGATGCGCAAAAGCTGCAGTTGCTCATGGATAAAATGCGCAGTGCAGTTTATCAGGGCGCTCAGTACGCTCTCTCTCATCAAGAGTTTTTAAAAACCCTGTCGTAATCCCCAATCGGGGCTACGGCTCCGAGCAATCCCCCTCCGCTTCACGCTATTTTCTGGCACTTCTCTATCTTCCTGCCTTTTAACTCTGCTCAGCTTTGTCGTGTGTTTCCTTTTGTAGCATGAAGATTCAATCTTTTTTATTGCGGGTGATAAGTCTTGCACAGATAAAAACATTGACTTAAGATTAATCGAAATAGTCATATATACCATATTAAACTAATAAAATTTACGTCTATGAAAATGCCATCCTTACAGATCAGCACTCTTTTGACGCACGGCTTAAACGCTTTGGTCGTGATGCTATCTGTGCACTGGTCAGCTGCTCATGCTGAACCTGCGCCGGTTGCGACGCCCTTGTCGATTCGCTTTGATCGTCCTGCAAGCGATTGGGAAAGTGAGGGTTTGCCGATTGGCAATGGCGCAATGGGGGCGGTAATTGCGGGCGGCCTGAGTCGCGACCTGATTCAATTTAATGAAAAAACCTTATGGACTGGCGGCCCGGGAGCGGACGGATATGATTTTGGAATCCCTGCCGAATCTCAGGCAAAAGCGCTGGCAGAAGTTCGCGCAGGCATTGCCGAAAAAGGCTCGATCACTCCCGAGCGTGCCGCTGAATTGCTGGGGCGAAAAATCACGGCTTATGGCGACTATCAAACCTTTGGCGATCTCATTATTGATTCGCCAATAAATGACAGCGATGTCATTGCTTATCGCCGCGAGCTATCGCTGGATGATGCGCAAGTCACGGTGAGTTTTACTCATAACGGGGTGAATTATCGCCGCGAGTATTTCGCCAGTTATCCCGATGGGGTGATCGCCATAAAACTCAGTGCCGATCAGCCGGGCAGTATTTCTATCGCAACGAGTATTGCCGTGCCCGACAATCGCTCATTTACGCTGAGCATAGAAAAGGGGCGGTTGACTGCGACAGGGCAACTCAACAGCAATCAATTGGCTTATGAGACCCAAGTGCAAGTTTTGCCCCAGGGCGGTGTGTTAACAATAATCGACAATAAAAAAATACAAATTACCAACGCCGATTCAGTGGTGATTTTGTTAGCGGCGGGAACCAACTATGCGCAGCGCTATCCCCACTATCGCGGCGCGCATCCACATCAAAAAATACAGCAAATACTAGATGCCGCCGCCACAAAAAGTTTTGCGCAATTACAAGCGGCGCACCGCCAGGATTATCAACGTCTGTTTAACCGCGTTACATTAAATATTGGCCAAGGTGCCAGCGCTACATCTACACCGCAGCTATTAGCCAACTATAAAAAAGGCAATAGCGTATGGGATCGCAGCCTTGAGGCGACTTATTTTCAATTTGGTCGTTATTTGTTAATTGCCTCCTCACGCGCTGGTTCACTGCCCGCCAACTTGCAAGGTGTTTGGAATAACTCCACTACGCCGCCCTGGAATGCCGACTATCACGTCAATATCAATTTGCAGATGAATTATTGGCTGGCAGAGACCACCAACTTGCCAGAGTTGATGAGCCCTTATTTTGATTTTGTCGATAGTTTGGTTGAACCGGGAAAAATCTCTGCCCAGAAAATTGCCGGCGTTAAAAAAGGCTGGACGCTTTTTTTAAATACCAATGTCTGGGGTTTTACCGGCGTGATCGATTGGCCAACTGCTTTCTGGCAGCCGGAAGCTGCCGCCTGGTTAGCGCAACATTATTACGAGCACTATGTGTTTTCGGGTGATGAAAAATTCCTGCGTGAGCGCGCCTATCCCTTAATGAAAAGTGCTACAGAGTTTTGGTTGGAGTTTTTAATTAAAGATCCGCGCGACGGCAAATGGATCGTCTCGCCCAGTTTTTCCCCGGAGCAGGGCGGCTTTACTAACGGCGCGGCTATGAGCCAGCAAATTGTGTTTGATTTGTTGCGCAACACCTATGAAGCAGCACAAGCGGTTGGTGATAAAACATTCGCGGAACAAGTGCAAAAAAAATTAACCCATCTGGATGCGGGTTTACGCATCGGTTCATGGGGGCAATTGCAAGAGTGGAAAGAAGATGTTGATGATCCTAAAAATGATCATCGCCATATCTCACACTTATTTGCCTTGCATCCCGGCACGCAAATTAACGTACACAAAGATCCGCAATTATTACAAGCGGCGCGCACCACACTTAACGCGCGCGGCGACGGCGGTACTGGTTGGTCGCAAGCCTGGAAAGTCAATATGTGGGCGCGCGGGCTTGATGGCGATCGCGCACACAAAGTGTTGGGTGAACAACTGCAGCGCAGCACGCTGAGTAACTTATGGGATAACCATCCCCCTTTTCAGATCGATGGCAATTTTGGCGCAGCCGCCGGCATTGCCGAAATGTTATTGCAAAGTCACAACGGTGAATTGCATTTCCTTCCTGCATTGCCCAGCGCGTGGGCGACGGGTTCGGTAACCGGATTGCGCGCACGCGGCGGCATTACTATGGATATGAATTGGGCGAAGGGGCAGTTAATCCGTGCTCGCATCCACACCACACACCCGGGAAAAATTAATTTAAGAACCCAATTACAGGCAGAAAAATATTCTCTGACTGTAACGCAAGCTGGTGCCACTGTCGCACTAAAACGCAAGGGCACCAATGGGAGCTTTAGCGCAAAAGGAGAAAGCACATATCTCTTAAATGTTGGCAAATAAAAAAACAGCAAGAGATAACTTTAGGGGTAGTTCAATAATTCTAACTGGAGAACATCATGACAACTAACAATAAGCCTGACCACAAAAAAACCTTTCTAAAAAAACAACTGCCAATGTATATCAAAATGGCCTCAAGCCTTTCATTGGTTGTTAGCACTATGGGTATGGCTACCCATGTTTTCGCACAAGACACAGCCGATGAACAAGTTGAAGAAGTGATTGTGACTGGCCAGCGTGCGAGTATTCAGTCAGCACAAGACATTAAACGAAACTCTTCCACTATTGTGGATTCAATCGTCGCAGAAGATATTGGTAAGTTGCCTGATCGCAGTGTCACTGAAGCGTTACAGCGCGTTCCCGGTGTATCAGTTGGTCGCTACACGAATAACGATGCAGAACACCCTGCAGCAGAAGGTAGCGGTGTGGCTATTCGCGGTTTAACGCAAGTTCGCGGTGAGTTGAACGGCCGCGATGTGTTTTCCGCTGCGAGTGGTCGCGGATTAAGTTTTGAAGATGTTCCAGCAGAATTAATGTATGCAGTGGATACTTACAAAAGTCCATCGGCCGATATGATTGAGGGTGGCTTGGGCGGCACCGTAAATCTGCGCACACGTATGCCGTTCGATGCCGATGGGCAGCAGATTAGTGTGTCGGCAAAAGCAAATTATGGCGATCAATTAAAAGAAACGAATGGTGAATATTCAGGTTTGTACAGCAACCGCTGGGAAACCGATCTGGGTGAGTTCGGTGTTTTGATTAATGCCTCTACGTCGCAATTATCCAGTCGCTCGGATCAAATCTATTCTCGCCCCTTTTTGCCAAGAGATATTAATGGTGAAGAGGTGTGGGTTTCCAAAGGTGTAGATTGGCGTCGCAACGATTACGAGAGCACTCGCGAAGGCGGATACCTAGCATTGCAATGGGCGCCCAATGATGCGACCGAACTTTATTTCACCATGTTTCAAAGTAAGCACGATACAGTCTATGACGAAAATGCTTTCTTCCTTGAAGGTGCTAATGGTGATCAAGCCTTGGTTCCAACCAGCAACAATGACTGGGCGTTTAATAGCAGTGGTGCACTGGAGTCTGGCACAGTAACTGTTGCTAACCCTGCGAACTGGGGTTTAGATTTTGGTACCAGTACTCGTTGGGCTAATAACATTTCAAAAACAACGGATTATTCGACTGGCATTAAATGGTCGCCCGACGATCATTGGAAATTCTCTGCTGATCTGCAATACGTAAAAGCCGAAGCTAGGGTAGATGACTATACGCTTGGGTTAAAAGTGATTCCGGCTGAAGCCTACTTAAGTGGTGTAGGTACAAAAACACCGTCAATTTTGATTGATTCGTCATATATGGCGGACTATGAAAATTACAGTCTGGGTCAACAGATGACTCACTTCGAACGCAATAATGCAGAGGCAAAAACGGCTCGTTTTGATGCCGAGTATGATTTTGATGGCGATGTAATTAAGTCAGTAAAAGTCGGCATGCGCTACTCGGAAAAAACAGCTGACAATGTCAACACGGGTTATGACTGGAATACCCGTTACGCTACTTGGTTCGGCTTTGACAAAAACTCAATTCCCAAAGTCACCGAGGCGCAAGCATCTGATTATCTAAATTTATACTCATTCAATAATTTCCAACGCGGTGATGTAGCTGTGCCTGCGGCGGGTTATTTGTATTCCAGTGCAGCAGTACAAAATTTTAGAGCGACAACGGACGCTGTTAATAGTAATTGTGCTAGCGAGCCTTTTTCTTGGGCCTGTGAAGGTTCGGTGTACATGGATTGGAATCGTTTAGGCAATCCTGACTATCGCAACACTCAGGAAGAAACCAAAGTCGCTATGTACATGATGGCAAATTATGCTTTTGAAAATTTAGCGATGCCAATCGACGGTAATATTGGTGTGCGGGTTGTGCAGACCGATAACGTCGCTAACGGTGCACTCATTGTGAATGAGCTATCTACCGAAACCGGCGGTCTTATTATTCCTTATTCATCAGAACCGTTTGATGCAAAAAACAATTACACCCATGTGTTGCCCAGTTTCAATCTGAGAATGCAGGCAGCGGAAGATGTGTTTGTCCGTTTTGCTGCGTCTAAAGCGGTGTGGGCGCCGAGTTTTTCCGATTTGGGGGCAAGAATAGTTATGTCCCCTGCAAGAAGTAATGAAGGTGTTATTACCTTTAACCTGAATCAGGATACTAATCCGTATCTGGAACCCATGAAGGCAAATCAATTCGATATATCTGCCGAGTGGTACTTCGATAGTAACGGTGGCATGGCCCATGCGGCAATTTTCAATAAACAAGTTGAGGATTATTTTAGAAAGGGCACTGCACCTTTTGGTATTACGGCAGACAACGGTACTACCTACACAGGTACGGCAAGCTGGTTAGGCAATTATGGGGAAAGTGACATCAACGGTATTGAAGTTGGCTTCAGCAAGTTTTTTGATATGTTGCCTGAGCCGTTTAACGGTTTGGGCTTGCAGGCAAACTATACCTACATCGATAGCGAGCTGAAGGTACCTACTTTAGCTGGGCCGGTGGACACCGATAAATCTTCCTACGCAGGAACCTTGCCCGCTGAGCAGTTATCCAAAAACTCATTCAATATTATTGGTATGTTTGAGCGGGATGGCCTTTCAGCACGCTTGGCTTATTCATGGAGAAGTGAGTATTTAGTTGCAGTGGGATCTAACGGATTCAATCCAGATTTTACTGATTGGTCGGGCAAGGCTTCTATCCCGGTTTACAATGATGACTATGGTCAATTGGATGCGTCCGTCAGTTATACCTTCCTCGATAATTACACCATTACTGCGGAAGCTACCAACCTGCTAAAAGAAAAAACGGTGGGTATCATGGATCAAAACGAGCCGGGCGATAATATTGCATACTCCTATGCACAAGACGCACGCTTTGCTGTGGGTATTCGTGCTAAATTTTAATTAGTGCTATGAAGTTCAGCCCTGCATCGCTTTAGCGATGCAGGGCATTTTAGTTTTTACCTGCCACGAAATTCCAAGAAAAATCAGCTTGAGGCTTCACCTATGAGATATCCCACTCAATTGTTTAAAAAACTAGTGCCGTTAATCGCGATTATTTTTATGCATCAGCTACAAGCGAGCGAGTTGCCGCAACTGGTAACAAACAACGGCAAACACGCCCTCATGGTAGATGGTGCGCCTTTTATTATGCTGGGTGCACAAACAAATAATTCCAGTAATTATCCTGCTGCACTTAAGGATGTGTGGCCAACAGTGGAAAAAATGGGTGCTAATACCCTGAGTATTCCGGTTGCTTGGGAGCAAATTGAACCAGAAGAGGGGCGCTTTGATTTTTCTTATTTGGACGTACTGTTAAAAGAAGCGCGCCAGCATAAAGTAAAAGTTGTTTTGCTGTGGTTCGCCACGTGGAAAAACAATGCGCCACATTATGCGCCCGCATGGGTAAAGTTGGATAACAAACGTTTCCCGCGTGTAGTAAAACAAGATGGCGACACCTTGAATTCACTTTCGCCACTGGGAAAAAATACGCGAGAGGCCGATAAAAAAGCATTTATTGAGCTGATGAAATATTTGGCCAAACGCGATAAAGATCACACCGTGATTATGGTGCAGGTACAAAATGAAGTGGGCACCTATGGCTCTGCGCGGGATTATTCCGCTATGGCGCAACAGCAGTTTGCGGCACCGGTGCCCACTGATCTAATCGAATCATTGAAATTAAAATCCGGCAACTGGGCACAAGTCTTTGGTAAAGATGCCGACGAATTTTTTCACGCCTATTACATCGCCAAATACTGCAATGAGATCACGGCGGCCGGTAAGGCAATCAAAAATTTACCCATCTATGTGAATGTGGCACTGCGCAACCCATACAATCCGGGATTGCCTGGGCAATATTCCAGTGGTGGTGGCACGGATAACGTACTGCATATTTGGAAAGCGGCGGCACCAGCAATTGATTTAATCGCGCCGGATATTTATTTCCGTGATTACAAAACCGTGAGCAAAGTATTGGATCTTTATGCCCGCCCCGACAACGCCTTGTTTGTTGCAGAAATTGGCAGCGCCCAACCGTACGTGCGGTACTTCTTCCCTACCTTGGGCAAGGGTGGAATTGGCTTTTCTCCATTTGGTATGGACGATACTGCTTACACAAACTACCCGCTAGGTGCGCAAAATTTTAACGATGAGATCATCGAAAATTTTGCCCAAGTTTATCGCTTGGTGTCACCCATGATGCGTGAATGGGCAAAATTAAGTTATGAAAGTAATGTCTGGGGCGTTGCTGAACCGCTGGATACAGAAACCGACACACAAAAAGTTTGGAATGCAGAGGCAACACCGGAAGAAAAAGAGCAGCAGGTTAAAGATCGTGCTGCCGCACTAACCCAGCATTTGGATCTGGGCTTGTGGGATGCGGAGGTTACTTACGGTCGCCCCATGTTTTGGATTCATCCACCCAAGGGTAATACACCAGCATCAGGCGGTGCATTGATTGCCCAATTAAGCGAAAACGAATATTTAATTACCGCGTATAACGCGCGTGTAGAAATTAAACCTTCTGCGGAGTTGGCTAATAAAAAAACCATGATTGAACGCGCGGAAGAGGGGCATTTCTCTTCCAATGATGGCAAGAACAGTAAATGGGTTATGCATCGCGTGTGGAATGGTGACCAAACCGACTGGGGTCTGAATTTTCCTAATCGTCCATTATTGCTGCGTATAAAAATGGCGACTTACGAGACCGAATAATTAATCCCCCTAACCCTCTTTGGAAAAGGGGGCAGGGAGATTCAGAAAATTTGCATCGCAAAACGAGGAAAATAAAAATGCTATCTGTATTAAAACGGCTTTCAAGCAAAGCCATGATTACATTCTGCCTCATCGGGGTAGCTGCTGTCGCGCACTTACAGGGCTGTTCAAAACAATCTGGTAGTGAGCGCAGTGCAGAAAGTTCCGCTCCTGCCAAACAAATGGAATATGCCCCCGAAGTGGATGTGACGCCTGATGGGGCAGTGTTAACTCTGCATGATGGCAGTGTTAAAAAAGTGCGTCTGCAAGTTATCAGCGAGAAAATTATTAGAGTAACCGCGTTGCCCGGTGACGATTTTTCTGTGTTGCCTGAATCGATTCAAGTTGTCGCCAACGCGGCAGGTAAAGTGCCATTTAGTACTGAGCAGGATAAAGAATCGCTCATATTAAAAACTACCCAGCTTACTGCCGAGTTATCGTTGAAATATGGCACGGTAAAATTCCGCAATGCCAAAGGCGAGGTGCTACTAAAAGAAGAAAATCGCGGCAGCTTCACCGAGGTGACCGCTGATCCAATCAAGCCTGATGCAGATTCATTTGCGATTCGCCAGGAATTTAATCGCGGTACAGACGAGGGCTTTTTCGGTTTAGGGCAGCATCAAAACGGCCAAGTAAACTATGCGGGCGAAAATGTTGAACTCACTACATATAATTTGGTGATTTCAATTCCATTTGTGGTCTCTAGCCGCGATTACGGTGTCTTGTGGGATAACAACTCAGTAACTCGCTTTGGTGACCCGCGCGAAACCCAACCACTGAATGCATCACTCAAGTTATTTGATGTAGAAGGCAAAGAGGGTGGTATGACTGCGCGCTACTACGATGGTGATAAATTATTGCTCACCCGCGTAGAGGCCGATTTGAACTACCAATTCTTTAGCAACAACAGCGTGCGCGAATTTCCTTTTCCAGATGAAGTGAAAGATGCAAAAAACCTGCGCATCGAATGGGAAGGCAGTATCCAATCGGATGAGAGCGGCACGCACCATTTCAAAATGTATAACTCCGGTTATGCAAAACTCTATGTGGAAGGTCAGTTAGCGCTGGATCGTTGGCGTTTGAACTGGAACCCCTGGTACCACACCTACAATATGGACATGAAAGCAGGCGAGAAAAAAGCCATCAAAGTGGATTGGACAGTGAGCGGCGGTTTCTTCCGTTTAACCCATCTCGACCCTATGCCAGTAGAAGAGCAGGGCGAGTTGTCACTTGCGTCTGACACGGGCAAAGCCATCGACTACTACTTTGTGGTTGGCGATAACAAAGATGACGTAGTCGCGGGTTACCGTCACTTAACTGGTAAAGCAGTGATGCTGCCAAAGTGGGTGTATGGTTTCTGGCAGAGCCGCGAGCGCTATAAAAATCAGGACGAAATCGTCAATACCTTTAAATACTATCGCGACAAAAAAATCCCGATTGATAACATTGTATTGGATTGGTCTTACTGGCCGGAAAATGCTTGGGGCAGCCACGATTTTGATCCAAAATATTTCCCCGATCCTAAAGCCATGAACGATAAAATTCATGCGATGAACGGCAATATCATGATTTCCGTTTGGCCAAAATTTTATCCCACTACCGACACCTATAAAGAGTTGAATGATAAAGGTTATATGTTCAACAAAAATATTGAAGAAGGTAATGTGGATTGGATTGGTAAAGGCTACCCCAATGCGTTTTACGATCCTTACCCGAAAGAAGCACAAGAAATTTTCTGGAAGCAACTGAACGAAAAAATTAAATCCAAAGGCTTCGATGCCTGGTGGTTAGATGCGGCCGAGCCGGATATTCACTCAAACTTGTCATTCACCAAGCGCAAAGAATTAATGAGCCGCGAAGGTGGCATTGCTTCAGGTGCAGAAAATTTCAACTCCTATGCCATTCCAAATGCAACTGCGGTGTATAACGGTGAGCGCGAAACCAGCCCCGAGAAGCGTTCATTTATTTTGACCCGCTCAGGTTTTGGTGGAATTCAACGGACTGGCTCAGCGATTTGGAGTGGCGATACTTCATCGGATTGGAACAATTTAAAAGATCAGGTTGCTGCAGGTGTGAGCACCGGTATTGCCGGTATGCCTAACTGGAGTTTTGATATAGGCGGGTTTACGCCGGAAGATAAATATCGCTGGGGTCATAAAACCGGTGGCGAAGTATTTACGATTCGTGATTTGAAACCAGAGTTGGTTGCAGATTGGCAAGAGCTCAATGTGCGCTGGTTTCAATTCGGCGCCTTTGTGCCATTGTTCCGTTCGCATGGACAATATCCTTACCGCGAAATTTTTAGTCTCGCGGACGAAGGCACAGAAGTTTACAGCACGCTCGAAAGTTACATTAAATTGCGTTATCGCTTAATGCCTTACATCTACACCTTGGCGGGCGATACCTATCACAAAGACGGCACAATTATGCGTCCGCTGGTGATGGATTTCCCCGATGATCAAAAAGGTTGGAACATCAATACCCAATACATGTTTGGCCCATCGATTCTGGTCAACCCTGTCTATGAAAACAAAGCGCGTTCACGTGGAGTCTATTTGCCTGCGGGCAGTGATTGGTTCAACTTCTACACTGGCGAGAAGTTAAGCGGTGGTCAAACCATTACCGCTGCTGCACCCTTGTCACAAATGCCGCTGTTTGTAAAAGCGGGCGCAATTATTCCGACCGGTGCCGCGATTCAACACGTGGATGAAGGTTTGAATACACCCTTAACCTTGAACATCTACACAGGTGCAAACGGCAGTTTCGAGATTTACGAAGATGATGGCCGTTCAACCAAATACGAGCAAGGCGAGTGGGCACGCATTCCCGTTAGCTACGATGATGCCACCGGCACAGTCACCATTGGCGACCGTATCGGCAGCTTCACCGGTATGGCCAACGAGCGCAGTATTAGTGTTCGCTTTATCACTGGCGCCAACAAAGATGCGGCGAATTTTGATAAATCGGTGCAAGAGACAATTACCTACAAAGGTAAAGCTGTTGCGGTGAAAATGGTGAAGTAATTTTCGTGAGTGGCGATAAACAAACATCCCGGTCATTGAATAATGGTCGGGATTTTTGTTTAAGCGAAAAATTTTTAAAAAAGATATAACTTAGAAAAAGGCAGTTAATATTATTCTAGTACATATTAATCAAAGTTTGTTTGTGCTCACAGTGCATTATATATTGGTTACAGTCTCACAAGCAGTGGGGTTTACTTTCTTCCTAATAGCGCTTATTTAACTTTGATGTCGCCATTATATCAGTTTTCGTCCTCCTGCGTTTGACCAGAGTCGCCAGTTTTATCATCTTTAATTATTTTGCTTATTATAAGTTTTGTGAGTGCATCATTCTCATTTTCTAAAGACTCTCCAATTGATTTTGCGATGTTTCCAGCTAATTCTGCCCCCTTTCCAGGACTTACCTCTGAAACTTGAATGGTCAACTTATAAGGGGTTTCTAAAAATGAATCGCCACTTTTCGTAGTTTTAACTCTAATGGATTCAGGCAAAGGGAAAATTGCCTTTGTACCATATGCATTTAAATCGCTTAAGGTGCTTCCAGTTTTAACTGATTCGAATAAAATTGGGTCTGCGGTCATGGTTGTTTCGGATCCATCTTTTCCGAAAAAAGTAAATGAATAAACAATGGTAAGATCCTTTACTTTTCCATTTTTAGCAATTGGCTTGAGGTAACTTAATGAATCAGGAGTTATTGTAAAAAATCCGACTGACCCTTGTATTCCTTTTAGTATTTCAATTTTACTTTTTATTTCTATTAAGGTTTTGTTTGAATTTCTATCAGATCTTTTGTAGATTAAATATTCATGAATTCCAATGTCATTTTTGGTGCCTTCGTTTGAGCAAAAAAAGTAACCTACGTTTGTTGCAGAGTCTGCGCCTTTGAATGTGTCTTTAAAATCAGTTAGCCATTTTGCAATATACGAAATTGATTCAGATACAACAGCTGATGCTATCATTCCAACAACTAGAGCATTTTCAGCCGTGTTTTCATCTTCATCTCTAGGTACAGATTTGCATTCTCCGCCAAGGCTTGCAGTAGAAACAGTTGCCTCTTTGTTTGCTGCTGCTGAAAAGTTTGAATAAACCAATAGCGCTGATATTGCCAATACTTTTAATTTCATAATTATTTCCTTTGGTTAGATGCTGCTTAAATTTGTTTTAATTGCTAAGTTATTAACAACACTATCTTGTCCCATATCGGGTATAAATTTGCAGTATGAATTAGCGTTTTGTAACCAGTTAGTATTATCGAACTTTGTGGTTCCAATCTGTATTCCAGTAAAATATGCTTTATTATTAATGATCTTAAATATCGGAGCTCCACTCATTCCCTTAATCGTTTGGCAGCCATGAGAAAAACATTTTTCTTCGCTTTCATTAATAATTATTTTTTCTGTTTTATAGATGACACACATGGCGTGGTCAGATACCACTACCCCATTTATCCAATTTAATCCATTCCCATAAGCCGAATTTTCATACGAATGATTAATTGAGTGATAACCAACGACAATTATCTTATCCATAAAATCAATTTCATCCGAAACCGGAAATTTATCAATCTCAATGGGAACTGTATCTTTCAATTTCACTAAAAGATAATCGCATGGCTGCAAAGATAATCTTCTAAAAATACTATTATTTTTTTGTAGTTTATTGCAAGCAATGTTTTCAACCCTAATGTTGCCAGTAATGGTTTTTTGTTGATTGTTTATCATTACCTTGTAGTCGGTTGTGCTTTTTATATTAATGCTGTTAAAGCAATGTCTGGCAGTAATTACAGAATTAGTTGCAATAAGAAATCCGCTGCAAATAACCCTTCCATCCTCATCTACAATTGCAGATAACCTACTTTCTATTTCACTTATATAGTCTGATTTAAATGTTTTTAGTGATTTAAGCCCGCATTTTTCTTTGTATTCTTTAAAGTGATCCCTGCTAGCCCGTTCTTCAAACATTGTTGATAAGTGCCCAGTGATCGCAGGAATTAATTGTTTGCATCTCTCCGCCTCCGGAGACGAAATACTAGCTATTAGTTCATCTTGGTTTTTTTTGTTTTCAATTGAAGGTGTTTTTGAAAGTGCAACGACAGGAACGCTATCTTTATCTTGTGTTCTAAACTGATAATCAAGAGTGCCGAGAATATTCTTGAGCGATGGCTGATCGTAAAAATTTATTAAAGATTCTGTAGCCGAGGAGTCATCTGGCAAGATGACTTTTCCCTCATTTTTAAGGAGATCGACATATTCTTCAGTAAATGGAATTATATTGCCATTTTGGGAATTAAGAATTACAAATTCTGTTTTACGAACTTTTAACTCAAATTCATTGCCCAAAGATCTATGCTTTAGTCCAAACTCTTTGAGTTGTGCCACTTCTTTCTCGTGAATGTTTTCAGAAGAAGATGATTTTGAGGGCGCCATTAAAATGACACAGATAACTAAAGTAAAAGAATATTTCGAGATGCTCATTCCGTTGCCCCAAGAAAAACGCACGTTTACTTATCAATACCCTTTATGGATGTATATGTCAGTCGGAGTATTTAGAATATTGTGTTAGTTGTTTAATAGATGAAGTGATACTAAGTGTGGTTTTTCGACATTCCTATAGCCCCAAAGAGCTATTTTTAAAATTCGTTACACCAAACAATCCATCACACACCTCACCACCAGTTGCCCAACATTCTTGCAGTTGGATTTTTTGAAGATGTTTTTGCGATGATTTTTCACCGTGTTTACGGCAATAAAAAGTTTTTCGGCGATTTCTTTGCTGGTAAAACCGTCGGCCATTAATTGGATGATTTGTTTTTCGCGTTTGCTGAGGGCGGGAGTGCTTGATGCTGGTGCGGGTGTGTCGTTTAAAACGTCCATGTTGAGATAAGATGGTTCACCGAACATACCTATAGCTGATACTTTAAAATTATTTTTATTGGTTAAATGGTTTAGGTTGGTGTGGATGTTGAGGGATTTGGCAATGCGTCCATGTTCGTCGGTGGTGAGGATGATGGCTTGGTGGTTGAATAGTTGATAGCTGCCATCGGCGGTTCGGAAACGGAAACAATAAGAGGTTTTGTATTTTTTGACTTTGTCTGGCCCCAGGCCGCCGATGATATCAAATACTTTGGCTTCGGCGCGGGCGACAAAGTCCATATCGTCAGGGTGCATTTGATCGAGAATATCCTGAAAGCTGGTGGTCTCAGGGTCTACCCCGTGAATACCTTCGACCAAAGGGCTCATGTATTTTATTGAAAAGTCAAAAAAATCAACGATGTAAAAATAGTAAGGACCGGCACTAAAGGCGGATGAAATTAGCTCATCCAGTTGGAACTTATCAAGGGCAATATCTTTTTGGGTGATGAGGTCTTGCGAATTTTTCCATACGTTATGTAGTAGTTGCGTATTTGGTTTCATATTGTTTTTCCCTATCGTGACGGACAACAACAATAAAACAGCGACAGACCAGATTGATCTTATACTTTTTCGTTGATTTGGCAATTAGTAGCAAACCCTATGGGGCATAGCTATTACTCGTTATTACAGGGGTGATGTTAATTAATGCAAATGGGTGAACGCGCTAGTTAATTGGCAATAGGGTGCAGTTGGGTGTTATTGTGGCGGCCTACTGAATATTTTTCCTTTTTCGTATGAGCGTCCGTTTCGGCTCTTCCGACTATGGTCAAGCATTCTTGACCATTCCTTTTAAGCTTGTTGTGCGCCGCGCGCCTTAGAGCTTAACGCCAGAGCCAAGCTTATGTCGGAAAAATTGCACGTTAAAAAGCCTGCCGGGCTTATGGCGTTTCTCAGTGAACAACTGCAGGGTTGGGCGCGCAGTAAAATTAAACAGCGCTTGCAAACTGGCTGTGTCAGCGTAAATGGTTCATCCACTACCCAGCACGATTACGCGCTTAATGCAGGTGATTTGGTGGAGGTTGGCGCAACCGCTAAAACAGCCAATAGCTCCCCATCACAATTGGAAATTTTATATTCAGATCGCGATGTGATTGCGATTAATAAACCCGCGGGTTTGTTATCCGTAGGAAACCCCAAAGAAACGCAACAACACGCGCTGGCTATTTTGCGCAAGCAATTATCCCACCGCACACAAGCCATAAAGTTGTGGCCAGTAAACCGGATTGATCGCGACACTTCCGGCGTTTTGTTATTCGCGACTTCACGGGAAATACGTGAAGCGGTGATGGACAAGTGGGATCAAGCCGAAAAAACCTATTTGGCGATTGTAGAAGGCTGCCCAACTCCCACGCAGGGAACCATTGATCAACCCCTGCGTTTGGATGAGGTGGAATACCGCATGCACGTAGGCGCTCATCCAGATGCAAAATCTGCCATCACTCATTACAAAACCGAGCGCACCAGCAATGCGCGAACGCTGTTGCAAGTAAAAATCGACACGGGTCGTCAGCATCAAATTCGCGCCCATTTATCCTGGTTGGGTTATCCAGTAGTAGGCGACGAACGCTACGGCACCAAGGGTAATCGCATGGGTTTGCATGCGTTGCGTTTAAAAATAATTCATCCAAAAACTGGCAAAGAATTAACGTTCGAAACACCGGCGCCCGCTGATTTTTTTGCGTTGATGAGGCTATTGTCGCCCTTAGGGTGACGAGAGGGAGGGGGGCTTAATTTTTCGATACAGTGATTGAAGAAAACTGTACAAACCGAACGCGAATAAACCAGCAGCAATAATGCCGAAAAACCAAACGCCATAGTCACTTGCGCGTACAAATTCCAGCGCTTCAACTAATCCCTTTATTTCACCGCTTTGGGCTGACATAACTGAGCTGAAACAAAACCATGCCACTATACACCACACAACCCCACGCGATATTAAGCCAAATTGACATAGTGGTTTCGCCCATTTCTGTATATCTGGGGGAATGTTCATATAGCGTTGAAAGCTGGCGCTCCAACCTTTATAGATATGCGCTAAGCCCGTGCCTAAAAATACAAGCCCGGCTAAACCTATGATAATTTGCCCAATGTTGGAGGATAAAAGCTGCTGTCCACTTTGCGAGCGATCTTCGCTCCCCATTAATAATTTTATTGTCCACCATGCCAGAAAGCCGTGACTGAGAGCGCTTGCAAAAAGGCCCGTCCGTATCACTACACCTTTTGCAGTCGTGCCGTGGTCATCGGTATCTTTGATGGATTGAACCAACCGCCATACTACAAAACCGATTAGACCAATAATAAGTAACACGAGCAAAACATTACCAAAAGGTTGTTGCATTATTTCCACGATCGCACCTTTGCTATCCGTAGTTTCTCCTCCCATACCAAGCGCCGTCAAAACAGCTAGGCCTCCAATTACCAGATAAACGATGCTCCGAGCGAGGTATCCTATTTTGGCGACATGATGGAAACGTGGAGGGGGTGTTGTAGGGGGCATATCACGCTACTCTGATAAAAAGGAGGGGGGCGAAAAAGCCCAAGTACCATCACAATTTTGTGAAAATACTTGGGCTCTCCCAAGGTGTATCGTCGCTAAACTGCTTTGCTCTATCTACCGTGGGTAGTGCAACACTATATTGACGCGACGATTTTGTTGTCTGCCCGCTTCCGTAGTGTTATAGGCCACGCGACGAAGTTTACCAAACCCTTCTGCCGTTAGGCGTGAACGTTCTACGCCGAATTTTTCTACTAAATAATCCACTACATTTGCTGCGCGACGCTCAGATATTTCTTGTGCTTTGTTAGTTGACGTAATGTCTGCAGCATGACCTTCCACATGAGCAGTAACTTTTGGATTGTCTTGTAAATATTGCGCCGCTTTTTCCAGATCGCTGTGATATTTGTTATCCACTGTTACGCTATTTTCATCGAACTCCACCAGTGCAGCTAGAGTGATGCGCGCTTCCGGTAGAGAAATGCCCTCAACGTCTTTTACACAATCAATGATCGTGTTTACGCGCCGGTTCTCGCGTTTACCTGCTTCGGTGTCGTTAGTGGAGATCGGGTCTTCTTCACCCCGTGCGACGGTGGAAATGCGTGACTCGTCAATCTGTTGATCAACCAGATATTGCAGCACGCTTTCCGCGCGGCGTTGCGAAAGTTGCATATTGTATTGATTGCTGCCGACATTGTCGGTGTGACCCTGAATGATCGCTTTGGTGTCAGGATATTTTTTCAGAAATGCCCCGGCTGCGTATAAACGTTCGGATTCTGCACGTGGAAGATCAGCGCGATTAATGTCAAAGTGAATTTCCATATTGCTACAGTATTCCTGCTGCGCAACAACCGGCTCTTTCGGTGTGGGTTTTAGTGGAGCGGCTCGGTCTCCAAAACGATATACAACGCCAATTGAATAGAGATTTACACTGCCGTTATCACCCAGCATATCTTCAATGCGATAGCGTTCGGCTTCAACACGCGCAGATAAACGTTCAGTAAAGGAATATTCCAAACCTGCACCAAATTTATAACCTGTGTCTTTATCATCGCGAGAAAGTGACGCAGCCAAGCTTTGCGTTCCGACGAAGTTTTCTTCGGTTTCATAATGAAAAGCACCTGCACGGCTAAACGCTGATAGCCGTTGCGTCAGCGGCCAAGTACCTACAACATCCAAGTTGTAGCCTTTATAGCTAGTATCTCCGGTTAAGGTACCTACTTCTGGATCGCGCGCGACTCGGACACCAAAATCACCTAGGTCAACGTAACCGGCTTCAACCGCAATATAATGATTAAATTGGTAGCCAACAAAAAATTTGTAGCCTCGATCTGAGTCCCCATCTTCTATACCGGTTAAGCCTCCACCAATGATGGTGTTGGCAATTTCACCATCATCAATACTTTCAACGGTACGACCATAATTGCCGCCGATATACCAGTGCGAGGGCTCGGCGCGAAAATTAAAACCCTCATCGATTAGTTCGTCACTTTGTGAAAAGGCGAGTGGGCTGGCGAGCATTGTCGTCAATCCAATTGCTCGGGCGAGTAGCCCATAACGAAACGTGTTGGGCAATTTTTTAAATTGTTTTTTATCAGCCGAGATATGGTTTTTTTTCATGTGTTCCTCCAAGAACTTTCGCAAGCATGTGAAATAGGGCGATTACGTGTTCTAACCCCAAGTTAGAACGACCCTTTAGTCAGCAGTATTACGATGCGTTGACAACGATTCCGTGCGCTGTCATACATAGAATTTACGTGAGGAGGAAGCAGGTATTGCCGTGAGTAAAGATGAAGTGTTACAACCAGGATTTACAAGAACATTCTTGATGATAAATATTGTTGCAAGCGTTCCAATCCCAAAACGGTTGGAAATGAAAAAGGTGTTTGCGTGTGTTGACCTTTTCATTTCCAAACGTAGACAAAAACTATTTTGCGCCGATAGCTTCCAGTGCAAGTGCATATTCTTCGCCATTGCGGTGAGCTTTTACCACTTGCAGAAAAGTTTTGCCTTCCGGACCGACTGCGTTTATATCTTTTCCTGCTTCAACAAAAAACTTCACGAAGGTTTTGAAGTTTTCGCCGAGCATGCCGCGATAGGCTTTTTCTAGCAGGTGATAATCGGCATTTACGCCAGCGGGAGCTGGGTAGTTTAAAAAGGTTTTGATGCGGTCATCGTCGAAAGTTTCGCCGAGGACTTTTTCTTTGTCTTTACGTAAACTCATGTTTAGTTCTCTTCTACTTTTTTGTAGGTTGGGTGGAGTGTAGCGATACCCAACAACGCGGCGGGTATCGCTATTAGGCTCCACCCACCTTGCGGTTAACATTAATTAGCCATTCAATTTCTTAACCAACAACTCATTCAGCACTTGCGGATTCGCTTGGCCTTTGGATGCTTTCATTGCCTGGCCCACAAAGAAGCCGAGCATTTTTGCGCGTTTATCTTCTGGCGCGGCGCGGTAGCCTTCTACTTGTGGGACGTTAGCGGCGAGAATGTCGTCGATAATTTTTTCCAGCGCGCCGGTATCGGAAACCTGTTTTAACCCTTTGGTTTCGATAATGGTGTCGGCATCGCCTTCGCCGTTGCACATAGCTTCAAACACTTGCTTGGCGATTTTGCTGGAGAGAGTTCCGTCTTTTACACGCAGAACCAAACCAGCGAGTAATTCAGGTGTAATCGGCGATTGGTCAATGCGCTGTTCGGTGCGATTCAGGTAAGCACCTAAATCCGCCATGATCCAGTTGGCAGTGAGTTTGGCTTCGCCGGAAATTTTGGTAGATGCTTCGAAGAAGCTTGCGGCGAATTTATCCATGGTGATTTGGCCAGCGTCGTAGCTGCTCAAACCATATTGCTCAACAAAACGCGCGCGTTTGGCTTCGGGCAATTCCGGCATTTGTGCGCGTACCGATTCGATGTACGCATCGTCCAGAATCACCGGCAACAAATCAGGGCAGGGGAAGTAGCGGTAGTCATTGCTATCTTCTTTGCTGCGCATGCTGCGGGCTTTTTTGGTATCGCCGTTGTACAGGCGCGTTTCCTGACGAATTTTTCCGCCGTCTTCCAATACATCAATTTGGCGTTCAACTTCCAGTGCGATGGCTTCTTCCATAAATTTAAATGAGTTTAAATTTTTGGTTTCAGTGCGTGTGCCGAGTTTTTCCTGGCCTTTGGGGCGCACAGAAATATTCACATCAAAACGCATTGAGCCTTGGCTCATTTCGCCATCGCAAATTTCCAGCGAGGTGACGATAGAGTGCAATTTTTTGGCGAAGGCAACAGCTTCTTCGGCGCTGCGCATATCTGGCTCGGTTACTACTTCAATCAGCGGTGTACCGGCGCGGTTTAAATCGATGCCGCTCATGCCCGCAAAATCTTCGTGTAGGGATTTACCTGCATCTTCTTCCAAATGCGCGTGGTGAATGCGAACGCGTTTGGTGCGGCCACCTTCCAATTCGAGATCTACAAAACCAGCGCCGACAATTGGTTCAGCTAATTGTGTGGTTTGATAACCTTTTGGCAAATCAGGATAGAAATAATTTTTGCGTTCAAACACGGAGCGCTTGCCGATTTCTGCATTTACCGCCAAACCAAACATAGTGGCGAAACGAAAAGCTTGTTCGTTGGCGACTGGCAGTGTGCCGGGCAGTGCCAAATCAATCGCGCAAGCTTGAGTGTTTGGCTCAGCGCCGAACGCGGTGCTGGCGCCGGAGAAAATTTTAGTTTTGGTGGCCAGTTGTACGTGAACTTCCAAGCCGATTACGGTTTCCCATTGCATTTTTGTATTCCTCTCTTATTCAATGCCAGGGGCGGATTGTTGGTGGAAGTTAGTTGTTTGCTGGAATTGGTGTGCAGCATTTAACAATTGACCTTCAGCAAAAAAGTTACCAATCAATTGCAAGCCAACCGGTTTGTTATCCACTAATCCGCAAGGAATCGATAAGCCGGGCAAACCCGCCAAATTGGTGGCGATGGTGTAAATATCTTCCAAATACATGGCCACTGGATCTTTGCTTTTTGAACCAAATTGGAATGCGGGCGATGGCGAGGTTGGCCCGAGAATCACATCGACACTGTCGAATGCATCGACAAAATCTTGTTTGATCAGGCGGCGCACTTTTTGTGCTTTGCTGTAATAAGCATCGTAATAACCGGCAGACAATGCGTAAGCACCAACGAGAATACGGCGCTTCACTTCTGCACCAAAACCTTCACTGCGCGAGCGCATATAAAGATCATTTAAATCCATAGGGTTTTCGCAGCGATGACCGTAGCGCACACCGTCAAAACGCGACAAGTTTGCTGAACATTCTGCCGGTGCGATTACGTAGTAAGCGGGCACTGCCAAGTGCGTGTGTGGCAAACTGACGCTGTGAATGGTTGCGCCCAAGCCTTCGTAGACTTTGATGGCATCTTCAACCAATTTTGCAGTTTGTGGATTCAAACCTTCACCGAAATATTCTTTTGGTACACCGATGCGCAAACCTTTTAATGATTTGTTTAAGTCTGCGGTGTAATCCGGTACGTCGCGCTCAACGCAGGTGGAATCTTTTGCATCAAAGCTCGCCATGTCGTTTAACAAAATCGCCGCGTCTTCCGCAGTGCGCGACAAAATTCCCGCTTGGTCGAGGCTTGAGGCAAACGCAATCATGCCCCAGCGCGATACGCGACCGTAGGTTGGTTTAATGCCGGTTAATCCGCACAATGCGGCGGGTTGACGAATAGAGCCGCCCGTATCCGATGCAGTCGCCGCCGGTGCTAAATGTGCAGCCACTGCCGCAGCAGAACCACCTGAAGATCCGCCGGGTACACAATCAATCGCCCAGGGATTTTTTACCGGGCCGTACCAGCTGGTTTCATTGGATGAACCCATGGCGAATTCATCCATGTTGGTTTTACCCAGCATCACCACACCGGAATTTAAATAATTTTCTACGATAGTGGCGTTGTAGGGCGCGATAAATTTATCGAGCATTTTCGATGCGCACGAGGTGCGGACACCGGTGGTGCAAAAAATATCTTTGTGTGCAATTGGCACACCGCACAGTGCGGGGGCGTTGCCAGCGGCTAAACGTTTGTCGGCAGCAGCGGCTTGTTGCAGGGCTATGTCGTTAGTCACAGTGATATAACTGTTGTAAGTGCTATCGAGACGCGCGATGCGGTCGAGATAATGTTGGGTCACTTCGGTACTGGAAAAGTCTTTGTTGCGCAGACCCTTGACCAGTTCGGCAATGGTGAATTGATGCATTCAAAAAATTCCTGAAATTTTTACTGTAGGGGCGCTGCTTGCCGCGCCCATTTCCGTCAATGCAAACGTAGGGGCGCAGCAAATGACGCCCTTACATTCTCTGGGCGCAGCAAGCGGCGCCCCTACATTTTTATTCAATAACTTGCGGCACCAAATACAGGCCGTCTTGGGTGGCGGGTGCAATCGCTTGGAAAGCGTCGCGCTGGTTGGGTTCTGTCACTACATCCGCACGCAGGCGCTGTACGGCATCCAGTGGGTGCGCCATGGGCAATACGCCATCGGTATTGACCGCTTGCAGCTGATCAACCAGTGCCAGCACATCGGAGATACTTTTTGCCGCTTCATCGGCGGCTTCATCGCTAATCTGGATGCGCGCCAGGTTGGCGAGCTTGGCGATATCGGAACGGTCTACAGCCATGGGGTCTTAGCTCCAGCAAATGAAACATGAAAACAGAATGGTGAAAAAGCAAAAAACGTAAACAGTAAAAGTGTGGCGAACGGCAGCGAAGCTTGGCTATACCACTAAAAACGGGCGCCAAAGGTACCACATTTGCGCCTTGCCCTGAACCCTTGTGGTTGATAGAGTGCGGCGAGTTTTTAACCTTGCTAGGTAAATGTTTTTAGCGCTGCGCGCATTGCGCAAAAAGTAGCCGCAAACGTCGGCGATATTAGCGATTTATTTGAACTTTGCGGTTAATTTAGGTCGGATAAAAAGCGAAAATTCACTTATACTGCGCGCTTCTTAAAAATTTGCAGGGATTCTCCGTCTCATAAGCAATAAGTTGCGGAGAAAATATTCAGGGAACTGCGTTTGCAGAATTGAATCCTGATTGCCATGAGCGCGCCGTCGCAATAGTAGGCAACCGTTGTTAGCAACACAAAACAACCCGAATTCTATTTAACACATTCTAATTTAAGGCCTCGTCCCGTCATGATGAAACTTTTGCGTGGAGCATTTTCTAACGATCTCTCAATCGACCTTGGTACAGCAAACACGCTGATTTATGTGCGCGGTCGCGGCATAGTGCTTAATGAGCCATCGGTGGTGGCGATTCGCCATCACAACGGCACCAAAATTGTGGAAGCCGTAGGCGTTGAGGCAAAGCGTATGCTGGGCCGTACACCGGGCAACATTACCGCCATCCGCCCGCTGAAAGACGGTGTGATCGCCGACTTCCAGGTCACCGAAAAAATGCTCCAACACTTTATCCGCAAAGTGCACGAAAACTCCTGGTTTAGCCCATCCCCCCGCGTTCTGATCAGTGTTCCCTGTCTCTCTACCGAAGTTGAAAAGCGTGCGATTCGCGAATCTGCATTAGGTGCTGGCGCGCGTGAAGTGCGTTTGATTGAAGAGCCAATGGCAGCGGCAATTGGTGCTGGCCTGAAAGTATCGGAAGCAAATGGTTCGATGGTAGTGGATATAGGTGGTGGTACTACCGAGATTGCCGTTATCTCTTTGAACGGTGTGGTGTACTCCGATTCCGTGCGTATCGGTGGCGACCGTTTTGATGAAGCCATTGTTAACTACGTGCGCCGCAACTACGGCAGCGTGATTGGTGATGCAACTGCTGAGCGGATCAAGCAAGAAATTGGCTGTGCTTTTGCCGGTAGTGAAATTCGCGAGATCGATGTGCGCGGCCGCAATCTGGCCGAAGGTGTGCCGCGCAGCTTTACCCTGAGCAGCGATGAAATTCTCGAAGCCCTGCAAGATCCATTAGCCGGTATTGTTCAAGCAGTAAAAAGTGCGCTGGAACAATCGCCACCGGAATTGGCCTCTGATATCGCTGAAAGCGGTGTTGTTTTGACCGGCGGTGGCGCTTTGCTGCGTGATATTGATCGCCTGCTGTCGAACGAAACCGGTCTGCCCTTTATTGTTGCTGAAGACCCGCTGACCTGTGTGGCTCGTGGTGGTGGTATTGCGCTGGAGATGAATGACAAGCGCAATATTGACCTGCTGTCGTCCTGATTTGTTTTGTAGCCCGTGATTAACGGGCTTCAACTCCAGGGGAGAACTCGCCATTAAACCGCTCTTTGCCCGAGGCTCATCAGCCACCAGTCGCGCTTTTATTTTTATTTTGATTACCATGGCGCTGGTGATTGTTGGGCTTTATACCGATCGCCTTGAACCGCTGCGCGAAAAGCTCGCCCAAGTGGTAACACCTTTCTACCAGATTACCGACCTGCCCAGCCGTGTAAACGATTGGCGCAAGGATACGTTTGTTTCTCATTCTGATCTCAAGCTCGAAAATGAAGCGCTTAAAACCGAATTGTTGATTCATCAGCGCAAGCTGCAACAGTTGGCTTCATTGGCAGCCGAAAACGTGCGTTTGCGCCAACTGCTCAATGCCAGCCAGATGCTGCAGGATACAGTGCTGATTGCCGAATTAATCGGCGTGTCGCCCAACCCACTCAGTCATAAGGTTGTTATCAATCGCGGTACGGTAGATGGTGCGTTTAAGGGGCAACCGGTTTTGGATGCGTTTGGTTTGATGGGGCAGGTGATTGAGGTGGGTGAAGCGTCCAGTACGGTACTGCTTATCTCGGACTCGACCCACGCGATTCCAGTGCAGGTTAATCGCAATGGCGTGCGTGCTATTGCTGAAGGTACAGGCGATTTGAATAGCCTTAGTCTGCGCCACGTATCGGCCAATACCGACATTCGCGCAGGTGATTTGCTAGTCAGTTCCGGTTTGGGCGCGCGCTTCCCGGTTGGCTATCCGGTTGCCGAGGTGCTGCAAGTGGTGCGTGATCCGGGCAAAGCATTTCTCACAGTGATTGCCAAACCTATGGCGCGTTTGGATCGCAGTCGTCATTTGTTATTAGTCTTTGAAAACCGCGATCAGGCCAGTGTGCCGGGCGCCTTAAGCCTGCCGGCAACCGAACCTGCTGCTTCCGCTGGATCGTCTTCTTCCAGCTCGGCCACCGGAGCGCGCTGATGCTCAGCCCGCAGCTGAATCTTTATTTTATTGTCGCGCTGAGTTTTTTGGCGGCATTAATCTTGTCGGTCTATCCGTTACCAATGGATATGCGTTGGTGGCGCCCTGAGTTTGTGTTGGTAGTGGCGATCTACTGGATCTTTTTTATGCCGCTAACGATCAGCTTTACGCTGCTCTGTGCCCTGGGGTTGTTTCAGGATTTGCTGGAAGGCGTGCCCTTTGGCCAGCACAGTCTCGGCCTGATAATCGTTGCCTATATTTGTATTCTTTCGTATCAGCGGGTGCGCAACTTTTCAATTGGCCGTCAATCAGCTTGGATCTTTGTGCTGGTTGGTATCGCCCAGCTAACGGATAACTGGGTGCAGGGCATGGCCGGGCGCCAGTTGTCGGGTATTCAATTTTTATATCCGGCAATCACCAGCGCGCTCTTATGGCCCGTCTGCTCTTGGTGGCTAAACGGTATAACGCATCGCTACCATCATTAACTGCCCTTTGCGGTATCAGGAGTTTTCAGCGTGAGCGCAGTTGTTTCCGATGTTGTTCCAGATTTGTATCTTGCATCCCAGTCGCCTCGCAGGAGCGAACTCTTACGCCAGATTGGTGTGCGCCATGCGGTGATTTCCGCCTCCATTCCTGAACAGCCTGCGGCGGGTGAAACCGCGTTGGATTATGTTCAGCGTCTCGCTCGTGAGAAAGCTGCTGCCGGTTTTGCTCAATTGCTCCAACAAAAATTGCCCATCGCGCCTGTACTCGGGGCCGATACACTCGGCTTATTGGATGGCGCCATTCTTGAAAAACCGCGCGATCAAGCCCACGCCCAGCAGATGTTGCGGCAGCTATCAGGTCGCACCCATCAAGTCATTACTGCCGTCGCGCTTCATTCATCTACCCAGCAAGCGCTGCGTGTGTCTATCACTGATGTGACGTTTCGCGAATTAAGCGATGCCGAAATTGCCGCTTACTGGGCAATGGGCGAGCCGCAGGATAAGGCGGGCGGTTATGCGATTCAGGGTTTGGGCGCAGTGTTTGTTAACGAAATCCGCGGCAGCTATTCCGCTGTTGTTGGCCTGCCGATCGAAGCGACCTGTGAGTTGCTGAAGGAGTTCGGTATTGCCTGGTGGACTGCCGGAGTAGAGCTATGAGTGAAGAGATTCTAATCAATGTCTCCCCGGTGGAGACCCGTGTAGCGCTGGTGGAAAATGGTGTAGTGCAGGAGTTTTACATCGAGCGCAGCCACGGCGAAAGTTACGTTGGCAATATCTATAAAGGCAAGGTGGTCAGAGTCTTGCCGGGTATGCAGGCGGCTTTTGTCGAGATTGGTCTGGAGCGCACCGGTTTTATCCACGCTGCCGATATGATGCCCGAACCTCCCGAGGGCGAGGTTCGCCGCAGCGAAGTGCCGGATATACGCACCCTGGTGCGCGAAGGGCAAACGCTATTGGTGCAGGTGGCCAAAGATCCTATTAGTACCAAGGGTGCGCGCCTGACCACCCATCTCACGCTGTCCTCTCGCTATCTGGTGTACATGCCTAACTCCAGTCACATAGGGGTGTCTACCCGCATTGAGGATGAACCCGAGCGCGAGCGTTTGCGCCAAGCGGTGGAAACCGCGGTTGCAGAGCAGGGTATTAGTGGTGGTTTTATTGTGCGCACCGTGGCGGAAGGCGCCGATGCCGCAGCGATCAATGCGGACATCCCCTTTTTGCGCCAGCTGTGGGAGGATTTAACCGCAAAATTGCCTACCTTGGGGGTGCCTGCGGAACTTCATCGCGATATGCCGCTCTATCTGCGCGCCCTGCGCGATATGGCGCGTGCGCCGATTGACCGGGTGCGGGTGGATTCGCGGCTGACCTGGCAACAAATGCAGGAATTTGCTGCCCAATATGCGCCGCAATTGGTGGACTTAATTGAGCTGTACAGCGGTGATCGCCCATTGCTGGAGCTCTACGGCGTGGAAGAGGAAATCCACCGCGCCCTGGAACCGCGCGTGCCGCTCAAATCCAACGGTTATTTGATTATCGAACAGACCGAAGCCATGACTACGGTGGATGTGAATACCGGCGCTTTTGTCGGCCATCGCAATCTGGAAGAGACAATTTTCAAGACCAATCTGGAAGCAGCTTCATCGATTGCCCGCCAGCTGCGGCTGCGCAATTTGGGTGGCATTATCATTCTCGATTTTATCGATATGAAAGACCCTGAGCATCAGCGGCAAGTATTGCGCACCCTGGAAAAGGCGCTGGAAAAAGATCACGCCAAAACTCGCATTACGGGTGTCTCGGAACTGGGTTTGGTGGAAATGGCGCGCAAGCGTACCCGTGAATCTCTCGGGCAGATGTTATGTGAGCCTTGCCCTGTGTGTCAGGGGCGCGGGCAGGTGAAATCGGCGGAGACTGTATGTTATGAAGTTTTCCGTGAAATTTTGCGCATGGCACGCACTTATGACAACCAAAAGTTTTTGGTGTTGGCATCGCAGTTGGTGGTTGACCGCCTGCTAGATGAAGAGGCCGCCTATGTGGCCGATCTGGAAGCTTTTATTAACCGAACCATCGAATTCAGGGTTGAGGCGCTCTTTCAACAAGAGCAGTACGATATCGTGTTGGTCTGATGTGCAATGCAACATTTACTCAGCAACCCCTAGCCCGGAATAGATCGCTGCAATGACTCGTGCTTTTCGCAAACTGGTGAAATGGTCGTACTTTCTGGTTGCCCTCGCGCTGATTTTATTGGCGGTGTTGGTGCAATCCGGGCGTAGCTTTTCCTATTTGTTGGGCGATTACAATCACAGCATTGCTGAGTATTTTTCTTCCAAACTCAATGCTCAGGTGGCCATAGGTCAGATTCAAGCTGATTGGGACGGTTTGAAGCCGAGTTTGCTGATTCGCGATCTCAGCATTAAGAGTCAGACTGACGAACCTATAGTTGCCTTAAAACAAGCCCGCCTGCGGCTCGATATGCTGGAGTCGCTCGTCAACTTGCGCCTGGTGTGGAGCAATCTATCGCTCCGCCAAGTGGATATGAGCTTTGCCCAGACCGCCGATGGTTTTTGGCAAATTCCCGGTCTGCCGAAGCGCACCGACGCCAATAAACCGGGTGTGCAGTTGGACGCGCTGCTCGATATGCTGCTGCTCTCCACCAAGATTGAATTTCAGCGCAGTCACCTCAGTTTTCAGTTTGCTTCGGGCAAACAAATGCAGTTGGCTTCACCTTATTTGCTGCTGGAAAATGCCGGTGATTTCCATCGCCTTGCTCTGCAAATCGATGTGGATGAGCAGCCGCGCAGTGTCTATCTGATCATGGAAGGACAGGGTGATCCACGGGATCAGGCCAGCTTTCGTAGCAAAGGCTATCTGCAGCTGAATCGTTTTCCCACCAGTGAACCCATCGCCGCAACCAGTGCGTTTTTGCTCAATGGAGTGAGTAAAGCCAGTGTGCAGAGCGAGGGAATGATCGATGCCAATATCTGGTTTGAAAGTCGCGTTGGTCAACAAGGTTACGATTTGGTTGGACGCTTGGGGCTGCAGCGTTTATCACTTCCGCTGGGGGAGCGCCGCCTGTCGCTGGATAATTTTGCCACTGAACTGACTGGTTATTGGGCGCCCAGCGGTGAATGGCGGTTGGGGCTACAGCAAATTAACGCCGCCATGAATGAGCAAAAGATCACCGATGTAAATATTGCGGTGGCCTCTACCGGGTTTAAAAAACCCTTGCAAATCAGCATGGATCAGCTGGATCTTAGCCGTTTAAGCAATATGTTAGATAGCGCAGGGGTATTGGGCGATGGCAAGTTACAAAAGGTATTAACAGCGCTCAACCTGCGTGGACAAGTACGCAACCTGCAATTGACCTTGCCCTTACAGGCGCCGAAAGAGTGGCAGCTGCGCGCCAATCTTGCGCAGGTGGCTAACGATGCCTGGCGTGGCGTGCCTGCTCTTACCGGTGTGGAGGGCTACCTGCAAGCAGGTCAAAAGGGTGGATTTGTCGATATAGATGTGCAGCAACACTTCACCATGCACTATTCCCCTACCTATTCGGCGCCTATGAAATACGACCGCGCCAAAGGTCAGGTCGCGTGGCATTTGCAACCGGAAAATAACCAGATTTATGTCAATAGCGGCCAGTTGGAGTTCCAGCAGGGGGAGGAGTTAGCGCACGGTTATATGTGGCTATCCCTGCCATGGCAGCGCAATACGGGTGATATTGATCTCTACCTACAAATTGGAGCTCGCCAGCTGAATGCCAGTCTTTATCAAAAATACACCCCTGCTTTGGCACCTCAATCGCTTCTCGCTTGGTTGGAACAGAGTATTGGCGGAAAAAATTCGGGTATAGCCACACAAGCCGGTTTTGTTTATCGCGGCACGCTCAATACCAAAAATCCTATGGCGCGCACTTTCCAGCTGTATCTCGACATAGAGCAGGCAGAGCTTAACTATCACCCCGGTTGGCCAGCTTTAACGCAACTGGATGGCCGTCTTCTGGTTAGCGATGCTCAGGTTTTTGCTAGCGTGACCGATGCCAAACTCTATACGAGTAAGGTGAACCGTGCAGAAGTGCGAGTGAATCCGCGTGCGCGAGGGCAGGGCTCACTGCTGCAGGTGGATGGTGAAATCAGCGGGGCTGCCAGCGACGGCGTCCGAGTGTTGCGCGAAGGTATGCTACGCCAATATTTGGGCGACAGTATGGACTCTTGGTCTATGCAGGGTGAAATGAAGGCGCAGCTCGACTTGGATATCCCCATTGGAACTGGTGAGGATAAACCGGAAGGGGCGCATCAACAGGTAGATGTTGCGCTTGATGTACCGAGGTTTGAATTGCAAAACCTGAATTTGGCTTTGAATGATTTAACCGGTCACATCAGCTACAACAGTGATACAGGAATTAGCAGCGACACACTTCATGCTCACTTTTTTGATGAGCCGATTGAGGCCAGGCTGGGTACTGTTAAGCTCGATAGTTACAGTAAAACGCTGATTGAACTGGATGGTGTGGTCGACGCGCACCAAATTGCCTACTGGAGCAAGCGACCTGAAGCACTGTTTCTCAGCGGCAACTTACCCTATCGCGCGCGCGTAGAATTACATCATCGCCCAGCGCGCCTGAAAAATCTGATTGAGCTGAGTCCGGAAGAGCCTCTGGATACTGTGCAATCCGCTGCTGTATTTACGGAGCAAGCGTTTGCCGAAGTGACCATTACCAGCAATCTGGAGAACGTTAGTGTCAACTTGCCTGCACCTTATGGCAAGCCCGCCAAGGGAGAGCGGCCATTTGAATTCAAACTCTGGCTGCAAGAAAATCAGGCGCAAATAGATGTGCGCTATAACAATGACATCCAAGCCTTGCTGCGCACGGATCGAGCGCGCAACAATAATTTACTCAACGCTAATATCGCCCTTGCCAGTGATGCAAAACTCAGCGAGCAACCGCAATTTTTAGTTTCTGGATTTTTACCCGGCATTGATTTGGATGCATGGAAAGAGGTGCAGGCGCGCTACAAAACCTATACCGAGCGACTCACTCCCGCTATTGCTCAGGCCTTGTCATCGTCGCAAGCCGCGACGTCATATGAGCCTGAACAGAAAGTGCCCGCAGGGCTGGTCGCCGGTTTGCCCTTTCGTGCGGAGTTGATGTTGGGGCAGTATGAGCTTGGCTCCACTGTTCTTGAAAATCTGAATGTGATTGCCGTACCAGCGCCGCTTGGCTGGCAACTGGAGGTAGAGAATTCGGTGGTTGCAGGCAGGTTGTTAGTGCCGGACAGTCCGTTTATCCCATTGCAAGTTGATTTGACTCGCTTATCGCTCACCCAGAACATGTTGGGGCAGGCAGATCAGATCGCGGTAGTGGATGGTGCCGGCGAGGCAACGGGAGAAACCAGTGCTGCTGCACCAGCCAGACCGGTGCAGATTATTGATCCACGTAAATTACCCTTGGCGAACATCAGTATTGCATCCTTGTTGCTGGACGATAACAACTATGGCAATTGGTCGCTGCAACTGCGCCCGAATGAGCAAGGGGTGGTGATCGATAATATTCGCGGCAGCATTAGAGGTGTTACGGTCAGCGCCGTTGATGAGGCACAGGAAGGTGCCCGTCTGATTTGGCAAAACACGCCAACAGGAGTAGAGACACGTTTTATCGGCAACTTAAGTGCGGCTGACTTGGGCGGCGTATTGCGCGCGTGGGGTAAGCCAGACACTATAGAAAGCGAAACTGCACACTTTAGTGCCGATCTGTTTTGGGCAGGCTCACCGCAAGACTTTAATCTGGTAAATCTCAATGGCGAGATGAGTATCGCAATTGAAACCGGGCGTTTTAAACGTGAAGCCAATGCGGGCGACGGCATTCTGCGCCTGATGTCGATTCTTAACTTCGATACGCTAGCGCGCCGATTGCGTTTTGACTTTTCGGATCTCTACAAAAGTGGCCTCGCCTATGACGCTATCAACGGAAAGGTGCGTTTCAATCAGGGAACAATGGTGTTTGAAGAACCCTTAATCGTCCGCACACCCTCCAGTGGTATGCAAATGGCGGGCAGTATTGATCTGCGCAATGAAACCCTCAATACCCGTCTGGTTGCCACCTTGCCTGTGGCTGGGAACGTAACTTTCTATGCTGCCCTTGCAACCGGATTGCCCGCCGCTGCCGGTGTTTATTTGATTAGCAAACTATTCAAAAAGCAGGTAGATCAGGCGACTAGTGTCAGTTACACGATTAAAGGCAGTTGGGACGAGCCGAAAATGCGTTTTAACCGCTTGTTTGAAAGTGAAAAAAGTTTGCGTGATAGCGTAAATGAAAAACAAGAGGAAGCCTTGCCACCCGACAAGCCTTCAGCAAATAGCACTCGCAAGAAACAATAAGGGCGCCTTCTGGGCGCCCTTATTGTTTGTGTGTGATTCGCAGCGGAATATATGACTAATCCTGTGCGTCCAGTTGCTCGCGAATAAACCCGAACAGTTTGCGCGCATTCGCCGGCGGCTTATTTTCTTCGCGCTCTTTTTGCGCGCTGCGGATTAACTGGCGCAAGTGTTGTACATCAATGCCTGGGCAAGAAGTCACCAAGGTTTGGAAGATTTGCTTGTCACCTTCAATTAGCAAGTCGCGATAGCGCTCTACTTGATGTTGGCGGTGTACATACTGGTCGCTGCGGTTTTGCAGCTTATCGACAGCGGCTTTAATTTCTTCGTGATTACCTTCGCGCATCAAGCGGCCAATATATTGAATCTGGCGGCGGCGCGCCTCTTTGGGCGGCATTTTGCGCGCGATGTAGATGGCGTCCAGCATTTCCTCGCTCAGCGGAATCTGCGCGAGTTGCTTTTCGTTCATGGTGATAAAACTTTCACCCAGTGCCTGCAGCGCATGCATATCGCGTTTAACCTGCGATTTACTGAGGATGTAGTCATCGGGATTGATGTCGTCGTAGTTGTAAACCATAAGAATAACTGTACTTGGTGCGCAAAGCGCAAATGAATATAGGGCTAAACCGGCAAAAGCGTGTAATACATGGTGCCGGAAAAGGTCGCGCAGCTTAGTGCAGAAAAGCAACAACAACAACCGCTTTTGCCAGAATGTCTGTTGGAGAATGGCTGACTATAACGATAGTTGGTTTATTCGCCTTCTTCAAAGCGGTCGGCAATCAACGCGCGGATCGCACAAAGTGCGGCTTCGGCATCCTCACCTTCCACGCTGACTTGCAAAGCGGTTCCCTGACTTGCAGCCAATAACATCAATGACATCACGCTCTTGGCATCGGCCCAGTGGCCTTCGCCGACACGCGCTTGCACCTTGGCCTGATACTGGTTGGCAAGGGTGGCAAGTTTAGCTGCAGCACGTGCATGCAGGCCGCGTTTATTAATGATGTCGAGTATTTCGATGTGCATGGTTTAGGGTTTTTTGTGTTTGTTAATGTCGCGATGGCGAACTTGTACATCGCTAAAACTGTGATCGAAATGTTTTTGTAACCGTTCGGATAAATACACCGAACGGTGTTGGCCGCCGGTACAGCCTATCGCAATAGTAATGTAACTGCGGTTGTTGGCTTGGTAGCGCGGCAACCAGCGGGTCAGGTAATGTTCTATATCGTCGTACATTTCCTTTACCGTTATTTGTTCTTCAAGGAACTCAATCACGTCCTGATCTCTGCCTGTCTGGGGTCGCAATGCAGGTTTCCAATGAGGATTGGGCAGGCAGCGCGCATCGAATACCAAATCGGCATTAACCGGAACCCCGTGCTTGAACCCAAAGGATTCAAACAAAATAGCCATAGTCGATTCACTGCGCCCCACCACACGCTCTTTTACTAAATCGCGCAATTCGTGCAGGTTCAGGTGGCTGGTATCGATGACTTGATCGGCGCAGTCGCGAATAGGTTCAAGTAGCTGATCTTCTGCGCTAATAGCTTCTTCCAAGCTGGTGTGTTTATCGGACAGTGGATGCTTGCGTCGGGTTTCACTAAAGCGTTGGATTAGCACAGATGGCTGTGAATCTAGAAACAGGGTTTGGAAGGGTAGGTGAGCCTCCTTTAGGGTGCTAATCATTTGCGGAAAGATGGCCAGATCCTGCCAGGCATTGCGCACATCTATGCCAATCGCAAACCGGTGCTGGTCGTCTTTGTGGATCTGGATCTGGGCAACCAGTGCGGGCAACAGGCTCACCGGCAGATTGTCGATACAGTTAAAACCCACGTCTTCCAAAACGTGAAGCGCTGTACTTTTACCCGACCCTGACAGGCCGCTGACGATCACCAGATGCATAACAAAATCCTGCTTAAGTGATTAGCGCTGCTTGATAAAGCGCTTCGTTGCTCTTGGCCGCCCGCAAACGCTGGCGGTATTCAGCGTTATTTAATGCACCAGCAAGCGCGGCGAGGGTTTGTAAATGTTCGCTATGGGCATCTTCCGGCACCAGCATGGCGAATAAAATATCGACTGGCTGCGAGTCTATGGCATCGAAGTCGATTGGCGCAGCCAGAGTGATCAGCGCACCTACGGTGCCGCTGCAATGCTCAACCCGGCAGTGGGGAATCGCAATGCCGTGGCCTATGCCGGTAGAACCCAGACGCTCGCGGCCAATCAGGCGGCGAAATAATTCATCGGCATCGATATCGGGAATATCTTGTGCGATGGTGTTGGCGAGCAACTCCAGTGCACGTTTTTTACTGCCACCTTCAACGCCACAAAGTGTGCGGCCGGGGCTAATCAGGGATTGAATTTGCATAACAAGGTGATGCTGTGCATCTCTCAACAAGTGATGCCGACATCGCATACTAGCAATGGCGGCATAGGTTCAAATTAACGATGGCTGGCTGCCATGCACTCAGCGATGACTGCGCATTTTCTCTTTGTGTTTAATCAATTGACGATCAAGCTTGTCGGATAGTGCATCAATAGCGGTATACAGGTCTTCATGGGTGGCATCGGCAAATAAATCTTTACCGCTTACATGAATAGTGGCTTCTGCTTTTTGAATCAGTTTATCTACCGAGAGGATGACATTAACACTGGTGATGCGGTCGTTGTGCAGGCTCAGTCGCTCCAATTTACTGGAGACATACTCTCTCATTGAATCAGTTACTTCTACGTGGTGACCGCTGATATTTAATTGCATAAGTACTTCCTCTCGCTGGAAACAAAACGGCTGTTACTAGAGCAGCCTCACAATACAACCTACATTAGACTCACACTGTTAATCTAGTTATTTTGAGCATTAATTGCTAAATCGTTTTGCGCTCATTCGATGGCGGAATGTTGAGCGACTCACGATATTTGGCAATCGTACGTCGCGCCACTTGAATGCCTTGCTCGCCGAGCAGGTCGGTAATTTTACTGTCGCTCAATGGTTTTTTCGGGTTTTCAGCACTGACCAATTTTTTGATGATGGCGCGAATTGCAGTCGATGAACACTCTCCGCCGCTGTCGGTGCTGACGTGACTGGAGAAAAAATATTTCAATTCAAAAATACCCTGCGGTGTGTGCATGTATTTTTGCGTAGTGACTCGCGAAATAGTCGATTCGTGCATCTCCACAATTTCGGCTATATCGTGCAGCACCAATGGCTTCATTGCCTCGGGGCCGTAATCTAAAAAGCCGCGCTGTTTTTCTACGATACAGCTCGCCACTTTCAGCAGGGTTTCATTGCGGCTTTGCAAACTTTTTAAGAACCAGCGCGCTTCTTGCAGATTATCTTTTAAAAATGTGTTGTCGGTGCTGGAGTCGGCGCGTTTCACCATGGAGGCGTAATCGGAATTGATGCGCAAGCGCGGCGCTATGTCCGGGTTGAGTTCAACTATCCAGCGACCATCGCGTTTGTCGACAAATACATCGGGAACAACGTATTCGGTATCGCCATTGGCAATCATATCGCCCGGCCGCGGATTTAAACTTTGAATTAAGGCTACCGCTTGGCTTAACTCTGCTTCTTTTAATTTGGTACGGCGCATTAGCTGGCGATAATCGCGGCTGCCGAGCACTGGCAAGTATTGTTTGGTAATTAACTTTGCCGCTTCCAAAAACGGTGTTTTGGGGTCAAATTGTTGCAACTGTACCAGCAGGCATTCAGATAGATTTTGGCTGCACACGCCGCAGGGATCAAACTGCTGTAAACGGTGTTGAACGGCTTGGACTTCATCCAGTTCCAGCTCTTCAAAATCGCCGCGCATACCTTCAAAAATTTCTTCGATACTGATGGACAGCATGCCGCTGGGCTCCACTGCATCGATAATTGCCATGGCCAGTACACGGTCGCGGTCCGACATAGGCGTCAGATTCAATTGCCACATCAGGTGGTCGTAGAGCGAATCTGTCACTGCGCGGCGGCTCTCGAAATCACCGTCTTCGTTGTCGTAATTGCTGGAGCTGCCGCTAGAGGAGGATTGGTACACATCATCCCAACTGGTATCTACTGGCAAATCGCTGGGAATGGAGTCGCTCCAATCGCCGCTGTCTGCGCTAAAGCTTTCGCCTTCGCCATAGACATCGCTATCGCCATCGCTGGTGTTACTGGTCTCGCTGTAATTATCGCCAGTAGAGGAAAAGTTTTCGCTTGCGGTAAAGTCGCTGCCGTGATCAGCGCCCGCTTCCGCGGCGATTTCCAATTGGCGGGTGTAATCTGCTTTGTCCTGCTCGCTACCTTCATACTCATTGGTTGAGTTTGACGAATCGAAGGCTTCTTCCATTTCCAGCATTGGGTTGGATTCGAGCGCTTCCTGGATTTCTTGTTGCAGATCTAAGGTCGATAGTTGCAAAAGGCGAATAGCCTGTTGCAATTGTGGGGTCATGGTCAGCTGTTGACCGAGTTTGAGCTGGAGAGATTGCTTCATTATGTGAACGACAAACCCTTATAACGCGGATGGAAAACATCGGATAAGGGGAGTTTAGTCAGGGTTTGGCGCGCAAGCAATACAGTTAAGCAAGCTTTATGCCTAATGGATAAAGATTGTTACTTGTCAAGTTTTTTGTGTGTTGCTTATGGTGGTGCCATTAAGGCAGTTGGTAACACTCTTAGCGCAGGGATTTGACTCGCTTACAAGCGGAAATGCTCACCCAGATAGACCTCGCGCACTTTAGTATTGCTGAGCACAGTGTCTGCATCACCTTCGGCAATAATGTGGCCTTCGCTGACAATATAAGCGGTCTCGCAGATATCCAGCGTCTCGCGCACGTTGTGGTCGGTAATTAACACGCCGATGCCGCGATCTTTAAGGTGGCGCACAATTTCTTTGATGTCGTTGACAGAGATGGGGTCAACACCGGCAAAGGGTTCATCGAGCAGAATGAATTTAGGGTCGGTGGCCAGCGCGCGGGCGATTTCTACCCGGCGGCGTTCACCGCCCGAAAGTGCCATGCCCAAGCTGTCACGGATGTGGGTGATATGGAACTCGCTCAGCAGCGACTCGAGCTTTGCCTGACGTTGAAAGCTATCTAAATCCTTGCGTGTCTCCAGAATCGCCATGATGTTATCGGCAACGCTCAGCTTGCGGAAAATCGATGCCTCTTGCGGCAAATAGCCAATACCTGCGCGCGCGCGCCCGTGAATTGGGAGCTGGGTAAGGTCGCGGTCGTCAATCAACACTGTGCCGTTATCGGCAGCTACCAGCCCGGCAATCATATAAAAACAGGTGGTTTTACCCGCGCCATTGGGGCCGAGTAAACCAACAATGCGGCCGCTTTCAACGGTGATGGATACGTCGATAACGACTTTGCGTTTTTTGTAGCTTTTAGCCAGATGGCGTGCGTGCAGAGTAGGCATAGGTATTATTGCGCAGCGTTGGATGATGAGGTGGGAGCACTTGGGTCGGTGTTGTTCGTCTTCGGCGGAATCACAATTTCGATTCGCTGGCCGGTGCCGGATGCGCTGGTATTGCCAGCTGCTTTCATCACTTCTTTCACTAAATCGTAATCAATATGGGGGCCGCTCATCACTGCACCGTTTTGCTCAACTGATGCATCTTCGATTAATAGCAGATGCTCGTTACTGGGGGTGTAAGTAATTTGTTTGGCTGCGGCGGTGACGACACCTTGATCTTTTTCGGGCTGCTGCTGGAAGCGCGCCGGGTTGCCGGAGGCGATCATTTTTTCCACGCTGCTGTCAGGGTTGGTGTGAATCACAATCGACTCCGCAGTAATCACTAGCGAGCCCTGCTGAATTTTTACCGAGCCCGTATAGGTCGCCACCCCATTTTTTTGATCGACAGTAAGGTTGTCCGCTGAGCCGCGAATGGTTTCATGTTTGTCGCTGGGTAGAGCCAGGCTGGTGGTGCTATAGCTGGCGATAAATGCAGCGATTGCCACTGCAATTGGGGATAAAACAAAACGAAATTTAGCGGGGATCATAAACAGCCTTAACCTGGGACTTTAACTGAAGCCGACTCTGCGCCAGGTCGGCATCCATACCAATCGCATCTATCTGACCTTTAGCGCTGCGCATCTTAACAGCTTTGTCGGTTTCCGCGAATTGTTCGCTGGCGCGCACACGCAGCTCGCTAGTGGTGATTTGAATCAATCCCTGCGTCGGCGTCTGCTGTTGAATTAATACATTATCCAGCAGGCGAATAAGCTGACCGTTGGCTTCGCTGCGACCAGTTTCAGCGGTGACTAACCAGGGCGCTGCGGATTCAGCATCGTAAAAAGCCATATCCGGAAGCTGGATCAGCGTGTAATCGCGATCTGACGGGCCATCGGGATTTAATTGGTAGTGGGTGATTTGTGGGGTCGATAACTGATAATGCAGGCGGCCTTGTGAATCAAATTCGCGGGTTTTTACCTCTTGCATATAAAATTGTGGAAAACCACTGGGGTCATATTCGTGGTTTGCCAACTCAGCTTTTTGGCGCAATGAGAAAGCAAAAAAACAGATCACCAGTGCAAAGGCGATTAGCCAAGGCGCCGGAATATATTCGTGGATTTTGTAGATCCGTTGCAAAAAAGCCATCACCTAAACTTCACTGTTAGGGGCTAAAAAGGGTGCTAAAGCCGCATCAAATGTACCCTGTGCCTGCATGATTAAATCGCACGCGGCGCGCACTGCGCCTTCGCCACCGCGCTCGGTGCTTTGCCAATGAGCGCGGCTAACAACACTTGGATGAGCATTGGCAACAGTCAAGGCGAGGCCGACGCGGGTCATCACGGTTAAGTCGGGCCAGTCATCGCCCATAAAGGCGATGTTATTCAAATCAAACGGATGTTCCTGCAGTATCTCTTGCAGTGCTTCCCACTTATCTTCGCGCCCTTGCACCAGAATGTTGATGCCCAAATCGCTCGCGCGGCGGGCGACCAGATTGCTGGTGCGACCGGTGATAATGCCTACTTTTACCCCGCTTTTTTGCAGGATTTTCAGCCCCTGACCATCCAGCGTGCTGAAGGATTTAAGTTCTTCACCGTTGTTGCCAAAAAAGAGTCGGCCATCGGTCAGTACACCGTCTACATCTAACAACAGCAATTTAATGCGCGCGGCGCGCTTGCGCAATTCAGGGCTCAATTCATGGTTCATGCAGTGCTTCCGTGGTTAGATAATGCCTGCGCGCAGCAGGTCATTGATTTTTACGACACCAACAAGATTTTTTTGTTCGTTAGTGACCAGTAATACGTTAATTTTTGCCTGCTCCATTAGCGCCAGTGCCTCGGCTGCCAAGGTGTTTTCGCGCAGCATTTTGGGTGTGGTGTTCATTAGTTCACCCACGGTGGCAATGCGGATATCGACACCTTTGTCGATACTGCGGCGCAAGTCGCCATCGGTGAAAATCCCGAGCAATTCATCGCCTTCCATTACCGTTGTCATGCCAAAACCTTTGTCTGACATCACCATCAGTGCATCGAGCATGGGGGTGCTAGCGCTGACGCGTGGAATGTCATCGCCGCTGTGCATCACATCGGCGATACGCAACAGGAGTTTGCGCCCGAGTGCGCCGCCGGGGTGAGAAAAGGCGAAATCTTCGGCGGTAAAACCGCGCGCTTCCAGCAGTGCAATGGCAAGTGCATCGCCCATGACCAGGGTGGCGGTCGTGCTGGAGGTGGGCGCGAGATCCAATGGGCAGGCCTCGAAGGCGACACTGATATCCAAATTCACTTCCGCGACTTCGGCGAGTGTGGAGTGGCTGTTTGCCGTCATGCTGATGATCTTGATGCCGGCGCGTTTGAACAGTGGCAGCAGGGTAACTATTTCGCTTGAGGTGCCCGAGTAGGAGATGGCGAGCACTATATCGTTTTGGGTGATCATGCCCAAGTCGCCATGGCTAGCTTCGCCCGGGTGAACAAAAAATGCCGGAGTGCCGGTGCTGGCGAGAGTAGCGGCGATTTTTTTGCCTATATGGCCGGATTTGCCCATGCCTGTGACAATCACGCGGCCGCTGCAATTGAGGATAAGTTCGCAGGCGGTGGTGAATTGGCCGTCTATACGTTCAGCTAACGCAGTCACCGCTTCCGCTTCGAGGCGGATGGTGCGCAGCGCAGAGCCAACATAATCGAAAGCGGTCATAGTATTGCGTTCCAAAGTGGTGGAGCCGGGATTTTAACGCCATCAGTCATAGCGCTGGTCATCTCCGGTTAATCATGGTCGGGCATTATAGCTTTCAGGGTTTGCATGGCGAGGGAAGTTTGCGTCTTTTTTCTAGCAAGTTTCTTATACCGGCAAAACGGGGGTGTTATAGTGCGCGCCGCAAGCCTGATCGCAGCGCCTCCGGTTTAATAAACCGCCACATCCAATAAGTAACGCATAAAGAATGGCACCATAAGGAAGTCGCGCTGTCTGAGTTTTGGTTTTGCTGGCTGTCTTCAACCAGCAAGTCCGGGCATAAGGCCATCTCTGACTTAATGACCACACATCAATTAATGGAAGGTTTTACGATGAAATATTTACTCACCAAAGTCTCTGGTGTTGTTTTTGGTTTAGCGATGCTGTTTAGCTTGTCTGCTATTGCGCAAGCGCCTGCGGCAACGCAATCCCCCAAAGTGATTGTAGAGTCTGTTGCGCAACAATTGTTTGACTTGGTCAAGGCTAAAAATGCGGCTAAAACTGCCGATGATGTCTATTTCAAACAAGTAGAAGGTGCGCTTAATGATGTAGTGAATTTCCCCTTTATCGCCGCCTCGGTGATGGGTAAAGCCTACAAACAAGCGTCGCCTGCCCAGCGCCAAGAATTCCAGAAAGTATTTAAAGATGGCATGGTAAAGTCGCTCGCCAAAGGCGTGTTGGGTTATGCCGATAGCAAGGTGACTATTGCGGGTGTGAACGAAGTAAACCCGGCTCGGCATGTGGTGAAACAAGAAGTGGCAATTGAAGGTGCTACGCACAAGTTGGATTACACCATGCGCAAAGAAAAATCGGGCGAATGGAAACTGATTAACGTGGTGCTCAACGGCGTGAATCTGGGGCAATCGTTCAGCGGTCAGTTCAAGGCCAGCCTGAAGAAATACAACGGCGATATCGACAAGGTAATCGCCAACTGGCTTGCAGATGCCTAAATCGATCTAAAACCGTCAGTTTGCAAAACCCCGGCCCAGCGCCGGGGTTTTGCGTTATAGGGGGTGGCGTTTAGCGATTGCGGATTGCATCGGGGTTGTGGGTGCGATATGGGTGACATTCCGGTAAACTGCGCGCCTTATTTACTTATCGCTATATTATGTCCGGCTTTTTGCGCGGGCATAGGTGGCCTGACTCCCTATCGAGAAATCTATGCAATCTGAACAAATCAAAGCGCTGATTGAAAGCCAAATTCCCGAGTGCGATGTGAAATCTGTCGAAGTGATGGGCGATCACATTGGTCTGGTTGTGGTCAGTCCGGCATTTGCCGGTTTGACTCCCGTGAAAAAACAGCAGCTGGTGCTGTCTACCCTGAGCGCGCAATTTGCTGACCGCAGTATTCACGCGGTGGATTACATCAAATCGTTTACGCCGGAGCAGTGGCAGCAAGCGCAACAGCAACAGTAATTCTTCTATCGCCAGCGCTTCTGCAAGAGGGCGCTGGCATCTATTTTTCTTTTTGCTTTCAGGGTTGTGATGGATAAGTTTTTGATTGCGAGCGGTGGCCCGCTCACCGGCGAATTGCGTATTTCCGGCTCTAAAAATGCGGGCTTGCCCTTGTTGGCGGCGACGATTTTGGCCGATAGCGAAGTGCGTTTAAGCAATGTTCCCCATTTAAAAGATATGACCACTATGGTGCAGTTGTTGCGCACTTTGGGCTTGACCATTGAGATTCAGGGCGAGCATGTGGTGGTAGTTGATCCAAATACCATCAGCTCTTATACCGCGTCCTACGAGCTGGTTAAAACCATGCGTGCGTCGATTCTGGTGCTCGGCCCCTTGCTCGCGCGTTACGGTGAGGCGAATGTATCTTTCCCCGGCGGTTGTGCAATCGGTTCGCGCCCGGTGGATATTCATTTGCGCGGCCTGGAAGCTATGGGCGCCACCATTGAGATCGACGGCGGCTATATTCGCGCGCGCTCCAATGGCCGTTTGAAAGGCTGTCACTTTTTGATGGATATGGTTACCGTTGGCGGCACTGAAAACTTGCTGATGGCAGCGGTATTAGCCGAAGGTAAAACCGTACTGGAAAACGCCGCGCGCGAGCCGGAGATTGTTGACCTGGCCAATATGCTGGTCGCTATGGGCGCAAAAATTGAAGGCATAGGTACTTCTAGCCTGACCATTTATGGTGTCGATAAGCTGCACGGCTGTGAGTACAGCGTGATGCCGGATCGCATCGAAACCGGCACCTACTTGGTGGCTGCGGCAGCCACACGCGGCAAGATCAAATTAACCAATACTCGCGCCGATATTCTCGAAGCAGTGTTGTTGAAGCTGCAGGAAGCGGGCGCCGATATCACCACCGGCGAGGATTGGATCGCACTGGATATGCACGGCAAGCGCCCCAAAGCGGTGAGCTTGCGTACTGCGCCTTACCCGGCATTTCCCACCGATATGCAATCGCAATTTATGGCGATGAATGCAGTCGCCGAAGGCGTTAGCCATATTACCGAAACGATTTTCGAAAACCGTTTGGTGCAGGTTGCGGAATTGAACCGTATGGGCGCGCATATTGAGTTGGAGCACAACACCGCAATTGTCACCGGTGTTGAGCGTTTGAAAGCCGCGCCGGTGATGGCGTCGGATTTGCGCGCTTCAGCGAGTTTGGTGATTGCCGGTTTGGTGGCCGATGGCGAAACGCTAATTGACCGCATCTACCATATCGATCGCGGTTATGAAGCAATCGAACAAAAATTCCAAAGCCTGGGTGCCAGTGTGCGCCGTGTAAAAGGCGCGTAAGAAGGTAAATTCCATGAGTCACACGCTAACCATCGCACTCACCAAAGGGCGCATTCTGGAAGAGACTTTGCCATTGCTGGCGGCGGCCGGAATTGCGCCGCTGGAAGATATGGAAAAGAGCCGCAAGCTGGTATTTGATACCACCCAAGCCCATGTGCGTTTGTTGTTATTGCGCGGCGCCGATGTTCCCACCTACGTGCAGTTTGGTGCGGCCGACATGGGCATTTCCGGCAAAGATACGCTGATGGAAAACGGCGCGGAAGGTTTGTATGAGCCGCTCGATTTAAATATCGCCCGCTGCCGTTTAATGACCGCCGGTGTCAAAGGTGAATCATTGCCATCGGGCCGTATTCGTGTGGCGACCAAGTATGTGAATATCGCCAAACAATATTACGCATCACAAGGGCGTCAGACTGACATCATCAAGCTCTACGGTGCGATGGAGCTTGCACCGATTATGAATTTGGCCGACGAAATTGTAGATATTGTTGATACCGGCAATACCCTGCGCGCCAATGGTTTGGAAGAGCGCGATTTTATCGCTGATATCAGTTCGCGTTTGATCGTAAATAAAGCGTCGATGAAAATGAAACACGTGCAAATCCAAACCATTATCGACCATATCGCCAAGGCAGTTGCGGCGGATTAAATTTTTATACCCTCAATTGTAAATGCCAATCAGTAATAGTGTGCTTAATGTTTGATACTGGCACCTTCAGGTCGTTATGTAGGATGGGTGGAGCGCAGCGATACCCATCAGCTACCCGTTAATTCGTTAAATTTTATTAATACGAGTAATACCATGTCTGAATCAATCATCACCCGTTTGGATGCAAGCCAAAGCGATTTCAATCAGCGTTTGGATCAGCTACTCGCATGGGAATCAGTAAGCGATACCCGTGTTGCCGCAGTGGTCGATGATATTTTGCATCAAGTAAAAACACGCGGTGATGCAGCGGTAGTGGAATTCACCAATAAATTTGATCGCCGCAATGCGCAGAGCATTGATGAATATGTCATTTCGCCTGCGCAGTTGCAAAGTGCCCTTGCGCAAATTTCACCGGAGCAGCGCACCGCATTGGAAATTGCGGCGGAGCGCATTCGCACTTATCACCAACATCAATTGCAAAGCTCATGGCGCTACACCGAAGCCGACGGCACTGTGCTCGGCCAACAAATTTCGGCAATGGAGCGCGTGGGTTTGTACGTACCAGGTGGTAAAGCGTCATATCCATCATCGGTATTGATGAATGCAATTCCGGCAAAAGTGGCCGGTGTTGATCAACTGACAATGGTAGTGCCTGCACCGGATGGTGAAATTAGCCCGATGGTATTGGCCGCCGCCGCTATCGCCGGTGTGGATCGTGTTATTACCATTGGCGGTGCGCAGGCCGTTGCCGCACTCGCTTACGGTACTGAAACCATTACCAAAGTCGATAAAATTGTTGGCCCGGGCAATATTTATGTGGCCACTGCCAAACGTGCGGTATTTGGTCAGGTGGCGATTGATATGATCGCGGGGCCATCGGAAATTTTAGTGATTTGCGATGGCTTAACCGATCCGGATTGGATTGCCATGGATTTGTTTAGCCAAGCGGAACATGACGAGCAAGCCCAATCGATTTTATTGTGCCCCGATGCCGATTATTTAAATAAAGTGGAAGAATCTATTGGGCGTTTGTTGCCGACACTTGCGCGTGAAGCTATCGCCAGTGTGTCGTTAAAAAATCGCGGAGCCTTAATTAAGGTGGCCGATATGGAGCAGGCGATTGCACTGAGTAATCGTATTGCGCCTGAGCATTTGGAATTGTCGGTTGCTGACCCTGAATCGCTGCTGCCCAACGTGCGTCACGCCGGCGCGATTTTTATGGGACGTTTTACCCCGGAAGCGCTTGGCGATTATTGCGCAGGCCCTAACCACGTATTGCCAACCTCGGGTACTGCGCGTTTTTCATCGCCGCTCGGTGTGTATGATTTTCAAAAGCGAAGTTCGATCATTATGTGTTCGGCGACAGGTGCGTCGACCCTATCAAAAACCGCTTCGGTATTGGCGCGCAGCGAATATCTTGAGGCCCATGCACGCTCGGCGGAATATCGCATTATCGATTAGCTTTTTCTGCCAAGAAAATAAAAACGGACGCAGCAGGCGCCCGTTTTTTTGTCTGGAGTATTGTGTTGTTTGATCAAGTTTTGGTGCGGCTGTTGGGCGGGAAATCGGCTATGGCTTTCAACTCTATTACGTTGCCGTCGCGAATAATGCGGAAGGTGATTTCCGCATTGGGTTGAATATTGCCGAGTGAGTTTCTGAGCGATTGTTCGGTGACCAGTGCGATGTTGTCGATATGGGTAATTACATCGTTCAGTTTGAACCCGGCTTTTTCGGCGGGGCTGTTCGGCTCAATTTCACTGACCAATAAACCGTTGGTTCCGAGTATTCGAATTTGTTCTGCGGACAAATAATTAATTCCCACACCTAACCAGCCGCGCCTTACTCCGCCAAATTCAACAATTTGTTTGAGTGAGTTCATCGCTTTATCGACTGGCACAGCAAAGCTAATACCAAACGATGCGCCGGTTTCATCCAGCATGGCGGTATTGATACCGATCAGATTTCCATAGGCATCAATTAATGCCCCGCCAGAATTGCCCGGGTTGATCGCGGCATCGGTTTGAATAAAGTTTTCGGTGCTATTAATACCGAGATTCCAGCGCCCTGTTGCACTGACAATGCCTTGGCTAACGCTCTGCCCAACACCAAACGGATTGCCAATCGCCAATACCACATCGCCTACGCGAATATTGTCTGACACACCGAGGGTGATGGCGGAAATATTATCCAATTGGATTTTTAATACCGCCAGATCATTTGCTTTATCAATTCCAATGAGTTCTGCGGCTGTCACGCGGCCATCGTAAAGCAATACCGCAATGCGGTCGGCACCGTTAATAACGTGGTTGTTGGTGAGAATTAAGCCAGCGCTATCAACAATCACACCTGACCCCAGCGTTTTTTGCATACGCTCTTGTTGCGGTGTATTGGAGTTGTTGTAAAGGTGGCGAAAGAACGGGTTATTAGAGAGATTTTGGTTGCGTTGTACCACGCGTTTTTCGGTGTACACGTTTACTACCGCGGGCGCAGCACGGCTTACTGCATCGGCATAAGAGACTGCGCCATAGCGCGCATTGTTTGCAGGGCTGCTAGTTTGCTGTTGTTGGCCGCGTAACTGGGGAAACAGTAGTAGTGCGAGTAACGCAATGATAACGCCTGCGGTAATGGGCCAGCCAACAAACTGCAGCAAGCGTTGTAAAAACATGCGAAGCGTCTCCGTCGATATTGTTATTGGCCAACAAAAACCCCGCAGTGCGGGGCTGTGCATTTATTTCGACGTCCTGTGCGCAATCTAACTAGTGGAGCAATGTCGCGTATTAATTAGTAGCGATTGGCCTTGCCATCAAAATCATAGTCATCGGCAGACTCAGTTGGCATGCGCGCATTGTTGTGTGTGTCGTCGCGTAAATCGTAATCTTCACTCAGCGACCCTTTAGCACCTGGGGCTTTGGGTGCCCAATCGCGCGGTGGCTCAATGCGCTGTTCGGCGACATAGGCTTTGGTGCCGCTGCCGAGATTGGTGTTGGCTGAATCCAGAATTTGGCGACTAATTGCAGGTGTTGCCAATTTCAGCGCTCCGTTTGCCAAATGCTCATGCACTTCGCGGTAGGCATGGGTCAGGTTGTTGACCAGTTGTGAGGTTTGCGCAAAATGCTCGGCAACATCGCGCTGATAGCCCTGTAGTGAACCTTCGGCTTCGTGCAGGCGCTGCTCAAGGTCGTGCCCAAGAATTTTGGCGCGGAAGATAAAAGCGATTAAAACGCCAAGACCCGCTCCTGCGAGCAAACAAATCAAACCGGTAATAACTACTGCACTGAATGAATACACAAAATTCTCCTGCTAAGCATCACTGTTACGCGAGCGATATACGACCAAGGTCATTGATAGTTCTATTATAAGTCCATTTTCTCATTAAAATGAGCAAAAATTATCGGACTTGTGCGTGTTTGCGTTTTATTACAGAGGTAATTCATGAATTTTCCATTTGATAAAGAGCAGGCGCTTTTTATTTCCGGCCCGTCCGGTCAGTTACAGGCAGTGATTCATCGGGGCGACGACGCGGGGCACTTTGCTCCGCGCGATTTGTTGGTGGTTATTGCGCACCCGCATCCGGTGCATGGCGGCACCATGGATAATAAAGTGGTAACGACTTTGATGCGCACCTATCGCGACTTGGGAATTCATGTGGTGCGCTTTAATTTTCGCGGTGTGGGTAATAGTGAAGGGGTTTTTGATAATGCAGTTGGCGAACTGGATGACTTGCTTGCGGTTGTCGCTTGGGCAAAGCAATCGTTGCCCCATGCGTCGCTATTGCTGGCGGGCTTTTCGTTTGGCTCTGCTATAGCCGCGCAGGCGAGTTATCAAGTGGGTGCGCTGCAACATCTCACCTTGGTGGCGCCGCCAGTGGAGCGTTACGCTTATGATCGCGACGGCCAATTTCCCTGTGCGTTGGCGGTTATTCAGGGGGATAAAGACGAGCGTGTTATTGCTGAAGGCGTGTATCAGTGGGTTTCCGCATTGCGCGGCGCCACTGAGCTTTTGCGTTACCCTGATGCAGGGCATTTTTTCCATGGTTATCTAACCCAGATGAAAAATGATTTGACTCAAGTACTGCTCCACCAGATCCCGCAGTAAACCTGGTTTTGTATGTGAATTTGATGGCGTCGCTACCGGCTTATCGCTAAAGTGGCGTCCATTGTTAGTGAGCCGACCGGTATTTATGACGACTTCTATCTCCCTCTCTCCCTTAGCGCGCTATGAGCGCGATCTCTTGCGCCCGGATTTTCGCCGCAATGCCGCGCAGGCTGCGGCAGTGAGTCATTTGCAGCATCTTTATCAAGAATTGGTTCGCGTTTGGCAGGATGAGCAAGCGCAAGCTGGGTTGAGCGGTTTTTTCAAGCGCTTAACTGGCGCCAAGCCGCGCCAACTGGTGCGCGGTTTGTATTTTTGGGGCGGGGTAGGGCGTGGTAAAACCTATCTGATGGATAATTTTTTTGAAAGCCTGCCCTTTGAGCAAAAGCTGCGCGCGCACTTTCATCGTTTTATGCGGCGTGTGCATGCAGAGCTTAAAAAGCTCGATGGTCAGAAAAACCCGCTGAAAAAAGTGGCTGATATCATCGCCAATGAGGCGCGAGTCATTTGTTTTGATGAGTTTTTTGTTTCGGATATTACCGATGCGATGATTCTCGGCACCTTGATGGAGGAGTTGTTCGCTCGCGGCGTCACGCTGGTGGCTACCTCGAACATAGTGCCGGATGGTCTATATAAAGACGGTTTGCAGCGCGCGCGCTTTTTGCCTGCCATCGCCTTGCTGAATCAGCACACCTTGGTGGTGAATGTGGATGGTGGGGTAGATTATCGCCTGCGCGCCCTTGAACAGGCTGAGCTCTATCATTCTCCCTTGGATGCGGCGGCTGATCAGAGCCTAATGTGCAGTTTTAAAAGCTTGTTATCCGTCGCTGCCGAAGTTGATGAAAATCCCGACATTGAAGTGGAGGGGCGTTTGATTCGCGCGCGCTACTTGAGTGAAGGCATTGCCTGGTTTGATTTTGTTGAGTTGTGCGATGGCCCGCGCTCACAAAATGACTACATCGAGTTGGCGCGCGAGTATCACTCGGTGATTTTGAGCAATGTACCGGGTTTGGGGCGCGTCAATGACGATCAGGCGCGGCGCTTTGTGAATCTGGTGGATGAATTTTACGATCGTCAGGTGAAGCTGGTCATCTCCGCTGAGCGCCCTTTGGCAGAGATCTATTCTACCGGAAAGCTGGATTTTGAGTTTCAGCGCACCGTGAGCCGACTGTTGGAAATGCAAAGCCATGAGTATCTGGCGCGTCCGCATCGACCTGAATAGTAATTCAGCCGCAAATTATGATTGAAAATCAAACATTGGCTGTGTAGTATGCCGCCTCCCTATTTTAGGGGCTGTTTTATTCATTTAGATATTAGTTCCACATCCAATTAGGCAGGAATAACATGAAGACCTATATTGCCAAAGCTGAATCTGTCGTTAATGACTGGTTCGTCGTGGATGCGGCGGGAAAAACACTCGGCCGTTTATCTGCGGAAATCGCCTCGCGTTTGCGTGGCAAGCACAAGCCAGAATTCACTCCACACGTTGATACCGGCGATTACATTGTTGTAATCAATGCCGCTCAAGTGCGCGTGACTGGCCGTAAAGCAACTGACAAGATTTATTACTCTCACACCGGTTTTGTGGGTGGCATTAAATCTATCAGCTTCCAGAAGTTGATTGAAAAAGCACCAGAGCGCACCATCGAAACTGCCGTTAAAGGTATGTTGCCGAAGGGTCCACTGGGTCGCGCTATGTTCAAAAAACTAAAAGTTTATGCAGGTAATGAGCATCCACATGCTGCTCAGCAACCTAAAGAACTGAACATCTAAGGGGAGCTGACATGTCTGCTACACAATTTTACGGCACTGGCCGTCGCAAAACCTCTACCGCGCGCGTGTTTATCACCGCAGGTACTGGTACTATCACCGTAAATGATCGTCCGTTGGATGAGTATTTCGGCCGTCCAGTTGCGCGCATGGTTGTTCGTCAACCATTGGAGCTGGTTGGTTTGGTAGAAAAGTTTGACGTTAACGTCACTGTCGCCGGTGGCGGTAGTTTCGGTCAAGCGGGTGCTATTCGTCACGGCTTGACCCGTGCGCTGATGGAATATGATGAGTCTCTGCGTAGCGATTTGCGCAAAGCCGGTTACGTTACTCGCGATTCTCGCGAAGTTGAGCGTAAGAAGGTTGGTCTGCGTAAAGCTCGTAAGAAGCCACAATTCTCCAAGCGTTAATGGTTTTCTCCAGCTGGTTTTGTACTGGCTGGTCGACGATCATCAAAAAACGTCCAAGTCTTTACTGGCTTGGGCGTTTTTTTACGTCTAATATTACCGGCTTATAACCCACTCTTTATATGTGGTTATTCTTGTAAGCAATGCGTTAATTCATTAACATTGCCCGCCTTTTCTTAGTGTCACCCATATTCCTTATTTCGCCGGACTTTTTATCAGAGATCTGTATATCAGTACCTGTATTGAGTCTTGGGGCGATTTTAGGCAATTTGCTAGCCGTTAAAGCTGTTTAGGGGAGAAAATCGTCATGAGTAATGACGCAGTAAATCAAACGCGCCGTCGCGTATTAATCGGAGCCACTTGTGCAGTGGGTGCGGTTGGTGTTGTGGGTGCCGCAGTTCCATTTGTGGGGTCATGGAATCCTAGCGCCAAAGCGAAAGCTGCCGGTGCGCCAGTCAAGTACAACATCAGCAAAATCGAACCGGGTGCAATGGTCACGGTTGAGTGGCGCGGTAAACCGGTTTTTATTGTGCGCCGTACACAGGCAGCCTTGGATAGCTTGAAAAAAGTAGAAGAGCAGGGTGTTTTGCTGGATGCTAACTCCGATGAGCCCCAGCAGCCTGAATACGCCAAAAATGCCGAGCGTGCGATTAACAAAGAATTCGCCATTCTCTTGGGGATTTGTACGCATTTAGGTTGTGCGCCTGCATTTCGTCCGGACGTGGGTGCGGCAGACTTGGGTGGTGAAAAATGGCAGGGTGGATTCTTTTGTCCGTGCCATGGCTCTAAATACGACCTTGCTGGCCGTGTTTACGTTGCTGTACCTGCACCACTGAATCTGGAAGTTCCTCCTCATCGTTATGAGAGCGAATCCGTAATTGTGATTGGCGAAGATCAAGGGGCTTAATATGAATTGGATGGTTGATTTGTGGCAGTGGGTTGATAAGCGTCTTCCGGTGCAGCGTGCATGGGATACGCACATGGGCAAGTACTATGCCCCCAAGAATTTTAACTTTTGGTATTTCTTCGGCGTACTTTCTCTGCTGGTATTGGTGAACCAATTGGTTACCGGTATTTGGTTGACTATGAGCTATAACCCCTCCGCTGAGGGTGCGTTCGCTTCAGTTGAGTACATCATGCGTGATGTAGATTACGGTTGGTTGTTGCGCTACATGCACTCCACCGGTGCCTCTGCTTTCTTTATTGTGGTTTATCTCCATATGTTCCGCGGCATGATGTACGGCTCTTATAAAGCCCCGCGTGAACTGGTGTGGATTTTCGGCATGACTATTTATTTGGTGCTGATGGCCGAAGCCTTTATGGGCTATGTACTGCCTTGGGGGCAAATGTCTTACTGGGGTGCACAGGTAATCGTTTCCTTGTTTGGTGCTATTCCCGGTATTGGCGATGACTTGGTGCAGTGGATTCGCGGTGATTATCTTATTTCCGGCATTACCCTGAACCGTTTCTTTGCTTTGCATGTGGTTGCTTTGCCGATCGTGTTATTGGCCTTGGTCGTGATGCATATTCTGGCGTTGCACGAAGTAGGTTCAAACAACCCCGATGGTGTTGAGATCAAAAAGAACAAAGATGAAAACGGCATTCCGCGCGACGGAGTTCCTTTCCATCCGTTCTACACAGTGCACGATTTGGTTGGTGTGACTGTTTTCTTGTTTGCTTTCTGCTTCATCATGTTCTTTATGCCAGAGATGGGCGGTTTCTTCCTTGAGTACGCCAACTTTGAAGAAGCTAACAACCTGAAAACCCCGCTGCATATTGCACCAGTTTGGTATTTCACCCCTTTCTATGCGGTACTGCGCGCAGTGACTATGCCAATCGAGATTGGCCCGTTGGTATTGACGGCAAAACTGCTCGGCTTTGCCGCTATGGGCGCGGCAATTGCGTTGCTGTTTGTGCTGCCTTGGTTGGATCGCAGCAAAGTAAAATCTATGCGTTATCGCGGCAATATTCCGCGCATTATGCTAATCGCCTTTGCGGCTATGTTTGTGGTGCTGGGCTACTTGGGCGTTAAGGCGCCGACAGAAGGTAGAACCCTGTTGTCGCAAATTGCCACCGCGTTTTATTTCGCTTATTTCCTGACTATGCCGGTGTGGACAACGACCAGCCCGGAAAAAGCCAAATCCAAAATTTCCTGGGTTCTCTGTGGTGTGTTTGTAGTGGTCTTCACCTGGATGGGTTTCGAATACATTGGTGGCGATGTTCCAGTATTGTTGTTAATCCTCTGCTTCCTGCTGGCGGCGATTTTTGCAGCAATGCCAATCTTAGCTGCGCGCGATAAAGATCTGGTTGAGCCTACTCGTACTCAAGCTAAAGGCTTGCCGAAGCTGATTGTGCTTGCCGGTTTTGCTTTGTTTGTCATCCTTACCGTTGTCCCTATTAAAGCGGTTGCTGCTGAAGGTGCGTTTAATTGTGGTGCGGTTCCCTGTGATCACATGGAGCCGGATTTGAATGACAAAGAGTCTTTGCAGCGCGGTGCGAAATACTTCGTCAACTATTGCATGGGGTGTCACTCAGCCAAGTTTTCGCGCTATGAGCGTGTGGCTGACGATTTGGATATCCCTCACAGTCTGATGGAGCAAAACCTGATTTTTGGCGATCAGCGTATCGGCCAGTTGATGGATATTGCGATGAAGCCGCAGCAGGCAAAAGTGTGGTTTGGTGTGGTTCCGCCGGATCTAACACTGGTGGCGCGTTCACGTTCACCCGAGTGGTTGTACACCTACTTGCGCAACTTCTACAGCGATGAAACTCGCCCTTGGGGTGTTAACAACCGTGTATTTCCTAATGTAGGTATGCCCCATGTATTGATTGGCCCACAAGGGCTGCTCGAATGCGGTGCGGGTCCTAAGCTCAACCATCACGGCGGCGCATTACGTAACGATGTGGGTGAAGTGGTAGTGGACGAGCATTGCGGCGCACTTAAAGAAGGCAAAATCAAAGGCAGTATGTCTACTGCTGAATTTGATCAAGCCGTTTACGATTTGGTTAACTTCCTTGAATATGTGGCAGAGCCTATGGCAGTGAAGCGGCAAACACTGGGTTATTACGTGTTGGGTTTCCTGTTGATCTTGTTTGTCTTTGTGTACTTCCTGAATCGCGAATTCTGGAGAGATATTCACTGATAACAAAACGGGCGGCTTAGGTCGCCCGTTTTGTTTGAGACCCAATTAATTGAGCCTCGAAGAAAAAACCTGTAATTTGTCGCCGCTTTTCATTTGATCTGTAAAGGAAACTTTTATGTCCATGACATCCAGTCGACCGTATTTTCTGCGTGCCATCTACGAATGGATATTGGACAATGATTGCACCCCACACATTTTGGTTGATGCGCATGTGCAGGGTACGCAAGTGCCGCAACAGCACGTTAATAAAGATGGGCAGATCATCTTGAATATATCTCCCTCGGCGATTAAAGATTTTTTTATGGATAATACTGCCGTCTCGTTCAATGCGCGTTTTAGTGGTGTTGTGAATAATCTCTATGTTCCCTGCGGGGCGATTCTGGGTATTTACGCCCGTGAAAATGGTCAGGGCATGATGTTTGAGCCTGAGCAAAACCCAGAGCCGCCTGCGCCGACATCCCCGCCAAACGCTCCCGCGCCAGAGCCCGTATCGCCTTCTGGCGCTGCGCCTAAACGCCCCGGTTTACGAGTTGTAAAATAGCCTCATCAACACCCGCTTCGGCGGGTGTTTTTATTTGGATGGAATCAAAAAAGATATGACGATTCTGCGACAAATTTGTGACAAAAGTTTCTCTCAGTCATATTACTGTCATATTTGCTGGATAAAGTAATCACCAATGGAGAGGCAAGTCTTTCCATCAACAAGCATGAATTCATTATTCACGAATGACTAAACGGAGCGCTCTATGAACGCTATGAAAATTATTAAAGGGTTGGCATTGGCCGGCTCTATGGTGTGTGCAGCTGCACTGCAAGCGGCAGTTGATCCTAAGTTACCCGAGTACAAGGTGGTCACCGGTGTATCAGGGAATGTGAACTCAATTGGTTCAGATACACTCAACAACCTGATGACTCTTTGGGCTGAAGACTTCAAAAAGTCTTACCCCAATGTCAATATTCAAATCCAAGGTGCCGGATCTTCAACTGCGCCACCAGCCTTGACCGAAGGCACTGCTAATTTCGGCCCTATGAGCCGGATGATGAAAACAGAAGAGATTCAGGCATTTGAAGCTAAACATGGCTATAAGCCTACAGCTGTACCTGTGGCGATTGATGTATTGGCTGTTTATGTCAACAAAGATAACCCGATCAAGGGTTTGAGTATTCCTCAAGTTGATGCCATTTTCTCTGCAACCCGCAAGTGTGGTGGTGCTAAGGATATAACCCGTTGGGGTGAAGTAGGTTTGACCGGTGCTTGGGAAAACCGTGATTTCACTGTGTATAGCCGCAACGCAGTGTCTGGTACTTATGGTTACTTTAAAGATGAAGCGCTGTGTAAGGGCGATTTCAAAGCTAGCATTCTTGAACAGCCAGGTTCTGCTTCGGTAGTTCAGGGTGTTTCTGAGTCTATTAACGGTATTGGCTACTCGGGTATTGGTTACATCACCTCTGGTGTTAAAGCGGTTCCTTTGTCTAAGAAAGATGGTCAGCCGTTTGTGACCGCTGAAGCTTCACATGCGCTGGATGGCTCTTATCCGCTGTCACGCGTGCTTTATATGTACATCAATAAGCACCCTAATCGTCCATTGGATTCGATCCAATTGGAGTTCATCAAATTGATTCTCTCCAAACAAGGTCAAGAAACCGTAGTGCGTGATGGTTACATCCCGCTGCCCGCAACTATGGTGACTAAGGCTCTTGCCGAGCTGAAGTAATCTGCAAGGTTGCTTGAAAAAACGCCGACTTGTTCGGCGTTTTTTATGGTTGCAACTAAAAATATGACACTAATGTGACAGTGTCTTTGCTTTGTAACAAAACTGTCATTTTTGCCTGTTAGCATCATTTACACGCCAGACAATTTCAGGTGAGTAGACCATGTCCGAACCAGTCCTAGTGGCTAAGCCAATGCAAAGCCTGATGCCAACAACCGAGCAGCGCAGCCGCCTGCGTCGTATCCGCCAATTTAAAGACAAGCTATCGCGCTATGGCGTAATGTCAGCTGGTCTGGCGGTAGTCTTTTCCTTGGGTTTAATTTTCTTCTATCTTTTTTCTGAAATCGCGCCCTTATTTCGCGGGGCGTCGGTCGATATCACCCAGCGTTTTACCCCTGTGCAGTTGCAGCAACTTGAGGCAGATCCGACTGAGTATTTGATCCTGGAGCGTTATGAAGAGATCGGTGCCAGCTTTAAGCGCAGTGGTGCAGTGAACTTCTTCGCCGTCAATGATGGCAGCCCGGTTTTGAACGCACAGGTGCCGCGCGCTGAAGGTGCTACTTTTACCCGCTTAGCCACCAGTACGCCGGATCAGGGTCTGATCGCCTATGGTTACAGCAATGGCCAGGTAACCTTGATCAAGGTTAACTATGCCCTGAGTTATCCGCAGGACAAGCGTCAGATCGTTCCCAGCTTGGTATACCCCCTGGGTGATGCGCCATTGCAGTTAGATGAGCAGGGCTCCGCGATCAGCCAGCTGGCGGTGCAAGACACCTCCAGCGGTATTTTGATGGGTGCACTCACCGCTGATAAACGTTTGTTGCTGGGTATTTTCAGCAGCAATACTAATATGATTACCGGCGAAGAGACACTCAGCCAGGATGTGTTTACCTTGCCTGCATTGCCAGAGGGCGTGACACCTGTCGCGATTCAGGTAGATGAAAGTGCGCAGCATTTGATTATTGCTGACGATAACGCCCAGTTGTGGCTGTACAACATCATCAATCCCAGTACACCTGTACTACAGGCGCCAGTCGCCGTTCCCGGCGGTAAGATTACTGCGATGGAGTTCTTAGTGGGGACTGCGTCGCTGGTGATAGGAACTGACCAAGGGCAGGTGAGCCAGTGGTTTTTGGTGCGCAATAGCGACAATGTCTATGAAATTAAGTTTGTTCGCGCATTCGATTCTCTCGCTGGAGCTGTTACCCGTGTGGTGCCCGAACATGCGCGGCGCGGTTTTTGGGCGAGTGACGATAAAGGCAATATCGGCATTTATTACGGTACCTCTGAACGCACCTTGCTGCTTGAATCGCTGGCCGATAAGCCCATCACCCAGATAGCCGTTTCGCCGATACATCATCGCGTGTTGCTTCTCGATGAGAGTAACCAGTTGGCGGTGGCCGATGTTTGGAATAAACACCCGGAAGTATCATTCAGTTCCCTATGGCAAAAAGTGTGGTACGAGGGGCGTGAGTCGCCAGAGTACATTTGGCAGGCATCCTCCGGTAGTGACAATTTTGAAGCCAAGATGAGTTTTGTCCCGCTTTCTATTGGAACCTTAAAAGCCGCTTTTTTCGCTATGTTGTTCGCCATCCCCTTGGGGGTGGCAGGTGCTATCTATACCGCTTACTTTATGACACCCAAGCTGCGGGGTTTGGTCAAACCGACAATCGAGATTATGGAGGCGTTGCCCACGGTGATCCTCGGCTTTCTGGCCGGTTTATGGTTGGCTCCCTTTGTAGAGAACCATCTGCCTGCCGTGTTTGCTATTTTGATTGCCCTACCTGTGGTGATGTTAATAACGGGCTATCTCTGGAGCCGCTGCCCTGAATCCTGGCGCACCCGAGTTCCCGAGGGTTGGGAAGCGGCGATGTTAATTGTGCCGATTATCATCACTGTGTGGCTGTGTATTGCGGCAAGTCCCTTTACCGAAATCTGGTTATTTGGCGGCAGTATGCGCCAGTGGTTTACCGAAAACGGGATCGATTACAGCCAGCGCAACGCATTGGTGGTCGGAATAGTGATGGGTTTTGCGGTAATTCCCACCATCTTCTCCATCGCTGAAGATGCGGTCTTTAGTGTGCCGCGCCATCTTACTCAAGGCTCTCTGGCGCTCGGCGCCACCCGCTGGCAGACAGTGGTCGGGGTGGTATTGCCCACCGCCAGCCCAGGTATTTTTTCCGCGATGATGATGGGTTTTGGGCGCGCCGTGGGCGAGACCATGATTGTGCTTATGGCTACCGGTAACAGCCCGATTGTTAACTTCAATATCTTTGAGGGTATGCGTACTTTCTCCGCCAATATCGCGGTGGAGTTGCCAGAAACGGCGGTCGCCAGTACCCATTTCCGTGTGCTTTTCCTTGCAGCCTTGGTGCTGTTAGCGCTGACGTTTGTGGTGAATACGCTGGCGGAAGTGATTCGTCAACGGCTCCGCAAACGTTATAGCAATCTGTAATGGGTGATGTTTCGATGAAAAAATTATCAAGTAAACAGACTTCCTGGTTTCAAAGCGGCTCACCTTGGGTTTGGCTCAATGGTGGTGCAGTCGCCCTGTGCATGATTATGGTAGTCGGCCTGCTCGGGCTAATTGCGGTACGCGGCTTTGGCCACTTCTGGCCTGCCGATATTTTGCAAACATCCATTACGGATCGCAGTGGCGAGAAGCACATTGTGATGGGTGAGTTTGTCCGTGATGAGGTTATTCCGGCCGCGGTCGCGCGCGACGGCGGTTATGAAGTTCCTGCGAATGTGGAGTTGATTACTCGCCATCTGTTCAAACTGGGCAACCGCGACATTAGTGGTCGCGATTTCGTCTGGTTTTTGGATATGGGCATGGATGAGTGGCAGTATCCCGCCGATGCAATTTCAATTGAGCGCCGCGAGTGGGGCAACTTTTACGGTTTTCCCGTTGCGATTCAAGAGGGCGGTGCAGTCGTTTCCAAATTGGGTGATACGGGCTTTTGGCAGGAGTTGGAAAGCCGGTTGAGCCGCGCGCTGGATTTGCATCAGCAAGTAAGCCGCATCGAAAAGATTGATATAGGTCGTATTAACAAACGTATGGATGATTTGCGCCTTGAGCGTCGCCGTTTGGAATTGGATGGCCTTAAAGGCGAGGCGATGGCTTTGGCCGATGCTGATATGGCAGAGCGACGCGCGGCACTGGAAGCGGAGTACGCCATCATTAAAACGCGCCGCGACGATATTCTTGCGCAAGCCACGCGCGACAAATTGCAAGTGCGCACTGGCGAAGGCAAAGAAGCGGTGATTGGGTTTAACCACATTGTGCGCATCACTCGCCCCAATGAAATGAGTGTGCTGGGCAAGCTGGTGCAATACGGCGACCGCTTCTGGGAGTTTCTGACCGACGAACCCCGCGAAGCCAATACCGAAGGCGGGATTTTTCCGGCCATTTTCGGCACAGTCACCATGGTGATTGTGATGTCGATCATGGTGACGCCACTGGGTGTACTGGCGGCGATTTATCTGCGTGAATACGCCAAACAGGGCACAGTGCTAAAGATTATTCGCATCTCGGTTTACAACCTCGCTGGTGTGCCTTCAATTGTGTACGGCGTATTTGGTCTGGGCTTTTTTGTTTACATCCTCGGCGGCAATATCGATCAGTTGTTTTATCCCGAATCATTGCCATCGCCAACGTTTGGTACGCCCGGTTTGTTTTGGGCATCGCTGACCTTGGCACTGTTGACCTTGCCGATTGTGATTGTCTCCACTGAAGAAGGTCTGTCGCGTATTCCCAGCACCATTCGCCAAGGCAGTCTCGCACTGGGTGCAACCAAAGCGGAAACTTTATGGAAAGTGGTAGTGCCGCTGGCCACTCCGGCGATGATGACTGGTTTGATTTTGGCAATTGCCCGTGCAGCGGGTGAAGTGGCGCCCCTGATGTTGGTGGGGGTAGTGAAGCTAGCGCCGGCATTACCGGTCGATGGCAATTACCCCTACTTGCATTTGGATCAAAAAATTATGCATTTGGGTTTTCATATTTACGATGTCGGCTTTCAAAGCCCTAACGTAGAGGCGGCGCGTCCATTGGTTTATGCAACCTCATTGACATTGGTGCTGTTGATCATCGTATTAAATATTGCCGCGATCAAAATCCGCAATAATTTGCGCGAAAAATATCGTGGCGCATCGGATTAAACCGCTGCAATAAATTTGTCATTAAATTGAAACAATTCAGCGAATTCTCTTTTGGTTTTTTAAAGACAGGCACAACATATGAGTCCGATAGCATTGGTGGAACCGATCAAGCTTGAAGTAGACAATCTCAACTTGTACTACGATCAAAAGCGCGCATTAAATAGCGTGAGCTTAAAAATACCGGAGAAAAAAGTCACCGCCTTTATTGGCCCGTCTGGCTGCGGTAAATCTACGCTGTTGCGCTGCTTCAATCGCATGAATGATTTGGTTGACTCCTGCCGTGTAGAAGGAAAAATTTTACTCGATGGTCAAAACATCTACGATAAAAGTGTCGATGTGGCGGAATTGCGTCGCCAGGTAGGAATGGTGTTCCAAAAACCCAATCCGTTTCCAAAATCCATTTATGAAAACGTGGCTTATGGTCTACGCTTACAGGGCGTGAAATCTAAACGTGTATTAGATGAAGTAGTAGAAAAATCATTGAAAGGCGCCGCGCTGTGGGATGAAGTAAAAGACCGTTTGCACGAAAACGCATTTGGTTTATCCGGCGGTCAACAACAGCGTTTAGTAATCGCACGAGCAATTGCGATTGAACCGGAAGTGATTTTATTGGATGAACCGGCATCGGCGCTGGATCCAATTTCCACGTTGAAAATTGAAGAACTCATCAACGAATTGAAACACCAGTACACCATCGTGATCGTAACGCACAGCATGCAACAGGCCGCCCGCGTTTCAGATTACACCGCGTTTATGTATATGGGCGATTTGATCGAGCACGGTTTAACGGACACGCTCTTTACAAACCCCAGCAAAAAACAAACTGAAGATTACATCACCGGCCGTTACGGTTAATGCGGAGGCGCATCATGGTTATGGACATTACGAGTCACACACATCACATTTCGCAGCAATACAATATTGAGCTTGAAGCAATTCGCACCCATTTGTCGGAAATGGGCGGCATGGCGCAGCGTCAAGTTAACGATGCAATTCAGGCGTTGATCGATGCGGATGTGGAACGCGCCGAGCAAGTGGTCCGCGCAGATTTAAAAGTGAATTCGATGGAAATGGCAATCGATGAAGAGTGCATTCGCATTCTTGCCCGTCGTCAGCCAGCCGCCAGCGATTTACGTTTGGTGATTGCCGTCACCAAAGCGATTACCGATTTGGAGCGTATTGGCGATGAGGCAACAAAAATTGCCCGTCAAGCGATTGCGATGCATAAAGATGGTTTGGCGCCGCGCGGTTACATTGAAGTGCGCCATATCGGCGGCAATGTGGCGCGCATGTTACAGGATGCGCTCGATGCATTTGCACGTCTCGATATGGATCTGGCGCTGACTGTTGTGCAAACCGATAGACAAGTCGATATGGAATACAGCACGGCGATGCGCGAGTTGGTGACCTTTATGATTGAAGATCCGCGCAGTATTACGCGGGTACTGAATATCATGTGGTCGTTGCGCGCTTTAGAGCGCATCGGCGACCATGCACGCAATCTGGCGCAATACGTGATTTATCTGGTCAACGGTGAAGATGTGCGCCACTCGAATCTTGAAGAGATCGCTGAAAACGTTAATAACAAGGAATAAGCCGGTGATTTCCCCGGTTGCGTATTTTTTGCGTGACTAAAGCGACATCCTCTTGTTAAATAACCCGCGCCTGTTAGCAGGCGCGGGTTTTTTCGTTTTCAGGTCAAACACCAGTGGTATCCGTTATCCTCCCACGGCTTGAGCAGATGACAGCAACGGCAAATTAAGTCTTGTCGGATACCCTGTAAATATATAATATAAATAGGCTAAATAACTATGCTGGATACAGGGCGTAACCTTACTCACCAGTTAACCCATCAATTGGGTGCGGCAATTGTTCAGGGTCAATATGCGATTGATAAATCTTTCCCTACTGAGGCGGAGTTATCACAACAATTTAATATCAGCCGCAGCGTGACCCGCGAAGCGGTAAAAATGCTAACGGCAAAAGGGCTGATTGCCTCACGCCCGCGGCAGGGTATTCGGGTTATGCCCAGTACCCATTGGAATATGTTTGACGCCGATGTGCTCAGTTGGACACTCAATGCGCGCCCGTCGTTGGAGCTGCTGCGTGAATTCACCCAATTGCGTATGGCGATAGAGCCGGAAGCAGCGGTACTGGCGGCAGAAAACAAGCAAGATAAAGCCAAAATCAAGCTGATTGGCGACGCCTTGGCGCGGATGAAACGCGCCGATGAAGGGTTGGATGATCCTCTCTCGGCTGACATAGAGTTTCACTGTGCGATTTTGGCGGCGAGCAACAACCGGTTCTTCTTCCAGCTGCGCGAGTTTATTCAAGTGGCGCTGCGCGTCAGTATCGCCAGCACCAATCAGCTAAAAGGCGTGCTCACTGCAGATTATGACGATCACAAGCGAATTTATGATGCGATCTGTGCGGGCGATCAAGAGGAAGCGAGTAAAGCAGTAAAAACATTGCTGCAAGAAGTAATGCAGTTGATCAATGTGTCTCTGGTTAAACCTAAATAGCAAGTGCAGGTCTCAAACTGCTGCCTATGCTTAAAGGTGCCTATGTGTATAACGAATGGCGTATAAACCCAGAGAGAACTCAACATGTATAGCTACTCAGCCCATTCCGGGTATACCCGCTACCCGAGCTTGCAGGATCGCAGTGTGTTTATCACTGGCGGCGCTACTGGTATAGGTGCTGCCTTGGTGGAGGCCTTTGCCGCACAGGGAGCCAAGGTAGCCTTTGTCGATATAGATGAGCCGAGCGCCCAGGCGTTATGCGAAGAGTTGATGGCAAAAGGTTATGTCCGGCCTTGGTTCAAAGTGTGTGATGTGAGCGATATAAGTGCATTGCAGCGCAGTATTGTGGAAGCGCAACAAGCTCAGGGCGATATTCAGGTGTTGATTAATAATGCCGCTAACGACCAGCGCTTTGATACCCAAAGCGTTACCGAGGCGGACTGGCACCGCGGTTTGGCGGTTAACTTGCATCCGGTATTTTTTGCTGCACAAGCCGTGCAGCCGATGATGGCCGCGCAAGGTGGTGGATCGATCATTAATATCAGCTCGATCAATGTGCAATTTGGTCCACCGCGACTGGCCGGTTATATCACTGCCAAAGCCGGTATTTTGGGTATTTCCAAAGCATTGGCGACGGATTATGGCCCGGATAATATTCGCGTAAATTCTATTCTTCCCGGTTGGGTGGCAACACCCAAACAACTGGAAAAGTGGTTGAGTGAGGATGAAGAAAAAGAATTGATGAAGCGTGTGTGCCTTAAAAAACGTTTGGGCGCACACGATGTGGCCAATCTGGCGTTATTTTTGGCCGCAGATGATTCAGCCATGATCACCTCGCAAGAATTTATTGTCGATGGTGGGAGAATTTAATTTGCACTATTGAAGTATTGCGAGTAATTGCACGCGCATTGCGACAAGTCTTAACCCGGAAGCATTCATTAGTCAGCCTGATGAATGCTTCTTGTTTAAATAGCGGGCGAAATTGTTAGAGGCGCTGTTCCCACTCATAAAAACAAAATTTTTTAATAACAAAGTGCGCTCACGATACGCACTACTACATAGAGGTCAATCATGATTTTAAACGGACTCGATATGGGGGTATTGGTTGCATACACCCTGATTTTGCTATTTGTTGCTTACTGGGTGTCGCGCGACGAAAAAGGCCACGAAAAAAATGCCAACGATTATTTTCTCGCGAGTAAATCCCTGCCTTGGTGGGCGATAGGCGCGTCTTTAATTGCCGCCAATATTTCCGCCGAACAAATTATCGGTATGTCTGGCTCCGGTTATGTGATTGGTATGGGCATCGCCGCTTACGAATTAATGGCAGCCATCACCTTGATCGTGATCGCCAAATATTTCCTGCCAATTTTTCTCGCCAAAGGCATCTACACCATGCCGCAATTTTTAGAGAATCGTTATGACGGGCGCGTGCGCACCATCATGGCGATTTTCTGGCTCGCCCTTTACACCTTCGTAAATCTCACCTCGGTCTTGTATTTAGGTTCGTTGGCGATCTCCCAATTTTTGGGTATCGACATGTTGTACGGCATGATTTTTTTAGTAATGTTCTCTATGGCTTACTCGGTTTATGGCGGCCTGAAAGCGGTAGCTATGACTGATATTATTCAAGTTGTTTTACTGGTCTTGGGCGGTCTGTTTGTGAGTTATCTCGCGCTCAACCAAATCTCTGGCGATACCGGTGTGATCTCTGGTTTTGCAACGCTTGTGGAGAAAGCACCAGAAAAATTCGATATGATTTTGGCGCAAGATAATCCCAACTACATTAGTCTGCCGGGTATATCCGTCTTGATTGGTGGTTTGTGGATTATGAATATCAGCTACTGGGGTTTTAACCAATATATTATTCAGCGCGCGCTCGCAGCAAAAAGTTTGCAAGAAGCGCAAAAAGGCATGGCGTTTGCGGCTTACGTAAAATTATTTGTTCCTATCATTGTAGTGCTGCCAGGTATTTGCGCGGTGGTACTGGCGCCGGATTTAAGCAAGCCAGATCAAGCCTATCCAGAAATGATGAAACTATTGCCGCATGGTTTGCTCGGCATTGCATTTGCCGCACTGGTGGCTGCGATTGCATCCTCACTCAGTTCTATGAGCAATAGTATCTCCACCATTTTCACTATGGATATCTACAAAAAATTGATCAACCCTAATGCCACAGAACATAAGTTGGTATTTGTTGGTCGCTCAACTGCCTTAATTGCCATGGTGATTGCAATATTGTTGGCCAAACCTCTGGTCGGTCAGTCACAGCAAGCCTTCCAATTTATTCAGGAATTCACTGGCTTCTTTACCCCAGGCATTGTGGTGATTTTCCTGTTTGGTTTCTTCTGGAAAAAAGCCTCGGCCAACTCCGCTTTGGCTGCTGCAATTGCATCAGTTTTGTTTTCGGCAATGTTCTACAAGTTTTTGCCTGAGTTCCCCTTTATGGATCGCGTGGGCGTGGTGTTTATACTGTGCTGTGTCTTAGCTGCGGTAGTAACTTTACTGGGCGGTGCCAAAGAGCAAGCCAATGCCATTCATTTGGATGATGTGAGCTTTAAAACTACCTCAGGGTTTAATATTGCATCGGTTGGTGTAATCCTGATCCTAGTCGCCATCTATGCTACTTGGTGGTAAGTTGCGTAGTCGCTGTCACTGATCAAAAAAATGCCTCTGTTCGAGGCATTTTTTTTAACTGTTATAATCTGCTTTATTTAATTCAACAACAAAAAGTGAATACTATGACTGCACTGACTCTTATCGATACAGTTCCCTGCGCCAATTTGCTCGGCGAAGGCGTGCAGTGGAATCATCAGGACGGTTGTTTTTGGTGGACCGATATTCTTGCTGCAAAACTGTATCGCTACCGCATCAGCGATAAACATTTAACCCATCGGGATTTACCCGGGCGTCTTGGTTGTTTTACGTTTGCAAAAAATGATGCGCGTATTCTCGCGGCGTTTGAATCAGGTTTTGCCTGGTTTGATATCACAACCGGCGCAGTTGAGTGGATTGCAAAACCGGAAGTCGATGTAATTGGCAATCGCGCCAACGATGGCCGCTGTGATCGTCAGGGACGCTTTTGGATGGGCACAGTTGTCGAGCAAAAAAACTCACCGGAGCAAAGCGCTGCGCTCTATTGTTTGGACCACAATCTTACGTTGAGCCAACATTTTAGTGGCTTGATGATTTCCAATTCACTCTGCTGGAGCCCAGATTCGCGCAAGTTGTATCACGCTGATTCGCCAACCCACAGCATTCGCGTTTATGATTTTGACGCGCACACGGGCGAGTTATCCAATCCGGAAATTTTTGCGCACACAGAAATTGGTGTGGAGCCCGATGGTGCATGTGTCGATGCGCAAGGCTATGTGTGGAATGCCCAGTGGGGCGGTAGCCGAGTAGTGCGCTATGCGCCCGACGGCACTAAAGATTTGGTGTGGGATATGCCGGTATCGCAACCAACCTGCGTGGCATTTGGCGGCAATGATTTTAATTTATTGGCGGTCACTAGCGCGCGTGTGGGGTTGAGCCATGACGCGCTTGCCCAGCAACCAGACGCGGGCAATCTGTTTATTTTTAAAACCACTGCTACCGGTTTGCCAGAAGTTTGGTTTGGTTAAACCACCTTCAGTATTTGCAGCACCCATAAACCCAAGGTCACGGTGATAAGCGACCAAAGGGTGGTTTGAGCCACTATATTGGCCGCCAATTCACTATTGCCTTTCATGGCTTGCACCATCACAAAACTGATGGTTGCTGTGGGCGATGCAGCCAATAAAAATAACACGGCCAAGGCATCGCCATTGAGCCCCAAGCTAATCGCGATAGCACAGGCGATAATCGGCGAAAGAATTAATTTCCATAGGCATGCGCTTAAGGTCGTAGCGTCTATGCGTGCCAGTCGGGATAAACTCAGCGAGCCACCGATACAAATCAGCGCCAGCGGCAGCACCATCTGGCTCAAATATTTTCCGCTATCCATAATCACATTGGGCAGTTGCAGGCCAATTCCATTTACTGCGAAGCCAGAAAATATAGCGAGAATTAAAGGGTTTTTCACAATGCCCAGCAGTGTCGGCACAAGTGAGTTATTGGCATGGTGCAAACTGCGATTCAACACGTAAACCGATAATACGTTGTACAACACTACCGTCATAGCAACGGGTAGGGAGGCCAGCGCCAAACCTTTTTCGCCGTAAGCGTTGGCACAAAATGCCAGCCCCAGAATAACCAAATTGCCGCGAAAGGCACCTTGCACCAATACGCCTTCATCGCGCGGGTTTTTGCAGTGCCAATGCGCCGTCATCAAACTGCCAATAAAAACTAATCCAGTCATTAAGCAGAAGGCAATCAATAAATTCCAATCGCTAATATGCGATAGATCAGTGGTGGCGCTGGTGATAAATAACATCACCGGCAAGCCAATGTTGTACACCAATTGTGATGCGGTTTTGATGAAGTCGTCGTTAATCATATTGCGCTTTCTCAGCCAGATGCCGAGAAAGAGCATCACAAAAATAGGAGCTGTGATATTAAAAGCGAAGAGAAAAGTATTGAGTGCGTTTTGTAGCAAAGTGGATGTCCAAAAAGAGGCGCGAAACAAGGGGGGGGTATAAAAAAGCCCGGCGAACCGGGCTTATTTTAACTTACTCGGACTGTTATTCAGGAACTACAAACGGAAAATAGTTTTTAGCGTTGTTGAAGCTAATATCCTGAATCATCTTGCCGACCATTTTAGGATCGTTAGGCACTAAACCTTTGGCCATATCGCGCCCTAAAATTCCGCACAGAATGCGGCGGAAATATTCATGGCGTGAATAGCTGAGGAAGCTGCGGCTGTCAGTGAGCATGCCCACAAAGCGGCTCAGCAAGCCCAACTGGCTCAGTGCTTCAATCTGGCGAGTCATGCCTTCCATTTGATCGAGGAACCACCAGCCGCTGCCAAATTGAATTTTGCCTGCGGCTGAACCGTCCTGGAAGTTACCGATCATGGTGCCGATCATTTCGTTATCGCGCGGGTTCAAATTGTAAATAATGGTTTTGGCGAGTTTGTTTTGATCGTCCAAGCGACCTAAAAACTTGGCCAATGGTTTGGCATAGTTGTGATCGCCAATTGAATCAAAACCGGTATCTGGGCCTAAGGTGCGGAACAGGCGTGGGTTGTTGTTGCGAATCGCCCCTATATGGAATTGCTGCACCCAGCCTTTGGCGTGATCTTGCAGGGCGAACTCAACCATCATCGCCGATTGGAATTTTTCAATTTCCACCGCATCCAGATCTTTATAGCTGCGAATTTTCAAGAAAATCGCGTTAATTTCTTCTTGTGTGTAATCGGCTGCATACACAGTTTCCAAACCATGGTCCGACAAGCGGCAACCATTTGCGTGGAAATAATCGTGGCGAACATTCAGCGCTTTCATCAAATCATCAAAAGTATTGATGTTGACATCGGCTGCAACCGCCAAGCGATCCATGTATTTGTTATAGGCTTCGGTGTTTTCCACCATCATGGCGCGGTCGGGGCGCCAGGTGGGCAGCATCGCCGATTTAAAGGATTTATCTGCCGCAACGGTTTTGTGGTGGGCGAGATCGTGAATTGGATCATCGGTGGTACACACCATTTTCACGTTGGCCTGGGTCATCAAACCGCGCGCGCTGAATTCGGGCGTTGCAAGCAGCTCGTTACATTCATCCCACGTGCGCTTGGCGTTGCTGCTGTCGAGCAGGCGGTCGGTGATACCAAATGGTTTGCGCAGTTCCAGATGAGTCCAGTGGTAGAGCGGGTTGCGCAAGGTGTTGGGCACAGTGGCACACCACTGCTCGAACTTTTCCCAATCGCTCGCATCACCCGTACAGAAACGTTCATTTACGCCGTTGGAGCGCATCGCGCGCCATTTGTAATGATCGCCGGCTAGCCAAACCTCAGTAAGGTTTTTGAATTGCTTATTCTGACCTACTTGTTCAGGGGGAAGGTGGCAGTGGTAATCAATGATGGGCATGTGTTTGGCGTACTCATGAAAGAGTATTTTCGCCTGCTCAGTGTCGAGCAAAAAGTCGTCGTGGATAAAGCTCATTCTCACAATTCCTCAATAATGCCGAAGCGACAGCAGATCCGCGTGAGGCTGTGCGATGGCAAGATAATTTTTTACGCTCAACGCATGTCTTTAGCATAGTTCGCAATGCGAGTAGCTAAACCTTGTTAAAGGGAGACTGGCTGAAGATTGTTATTCCAACAGGCGCTATATGCCGGAAGGGATAAGTTTGACCGAGGATTGCCTGCCCAAAGGCTAGATTGATAAACAACAATAACCAGGTAATTGGGCGCGCTACTATGTTGCAGCTTGTACGCAAGTGTAACCTGCGCAACTCAAAATACCAACCGGGCAAGTAAAGCTTTTAACGCGCTAATTACACTTCTTAAACTCGAATGTAACCGTTTACAGTATAATGTCGCCGGCACTGAAATCGGTTAAGCAAAACTCCACTGCTGGGCTATAGTCAAAACACATATCCCTTAGGGAATATGGTTGAAATTACCTAGCCAGCCAAATGGAGCCAGCCATGACTAAACCTATTGTGCATCACAATCCTTATTACGATTTATTGCGTGCTGAGCGCGTGGTTGAATTCAATCAGCGTAAAGCCCGCGGTGAGGTAAAAGTGGATATTTTGCGTGGTGGCGATTTTCGTGGTTTGGATTTGCGTGAGTTGGATGCAAGTGGTTTGGATTTGCGTGATGCCTATTTTCGCGGTGCCGATTTGCGTGGTATTGATTTCCGCACTGCCCAGTTGGAAGGCGCGAGTTTTTGTCAGGCCCATATTTCCGGTTGCTTTTTCCCCCGCGAAATAACGGCTGATGAGCTGCGTCTCTCCTTCGATTTGGGAATTCGGGTGCGATACCAAAATAATTAAACGTCTTCCCGAGGATCACTATGAGCATCAATTACATCCCGGCATCAATGCCGGTGTTTGCGCGCAGTTCACTTTTGGCCGTGATTATCGTTGCAATAACAGCGGCAATGATTGGTTGCAATAAATCCAATGAGAGTGCATCAACGTCATCTTTCGCGGCAGTTGAGCCGGTTGCCAGTCAAGCCAGCGTCGAACGCAATACGGCTGTTGTCGATATCAATATTGTCGATAAAAAGGCCACCGCTGAAACCCGTTCACTTTTCGCGTTTATGCAGCAAGAGCGCAAAGAGTCGATTATGTTTGGCCATCAGCATGAAACGACACAGGGATTAACCATTACCAGCACCGATGGTACACAATCTGATACCTTTAATGCGGTAGGTGATTTTGCCGCGGTATATGGCTGGGACACTTTATCTATTGTTGCCCCCAAATTAGAGGGCGATGTAGTCGAACAAATTAAAAAAGCCTATGCGCGCGGTGGCATCATCACTGTGAGCTCGCATTTTGATAATCCCCTTACAGATAAACAAAAAGGTGTATGGCCGGTTGGCACTTCGTGGGATACCACACCTGCCGTAGTGGCGGCCTTGCCCGGTGGTGAAGCTAATGTGGTTTACAAAGCTTACCTGGATCAACTCGCAGACTGGGCGAATAATCTTAAAGATGATAATGGCACCTTAATCCCCGTTATTTTCCGTATTCTTCATGAAAATACCGGCAGCTGGTTTTGGTGGGGCGATAAACAATCCACTCCAGAAGAGTACAAGCAGTTGTACCAATACACAGTTGAATATTTGCGCGATACCAAAGGGGTGCACAATTTTTTATACGCCTATTCGCCCAATAATTTTTGGGAGGTAACAGAGGCAAATTATTTGGAGCGCTATCCTGGTGATGCCTATGTGGATGTGTTGGGTTTTGATACTTACGGCGAAGTAGAAAACAATGAAAACTGGTTTAAAAATGTGGTCGCCAATGCTGCGCTGGTTGCGCGTATGGCAGATGAGCGCGGTAAAATTCCGGTGATTTCCGAAATTGGTATTCGCGCGCCAGATATCGAAGCAGGTAAATACGATAATCAGTGGTATCGCAAACTGATCGCTGGTTTAAAAGCCGATGCCGATGCGCGCACCATCGCTTTTTTACTGACATGGCGCAATGCAACGGAAGGCGTTCCCGGCCCCGAGGGTAAAAATGTCCCGCATTACTGGGTTCCTGCCAACCGTGAAGAAAATATCAGCAATGGCACATTGGATGATTTTCGCGCGTTTTATAGTGATGATTTCACCGCGTTTAATCGCGATATTTCTGGTGTGTATAACATCGAAACACGCATTAAATAAATAATGAGTTTTCAATAGTAAAAACGGTCTTTGTTGAAGGCCGTTTTTTGTTTCAGCTAAGGTAAAAATCCGTTAAGTTGCCGTCCTCTTCAATCCATCTGGTTAGTATTCCCGCCTTCACTTGATGCTCTTTTTTCGACATCACTGCAAAATCGCCACTAGGCTATTCAGATAACAATTAGATCCACTCTCTCCGATAAATAACAGCAAGAGGCTCCATCATGACATTTTCCAAAAAACTCAGCGCTATAGCGATCACCTGCGCTTTATGCGGTATTCCCGCTAGTAATGCGCAGACCATTAATGCAAAGGCTCAACCTTGGATGAAAGCTGAGCTAAGCGCGGCTGAACGCACACAATTAGTGCTTAAAGAAATGACGCTGGATGAAAAATTACAGCTAGTGGTGAGCTATTTTGGTACTGATGCGCCGTGGAAAAACTTCACCCGTCCGGTTGAATCTCATCCTCAGTCAGCAGGTTTTGTCTATGGTGTACCACGCTTGGGTATTCCGCATATTTGGCTGGCCGATGCAGGGCTTGGTGTTGCCTCCCAAGGCGGCCCTAATGTCCGTGAACGTACTGCGTTACCATCGGGCATGAATACTGCCGCCACCTGGAATCCGCAGATTGGTTTTGAGGGCGGTGCCATGATTGGAGCAGAAGCGCGACTCTCTGGTTTTAACGTGTTGCTCGCAGGCAGCGTGAATCTTGTACGTGAGCCCCGCAATGGGCGCAACTTTGAATATGCTGGCGAAGATCCCTTATTGGCTGGTGTTATGGTGGGTGAGCAAATTAAAGGCGTGCAGTCCAATCAGATTGTCTCGACCTTAAAACATTTTGCCTATAACGATCAGGAAACCGGGCGCGGGCAGCTCAATGTGGTGATCGACGAGGCCGCAGGGCGCATGTCCGATTTGCTTGCGCTGCAAATCGCCAATGAGATTGGCAATCCCGGTTCGGTAATGTGTGCATACAATCGTGTTAACGGTGTGTACGCTTGTGAGAGCGATTATCTACTCAACGAAGTGCTGAAAAAAGATTGGGGCTTCAACGGATGGGTGATGTCGGATTGGGGCGCAACCCACAGCACAATTCCCGCAGCAAATAATGGATTGGATCAACAATCTGGCTTGCCATTTGATCAGGCCGCTTATTTTAAAGAGCCGCTCAAAGAAGCGGTAACCAATGGCTGGGTGACGCAGGCGCGTCTGGATGATATGGCTGGTCGTGTATTGCAGCCATTGTTTGAACAGGGGGTCATGGACAATCCTGTACCGCAACCTAGCAATAATATTGATTTCAAAAAACACGGTTTGATTTCGCAAAAAGATGCGGAAGAGGGCATGGTGTTGTTGCGTAACGAAAAAGTAAATGGCGCAACATTATTGCCGCTGGCTAAAGAACTAAAAAAAATTGCCATCATCGGTTCACACGCGAATGTTGGTGTGCTGTCCGGTGGCGGCTCATCACAGGTTTATCCTCTGGGCGGTATCGCAATAAAAGACCTTGGCCCGAAAGCATTTCCAGGCCCAATGGTGTATTACCCTTCATCGCCCATGAAAGCACTTGAAACTCGTTACCCTAATGCGCGCATCAGTTTTGATGAAGGTACTGATCTGCAAGCGGCTGCAACACTCGCGGCCGACAGTGATGTGGTAATTGTGTTTGCACATCAGTGGGCTGCAGAGTCCGTTGATGTGCCTGATTTATCGCTGCCCGATAATCAGGACGCGCTCATCGCCAGCATTGCGAAAGCTAATGCAAAAACGGTGGTGGTGTTACAAACTGGCGGTGCGGTATTAATGCCGTGGATAAATGACGTTGGTGCCGTATTGGAGGCATGGTACCCCGGCACCAATGGTGGTGAAGCGATTGCGCGGGTGTTATCCGGCGAGGTCAATCCATCAGGTCATCTACCGATTACCTTTCCCGCTGCAGAAAATCAATTGCCTCGCACTTTGGTCGACGGAGACCCCAAAAAACCGGATGAGCGTTTTGATGTAAATTATTTTGAAGGTGCGGCAGTCGGTTACAAATGGTTCGAATTAAAAAATCATCAGCCGCTCTTTCCATTTGGCTTCGGTTTGTCGTACACCGATTTCGCCTACAGTGATTTAAAAACTGCAGTAAAAAATGGCCAACTAAGTGTGAGCTTCAGCGTTAAAAATACCGGCGCTGTTGCAGGTAAAGATGTAGCACAGGTTTACGTAGCGCCAAAAAGTGCGAAGTGGGAAGCGCCTAAACGTTTGGGTGCTTTTCATAAGGTGGATTTAAAACCGGGCGAATCGACTAGTGTGACCGTTAATATTGATCCACGTTTGTTGGCGATGTATCAGAGCAAAGACAAAACCTGGAAAATCGCCAAAGGTGAATATGAAGTAATCCTCGCAAAATCTACTGCCGAATCGCAAACCAGCGTAAAAGTGAAGTTGCCCGCCCGCACATTGGATGTGAATGGAAAATAGTTTTCCGGTGGTGTTAGCAATAATTATATAAGGCGGCGATAAGCCGCCTTATTTTTTATATTTTTCAAGTCAACATTGTCGTATAGCGGTAGTTTTACGTTGTATTTATTATGTTAACTAGTGGATGGTGATTTAATATGCGGGCTAATTACAACCATAGGATCGGGTTATGAAAATAAATACAGTAAGAAAGTGTTCGCCAGTCATTGTGTCTCTAGTGGTATCCCTTGTGGTATTTCTCGCATCTTGTACTATTCATAAAAATAACTCTGTGGCGAGTGAAAAAATAAAGAATCAATACCATGCGGCGGAGGTGGAGAAATACCTGGGGACTTTATCAAGCGAGAATATGCCTGGGTTTGCCTACTTGATTTCAAAGGATGGAAAAATAATCGCGAAAGGTGGTGTTGGTCTCGCCAATATAGAAAGCAATACTCCCAATAATACGCAAACCGTTTTTAGGGCGGCCTCTATTACCAAACAATTTACGGCGGTATCCATATTGCTGTTAGTTGAACAGGGGAAGTTGTCGCTAGATGATAAATTAAATAGTTATTTCCCGGCCTTGCCTAATGCCGAGAAAATTACCATAAGAAGTTTGTTAGATCATACATCCGGAATATGGGAGCAGGAAAAAGACGAAGATTTTCCTTTTCCTGTTGATCAAGAAGTTCCTGTCGATGCGCATCTTTCCTATATTCAAAAAAATAAACCCTATTTTGATCCAGGCGAGAAATGGAATTATTGTAATAATGGTTATTTTGTATTGGGCCTTATTGTAGAAAAAATCGCTGGCATGCCGCTTGAGTCATACATGCAAAAACACCTATTTTCTCCCTTGGGAATGGAAAACTCTGGGCTCTATGGCAACAATGCTCAATATAAACATGGCGCGACAGGTTATGGCATAAGGGATGAAAAACCGTATCAAGAAATTGATACAAATATGTTTACCTACAAAGGTGCCGCAGCATTGTATTCAACGGTTGAGGATTTGTTGCTGTGGAGCGAGGCGCTACATAATGGAAAAATTATCAGTAGCGAGTCTTATCAGCAGCTCATCACACCACATAAATTTACCAATGGTTTTGTGCCTTTTGTTGGCTATGGTTTTGGTGTAGGTATAGAGGATGTTGGAGGGCGCCATACCATCGGGCACCCTGGCCGAATGTACGGCTTCCAGTCAGATATGTTGCGTATTCCTGAAGATAATATAAACGTTATATTTCTCGCTAATGTAAATAGCGGTCAACTGAAAGCAGAAGGGCGGATTACCGCAACAATAATCGAAACTTTGTATGAAAATTAATAAAACCTAAGAATCCGTAGCAAAATAAGTAGGCGAGGCGAATGAAATGAGTGATGCATTTACCGGCTGTAAGCTCGCCTATTTATTTAACGGGCAATTGCTCGTTTATAAACGCGATGACTTTCCATATATTCCTTTCCCTAACTTGTGGGATTTTCCCGGTGGGGGACGAGAGGGAAGTGAATCGCCTGAGGCGTGCGTGCTCCGTGAATTACAGGAGGAATTCGGAATTTCGCTAGTCGAATCACGCTTGTTGTTTAAGAAAAAAGTCCCCGATTATTTAAATACCGGATATTCATTTTTCTTTGTTGCCGAAGGCCAACAGGCTGAAATTGATGCAATTGTATTTGGTAGTGAAGGCCAGTGTTGGCAGTTGATGGGAATTGACGAGTATCTGGCTCACCCTCAGGCCATTCCACTATTAAAGACTAGACTATTAGGTTTTCTGAATACATCATTCAGCTCGTAGCAGGATTTTTCTGCGGCATAGGTATTGTTGTTATTAAATAGTTCCAATTGAAAAAAACCATTCTTCTCCCGCAAATCAATAAACCTCACTCCTACACCGATCAACCGCACAGACAAGTTTTTTCGCTGGTAAGCTTCTGCACATAAACTTTGTAATTCTATTAACGACACCGCACTGGCGCTGCGCTCGATAGTAGTGATGCTGAAATCTGCAAATTTAAGTTTTACAAAAAGTTTTACTACTTTGTAGTCATCATCTACGCGGCGCAAGCGTATTGCTAATTGTTGGCTTAGTGGCGGCAGCTCGTGCAGGCAGTTTTCCAGACTGGGTAGATCTTGCGAGAAGGTGTTTTCCACGCTCAAGGATTTGCGGCGTCGGTCTACTGTGAGTTCCCGTTCATCAATGCCGCGGCTCAGCTTGTAAAGCCTTGAACCCATTTGGCCGTAGCGCTGCGATAAGTCAAAGATCGAAAACTTTTGCAGATCACTACAGGTGAAAATATTCGCTTCTGCCAGTTTGTTCGCCATCGCCTTGCCGACGCCATAAATTTTTTTTACGGGCAATTGCGCAACAAATGCGGAAACCTGATTGGGCGGAATAACAAATTGCCCATTGGGTTTATGCCAGTCGCTAGCGATCTTAGCGAGGAACTTATTGGGTGCGATACCGGCAGACACAGTAATACCGATTTCATCTTTAATGCGTTGGCGGATTTCCTGTGCAATGAATGTTGCGCTACCGCGATGAATTTTTGCATCGCTCACATCTAAAAAAGCTTCATCCAATGAGAGCTGCTCGATCAGTTCGGTGTATTCGTAAAAAATAGCGCGCATCTTATCCGATGCTTCGCGATAGGCTTCCATGCGATGCGGCAATATCAGTAGATCCGGGCACAGACGTTTTGCTGTGCTGGAGGGCATAGCCGAGTGCACGCCGTAGCGTCGTGCCTCGTAATTGCACGTTGATATAACTCCGCGCCGATCGCTACTGCCGCCCACTGCAATCGGGCGATTGACGAGGCTGGGATCGTCGCGCATCTCAACTGCAGCGAAAAAACAATCTGCATCACAGTGGATAATTTTACGCATAGAGGTTGGTGATTGGTGGTTGATACTGTATTTAAACACAGTATTGCGTAAATCGCAGCAGTGTCCTGATTAATTCAATCACTGAGCTGACAGAGGTTGTCAGCTCGCTAGTTAAATAAGGTTAACTTGTATGACAATATGATCTAGCATGGGCTAGTATTAGATTTTCACCGATCAATCACTACTCCATAACAACAAATAGGAGACATCCATGCGAGTCATCAAGCCGCTTATTGCCGCCCTTGGCCTAAGCATTAGTTTCACGGCCTTGGCCGACACCCAGATCAGTGTTGATACCACCAAGCCTGGTCCCGTCATCAATAAAAATATCTATGGCCAATTTGCCGAGCATTTGGGGCGCGGTATTTACGAAGGTATTTGGGTTGGCCCCAAGTCCAAGATCCCCAATACCAAAGGTTGGCGCAATGATGTAGTCGGCGCGCTGAAAGAATTGCAAGTGCCGCTGGTGCGTTGGCCGGGTGGCTGTTTTGCCGATGAATATCACTGGCGCGAAGGCATCGGTCCGCGTGGTAAGCGCCCAGCGCGAGTGAACACCAACTGGGGCGGCGTGATCGAAGATAACGCAGTAGGAACCCACGAATTTTTTGACTTGGTGGAAATGCTTGGCGCAGAGGCCTATGTAAACGGCAATTTGGGCACAGGTACCCCGCAGGAGATGGCGGAGTGGTTGGAGTACATGACCTCGGATAGCAAATCTACCTTGGCAGAATTGCGCCGCAAAAATGGCCGCGATAAACCGTTCCGCGTGCATTATTTTGCGATTGGTAATGAAGCCTGGGGCTGCGGTGGCAATATGACCCCCGAGTTTTACACCCATCTCTACAAGCAGTACGCCAGCTTTCTCAAGACACCAAAAGATAACACACCGGTATTGATAGCCAGCGGTGGCCATACTGAAGACACCGAATGGGCGGAGCATCTCACTGCCAACGTAAAACCCAATTGGAGTTTGCGAATGGATGCGGTGAGCTTTCACTACTACACCTTGCCTACCGGTGATTGGTCAGTAAAAGGCGCTGCACTGAAATTCCCTGAAGCTGAGTGGATGTCTACTATGGTCAATACGTTGAAAATGGATGAGTTCATTATCAACAACAAAAAAGTAATGGATAAAAACGATCCCGAGAAAAAAGTCGGCTTCTATGTCGATGAATGGGGCACATGGTACGACGTAACGGGCGATGATGATCCCGGCTTCCTCTATCAACAAAACAGTTTGCGTGATGCAGTTGTTGCTGGTTTAAATTTGAATATTTTCCACAAACACGCCGACCGCGTGCACATGAGTATTATTGCGCAAATGGTTAACGTACTTCAGGCGATGATCTTGACGGAAAAAGACAAAATGGTTCTGACGCCGACCTATCACGTATTTAAAATGTATGTACCGTTTCAAGATGCTACATCGCTACCGCTGGAACTAAACAATGTTCCGCAATACACACTGGGCGATGCATCAATTCCTGCGATCAGTGCGACCGCTGCACGCGCCAAAGATGGAAAAATTTATCTGGCGCTGGTAAATGCCAACCCTCACAAAGCGGAAACGGTGGATGTTAATTTAGCCGGGGTACAAATTACGGGTGTTAGCGGGCAAGTATTAACGGCATCAGCGATGGATGCACACAATACCTTTTCTGCCCCCGAGACTATTAAGCCTGCTCCATTTAGTGCAAAAGCAATCAATGGCAAGCTGGCGCTGGAGATTCCAGCTAAAGCAGTGGTAGTGGTTGCGGTAGAGTAGTTATTGTTGGAATACCACTTAATAAAAGGGCGCGATCAATCGCGCCCTTTTTTATGCTGGTTCTTGTTCCAACTTATCAAACTGCAAATAATTATTTTTCAGCCACACACGCACACGTGAACGCTCAATAATATTCATCACGTCGGTATTGTTGGCGGCGGCCCAAAAGCTGGTATTGGCGAAGTCGATACGCGCGGCTAATTGTGGTTGCAGTTTTGCCAAGGTAATAAAAATCGCATCGCGCTCTTTGGCTTTTTGGTAAGTGGTTGATTGCTCAAAATGTTCAAAGCATTCGCCGCGCCCCAAATTATTCACCACCACAAATGTAATAAAATCCTGCGGGTAGCGATTTAATAAACCGTTTAACAAGTTGACCGAATCTGCACCGTCATCCATAACATGCCATAAGTAGACTTGGCTACCCAACTCTTGAAACAGCACGAGGGCATCGCTTTCGTCGATCCATTTTCCGAGGCGGGTTGAGGTTTGTGCGGCTAAATCAATGATTAAATCGCTCTCGGGATTTTCTTGCGCAAGAATAACCAATTGATCGAGGCTGTCGTAATCGTCAATGATTAACGGATGGGCAAACTCGCTGTAAAAGCGCGAAAAAGTGCCGTGGGATTGGTCCGAGTCTAATCCAATAAATGGCTTGCCGGCATCGATTAAATACTGTGCCAGCAAACGTGAGGTCATGGATTTTCCCACCCCACCTTTTTCGCCGCCGATAAAATGGATATTGCTCATGGTTAATTCCTTAAAAATAATGGGGACATGGTGGGACTCTAGCATATATGCGATGACATTTCTGTGGCGCCCTAAAACAGCGCTTAAGCGTCTTTTTTGGGCTTTTATTCAGGGTGAGATGTTGTTGAGTGTGTGGTGAGCTAATACTGCCATTGAATGCCGAGCGCCAGCTCCCTTTCGCGATTGGGTACTGGAGATGATAACGAAGAACCTTGGGCTGGTGTATCAAACGCCGTACCCAAGACATTTTTTGCGGTTACATTGATTTCGTAATCCTTGCTGATCAGGTAGCGATATTTAATGTTCAGATTAGTATTAGGGCTAATTTCTGCGTAGGTTCCGGCGGGGGTCAAAAATTGTTTTTCGCCGTGGTATATACCGGAGAAATTAATATTCCAGTGCGGAGCGCTGTAATTTAATGTGACCGATGCAAGGTTGCTTGCTTCGTGATATTGGCCTTTCAATAAGGAAAAAATTCGGGTGAAGTTTGCATTTAATAACCAATTTTCCGAAAAGCCATATTTCAATTCCAGCTCGGCGCCGTTGGTGGTTTCACTGGTAGTATTGAGGTAGGTTCTAAGCCCGTTTTGTGAAACAGTTTCAATCGGGTTTTTATAGCGGTGCTGAAAAAAATCCACTGAGAAACTGCTATTGTCGCCGTTCAGCAACCAAATGGCATCAATCGATTTAACTACCTCGTAATTCAATTCGGCATTGCCCACTAGAACCGGATTGTTAATTAATCCTTGCTCGCTGAGTGAAGGTGCTCTATAGGCCTCACCATAAAGTAATTTTAATGTTTGGTTTGCATTTAATTGGTGAACTATGCCAAGCCGTGGGCTTATATGGCTGCCCACATTTTCATAGTCATCAAACCTTAACCCCAAGGTTAAATTAGTGTTATGAATGTTGCGCAGGTATTGGGTGTAGATACCTAACGCTTCTTGCGATAGTTTGGCACCAACCGGCGTCGTGTGGGTGAAGTCTCCGTAGTAAGCAATCGGGAATTGTTGATTGGATAATTGCAGAAGATCAAAATTATTTTTTACATACGCATCTGTTTCAATATTTTTATGCCAGTCCAAACCAAATTGCATGCTGCCCAATTCGCTTAACCATAGATCATGATCGGTATTGATGCGATAGGTAGAACCTGCCAGTTTTGCTCTTATGATGAAGCTATCATTACTCGCTGGGGAGCTGATACTGTAAAACGCTCCTGGTGGGGCGATGGGAAAAGTTATTTCTTGGGCAATATCTAAGTAGCTAATGGATATGGTCGATTTTAATTGGTCATAAACAGAAAATTGTTGCGTTAAACTCATTTGACGCAATGTTTGAGTGTATTGATTAATGTCATTGTCGATGTTGCCACCCGTATAAAAATCTTCCGAGTCGGCAGTGTGAAACGCTACGCGCAATTGGGTGTTGTGATAGCGCCAAGAACCGTCTATATCGTAAGTTTGGCGTGGGTCTTGTGTTGCGACTTGTGCTGCGGTTGACGCGTCTTCTGCTAAATAGTGTTGTCCAGAATCTTGATAAAACCGCGCGAGTAAATTTCCATCGCCCGATTCAAATGTGGTGGCCGCCGCTGCGGAAACCATGACTCTATTTTCTGAACCAACTTGCAGCGCCACACTGTTTTCTTTGCTGCGGGTGATGATATTAATAACGCCATTTAATGCGTTGGAGCCGTAGAGTGCGGAACCTGGGCCGCGCAAAATTTCTACCCGTTCGATTTGGTCTACGGGAAAGAGTGGTAGCGAGCCGTCTGCACCACCGGTGCGCGGGTCGGAAAAAACGCGGCCATCCACTAGCAGCAAAATTTCTCGCGCCTCGGAACTGTTGCGGCGCCCTCTTGAACTCATGGTATATCCCGAAGGGCTATCGGCATTGCGGTTGAATTGATAGCCTGGCACCAGGTTGATTAATTCGTAGAGGTAATCAACTCCCAAATTATCTATTTCTTTGCGTTCAAATACGGTGACTGGCGAGGGAACGGTTTTGTAGGATTCATTTTTTAATGTCGAGCCGGTAATCCGAACTTGTAATAATTCATCCAGACTCAGATCAAAATAATCGGCTGAAAAAACGGTGGGTGATAGTAATGTTAGTGGTATCACTAACAGGGTGGGTAGACGTTGTTGTATTTTTTTGCAAACCCGCATTTAACCACCTTATAAAAGCGATCATTCCATTGAGGCAAAAAGTAGATACCTGAACGTGTTATTGATTTGTATAGGGATATTTTTTAAGTGACCTAGACAGTAAACATAGCCCAATAATACGTTTTTGCAGCAATACTTAGCGGTGCGTATTACGAGGGCTGCGCAGGGGAAGGGTATTTCCCCTGCGTGGGCTTTATCTCCTGACAGTGCTAGCCCTAGTTAAAACAAATCCTCAATCGACAAATACCGCTCGCCGGTATCGTAACTAAAGATAATAACGCGGCTGCCGGAGGGCATTTCAGCTTGTTTTTGAGCAGCGGCTGCAAGTGTCGCACCGGAGGAGATACCCACAAAAATCCCCTCTTTGAGCGCACATTGACGAGCCATTTCAAATGAGTCCGCTTCGCTAACCAGAATCGTGCCGTCGAGAGTTTCTCTATCCAATACCTGCGGAATAAAACCGGCACCGATCCCCTGTAGACGGTGCAAACCTTTTTCGCCGCCGCTGATTACTGGCGATTTTTCCGGCTCTACGGCAAAGGTTTGAAAGTGAGGGTAGGCCTGTTTCAAGATCTCACTGCAGCCGCTAATGTGGCCGCCGGTGCCCACACCGGTAATCATATAATCTAGACCATCGGGAAAGTCGGCGAGGATTTCCCGCGCCGTGGTGTTGCGATGGGCTTCCACATTGGCGGGATTGTTAAATTGTTGTGGCATCCAGCTGTTGGCGTTTTCTGCGAGCAGCTCATTGGCCTTGGCTATACAGCCGCCCATGCCGAGCTCTTTTGGCGTGAGTACCAATTCTGCGCCCAGTGCTTTCATGTTTTTGCGGCGCTCGACCGACATGGATTCCGGCATGGTGAGAATCAGGCGATAGCCTTTTACCGCGCACACCAGCGCCAGGCCGATGCCGGTGTTGCCCGAGGTGGGTTCGATAATCACAGTGTCTTTATTAATGAGGCCTTTGGCCTCGGCATCTTCAATCATCGCCAGTGCGATACGGTCTTTGATGCTGCTGCCGGGGTTGAAACGCTCGACTTTCATCCAGACTTCGATGTCATCGCGAAATAAATGGTTGATGCGAACGTGGGGGGTGTTGCCAATGGTTTGTAGAATATTATCGACTTTCATATGCATCCCTATTCGGTGTGGCTTGCGACTGCAAACGTTGATAGACGGGACACAGTGTAGCGAATACTGATAATAAAAAAAGCCGCTACCAAGCAGTGGTGGTAGCGGCTTTGAGATTGTTATGGAATCAGCTTATACACGTTTGCGGCGTATGAGCACCAACGCGAGTAGTCCTGCCAAGAGCAAAAGTACGGCGGAGGGCTCAGGCACACTGACTTGTGGCGGTGTTGTGGGAGGTGGAATATCGACCGGCGGCACAAAAAAGCCGTCCCATAAATTCGCTTGTGCGCCCCAGCCACCGGTCCAGGATTTGGCAATTACCTGACCACTTAAATCGCCTTGTAGAAAAGTGAAGTTGGCGTTGGGTGCCAGAATATTGCCTTTAATTCCGCCACTGAAGGTGATGTTCTCTGCTTCAAAAAAGTTATACAAAATATGGCTGGCCGACATATCCAGTGCGGCAAAAGATTCACGCTTGCCGTAATTGAGTGAGTCGAAATTAATATTCTTGCCGCGGACGTTAATCACCAGCGTATCGTTTTTATCTAGCCCCGGTGCGGTCAGATCGGTCGCGTTAGCGAGCATTTGGCCGGTGATACTGGTGAAGTAAACATCGTTATTGGCGCTGCCATCCAGCAACAGCCAGTTGTTGTATTTAAATTCCAAGCCCCCGGTATTGGCTTGCCCAGCCAACTCTTGGGACAAAAGGTTGAACTGTTCAAACGCAGTATTGAAGTCAATCGGCTTGGCTTTGGTGGTGGTGCCTAATACGGAATTCTTGCTTGAGCCTGGGGTTAACTCGCCGCCCAAAATCAGGTTACCTTTAACGTTGCCCCAAGACCATTGTCCGGTAGTCAGGTTGCCGCCCACTACCAACACATCGGAGTATTTGCCCGGCTCGGTCCAAAACTGCAAACCATCGCGCTTGGTGCCCGGCTCATAGTTCACACCTACATCGTATTGGCCGATATTGGCGTTGCCACCCACGGCGATTTTGCCCTGGGAGTCAGCGCCCGGCTGGCTGAAGCTCTCTTTAATAAAGATGTTATAGCCAGTGGCCGGACCCAGATCGATGTTAATCGCGCTAGCTTGGGTGGAGACTATCAGCGCTAAAACCGCAGAAACGTGCTTGAGCATAAGTGCGAACCAGTTCACATAATTGATGCTGTGTAGTCTAGGTTGATTTATGTGCAATCACAAGGTAATAGATATAACAAAATTAATTTTTACTTTGAATTGTTATATCTAAAAGGTGAATTTGACGTCAAAACTGATCTGTTTAGCTATAAGCCGTATTAATTCAGACGATGTGCTGATCTTAAGGATCTGTCAGTCCAACCGCTTTTTAAACCGACTTGCCGCCGCGATGACACCGAGCACCGTAAACCCAATTAACCACCACAAATCTGGCTGTAAATCCTCCAGTGTTGCACCGCGCAGCACAATGGCGCGCACCATGCGGATAAAGTGCGTTGCCGGCAGTGCCTCGGCAATCCACTGCGCCGCTGGGGGCATGCCCTCGTAGGGGAACATAAAACCGGAGAGCAGGATAGAGGGAATCAGTAAAAACACGGTGAGCTGCATTGCCTGCAATTGGGTTTTGGCGATAGTGGATACCAACAAACCGAGGGTCAGGCTGGCGCTGATAAAAGCAAATACGCCGAGCACCAGCTGGTCGAGGCGGCCATTAATCGGCACAGCAAAAATCACATGGCCGAGGCCGAGAATAATCGCCATTTGAATTAGCCCAACAAATACATAGGGCACAATTTTGCCGATCATAATCTCGTTGGAGCGCACTGGCGTGGTAATGAGCAGTTCCAAATTGCCACGCTCTCGCTCGCGCACCAGCGCTGCCGAGGTGAACATCACCATAGTCATGGTGAGCACAATCGCCACCAGCCCCGGCACAATATTGATTGCCGAGCGCCGCTCAGGGTTAAAAAACAGCGCCACTTCAAAGGTGTTTTTGCGGCTGCTGGGCTGGGCTTCAAAACCGCTGGCGAAGGGCATTTGTTGCAGGGCGAGCAGGGCGTTGCTGACCATGGTGTCGGAGCCATCAATCAGCCATTGGGCGATGGGGCGCTGGTCTTGCAGGCGCTGGCCAAAATCCTCGGGGATGACCAAAACTGCATGCACATGGCCGCGCCGTATCGCCTCTTCGGCCAACGCCGGGGTTTGATAGGTGTGGCTAAAACGCACCACTTGGGTGGCGCCAAGGTCGCTCACCAAGGCGCGCGCGGTTTGGGTATGGCTCAAGTCCACTAGCCCCACGGGTAAATCGCGCACGTTGGTATTGATGGCAAAACCAAACAGCAACAGCTGGATCAGCGGCACCATCACCACCATGCCAAAGGTAGGGCGGTCACGGGTCAGTTGGCGCAGTTCTTTAAAGATAATCGCGCCGATGCGCTGCAAGCTCTGGCGAAAGGCATTCATTGCCGCTTTCCTTCCATTAAAAATGCATTCATTGCCGCGCTCCCTGGCCGCTGCTGGCGTGGCTGCCGGTGCAGTGCACAAAGACGTCCTCAAGGCTGGGGCGCACGGCGTGGATTTGACGGTCGTGCACCAGTTGCGGGTGCATCTCACGCAGCCAGTGCGCGGGGTCTTCGATTGATTCTTTAATCAGCACACGCAAATGGGTTCCCTGCTGTGCGGTGGAGACTACTTCTGGCAGCTCGCCTAATTGTTGTTTGAGTTGACGCAAATTCTCGCCGTCGATTTCTACCACGCGGGCGCCCAGCTCCCGCATTAGCTGTGCGGGTGCGCCGTCAGCACGTTTGACGCCGCTCTCCATAATCGCCAAACCGTGGCAGCGCTCGGCTTCGTCCATATAGTGGGTGGAAACCAAAATCGTGGTGCCACCATCGCACAGGTCGAACAGTTTTTCCCAAAAGTCGCGCCGGTTTTCCGGGTCTACCGCCGAGGTGGGTTCATCCAGAATCAATAACTCCGGTTGATGCAAAGTCGCCGCCGCGAGTGCCAAACGCTGGCGCTGGCCGCCACTGAGAGAACCGGCAAGGCGGGTTTTGCGCTCGTTGAGTTGATAGCGGCTGAGTTGGCTGTCGATCAGTTGTTTTACGCTGCGGCTTTCAAGGTTGTAGATCTGCGCCATAAAACGCAGGTTTTCCTGCACGGTTAAATCGTCGTAGAGGGAAAACTTTTGCGTCATATAACCGAGGCGACGGCGCAGTAATTCTGCCTGCGCCGGAATCTCCATGCCCAAGACACGAATGTCGCCCGCGCTCGGTGTGAGCAGGCCGGTAATCAAACGCATGCTGGTGGATTTGCCACAGCCATTGGGGCCGAGAAAACCGTAAATGGTTTTATAGGGGATGCACAAATCCAGCTGGTCGACGGCGACAAAATCGCCAAAGCGGCGGGTCATACCACGGGTTTCTATCGCCCACTGATTCTCGGTGTTGCTCATCGCTGGATCAGTCATGGGGCAGCTCAACCTGTACGGGTAAACCGCTGGGCAAGTTGGCTGCCGAGTCGGGTAGCTGCACTTCCGCCAGATACACCAAGCGAGCGCGATCGTTGGAGTTAAGTGCAAAGTAGGGCGTAAAGGCGGCGTCTTGGGAGATCCAACGCAGTTTGCCGGTTTGTGGCTGGTCGAGGCCATCCACATGCACAACCAATTCCTGCCCGGCGCTGAGATTCAGGCGATGAGTTTCCGGTACATAAATCCGCGCGTAGGGCGCTTTGTCGGCCAGCAGTGTCGCCACCGCTTCGCCGATACTGGTGCGCTCACCCAAGTGTTTAGGCAGGTGATCCAGCCGCGCAGCGCCAGTGGCGCGAATGCTCAGCTCGCCTAAATTGTACTGTTCCAATTCCAGTGCGGCTTGGGCGAGCGCCACTTGCGCTTCGGCCTGCTGCAAATCCTCCTCGCGGGTGCCGTTGGTGAGCAGTAATAAATTGTCGTGAGATTTATCCAAAGTGGCCTGCGCAGAATCGCGTTTGGCGCGGGCACTATCCAGCTCAGCGGCACCGACGAGTTTTCTGCTCACCAGCGTTTCCGAACGGGCAAAGGTTTTTTGCGCTTCAACTAACTGCGCTTCCGCGCCTTTTACCTGCGCGCGGGCGGCGGCAATATCTTCCGGCCGTGCGCCGTTTTGCAATTTAGTGAGATTGGCCTGCGCACTGGCGAGATTGGCATCGGCCTTGGCGACTAACGCTTGTTGGCGGCGATCATCGAGCTGCAGCAGCAAATCCCCCGCATGCACCTCGCTGCCTTCGCTAATCGGCAGTTGGGTGATGATCTCGGCGGCAGTTGCTTTGAGCACAATGCGGTCGCGCTCCAGCGTGCCCAAGGCGAGATTGGTAGGTTTGTCGCTGCAGCCGGTAAGTTGTGCAGCCAGCACTAGCGCGAGGCCGCAACACAGAAATAATTTCATACAAGCCCCTGAGCTTTTAATATCAGCCAACAATTTCACTTGGCGAGTGTGCCAGAAATGGTTGTTAAAAAATTGTTAAAAATCTATGTGTTATTGATGCATATCTAACAAGATAGAGCCGCTACCGGTTTTGTGTCAGAATCCGCTCCAGTTTTTAAGCTTTCATCGCTTCAATTTACTCACTAAAGGACATCTCCATGCTTGCAACTACGCTGTCATCCTTAAACGGCATTCCACCTTTTCTCGCCTATTTTGCGGTGGCGATGGTATTAGTGCTGATTTTTGTACGTATTTACACTTGGGTAACGCCGCAAGATGAGTTGGCTTTAATTAAAGCTAACAATGCTGCCGCTGCACTCGCCTTTGGTGGCGCACTGATTGGTTTTGCTTTGCCGCTCTCCAGTGCGATTACTAACTCACTGTCACTGCTCGATTGCGCGGTTTGGGGCGCGGTGGCATTGATCGTACAAGTGCTGACTTTTGTAGTGTTGCGCATCGCCATCAGACAATTGCCCGAGCGCATTAATCAAGGTGAAATCGCCACCGGTACTTTTTCGGCAGCGGCTGCAATTGCCGTTGGTTTGATTAACGCCGCGTGCATGAGTTATTAATTTTTTACAGGAAACAAAAAATGAAACGCAGTAAAAAAACCGCTTTGGTATTAATGGTTCCTGTCGCCACCCTGTTGCTTGCCGGTTGCGGTGAAGAAAGCCAACAGGCGCTGGTATTTAGCGACCCGAGTGAATGCAGCGCCGCTGGTTTAAATGACACAGCGCAATGCAATGCTGAGTTTGCCGCGGCAAAAGCCTTGCACCCACAAGTCGCGCCAAAATATTTAGATAAAGCCGAATGCGAAGTCGATTTTGGCGCAGGTAATTGTGAAACCGCGCCACAGCAGACCACCTCGGGCGGCAGCGTATTTATGCCGATGATGATGGGCTACATGATGGGGCAAATGATGAATCGCGGCGGCAGTAATTTCCAACAGCCCGCAGCAGCCGGTGCTGGCGCCGCATCAAAAGTGCCTACCCAACCGCTGTACAAATCCCGCGATGATCGCGGCACTTTCCGCACCGCCACCAACAAACCCGTCGCCGGTGGCATTGGCCCTATCACGCTCAAGCCATCGCAAGTTAAACCGCAAGTGGGGCAAGTAGTTCGCCGCGGCGGTTTTGGCCAGCAAGCGGCTGCGCGCAATAGTTTTGGTGGTTAATGAATGAAACGTATCAGTGTTGCCGAGCGCGCTAATTGGCGCGCTTACGCCGAAGAAGTAGGCTTTCATTTTCACACCTTCGACGGCGAACCCTATTGGGATGAAACTGCCTACTATCAATTTAATTTGCATCAAATCGAAAACGATTTGGAAGCGCCCACCGAAGAACTGCATCAAATGACCATGGATATGGTCGGCGATATCACCCGCAGCGAAGAGATGCTTACGCTGCTGAATATCCCGCGCGAATTCTGGAGTTATATTTGGAATTCCTGGAACAAAGGTGAACCGCATTTGTATGGCCGTATGGATCTGGTCTACAACGGCCTCGGCCCCGCCAAGTTACTCGAATTAAATTACGACACGCCCACCTCATTATTTGAAACCGGTTTTTTCCAATGGGTGTGGCTGGAAGATCAAATTAAAAATGGCGTGTTGCCTGAACATGCTGATCAATTTAATTCCCTGCACGACAAAATCGAAGCCGCCTTTGCGCAACTCAATCTGCCGCAACCCTTTTATTTTTCCAGTGTGCGTGAAAGCATAGAAGACAAAGGCACTGTCGATTATTTAATGGATATAGCCGCCCAAGCCGGTGTAGATGTGCGTTATATCGCGCTGGAAGATATCGGCGTAATCACGGATGCGCAGGGCAGCGAACAGTTTGTGGATTTGGACGATCAAGCGATCAAGGGTTTATTCAAGCTCTATCCTTGGGAGCATATGGTGCGGGAAGATTTTGCCAAAGCCATCACCGCCGCCAATACTCAAATGGTCGAACCCGCGTGGAAAATGTTGTTATCCAACAAAGGAATTTTGCCACTGCTCTGGCAGCGCTACCCCAATCACCCGAATTTGTTACCTGCATTTTTTGAGACAACATCAAGCGAACCTTTGGCAGCTGGTTGGGTGCGTAAACCCTTATTTTCCCGAGAAGGCGCCAATGTGGATTTGATTACCGCCAACGGTGAAAAACTCTCCGCTGCAGGCCCCTATAACGATGGTCGCTACATTCGCCAAGCGTTTCAGGCTTTACCAAAATTCCGCGATGAATATCGCAACGCTGACACCTACGCCATGCTCGGCAGTTGGGTGGTGGGCGATAGTGCTGCAGGAATTTGTATCCGTGAAGACGCCAGCTTAATCACCAAAGATTCATCGCGGTTTTTACCGCATATTATTTTGGATTGAGCTATGTTTTGTGAATTACTTAATAAAACGGTGATGATGTGTCGCGAAACTTTTCGATTGGCAATTTAAATGTGAAATAGCGCTTTCAATGCGATGATAGATGAACTTACAGTGGCGCAGTCCAGTAGTCTATTGTTGTAAATTATTTAAGGAGTAAGAAATGTTTCCGAAGGAATTTTATATTCTGCCTGAAGAGTTGTTTAGATTGGGAAATTCAGAAAGCGCTAGGCTTTCTAATGTCAGGTCAAGAGATATTGATACGGTTGAAATAGATGGAGTGCTGGTAATAAAGGCTAATGGCAAAGGAGTTAGTGTTTTTGATAGGTTGGGTATTAACGAGTCACCTATGGCTGGTTGGGTGTGGCGTTTCCCCCCGAATACACGACCTCCACTGGGATTGAAGTTGGTGCAAGATAAACCACATCATTTTTGTATAGCGCCTGCTCAAAATATGCCCGTTGAAAAATACAAGCGATTGCTAGAGGTAATGACTCTTAACGCTTCCCGCGTTTTCAAAAAAGAAGGAAAAGTAGTATGAGTAACTTTCAATTGGAGGTGGCTGAATCGGAATTGAAAATTATTTTAGAGGCTCTTTCGGAAATGGATGCTCGAATGGAGAACATTTGTTCTGTTTCTAGCGATGAAGATGAGGTCGCGGATGTAGGGAATGACCTAATCGAGCTTCGGCTACTTCTGAATCGGCTTCAGGAAAGCGCTATTAATAAGTTTGGTAAAAATATCATTAATTTTTCTCGTGATTCACTGTAAGTATAGAAGTCAAAGCTTTTTGCTGAGATTTTAAAGATTAGGTGCACTTAATAAAAAAATACCTACAAACTTTTGTTTGTAGGTATTTTTTTGTGCGTTTGAAATGTTAATTTTTTAATAGGCAGTGGCATTACGTCAGGGTTAAAGTTTCCCCTGGCGTAGCTTTAGTCCAATACCTTCCAATTCTTTACGCCGACTATCACTGGTTTCTGGGTAAGACAAATCCAATTCGCTCAGGGTTTGGTTGATCACACTTGAAATAATCAGGCGCGCGTTTTTCTTGTCATCAGCGGGAATTAAATACCAGGGCGCTGCATCGGTGCTGGTGTTACTTAGGCAATCGGCGTAGGCGTTCATGTAGGTGTCCCAGTGCTGACGCTGTTCTATATCGGCATCGGAAAATTTCCAGTGTTTGTCCGGGTTGTCGATGCGGTCGATAAAGCGTTGGCATTGTTCTTCTTTGGATATGTGCAAAAAGAATTTAATAATGCGCATGCCGTTGCGCGTTAAATGGGCTTCTGATTGCACTATGGATTCATAACGCTCGCGCCAAAAATTTTCTGAGTTGATATGTTCACAGGGCAAGTTTTGCGCCTTCAGTAATTCCGGGCGCACTTTCACGATTAATACTTCTTCGTAATAGGAGCGGTTGAATATGCCGATCCGGCCGCGCTCGGGCAGCGCACAATAGCTGCGCCAGAGAAAATCGTGTTCCAGTTCAGTGGCACTCGGATGTTTGAAGCTGTGCACCTGACAGCCTTGCGGGTTGATGCCAGACATCACATGGCGAATCGCGCCGTCTTTGCCTGCGGCATCCATCGCTTGAAAAATAATAAGCAGGGAATAGCGGTTGTGGGCGTAGAGTAATTCCTGCAGTTTTTGCAGCTGTTTGGTGCTGCTTTTGAGCTGCGTTTTGTAGTCGTCTTTTGATTGGTAGAGCGGGTCTACATGCGTGGCCCGTTGCTGTAAATCCAGCTGGGCATTAGTCGGGATAAGGTAGTCAGCCAAGTCGATGGTGGTGTTTTTTTTCATCCGATAACTCCTTTGTCGCGGTGAATTCTATGACGAGTCTACTCTTGTCTGTTTGCGGCGTTGATCTCATCAAGTTCTTGTGCAGAAATTAAATGCGGCAATGGGCCTGACTGTGTGGCGATGGTTTCCGCTTCATCGCCCGCGTGTAACAGGCGTCTGGCTTTTACTTGCAGTTCTATCGCGCGGCGGCTGAAATCCAACCCTTCCAATAAACTTTCCAAATCGCTCGCTGACAATACGCCGTTGACGGCAGACTCCAGCAGTTGGCGCCGAGCATCCCGATGGGCATTCCGCAGCCCCTCAACCAGTTCACTGAGTTGCTGGTTGTTGGCTGATAGGTCGGCATCCAGACAGTGAGCAGCTTGTTTTAACAGTTGTTCCAAGGCAGCGCGGATAGATTTGTCGATCAGTGTTTCGTGTTCTTTGGCCAAGCGGCGCAAGCCCGGCGCCAGCCGTGCGGATTCCTGCGAGTAGCGCGTTGCATAGAGTGCCCCTGCGAGTTGATTGGCGGTCTTGGGTTCCATCACATCGGGGCGAATACTGGTGATAAAACTACTGATGCTGCTACCCAGTGTATGGATGGCCTCGGTGCGGCGTGTGAGTTCGGGAGTATGGCTGGCGCCGCTGAGTGCATCGCGCAGCAGGCTGCTGAGTATGTCGGACAAGCGCGCCATTTCCTGATTGAGTGCGGCCACTGCCAGCGCTGGTGTGCCGCTGAGGGTGCTATCTAAATAATGTGCTCGCCCCATATCTTCTTCGGCACTGTGAAACAACCGCTCTAATAATGTAGCCAAGCGGCCTGTCAACGGCAGCATGATGATCACGCCGAGCAGATTAAATAGGCTGTGAAACAGCGCGAGCAACACCGTAGGGCTACTGCCTAATTCGAGTAAATTGCCTAAAAGCGTTACCAAACCCAGCATCAATGGCAAGAGGCAGAGCGCGGCTATAGCCGCAACCAGATTAAAGAGGATATGGCTCAGAGCGAGCCGTTTTGCGGCTGGAGTGGCTTTAAAACTGGCAAAAGCCGCGGTGGATGTTGTGCCCAGGTTGGCGCCTATCACTGCGGCAGCGGCGCCTTCAAAGCCTATGACTCCCCCTGCAGAAGCAGTGAGGATAATGGCGATGGCGGCGCTGGAGGATTGGGTGAGCAAGGTAGCGACGAAGCCGATCAGAATCATGCTGAGCCAACTGCTTCCCAGCCCGCTGCCTTCACCCAAGTTGGCGCTGAAGTTGGTGGCCAACCCGTCAAAGGCATCTTTGAGTAGATCCAGCCCCAGAAAAAACAATCCAAATCCGGTTAGCGCATCGCCCAAGCCTTTGGTGCGTGTATCACTGGCCATTAGGCGCAGCATGATGCCGAGCGTCAGTATGGGTAAGGCCAATGCATCGATTTTGAAACCAAAACCCATTAGGCTGACGAGCCATGCGGTGATGGTGGTACCGAGATTGGTGCCAAAGATTACGCCGATGGCTTGGCGCAGGTTGAGCACCCCGGCGTTGACAAAACCAAGGGTGGCAACTGTGACAGCGCTGGAGGATTGCACTAGTCCGGTGACTAGAATGCCGACCCCGACACCGCGCCAGGGTGTTGAGGTCCAATTACTGAGTAGTAGCTTCAGGCGGCTGCCTGCGAATAGGGTCAAACCCTCGGTCATCAAACGCATTGCCAACAAAAACATGGCAAGGCCGCCGAGCGCTGTTATGACCATATTCGCATCCATAGGCAGCTCCTGTAATAGTTGAGTGATTAACCCGCAGGCAAGTTACTCACAATGGTAATCATCACACCGGCTGCAATCGCCGAGCCGATTACACCGGCAACGTTTGGCCCCATTGCATGCATCAGCAAATAGTTTTGCGGATTGGCTTGCAGGCCGAGTTTGTTGGATACACGTGCGGCCATAGGTACGGCGGATACACCAGCGGAGCCGATGAGTGGATTCACTTTGTGTTTGCTGAATACATTCATCAGCTTGGCCATCAGTACACCTGCTGCTGTGCCTATACCGAAGGCGACAATACCGAGGGCGAGAATGCCGAGGGTTTTGGGGTCGAGGAATTTGTCGGCGGCGAGTTTGGAGCCGACCGATAAACCCAGGAAGATGGTGGTGATATTGATCAGCGCGTTTTGTGCCGTATCGGATAAACGATCCACCACGCCGCATTCGCGCATCAAATTACCCAAACAAAATGCACCCAGCAGCGGTGTGGCATCGGGCAGGATCAGGCCAACCAGCGCCAGCATCACAATCGGGAAGACGATTTTTTCGCGCTTGCTTACGGTGCGCAATTGCTGCATCACAATGCCGCGCTCTGCTTTGGTGGTGAGCAAACGCATGATTGGCGGTTGGATCAGGGGAACCAATGCCATATAGCTGTAAGCGGCAACGGCGATGGCGCCGAGTAAGTCTGGTGCTAATTTACTGGCAACGTAAATCGCGGTAGGGCCATCGGCGCCGCCGATAATCCCGATGGCAGCGGCATCGGCGATGGAGAAATCCATCCCGAAATAACTTAAACCAATTGCACCCATCACCGTGGCAAAAATACCAAATTGCGCCGCCGCGCCGAGCAATAGGGTTTTGGGATTGGCGAGCAGCGGGCCAAAGTCGGTCATGGCGCCTACGCCGATAAAAATAATCAGCGGTGCCACGCCACTGGCGATGGAGACTTTGTAAAAGGTGTAGAGCATGCCATCGTTATAGCCTGCCACCTGTGCCATGTGCACGGCGGTTTGATACAGCGCTGGCTCACTGGCATAGAGTGTTTTATAAATCAGCGAGTCCGGGTCAGTTGGGCTTAAACCCGCCAATTGCGCCAGCGCCGCGCCAATTTCCGGGGTGCCGTTTATTAGCGCTTGCTCGATGGCCGAATATGCCAAGCCAGCCGAAGGCAGGTTGGCGAGCAATCCACCAAAACCAATCGGCACCAGCAACAGGGGTTCAAAACCTTTGCGAATGGCGAGGAATAATAAGCCCAGACAAATGCCGAGCATAATCAGTTGGCCGGACTCTATGTGGTAGATGCCGGTGGAGTACCAAAGGTTGAGCAGGGTATCCATCAATTATTCTCCTGCTGGCACGATAGAGAGCAATTGTTTGCCAACCGGAACAGAATCGCCGGTTTTTACATCGATACTGCTGATGGTGCCGGTGCAAGGCGCGCTGATTTGGGTTTCCATTTTCATGGCTTCAAGCAGCATGATCACATCGCCTTCTTTCACTTCATCGCCAACGTTTACAAACACTTTGATGATATTGCCTGCCAGTGGCGCAGGTAAGTTGCGCGCTTCAGCAGTGGATGCAGGCTTGACGCTGGCAGCGTTAGTGCCGGTGGCTTGCAGTGGTTTAATGCCGGTAATATCGCCACCGTTGGATACGGTAACGGTGAACTTTTTACCTTCGACTTCGACGGTATAAATTTCTTCGCCAGCAGCGCTGGTTACCACTGCACTTTCTTTGCCGGTAGGCGCCGGTTCAAACGCGGTGGGATTGTTGCGGTTTTCTAAAAAGCGCAAACCGATTTGCGGAAACAGGGCATAGGTGAGTACATCATCCAATTCCTGCTCATGAATACGCAGGGTGATGTTGCGCAGAGCGGCTTCTTTTTCTAATTCGGAACGCAGTTGCTCAAGTTCGGGTGCGATGTTATCGGCTGGACGGCAGGTGATGGGCTGCTCGCCATCTTGCAGCACGGTGGCTTGCAGTTCGGCATTCATCGGTGCCGGAGTTGCGCCGTATTCGCCGCGCAATACACCTGCAGTTTCTTTGGAAATATTTTTGTAGCGCTCACCACTGAGTACATTGAGCACCGCTTGGGTGCCGACGATTTGAGAGGTGGGGGTAACCAGCGGGATGAAGCCCAAATCTTCACGCACGCGGGGAATTTCTTTTAATACTTCATCAAAGCGATCCAGGGCACCTTGCTCGCGCAGTTGGCTTTCCATATTGGTGAGCATGCCGCCGGGCACTTGCGCGATCAGGATGCGCCCATCCACACCGGTCAGTGAGCCTTCAAATTTTGCGTACTTTTTGCGGACTTCGCGGAAATAAGCGGCTATCTCTTCCAGCAAGACCAAATTCAAACCGGTATCGCGGTTGGTGCCTTCCAAGGTGGCGACCAGGGTTTCGGTCGGGCTGTGGCCATAGGTCATGGACATAGAGGAAATTGCGGTATCCACGTTATCGATCCCAGCTTCTACACATTTCAAAATGGTGGCGTGGGCGAGGCCGGTGGTGGCGTGGCACTGCATATGAATTGGAATATCGCATTCTTCTTTCAAGCGCTTAACCAGCTTAAAACCCTCGTAGGGTTTCAGCAGGCCAGCCATATCCTTGATACAGATAGAGTCAGCGCCCATATCTTCAATTTGTTTTGCTTGTGCGACCCAGCCATCCAGAGTGTGAATTGGGCTGATGGTGTAGGCGAGTGTGCCCTGTGCGTGTTTGCCCTGACGTTTTACCGCTTTCATGGCGATTTCGATATTGCGCATATCGTTCATCGCATCAAACACACGGAATACATCCACACCACTAACTGCAGCGCGCTCAACAAAGGCTTCTACTACGTCATCGGCATAGTGGCGATAGCCCAACAGATTCTGGCCGCGCAATAGCATTTGCTGCGGGGTTTTGGGCATAGCTTTTTTCAGCTCGCGAATGCGATCCCAGGGGTCTTCGCCCAAATAGCGAATGCAGGCATCAAAGGTAGCTCCGCCCCAGGATTCCAGTGACCAGAAGCCGACGCTGTCGAGTTTGGAGGCTATGGGCAACATGTCATCGAGACGCATGCGGGTGGCAAACAAAGATTGGTGCGCATCGCGCAAAACTACATCGGTAACACCGAGTGGATTATTGTTAGACATTGATTAACTCCAGAATTAGGCGGGCGGCTACTTGTTGCTATTTTGGCGGTCGCGGTGTTGACGGATAGCAGCCTGTATCACGGCGAGGGTGGTTTTATCCAGCTCCCCGGAGCTGGGTTTTACCGGAGCAAAAGTGGCCTCGGGCACTATAGCTTCAGGGAAAAAAGTTCCGACAAAGCGCGACATCAGATTGATTGCAATTACCAAAATCGCCAGGAACACAAAGACTGTGCCCATGCCAAATACTAATAGATCGAGCGCTTGCTCGAACAAGGTAGGTTGCATAGTGATACTTCCTCTCATGTCGTGAAAAATGTGCCCTTATTCTGTTTAGAGGAGCAGTGACTTGGTCACCAGCAGGCACATTCTGTGGTTTGGGGTGGTCTTATTTTGACCAGATTTATCGTCTGTTTCTGCAAAAATGAAGCCCAAATTGCAGGCACAGCCGGACACCATAGAAAAAATGAGCCAATCCGGCAAGTAAAATACGCATATTCAGCTTATTTTCAGGGAATATCGGGTGATCAATTAACCGTTTGGTGAATGGTTTTAATGATTCGGCAGGGGTTGCCAGCCGCCACTACACCGGCTGGGATATCTTTAGTTACCACACTGCCTGCGCCGATCACTGTGCCTGCGCCGATGCTGACACCCGCTAGAATGATCGCGCCGCCGCCAATCCAACAGTCATCGCCAATCGCAATTGCCGCGCAGCACTCTTTGCCGCTGGCGCGTTCAACCGGATCGAGTGGATGGCTGGCGCTATAAATTTGTACATTCGGCCCCAGCATCACCCGGTCGCCAATGCGCACCTCGGCTGCATCCAGAATCACACAATTGTGGTTTGCATAAAATTCTACGCCCAAATAAATATTGCTGCCGTAATCGCAAAAGAAATTCGGTTCAATATAGGCGCGTGTTACTTGCGCAAAAAGTTGCTGATAAAACGGCTTGCGCGCTTTGGTTTGATCGGCGCGCAGGGCATTTAATTGCTGGCAGAGTTGTTTGGCGCGTTTGCGCGCGGCGACTAACTCAGGCGCAAACGGATTGATTTCAGTAAACGGATGCATGGATTCACTCTCAGGCGGCGCGGGCTTTGCGGTAGAATGCCTCAATTATTTGCTTTCATCAAAGAGCCACCCTATGAGAACCAACGATATTTTTCGCAAACTGATGCAATCCTTGCAATTGGATACAGCACAAATTCAAACCCTGTTTGCCCGCGCGGATATCGACCTGAGCGATAAAGACGTCGCCAATTTGCTCAAGACGGATTATCAACCCGGTTTTGCCGCCATGCCGGACTATATTCTGATTGTTTTTCTGAATAATTTGATTGAGCAACAGCGCGGTAAAAAAGCCGATGCTGATGTTGAGGTGATCGAAAAACACGCCAAAATTTCCAATAACGATGTGTTGAAAAAATTGCGTATTGCTTTTGTCTTGCATGAGCAGGATCTGCGCGATGCACTGAAATTGGTGACGATTGAACTGACCAAGTCTGATCTGGCGGCGCTATTTCGCAAAGCCGGTCATGAACAGTACAAAGCCTGTGACGATGAACTGGTGCTGGATTTTATCGAGGGCATAGGTTTGTTATTGCAACAGAAAAAAGCCGGAGTCTGATTGCATGAGTGCGCAGGATCTTGATGCAAAAATCCTCGATGAAAAAATAGTAGCCGATGTCGCCCGCTGGTTAAACGAGGTGGTGATAGGGTTAAACCTCTGCCCGTTTTCTGGCAAACCCACCCGCGAAAATCGCGTGCGCTTTTTTGTTAGCCACGCCACTGACGACGAATTGCTGCTACAAGACCTGCAACAAGAAATGGAATTGCTCGACGAAAAACCCGCAAGCGAGATTGAAACCACCTTGGTGATTGTGCCCAATCACCTGCAGGATTTTTTTGACTACAACCAGTTTTTACAATGGACCCAACAACTGCTTAAACGCAACCGCTGGGTGGGCGTTTATCAGCTCGCCACCTTTCACCCGCACTATTGTTTTGCCCACGCCGAACCGGATGATGCCGAAAACCTCACCAATCGTGCCCCTTATCCCATTCTGCACATTATTCGCGAAGCCAGTTTGGAAAAAGCGCTGGAGTATTTTGCGGATGTGGAAGAAATTCCAGAAGTGAATAAAACACGCGTGGAAGGTTTAACGGCAGAAGAAAAACAACAATTGTTTCCCCATTTATTTAATGCCAATTAGTTCAGCGGCGTGTAGTGTCAGAGCGTCATCCCCGCGTGCGGGGATCCATAGGTTTTAATGTTTAAATCTGGACTCCCGCAAACGGGAGTGACGACGATTTAATTGACCGCTATCCCCTATTTGTTCAACTAAATCTAGCGGGTTAAATAGGCTTGCTAAAACAATCAATCAATTCCATCACCGCTTTTGCTTCAGTTACGCTGCAAGGGTTATTTCGCTCGCCGCGAAAATAATTATTTACCTGTTCAATCATTGGCTGCTGAATATGTTGCGGGTTGGGGATGATAATTTCTTGCTCGTCATCACCATTGGTTAAACAAATCACTTGCTGGCCAAAAAAGTTGATCGTCAACTTTCCTGCTGTTCCAATAATTTCGCACAGGTCGCGGGTTTGCTCTGGCGCAACCGCGTAATGCCAGCGGCCTTGCAATACCACGCCGCTATCAAATTTTGCCCAGCCCAGTACACAGTCATCGGCGGTATTGAACTGACGTTGGTTGTAGCCGAAGCCGCTTGCTTGAATAACTGTACCAAACCAATAAATCATCAGGTCAAGTTGGTGCGGAGATAAGTCGTGAAATAGGCCGCCGCCGGATAGTGCCGGGTTTACTCGCCAATTGTCTTCGGTTTCGGTAATGATTGTGGATTTAGCCGGTTGCAGCATATCCAGCCGCACCATTAATGGCTCGCCGATGGCACCGTTGCGAATGAGTTCCGCTAGTTTCATAAAGCAGGGCACATAGCGGCGATAATGCGCAACGCTGACTTTTTTACCGCTGGCTTTTTCCGCAGCGATAATTGCATCGCATTCTGCGGCGTTAAGGGTGACGGGTTTTTCGATATACACATTTTTGCCCGCATTTAACGCGGCGATTGCGTAATCTTTATGTTGCGCAGGTGGTGTGGCGATATAAACGGCATTGATGTCGGGATTGGCGAGCAGTGCTTCGGCATTGTTGTACCATAGATCTACATTATGTCGTGCAGCAAAATCTTTCGCTTTTTCGCCGTTGCGGCGCATCACCGCAATCAGTTGGGAATTTTCCGCTTTATAAAAACCTGGTCCGCTTTTTAGTTCACACACATCGCCCACGCCAATAATGCCCCAGCGAATAGTTTTTCCTGCAGCCGACATTTTATTGTCCTTGTTCAACGAGTGTGATTTTGTCTTTTTCAATTAGGATTTTGCGTTGTTTATAGAGCAGGCTCAGGGCATTTTTGTAATTGCCTTTGCTCACATTAAATATTTTGTAAATTAATTCAGGTTCGCTTTTGTCGGTTACAAACGAAGTGCCGCCTTGGCGTTGTAAATCGGCAAGAATTTTTTCGGCTAGATCTTCTTTGCTGTCGCGCGCTTGTGCTTGCAGACTTAAATCAATTTTGCGGTCGGGGCGAATGCTTTTGATATAACCTTTTACTTTTTCGCCGTACAGTAAGGTGCGGAACGCTTCGTCGCGGAAGATCAAACCTAAATGGGTGTAATTAATCACCGCTTTGTAACCCATATCGCTACGGCCACAAATGATTAAATCCACCGCCTGTTTTGCGCGCAAGCCATCTGCACGCTCTTCAAGGTGCCGGCTTAAACGCGATGAGGCGGTAATGCGGCCCGTGTATTCATCTTGATAAATACACACCACATAAGAGCGGCCAGCTTCCATAGGTTTGTGTTGCTCGCCAAAGGGCACCAGCAAATCTTTTGGCAAACCCCAATCGAGAAATGCGCCGACATTGTTCACTTCTTTCACTTCGAGAAACGCGCATTCACCAACCATAGCTTTGGGGGTGAGGGTGGTGGCGATAATACAATCGTCGGAATCCAGATAGATAAATACATCCAGGATGCCGCCAATTTTCATATCAGCGGTCACGTAACGCTTGGGCAGTAATATGTTGCCAAACTTGCCGCCATCGAGAAAAATGCCGAAATCAGTGTGTTTGACGATGGTTAAGCGGTTTTGTCGGCCAATGTGTAACATAGGTAACTCGTTCTCGCGGTTATATGCAGATAAGACGGTTGCATCAATAGCGCACAGTTTATTAGCAAGGGTGGGTTAAGGCCAGTAAAACCCCTGCACCCGCAGATTTTTGTTTTTTTGTATCAATATAGAGCCGTTATTTATGCAGTTATTTTCGTTTGATTATGCCGACCGTGTGTTTACTGTCGATGCAACGCCGGCAAGCGGTGAAGAGATTGTCGCCGTCGATGGTGTGGTGGTGTCGCAGCAGCGCAATTTTAGTATTACCAGTGAACATGGGTTTAGCGTAGAGAGTTTGGGTGAAGTAAAACTGATCTATGTGCTCAATCTGCGCGCGGCAGACGTGAATTATGAGTTGTGGGTCAATGGTGAACGAGTGCTGGAGGCCGCATCGCCAGTCGCGCTTACCGGGCAAGATTTTCATCGCGATGAAACAACGGCGACCGCTAACGCTCTGGCGGCGCCTGCAGGCAAGCCAGCAAAAACCAACTCTTGGTTATCGCTTGGTTTGGTTGCGTTTAAATTATTGAAAGCGGTGCAGGTGGTTAAGGTTGCACTGCTCGCTGCCTCAGTGGCGGTTTATAGCGTGATGTTTACCGTGGAGTTTGCGCTGGCATTAATTGGGGTGTTGGTATTTCACGAGTATGGTCATTTGCGCGCGATGAAAACATTTGGTCTGCCCACCAAGGGAATGTATTTGATTCCCTTTGTCGGCGGTCTTGCGGTGGGCGATATGCCAAAAACCCGCTGGCAGGATGTGTATATCTCCATGATGGGGCCGGTGTACGGTTTGATCATGACCGTTGCGTTTTATATCGTGTATCTCATCACCGAAAGTCATTTCGCCGGTTTAGTGGCATCCACCAGCGCGCTATTAAATCTATTTAATTTAATTCCAGTGTATCCATTGGATGGTGGGCGGGTGGTGAAATCATTGGTATTTTCCGGGCGCAATTATTTGGCATTGATTGCGCTGCTGATTATCTCTGCATTATGTTTTGTTGTAACTTGGAAATTGGGTTTGTATTTCATCACCTTTTTTATTGTGCTGGGGGTGGTGGACATTGTGGCCGGTTGGCGTGTGGGGTTGGCCGAAGATATTACGCCGCTTAAAACCTACGGCATTTGGTTTTCTGTGTTGTGGTATCTGGTGGTGGTTGCGCTGTTTTTGGGGATGATTTTATTAATCGCACAAGATGCTTTGCCTGGTTCGGAAATTGCGCTCAAGGTATTGGCTTCATAAGTTCTCTATCCGTATAAATATCTATTTACATAAACATGAGCCATAAAAAATCCCCGACGCTGTGAGAAGTGTCGGGGATTTTTTATGTGCTGCACAAAACGATTTTATAAAAATGGATCGTCTTCATCGGCGGGGAAGTAGCGTTCGGCGGTGATGACATCGGCGTTAATCCGGTGCGCGAGCAAATCGTCTACATCTTTATTTACGCGGTTAATTAGCGGTAAGGCTTCGTTGCGATCTAGCGATTCCAATAGCGCATTGCCCCAGATGGAAACGTGGCGCAAATAAATGGTGCGCGTATCTGCTTTTTTCGCCCACTCGCCCGATACCAAGCGCCCGATACGATCGATTTTGTAACGAATCTCTGTGACTTGATTTGGGTCTTGGACCTGCGATACCAACTCATTGGTCATTTTGATCCAGCCGCGACGATACAATTCCCAGCCGCTGTAAAAGCGCACAATCCAAGTCAGATATTCGTCTTGGGTCTGGATTTTTTTATTGGTTTCATCGGCTGCATATATTTTGAGAAAGTAAGCGCGGGACGGCATTTCGCTCGGCCAAGCATCGGCCTGTCGAACAATTTTGTTACTGCTACAGGCAAAGAGGCTGCTGACCAGCAGTAAAGCGGCCATAAATCGGGTTAGAGGTGCGATTTTCTGCATAAACAAGAGTGGGCTCAATGCGAAGGTTGGTGAACAAGTGTGACGTAAGATTGTTGCAGTAGTATAAAAGTTTGCGCGCTCAATGCACAGGCTGCGATGCAGTTTGAATACTATTGAAAAGTTATAGCCTCAAACCAATTATTGGTTTGAGGCTATTAGTGGGAGCTACGTAGGGGGTGAATCTTCAGTATTTAGCGCTCGCGGCCGCCACGCATTTCTGTGCGGTTGCCACTTTGGCGGTCAGAATTGCCGCCGCCAGAGCGCTCAACTCGTTGCGGGCGCTCGCTACGTTCCACTCGTTCTACCCGCGGTGCGTCGCGACGCTCTACTGCTTGAACTTCGGGGCGTTCTACCGATTGTGTGCGCTCTAAACGCTGGATGGCAGGGCGCTCAAGGCGGCTTTGTTGTTGCGCCTGCTGGATCCGTGAATCAGTCCGTTGTACGGGCTGTGCCTGTTGAGTCCCGGTGCGTTCAGTGCGGCTCTGGTTAAGACGATTTTCCCAATTGCGATTTTCGCCCTGTTCGGTCTGTGTTCTGCGTTCTGTTTGACGAATATCGGAACCTTGGCGCTCAGTGCGATTGCCTTGTTCCCGGTTTTGCAGATTGCCCAGGTCGCGCCCATTGCGGGTGTTCATTCGCTCGCGCAATTGTTCCGCGCGAGGTTGTGGGTTTTGTACGGCGCGCTCGTTGCTGACATTGGCGCTGTTAGTGGTGATTTGTCCTGCCTGACGGCGATCCAAGCGCTGCAACGCTGCATCATCGCGCCCTTGGCGTTGATCGCGTGCGCTATTTGGCGCTATGCGATTGCTGCCTCTATCGCCAAGGTAGCCGCCACGATTGCCATTGTTGTTACCATTATTATTGTTATCACGCAGATTGGCGCGATAGTGCTGGGTGTCGCGTACGCTTTCGCGCGGGCTGTGAAAACGTTCGCGCGTGTGGTTATCGTGATAGGCAACACCGCGTCTGTGCACCGGATTGTGGTGCCAGTGTTTGGCTGTGTTGTGGCGCACTACGCTGCGGCTATCGTAAAAGCGGTGACCGTGATGGTGATGGTCAACTACAACAACGCGGCGATGCCCCCAATGAACACCGCTGAAATAAAAACGCGGGCCAATATGAACGCGCGGCCCCCAATAAAAACCGGATACAAACACATAGCTGCTGGGGTAATGCCAATACACCGGTGGATAATCTGCCCACCACCAGCTGCCGTACACCACGCGGGTATCGTAAGCCGGTACATACACGACACGTTCGACCGAAGGCTCAATTACAATGATTTTTTCTTCGCGCACTACCCGCACATGCTCGACATTATCGAGGTTGCCGGAGGCATAAGCGCGGTTGCGCAGCTTCTGAATACTGTCCATCACCCGCTCTTCGCTGGCGAGAAAAGCATCCCCCAGCTGCTGGGTCCAATCCAAGTCTTCACTCATGCGCTGCAAAATATCGGGGAAGGCCACCAGCGCTTTAACACTCGGGTCCCAATCCTGATTGTCGACCGCATTGACCGCGTCATCACCTTTTAAACGGCTATTTTTGCGCGCCCAGCGATCAGCTTCGACTACTTCCAACGGATAGGTAGCGGCGATTAGCACGTGGGATAAAACCGTATCCGGGTAAAGTGCGATGGGCGCCAGCAGTGAATCCAGCTGCGCCTCACTAAAACTCGCTTGCGCGGCTGTGGTGCTGTAGCTGGTTTGGCTGACCGCTTGGGTTGTTGTACAGCCCACCAGTAATGGCATTAGCAGACTGATCATTAACGCAAATTTTGTGGGGCGTTGCAGAAGCTGGCTAGTCATGATGGTTCTCACTTGAGCGCCGTAGTGTGCCCTTAAGAGGGCGGATAGGTAGCATTGGTTCATTTATAAGAGCCGCGCGCTTAACCCGAGCTGAACTGTAAAGAGCCTCTCGCTTGACTAATCAACTAGTGACCCGATAATGGCGCACTTTTGTAATGATGCAAGCAAGCAGAGAGCCGCGCATGATCGATGTGAATTTCCAGCTAAAAGGCAGTGCTGTTACCGTGGTGGTACTGGCGATTGTGCGCTATGAACCCAAGAGTTTGTTAGCGGAACTTAAAGAGAAAATTGTGCAGGCGCCGCAGTTCTTTACCAACTCACCGGTGTTGATCAATCTGGACCGCCTGGAAAACCCCGAAAACCTGAAAAAACCCGCTGATTTGCTGGCAATTTGCCGCGAACTGGACTTACAACCACTAGGTTTTAGCGGTGTACCTGAGGTATTGTTAGCAGCCGTTAATAAAACCGGTTTGGCGGTGCTACCAACGCCCAGCGAACGCGCGCTTAAACTCCCCAAACAAGAAGCCGCGCCGCAGGTTGAAACGGTGATCGAGCGCGTCGTAGAAACGGTGGTAGAAACCGTTATTGAAGAGCGTTTGGTGCAGCGCCAGAGCAAGGTGGTTACCCGCCCGGTACGCTCCGGTCAACAAATTTACGCCGAAGGGGCGGATTTGATTGTGCTGGCGCAAGTGAGTGAAGGGGCAGAAGTATTGGCCGATGGCCATATTCATATTTACGGCACACTGCGCGGCCGTGCACTCGCCGGTGTCAAAGGCGATGAAAGCGCGCGAATTTTTTGTCAGCAAATGGAAGCGGAGCTGATTTCAATTGCCGGTAATTTTGTGCTGCAAGATTCACTACCCAAAGAATTATTTAAAAAGCCGGTGCAAGCATCACTCAGTGGTGAAAAAGTTATCCTTGAGGCACTGGTTAGCAATTAACACTGTGGATTTGATATTTATCAAATAATGATTTTATCCACGCATTGATTTTTTAGACTTTGAATATTTTACAGGAGCCTACCTTGGCCAAGATTATCGTTGTTACATCAGGTAAGGGCGGAGTGGGAAAAACCACCTCCAGCGCAGCAATCAGTACTGGCTTGGCGATGCGCGGCCATAAAACTGTGGTGATCGATTTTGATGTGGGTCTGCGTAACCTCGATTTAATTATGGGTTGCGAGCGCCGCGTGGTATACGATTTTGTCAACGTGGTGAAAGGTGAATCCACTCTCAATCAAGCGCTGATTAAAGATAAACGCACCGAAGGCCTGTATGTATTGCCCGCCTCGCAAACCCGCGATAAAGACGCGCTGACCCGCGAAGGTGTTGAAGCGGTTATCAACGAGTTAGCTAAAGATTTTGAATACATAGTCTGCGATTCACCGGCGGGTATTGAGCAGGGCGCATTAATGGCTTTGTACTTTGCTGATATCGCCATTGTTGTAACCAACCCGGAAGTATCTTCCGTGCGCGACTCAGATCGCATTCTCGGCATATTGCAAAGCAAATCCCGTCGCGCTGAACAAAACCTCGAGCCCATTAAAGAGCATCTGTTGTTGACGCGTTACAATCCTGTGCGGGTTGAAGCCGGCGAAATGCTGAGTGTGAACGATGTAGAAGAAATTTTGGCCATTCCACTGCTCGGTGTAATTCCTGAATCAGAAGCGGTATTAAAAGCCTCTAACCAAGGTACTCCGGTGATTCTGGATGAGACCACCGCTGCTGGCCAAGCCTATAACGATGCAGTTGATCGCCTGTTGGGCAAGGAAATACCGCACCGCTTCCTGGAAGCGGAAAAGAAAAGTTTTCTGAAGCGTTTGCTGGGGGTATAAGCCGTGAGTATTTTTGACTACCTGCGCAAGAAGCGCGCGCCCTCGTCGGCATCGGTTGCCAAGGAGCGTCTGCAAATTATCGTTGCGCACGAGCGCACCAAACGCAATCTGAATCAGCCGGATTTTTTGCCGCAAATGCAGCAGGAAATCATTGCAGTCATTCGCAAATACATCAATATTGATTCGGATCAGGTGACTGTCAACCTCGACAACTCCGATAACTGTTCGGTGTTGGAGTTGAACATCACTCTGCCGGATTAACCCATGTTGCTGTTAGTTGTTAGCAGCTAAAAAGGGATGCGCTGACTGCAGTGCATCCCTTTTTTATTGTGCACAATTTTATTGTTCAAGCGGTCTGTTGTTTTATGAATATTGATTATCATCGTTTGCCTGCCGATCAATTGGTGGTGTTTGATTTTGAAACCACCGGTCTATCTCCCGATCTGGGCGACCGCGCAATTGAGATTGGTGCAGTGTTGATTGAAAACGGCAAAATTACCGATCGTTTTCAACAGCTAATGAACCCGGGTATGCGCATTCCATTATTTATTGAAAATCTTACCGGCATCACCAATGGGATGGTAAAAGAATCGCGCAATAATGCCGAGGTGATGAGCGACTTCTGTGATTTTATCGCCGGTCGCAATCTGGTTGCACATAACGCTAGTTTTGATGAGCGATTTTTACGTGCAGAGCTGCGGCGAATTAAAAAGCAGTTTTCAGCGGGTATCGCGTGCAGCTTGTTGGCCGCGCGCCGTATTTTTCAGCAGGCGCCCAATCATCAATTGGCAACTTTGGCACAGTATAAAAATTTGCCTAGCGATGGGATTTATCACCGCGCATTGGCCGATGCCGAAGTGACTGCGCATTTGTGGTTGAGTTTATTAAACGAATTGCGCGAGCAGCATGCGGTGAATGAATTGTCGTTTGGCTTTATGCATGCGCTGACCAAAACCCCGAAGCACCAGTTGCGTCAGTTCTACGCTAAACACAACGCGGCATCGGCTATTATGTAAAGCAGGTTTAACCTAAGCGGAAGGAGTTATTTGTTATGCCCAATCATTGGCTAAAAATAATAATCGTGTTGGTTGTCAGTGTATTTTTGGTGAGTTGCGGCACACTGATTCAACCCAGAGTAAAAACTGGCATAGTGCAATTAGAAAAGGGCTCGTACAAACTCGATCAAACCCATGTTGCGGTGTTGTTTAAAATTAATCATATGGGTTTGTCGACTTTTGTGGGGCGCTTTAATAAAGTTGATGCAACCTTGGAATTTGACCCCAACAATATTGCCGCCGCAAAATTATCAGCGATTATCGATATCGCCAGTCTCGATGCCAATAATCCCGATCTGGAAGAAACCTTGCGCGGTAGCAGTTGGTTTGATGCAGAAAAATATCCGCAAGCTTTTTTCAAAACCACTAGCGTCAATTTAATCGATCAACATTCTGCTGTATTTTCTGGTGAGCTAACCCTGCACGGCGTAACTGCCCCTATTGATTTAACGGTCATCTTTAATGGTGGCGCTAATAATATGCTCACCGGTTTTTATACCTTGGGTTTTTCAGCCACCAGTACGTTTAATCGTTCAACCTTTGGTGTCGATTATTTAATTCCCGCAATTGGTGATGCAGTTGCGCTTGAGGTGTTTGCAGAGTTTCAGCAGCGGTAGCGGTATAAAAACAGCAGCAATAAAACAATTTTTCAGGAGTTGTGATGAGCAATCAATTTCTTATCGGTGGCAACGGCACACAAACAGTAGCGTTAAATTTGCGCATGGCCAATCGTCATGGTCTGATTGCAGGTGCAACCGGTACCGGTAAAACGGTGAGCTTGCAGGTACTTGCCGAAGGTTTTGCCAAAGCCGGTGTGCCCGTGTTTATGGCAGATATCAAAGGCGATTTGTCCGGTCTCGCTAAAGCGGGCAAACCTCACCCTAAGGTGGATGAGCGCGTACAGCTAATGAATATTAGCGATTACCAGCAGCGTTTGTTCCCCTGTGTGTTTTGGGATTTGTACGCAAAAAAGGGTCATCCAGTGCGCGCCACTATTTCCGACTTTGGCCCGCTGTTGCTCGCGAACTTTTTTGATCTCAATGAAACTCAAACCGGCGTACTCTATGCTGCGTTTAAAATTGCCGATGACCAAGGCATGTTGATGCTGGATTTAAAAGATCTGCAAGCCATGCTGAATTGGATGAAGGATGAGCGCAAAGCCTTGGAGGATGAATACGGCGGAATCAGTGAGGCCAGCATCGCAGCCATCCAGCGCCGGTTGATGATGTTAGAGCAAGAGGGCGCCGAACATTTTTTTGGTGAGCCAGCATTAGATTTAAATCATCTGATGCAAGTTACCTTGGAAGGTACTGGCGTGATCAATATTCTCGATGCCACCACTCTCGTTAACCAACCTAAACTCTACGCCATATTTTTACTCTGGTTAATTTCCGAATTGTTTGAAAACTTGCCCGAGCAGGGCGATGCCGACAAACCCAAAATGGTGTTCTTTTTTGATGAAGCGCATTTGTTATTTGACGGTGCGCCAAAATTATTAGTCGATAAAATAGAACAAGTCGTGCGTGTGATTCGCTCCAAAGGTGTGGGGATTTATTTTGTCTCGCAAAGCCCGGCAGATATTCCCGACACCGTGCTCGGCCAATTAGGCAATCGCATTCAACACGCCTTGCGCGCCTATACCCCTAAGGATCAAAAAGCGGTAAAAATTGCCGCGCAAACCTTTCGCGCGAATCCGGCATTTTCAACTGAAGACGTGATTACCGAATTGGGCATAGGTGAAGCCTTGGTATCAGTATTAGATGAAAAAGGTTCGCCGACACCGGTAGAGCGGGTAATGGTAGCGCCACCTGCATCGCGCATTGGCCCATTGAATGATGAAGAACGCAGTGAGGTGATGGCGCGTTCGCCTTATAAAGCGATTTACAACCAAATGATTGACCGTGAATCGGCCTATGAAATTTTAAAAGGCCGCGTCGCCCAGCAAACACAAACGGAACAGCAACAAAAAATTCAAGAGCAGTTGCGCGTTGAGCAGGAGCGGATTTTTAAACAACAGCAAAAAGCTCAAGAGCAGCAACAAAAACAGCAGGCGCGCGCGCAACAACCAGCAGGGCGCACCAGTGCCAAACGCGATTCTGCGGTGGATGCATTTGCTAAAAGCGCCGCCCGTGCCATTGGCAGCAATCTTGGGCGACAAATCGTGCGCGGTATTCTGGGCTCACTCCTCGGAGGGCGGCGTTAGGGCGCGTAATATAATTGTTCGATTCATCGTCTATAGTAGTGAGGTAGCAAAATCCAGGTCTGCAAGGAAACAAAAGCATTTGTTATATGAATATGGCTGCGGTTAATTAGTGGATGATTAAGTGCAGCCGTACAATGTTGAGGATGCAGCATGAAGCAAATGATCTCCACTAGAGGTGCCCCCTCCCTCCTGCAGCAGATAGTGCACAAGTTTTTCCCTGTGTTGCTGTGTGGTGTCGTGAGTCAGGAGGCAAGCGCGGATGATCCGGTCTACTTGGAGCAAGGCTGGGATCATCAAACCCGCCAGCAATTATCCTTCACCTCGTTTGGTTCCCGTTTTATTCCCTACGATTGGTTTCTTGTTTTAGAACAGCCAGATTCGTCCATCGCCTTCCGCGATAATAATCATATGGCGGCATTGGGTTTTGTCACCACCGCGGCAGATGAATACAATCCCGATGGGTTACCGGTTGGTTTGGTGCGCGATGCGGATAAAAAAAATGGTGACTATCTCGGGTTAACCTGCGCTGCTTGCCACACCGGCCAAGTGCGCATTAATGGCAAACGTATTCGTATTGATGGTGGCCAAGCGCTAATTGATTACACACAGTTTGAACAAAAAGTACTGGCAGCACTAAAAGCCACGCTAGCGGATAGTGATAAGTTTTTACGTTTTTCTGCACCACTGATTGCCGCTGATAAAACGCTAACGGAAGATGCGGTGGCAACACAAGTGCAAACCCGTATTGAAGAGCTGGAAAAACATTATGCGGTGAATGCCAGTGAAGTTGCCTATGGGCATGGGCGGCTCGATGCGTTTGGCCAAATCTTTAATGCTATCGCGGTAGAGGCACTTAATCTTCCGGAAAATACTCACGCACCGGATGCCCCCACAAGTTATCCGGTGCTCTGGGATGCATCGCATTTAAATGTAGTGCAGTGGAATGCCTCGGCTCCCAATAAAGAGCCCGGACCACTGTTTCAAAATGCAATTACTGCATTGGCGGTGTACGGTACTGTCATCGTACCTAAAAATAAACTCACTTATAGATCCTCTATCCGCATCAACAATTTAGGCGAGATCCAAAAAGAGTTTTATCAATTAGTGGCGCCGCAATGGCCTGTAGCAATTGCAGGTGAACTAAATGCAGAAAAAATGGCAGCGGGAAAAAAACTCTATGACCAGCACTGTGTGCAATGCCATAGCATTCCCGACCCAACAAATAAAACGCGCAAGCTGCAAGCGGTATTAGTTCCTTATCAGCAAGTGGGCACTGATCCGCTGGTGGTAGAAAATTTTATCAATCGCAAAGTAAAAAGCGGTGTGCTGGAGGGCGATAAAGCCATGGTATTGTTTGGCGATAAATTACCGGCAGAAACAACACCGTTAGATTTGGTCACGCATGTGGCGACCGGCGCATTGTTAAATCAACCTTGGCAAACGATTAAAGCGATTGTGAAAGAATATCGCTCCAATGATGACCCGCCCACACAAACCGTATTTAACAGCTACAAAGCGCGTCCTATCAACGGTGTCTGGGCCTCCGCACCCTATTTGCATAATGGTTCAGTGCCTAGCATTTATGATTTGTTATTGCCCGCCAGTGAACGCCCAGTAACATTTTATGTCGGCAATATAGATTTGGATTTAGTGAAAGTAGGGCATGTGTATAGCGCAGCTCCCAACACCAGTTTTTTTGATACTCGTCTGCGCGGCAATTCCAATGCTGGGCATGAATACGGTACACATCTTGAAGATGAGCAGCGCTGGGCGCTGGTGGAATACATAAAAAGTTTGTAGTCTGGGCACAGTCTGCAAAACAATAATGTACATTTTATGTAGGGCTGTTATGAAATACATGTCTGCTGGTGTTATGTGCGGGTTGCTGCGTATTGCTGTGACAAGTGCTTCGGCGCTGCTGATTGCCTGCGGTGGTAGTGGCACTGGAGGTAGCGGGGGAAATAATCCCGCTGCATCTTCGGTTCTGGCTGTGGCATCCAGCACGCCATTAATTTCAAGTGCGCCTTTGGCCAGTGTGGCCGCCAGTTCAACACTGTCTTCAGCTCAATCATCCTCTACGTCAAGCATCGCTGTAGCAAAAGTACCTGCGCCAGATTTAACCGCTGATCCTTCCTTGCCAATCAAAGGCAGCCCCAATTACACCAGCGCGAAAGATGCAGGGCGTTTTTTGGCGCAGACAACCTTTGGTGCAACCGCTAAAGACATTGCGCGTGTTGTCAGTATGGGCAAATCAGCTTGGTTGGATGAGCAATTTGCCAAACCGCAAACCAAACATTTGGCCTTGTTAGATAAGCGTTTTGAGCAAATCGGTTTTGTGGTTGAGCCAGCACAGGATGATAACGAAGAAGGTTATCTGCGTGATTTGCAACGCAGCGATATTTGGTGGGAGGTTGCACTTTGGGGTGACGATCAATTGCGCCAGCGTGTTGCCTATTCGCTCAGCCAGATTCTGGTCATCTCCAATGTGTCTGATGTGCTGTACAACGATACTCGCGGTATCGCCAATTATCAGGACATACTTGCGCAACATGCCTTTGGCAACTATCGCGATCTATTAAAAGCAGTCACGCTCAACCCGATGATGGGTGAATACCTGAGCATGGTGCGCAATGAAAAGGCTGATGCTAATCGCAATATCCGCCCAGATGAAAATTACGCGCGTGAAATTATGCAGTTATTTTCGATTGGTTTAGTGCAATTAAATTTGGATGGCAGCATTAAATTGGATGCGCAAAACAATCCGATTCCCACCTATGATCAAACTACCGTAAAAGAATTGGCCCGCGTATTCACCGGCTGGAATATGGCGACTATCAATAATTGGTGGGAGTGGACTGAGAGTGGCGCCAGCGAAACTCTGCCAATGAAATCGTTCGACAGCTATCATGATTTTGGCGCAAAAGTTTTATTTGGCGACCAACACATAACCGCAAATAAAACCCCCGAGCAAGATATAGATGCTGCGTTGGATATTTTATTTGCCCATCCCAATATTGCCCCTTTTATTAGCAAACAATTAATTCAGCGATTGGTCACCAGTAATCCATCGCCAGCGTATGTTACCCGCGTTGCCAAGGTGTTTAACAATAATGGCAATAACGTAAAAGGTGATATGAAAGCAGTGGTGCGTGCAATAGTAATGGACGATGAGGCGCAAAATGGCTATCAAACTGCACCCGCCACATTTGGTAAGTTGCGCGAACCTATTTTAAAAACAGCGCATTTATGGCGTGCTTTTAAAGGCACGGGCGTGCCCACCAAATTAGCTAACGGCACTGTCACGCCTCCGCGTATCCGGTTTTTAGGTTCTAGCCGCTTAATGGGGCAGCGGCCTTTTGGTTCTAATTCGGTATTTAATTTTTATCGTCCAGATTATCAGCACCCTGGCGAATTAAAAAATGCCAATATGAATTCGCCAGAATTTCAGATTCTCACTGAAAGCATGATCATGTCTAAAGTCTCTACGTTAAGCAGCGCAATCTTCTGGCGTGATACACCTCACGATTGGTTGGAGCCAACAATTGAGGGTGTGTGGGATACGTTTTCTCCGCGCTTGCATCTAGACCGCGAGCGTGAGCTCAGCAAAAATCCGGCAGACTTGTTGGATCATTTAAATCTTCTGCTGATGGCCGGGCAAATGAGTCAGCCTATGTATGAGCTTATTTTGAATCATCTTAATGCGAATAAAGTGAATCCCAATTGGGATGAAACCGGGCAAATGTGGGCGCGTGACATGCTGGTTTACGAAGCTATGTTTTTGGTTATGGCATCACCTGAATATGCGGTGCAGAGATAATCCTATGAAAAACACTACCCATAATCGCCGTTATTTTTTGAAACAAGCTGCCAGTATCGCGTTGGGCAGTAGCACCGTTTACGCCACCAGTGCGGGTTTGCAATTAGCCAATGCATTGGTACAACCTAACGATTCTTACAAAGCCTTGGTGTGCATTTTTTTATTTGGCGGTAACGATGCCTTTAATATGGTTGTTCCTACCGACAATGCGGTATATGCCAGTTATAAAGCATCGCGCCAAACCCTGGCGATAGAGCAAAATAGATTGTTGCCTTTATCGAACTTATCCGGTTCAGGTACTACGCTTGGCTTTCACCCCACCATGAGTCATGCACAGCAATTATTTAATTCAGGCAAGTTGGCTTTGCTGACTAATGCGGGTGCGCTGATTGAACCAACAACAAAAACAAATTACCAAGGCAATAAATCCCTTTTGCCGCCGCAATTGTTTTCCCATAATGATCAGCAAACGTTTTTGCAGAGTTTGCAATCCACAGCGCGACGCAACGGTTGGGCAGGGCGCGCGGCCGACGCAATGCAATCGATGAATGCCAATAAAAAATTGTCGATGAATATTTCACTCAGCGGATCAAATATTTGGCAGAGCGGCAATAGCGTCGCACCTTATTCAGTAGATTCCGCGGGCATTAAAGAGTTAGAGAATTTCAATAAAAAATCCAGTGATGCACGGGAGCTGAGCCGCATTCAAATTTATCAAGCGTTGTTAGCCCAGCAACAAGAGAATATTTTTCAGCGCGAATACGCGCGCACCCAAACCCTTGCGTGGGAGCTAGCAGGCGAAGTAAAAACCGCACTGGATGCGCAAGCACCATTAAAAACGGTTTTCCCCGCTGGCAATCCACTCGCTGCCAATTTAAAAATGGTGGCGCAGATGCTTTCGGCGCGCGGTAGTTTACAAGTCTCTCGCCAAACCTTTTTTATCGGCATGGGCGATTTTGATACCCACGGCGATCAGTTGCGTCGCCATGATGTGTTACTCGCGCAATTAAGTGCAGCCTTGGATGCATTTTATAAGGCTACTGTTGAATTAGGCATTGCCGACCAAGTGACTACTTTTACCACGTCCGATTTTGGTCGCACGCTTACCAGCAATGGTGATGGCACGGACCACGGGTGGGGCAGTCATCAAATGATTATGGGCGGCGCAATTAAGGGTGGAAATATTTACGGCCAATTCCCTGATTTAATTGTTGGCGGTAAAGACGATATAGGCGAAGGCAGAATTATTCCCACCACCAGCATGGATCAATACGCCGCAACCCTCGCCAGTTGGTACGGTCTACCCGCCGGTAATTTTGCCGATGTATTCCCGAATTTGGCGCGGTTTAACAGCGCAGATTTAGGTTTCTTCAAAAGCTGATTTTGGGTTGAAGCCATAATTAAATTAGGCCATGCTTGCGTCGCCTTATGAATATACATTTCTAGTGTGCGCTTAGCTGTATTGTGATGAGTACCAATAACCATATGGCTTCGTTGCGGAGAAATTTAAGGGATATATATGAATCAATGTCAGAGTATTTTTGGTGTACCTTCAGAAAAAGCGGCTGCAAAAGTTCGTCCGTACATGGTGGATTGGGTCCAATCATTTATTAAAAATTCACCCTTTATGGTTATGGCAACGAGCAACAGCGCTGGGGATTGTGATGCCTCACCCAAAGGCGGCATTCCTGGCTTTGTAAAAGTGCTATCAGACAAACAGTTGTTAATACCAGATGTCGCTGGGAACAAACTCTTCCAGTCCTATGAAAATTTTGAAAGCAATCCAAAGGTAGGGCTCATTTTTTTTATACCTGGAATTAATTCAAGCGCCAGAGTGAATGGAACTATAAAAATTATTAGAACGTCTGATGCCGAGTTTGAGCGTGTCGCGCTAGAGGTATACAACCAAGATGAGAGGGCGAAAATTTTGCAGGCAATATTAGTTACGGTGTTGGAATCATATAGTCAGTGCCCAAGGGCATTAGCCTTTTCGAAGCTGTGGAATACAGAAACTATAACAAACAATATAACAAGTTCACCTATCGAAAATTGGGTGGCAGGAACCTAAAGTCAACTCCTAATGTGAGCTTTTCTATGAAAATAATCCACACGCTAATGCTTAGTGCATTGTATTTTTCGAGCTGGGTGATTGCCGAGCCGGTGCAGACGATCAGTGCTGATAGTAAGCAATATTTATATACTGGTCGCATTGATTTTAGCGATAAAAAAGCGCCAGAGCTTTCTTGGCCGGGTTCTAGCATCAAGGCGAATTTCACTGGCACGTCGCTGGCGATTACCTTGGATGATCAGCTCGGTAAAAACTTTTTTAATGTTTTTGTAGATGGGGAAACACAGCATCCCTATGTGTTGGAGGCTAAAAAGGGTGAGCAGACTTATGTGATTTCTACTGCGTTAAAACCCGGTAATCACGCTGTAGAAATTTACAAGCGTACCGAGGGTGAAGAGGGCGCAACTGCGTTTAAAGGATTGATGTTAGATAAAGGAGCTACCTTGTTGGCGCCGCCTGCGAGACCTACTCGTCGCATTGAGATTTATGGCGACTCAATTACATCGGGTGCGGGCAATGAAGGGGCTGATAATGGTGTGGATCATCTGCTGAGCGAGAAAAATAATTACTGGGCTTATGGTGCGATTACCGCGCGCAATCTCAATGCTGAATTACACACTATTTCGCAAAGTGGTATTGGCATTATGATTAGCTGGTTCCCGTTTATTATGCCGCAGTTTTACGATCAATTAAGTGCGGTGGGCGATAACGACAGTCAATGGGATTTTAGCCAATGGACGCCGGACGTGGTGGTGATCAATTTATTGCAGAACGACAGTTGGTTGATCGACCGTGAAAAACGTTTGCAACCTATGCCTACGGATGCGCAGCGTGTGCAAGCTTATATCGATTTTGTGCGCAGTATCCGCGCGCGATACCCCAATGTGCAAATTATCTGCGCGCTGGGTAGTATGGATGCAACTGCATCACCAAAATGGCCGGGTTATATTACCGTGGCGGTTGAGCGGATGAAAAAAGAAAATAAAGATACCAAACTCGATACTATTTTCTTTGAGTTCACCGGTTTTGGTGGCCACCCGCGCATTGCACAACACAAAGCCAATGCAGAAAAGTTAACGGCGTTTATTAAGCAGAAAATGAATTGGTAAGTGATTGGTACGTTGTGGTGCAGGGTGTTCAAATAACAGCAATTAAAAAGCCAAAAGGAAAAATCCTTTTGGCTTTTTTCAGGGCTTAGTTAGAGCTAACGCCAAATACGTCGCGGTAAACAATCCCCATGGCTGCATATAGCCAGGGCAATGTCCAAATCAGGCCTATGCCCAGTGGGATGGCACTGATCAGCACAATCACAAAGCTAATAATTCCAAATCCAAAAAAACGGAACCAGCAGCGGGTGATGCCTTTGCGGGAAGTTTCTAGTGATTCCCAAATGCCAAGATTTTTATCGACCAATAGTGGCAGTGCCAATGCGTAAGCAATTACCAAATAAATGCCGGGAATTACCAAGAGTACAAAACCTATGACCACCAATACATACTCCATGTATCGATATTAAAGGAGCATGCATTAATAAAGATTTGTTACAAGACGTCAATAACAAGAAAAAACTCTTTGCTAATGCTGAGCGATTGGTTGGTGTTCTTACAAGTGAGTCGGCTTATCTTTGTTTTGTGGTGTAAACACTTTTTTCGCCCTCTGGCCGCGTCTTAAAGCGCCTATGCACCCACAAGTATTGATCGGGTTGCTGGCGTATTATTTGTTCAAGTAAATGGTTGATGCGTGTGGTATCCGCAAGGTCATCACCCGTTGGAAAGTTTTTTAACGGCGCACTGATTTCAAGTTGATACTTGCCGTTGGCTGTGCGGTAGTGTGCAAAGGTCATGACTTGCGCATGGCTTAAGGCTGCAAAGCGCGCTGTGCCAGGCACTGTAGCGGCGGGAATATTAAAAAAGGGGGCAAAAATACTGTGCTTGATGCCGTAATCCTGATCCGGTGCGTACCACACCACATGACCCGCGCGTAGGTTGCGCACTAGTTTACGAGTTTCAACACTGATGATAGCTTCACCGTGATAACGTTCACGCGCGCTGATTAGCATATAGGCAAGCAGTGGATTGGGATCTTGGCGATAAAGCATGTCGGCCTTGGTGTGAAAAGCGAGCATGCGCCCACCCATATCCAATGTGGTCATATGGCAGCCTACCAGTAGTACGCCTTTTCCTGCCGCCTGCGCTGCCTGTAGGTGCTCAATTCCCTTAATGCTAAAGCGACGGCGTAAGCGCGCTGCTGGTCCCCACAATGCCATAGTCGTTTCCAAAAAACCGATTGCGCAGGAATTAATAATGCGGCGCACTAATTGGTCGCGCTCTAGCAAATTCAACTCGGGAAAACACAAGGCTATATTGGTTGCAGCGATGCGTTTGCGGCTGGGAACCAAATGAAATAATAAAAAGCCCAGACCTTTGCCCAGCAACAAATTAACACGCAGAGGAAAATGGGCGATGAGAAATAAAAAGCCGAGAGCGATCCAGGTGAGCCAGTAGCGCGGGGCTAAAAATGACCAGCGAAATACTGGCGGAAGATGTTTTGCCTGAGGTGTTTTGTGCATGCGAATTGTTGTAAGCCTTGTTGTGATTGGCGCAAGCCTACAGCACAACTCTGGTTACAACAATCCGCAGCGGATAGTCATTTATTTTTTCAGATCAAGCAGCCGGAAATAAGCGGATTTGGGTTGTTGTTGGCGATCAAACAATAAGGGGTAGTTAGTGCGACCGGGAATCGGGAAGCCGTTGAGCCAACTGGCATCATCGCTCACACCCCAGAAGGTCACGCGATCTACTTTGTCTTTATGTTTGATTAAAATTTTAAACAGGGTTTCATAGGCTTTTGCCAATTTCTCATCTATGTCTTTTGGCAGGCCATTAATGTAAGGATCACGCTCGGGCTTGTATTCAAAACGAGTCGAAATTTCCGCAACCGGTAAATTCCACACCGATGGCAATACATCAATATCCAATTCCGTTAAATGAATGCGTAGCCCTAATTTGGAGTAGGCGAGAATACTGTCTTCGAAATTTTTCATATCCGATTCCAGACCTACGTGAGCTTGCATGCCCAAACCATGAATGGGCGCTTTGCGTTTTTGTAAACGCTTCAACATATCGATAGTCGCGTTGCGTTTGCCTTCTTGTTCATTGTTGTAATCGTTGTACATCAAATGCGCTTTGGGGTCGACTTCGTGGGCGAGATTAAATGCGTTGACGAGAAAGTCGTCGCCCATAATGTTGTACCAATGACTAGGGCGCATTTTGTTGTCATCACCCACCGCTTCATTTACCACATCCCACGCTGCGATCTTGCCTTTATAGCGGTTAACCAAAGTGGTGATGTGCTCTTGCTGTTTTTTTGCTAGTGCTTCTTTCGCTATGTAGCTGCCATCTTTATTTTTAAACACACTGTCGGGAATTTGGCTGTGCCAGCCGAGTGTGTGGCCAACAATATGCATATTGTGCCGGGTACCAAATTCTACAAAGGCATCGCTGTCTTGCCACTTCCAGCTACCATCTTCATTGCGCACTTCGCCCCATTTTTGGCAGTTTTCAGCAGTGATGGAATTAAAATCTTTGGTAATTAATGCTGTCAGCTTCGGGTCTTGTTTGCCGATGATGCTTGCGCTTAATGCGGCGCCGATTAGAAAATCATTTTTGTAGGCATCTTTTAATCCGGTCGCGGCGGCAGCTTTTTCTGCGGCTTGCAGTTTAGCGGTTGTGAGTAGCGCCGCAGTGGCGCTACTCATGGCGAGTAGTTTTCTACGTGAGATATTCATATTTTTTTTCCTCTTGCATCAGTTGATTATTCAATACGGGTGATTTGACTATTGGTAGTGGTTTCATCCGGAATCGATTGCGGATCAAACCAAAGTTCAGGGCGGTTCACTGGCGTTTCTTTGGAAAGTAGTGGATTATCCAATTTAAATAGTTTTCGCTTTTTCATATTGGCTTTTTTCATAACATCCTGAATGGATTTGTCGCCGTAAAAAACTTTGTCAAATTCCCCGTTGGCAATTGCGCGTTCAAAACCTATCTCCAAATCTTTGGCGAGGTTTTGATTGTTGGGTGAAACAAATAAATAGAAGGGCATGCGGTAATAAACCATTAAATTTTCTTCAACGGCTAAATTTAATTCAGGCCGCGCTTCCAGTTCGCTGAAGGGTTCATGCACCCCACGGGGAAAAGCGTCAAATCGCTCACCTTCTACCATATAAAATAGACCGGGGTACTTGTTGGTTTTGATAATTGTAAAACCGTTGGCTTCAAGAATGCGGCCATCAGCCCAGGTGCGCCCTTGACCGAGTGTGAGCTGTTTAAGGTCTGCGAGGGTTTTTATGTTGTCGAATTGGCGCTGATTATTTTTATTGATAATAAAAATTCTATAGCCCAGTAAACCTTTAAATAGTGGGATACGTATCGGGCGCAATTGCGATTCAATTTCTGAATCAGATGAAGCCCAACATAAATCCAATAGACCGCCCGAGCGGACTTCTTCATTGACTCGCGCTTGAGTCAGGTCTTCCTGGGATATATCGATGGTGTAATTCGGGTTGTCACTATGAGCGATGGCCAGCTTAAGCATTTTGATCGCATAGGCTGCATTGGGATCACTAAAATTGTTCACCCGGATATTTTTATCGGCCGCAAAGGCCTGAAGGCTAACGAGAGAGATAAAGCATAAAGAAATAATTTTTATCATTTTTTTTGACCGAGATAGATTGTTAGGATGACTTTAGTGTTTTTAGTCTGGAGCTATCCTTTACATTTATTAAATTGTTTTCTTGTATACAAGTGTTATATTTGATGTGACTATAAGATAGCAGCTATTTAAAAATAATCCATGCGGAGATGCACGTGTCCAGACGATTCTTTACCAATTTATTCATTTTGTGGCTGTTCTTTCTTGCTGGGGCAGCACAAGTCAGCCGTGCCGAAGACGGTTATGAAATGTGGTTGCGCTATCAGCCGGTGGCAGATGAGGTATTACGCAAAACCTACCAGCAGCAATTTACCCAGATTCTGGCAGAAGGTGATTCGCCAAGCTTGAGTGTAGCAACTGTTGAGCTACAGCGCGGATTAAGTGAGTTATTGGCTAGACCTATCGCGATTGGCAATAAAAAGTTATCCAAGTATGCAGTGGTGCTGGGTACACCTACCAATTCCCCCCTTATTGCATCGCTGCAATTAGGCGAGCGTTTGGCGGCATTAGGCGATGAAGGATATTTGATCGAGCGGACCCACATCAATAAGCGCGTAGTAACGATTATTGCTGCGAATACTGATGTGGGTGTGCTCTATGGCAGTTTTCATTTATTGCGCTTGCTACAAACACAGCAGTCAGTTGAAAAAGTGTCCATCGCCAGTGCGCCCAAATTGCAGCATCGTGTAGTTAATCACTGGGATAACGTGAATCGCTTGGTTGAGCGCGGGTATGCCGGTTTATCGCTGTGGGATTGGGGCACATTGCCGGATTATAAATCCCAGCGTTATGTCGATTATGCGCGCATCAATGCATCGCTCGGTATTAATGGTACGGTGATTAATAATGTAAATGCCGACCCGCGCTTATTGAGCGATCAATTTCTGCAAAAAATTGCGGCTCTTGCCGATGTGTTTCGCCCTTACGGGATCAAGGTGTATTTATCGATTAATTACAATTCACCGCGCGCTTTTGGCGATTTGGATTTAGCCGATCCGCTCGATCCACGCGTGCAAAACTGGTGGAAAGAGCGCACCAAAAAAGTGTATCAATACATTCCCGATTTTGGTGGCTATTTGGTAAAAGCCAACTCAGAAGGTCAACCTGGCCCACAAGATTATGGCCGCAATCACGCCGACGGCGCTAACATGCTCGCCGCAGCATTAAAGCCTTATGGTGGCGTAGTTTTCTGGCGCGCATTTGTATACAGCCCGGATATTGGCGACCGCTTCCGTGGTTCTTACGATGAATTTAAACCACTTGATGGAAAATTTGCGGATAACGTCATCTTGCAAGTTAAAAATGGCCCCATCGATTTCCAACCGCGCGAACCCTATTCATCACTTTTTTCTGCGATGGAAAAAACCAATATGATGATGGAGTTCCAAGTCACCCAGGAATATTTTGGTTTTGCCACACACCTTGCGTATCAAGGCCCGCTGTTTGAAGAGTCACTACGCACTGAAACTTTTGCTAAAGGCGAGGGTTCAACTATCGGCAATATCCTTGAAGGAAAAGTATTTAATAGCAAGCGCACCGGTATGGCCGCAGTCATTAACCCCGGCACTGACCGTAACTGGACAGGGCATCCGTTTGTGCAATCCAGCTGGTATGCGTTTGGGCGTATGGCGTGGGATCACACTATTTCGGCAGAATCGGCCGCAGAAGAATGGTTGCGCATGACTTTTTCGAACGATAAAAAATTTATCGAACCCGTTAAGAATATGATGATGATATCGCGCGAAGCTGGCGTAAATTATCGTTCACCGTTAGGGTTGACTCATTTGTACTCGCAAGGTGATCACTATGGCCCTGCACCTTGGACAGCTAATTTAGAACGCCCAGATTGGACTGCAATTTATTATCATCGCGCAGCCAAAGACGGCATTGGTTTTGATCGCACTAAAACCGGCTCTAACGCAATTGCGCAATATCCTGCGCCGCTGGAAAAACTATACGGCGATGTAAATGCGGTTCCAGAAGATCTATTGCTTTGGTTTCATCACGTAAGTTGGGATCACAAAATGCAATCTGGCCGCAGCTTGTGGGATGAATTAGTCCACAAATATTATGAAGGTGTAGAACAGGTTCGCAGCATGCAACGCGATTGGGATCAGCAAGAACAATTTGTTGATGCTGAACGTTTTGCACAAGTAAAAGCGCTCTTACAAGTACAGGAGCGCGACGCCGTAATTTGGCGCGACTCCTGTGTGCTCTATTTCCAAACCTTCTCCGGCAAACCCATTCCCGTCGGTTATGAAAAACCAAAACACGATTTGGGCTACTACCAATTCCTCGCCCGTACCCGTTACGTGCCAGAACCGTGGCACCCTGCAAGTTCAAGCCGCGTATTAAAATAGCTTCCCGCTGTTTTCCTATTACTCCCAGGCTTTGCTTGGGAGTGCCTATGATTACTTTAAGCGTGGGTTTGTAACAAATCGTATCTGCTAGTGAACTGTCTAAAATCCATTGTGTCGATATGCATCATTCATAAGTTACTGAAAGAGGTGTCGTCATCATGAAAATTTTCATTATTTTTTCCCTGCTTTCCCTTGCAGCTTGTTCCCAGCGACAAATTTATAACTCGGTTCAAGTGAGTAATCGCAACGAATGCGAAATTTTGAGTGGAGTTCAACGCAAAGAGTGTTTGGATCGTTTAGCCCCTGACTACCAAACTTATGAACAACAACGTCAGGAGTTATTAAAAGATCGGTGATGTTTGATTTGTATCCCAGATAAAAACATCACCCATTCATTTCTGCATTTTTAATCCCGATTGCATCCCCATCCTCTAATGCAGGATAATACTGGTTAATTAACCAGTTTCTGTGCTTTTATGATCAACGTCTTTTTATTAACCCGCCAATGGCGCGATACCCGTGAGGGGGTTGTGCTCGATTTGTGGTGGGCGACAGAAACCGGCAGTTGTTGGACGCAGGTGACCGGGCAGGAGGTAGTGTTTTTTGTGTTGCGTGAAGATGCAGCGCAAATTCAGGTGTTGATTAAGCGTTTGCGCCACTGGCGTATGGCGGAAGTTGAATTAAAAACCTTTCTGAATAAACCGGTTAACGCGCTCTATTTTAAAAATCACCGCACTGCGCGTGATGCACAAGATATTTTTCGGCAGAACGAGATTGCATTTTGGGAGAGCGATATTCGCCCGCCGGAGCGCTATTTGATGGAGCGGTTTGTAACCGCAGGTGCGCAGTTGGGTTTGCCGGATCAATCGCCCTCTGTTCACTCTGCCTCTACTCATTCCGCTGGACTACCACAGCCGCTGCTTAACCCTCGCATTACGCCGTTGGCCGATGAACAATCACTCTGGCGACCCGCTTTGCGCATGCTCTCGCTTGATATTGAAACCTCTATGGATGCCAAACAGCTCTATTCCATCGGCGTTTGGTGTGAGCAGGGCAAGCGGGTGTTTATGGTGGGGCAGGGCGCTGATACGGAGCTGGTGATTTTTTGTGCAGATGAAAAATCTTGTTTGCAGCAATTTTTTGTATTTCTGCAACAGGTCGATCCCGATATTTTGATCGGATGGAATCTGGTGCAGTTTGATTTGTTGGTGTTGGAAAATATTTGCCAGCGCTTAAAAATGGAACTGCAGTTAGGTCGCGCTAATCAATCCATTCACTGGCGCCATGAAGAAGGCGATGGCGGGCGCAGTTTTGTGGTAATTCCGGGGCGTGTGGCGCTCGACGGTATCGAATTACTTAAAGCGGCTAATCATCAATTTCCAAGTTATTCACTGCAAAATATTTCGCAGGAGTTGTTGGGCGAAAGTAAATTAATTACTGGCAGTAATCGCGGCGGTGATATTACCCAGTTGTTTAAAACCGATAAGCTAGCGCTGGCTGAATACAACCTGCACGACTGTGAATTGGTGTGGAAAATTTTTGCCCAGCAAGAGTTGCTTGCCTTTGCGCTGGAGCGCAGTCAATTAACGGGCTTGTTGTTGGATCGTATCGGCGGCTCTGTGGCGGCATTTGAATATTTGTATTTGCCGCGTTTGCATAGGCGCGGTTATGTCGCGCCCAATTTAGGCGAGTTGGAATCTGATGTTATCAGCCCCGGCGGCTATGTGATGAATTCCCGCCCCGGTATTTATGACAATGTATTGGTACTGGATTTTAAAAGTCTGTACCCGAGCATTATCCGCACGTTCTTAATTGACCCTTGTGCATTTTGGTTAGCGCAGCACAATCAGCTCGATGAAACTGAAACACTGGCCGGCTTTAATGAGGCTTATTTTGCCCGCGAGGGGCATATCTTACCGGCAGTGATTGAGCAGCTTTCGGCGGCGCGCGATCGTGCCAAGCAACATAAAAACGCGCCGCTCTCCCACGCCATCAAAATTATTATGAATTCGTTTTACGGTGTCTTGGGTTCTACTGGCTGCCGCTTTTTTGATCCCCGTGTGTGCAGTTCCATCACCCTGCGTGGCCACGAAATTATCCAGCGCAGCCGCGATTGGATTGAGCAACAGGGCTATGCGGTGATTTATGGCGATACGGATTCACTGTTTGTCTGGCTGGAAAATAACTGCGTGGGTAAAACGCCTAAGGCGCCGGAGCAGTGCCATAAGATCGGCGCGCGTTTAGCCAAAGAATTAAATGCCTGGTGGCAGCAGACCTTGCGTGCTGAATTTAATATCAAAAGTGCTTTGGAAATCCAATACGAAACCCATTACCTGCGTTTTTTAATGCCGACTATTCGCGGCTCTGAATTAGGCACTAAAAAACGTTACGCGGGTTTGATAGAGGTGAATGGTCAGCGCGATATGGTGTTTAAAGGGCTGGAAAATGTGCGTACCGATTGGACCCAGCTGGCCAAAGAATTTCAAATGACGCTGTACCGCAAAGTATTTGATGGTGAAGATTATCTGGATTTTGTGCGCGCGATTAACGCTGAAGTGTTGGCGGGGAAACGCGATGTGGAATTGATTTATCGCAAGCGGTTGCGCCGTCATCTGCATGAATACCAAAAAAATGTGCCTCCCCATGTGCAGGCAGCGCGCAAATACGAGCAGTTAACTGGTGTGCGTTTGCGCCGTGGCGATTGGATCAGTTATGTGATTACCACTAATGGGCCGGAGCCGGTTGGCTCCTATGAGGTGGATATGAACTTGCGCCAGAGCCCGTTTGATTATCAACATTATGTGACCAAACAGCTCGCCCCCGTCGCCGACAGTATTTTGCATTTTATGGATGAGTCGCTAGGGCAATTGGTGGAGAACCAAATGTCGCTGTTTGATGCGCACTAATACCATTCGCGAGACAATAGTAATCACCATACAATTTTATATTGCATGCCCACCGCGAGATTATTGACGTCGGAACGGCGATATTGGTTGATGCGGTATTCAGTAACAAAATAAAGCTGCTCAATAATGTTAAACCCTAGTTGTGCTTCGGCTACTACAGGGTCATCAGGAATGTTACCCGCAAGTGTTTCGCCAAAGGTGTGATCAATAAAACCGGCGAGATATAAACGTGGTGATAACCAGGGGAATTTCATCATAAAGCTGTGTTCAAGTTGCCAGGCATTTCCCGGTTGATCGTCAAATTGAATTACATGAGCATTGATCGCATATTTTAAATTCATGCGCTCAAATAATGTTTTTAAATACGCACTGTCGTTTAAGCGCCAGCGCACGCCTAAACGGTGGCGATCATTGTCGACACCGGTTCTAAAATTCATTTGCAGCGTTAAATCCAATGGCGATTGTTCGCTGATCCGCCAGCGCACATTTTGTTCGGTGTAATAGGTCGTGGTATCGCTCAATTCATCCGCTGTTTTTTGATTGCCAAAATTGGTCAGACTGAAATATTCAAAGCGATTGGGCAATTGCGCGGCGGCATTGATGGTGGCTACGCTGTCGTCATCGACATCGGATAAATAGGGGTAGACATTAAAATCCAAAAAGCCACTGCGGCTGTTTTGTGCATGCGCGCTAAGCGGAAGTTGTAGCAGTGCAAGTGCAATAAATAATCCGGTTAGTATTGATCGATCAAAAATACGGGTGTACATAACAGGGTTCCGTGTGGCGCGCAGCGGCTGCGCTGGAGGATAGCGACTGGGTAGCGAAATATCTAATAAACCTTAGTGTAGATGCCGCTTAATCGCCACGTGAGTCAGTTGGATTAATGCTAAGTTCTTGTTATCAAGAATCGCTTCGGGCTATATTCCCCCTCCCTTTGTCATCTTCAGGTTATGTTATGTCCGGTTCCAATTCCGATATCGATGAAGTTCTTGAGTTGCTGCGTGATCACAATGAAATGGTGCCAGTGCCGCTGGAATTGCCCGATGAAGATCGGCTGGTCGAAATTGAAGAAGAATTGTTATTGCCAATCCCCCGTGAAATGCGCACCTTTTTACTGGAAGCGAGCGATGTGGTGTACGGTTCCATCGAGCCAGTTACCGCTGCTGACCCCTATTCACATACCTATTTACCTGAAGTGACGGCAGTGGCCTGGGAACAGGGCGTGCCGCGCTATTTAATGCCGCTGTGTGAAGTCAATGGCACTTACTATTGTGTCGAGCAAGACGGAGAAGTGGTGTTCTGGCGCGATGGTGAATTGACCGATGAGACTTGGCCCTCGGTTTGGCACTGGGTGCGTGATGTATGGCTTGAATCCTGATTTGAGATGGGCTGAGAAGTTGGATTAAGTCACGAAAATGGATTTTGGTGACAAAAGCATCCCGTTTATTGGGCTACACTCAATCTCCCGGCCAGATTTATTGTGGTCTTGTCTGCCCAGTTCTTGGTGATGGTGTCTGTTGTGTATAGAGTTTGGTTGTCATCTGCTTCCCTGATTCTGGCTTTGTCCAGCGCGGGCGTATGGGCGGTAGATGCAGTTAACACCACAGCTGAGGATACTGCCCAAGAGTCCAGCCTTGCGGATTTTGAAGCCCATGTCCGGCGCATTGCAGAAAAAACTGCCGCCGAAGAAAAAGCGCGCAAGGAGCAAGAGCGATTAGCGGCGGAGGCTGCGGCGAGCAAAAAGTCCGTGCAACCCTTTACTTTTTTTAAATATCAGAAAGGCGGCACTGTCGCCTACTCAGACCGTCAGCCCAAAAAAGCGGCTTACGAAGTGATTGTGTACAACTCCTGTTATGCCTGTAATCCTTTGTCGCGGGTGGATTGGCGCGGTACCAAACTCTACCTGACTGAATTTACCTATTTGATTACTCAAGCTGCGAGCAGGTACGGAGTTGATCCCTCATTGGTGCGCGCGATTATTCACGCCGAATCCAATTTCAATCCGCTGGCACGCTCACGCAAGGGCGCTATGGGGTTGATGCAATTGATGCCCGGAACGGCAAAAGATATGGGGGTAAGCAATGCCTCTGATGCAGCACAGAATATCGATGGTGGAGTGAAATATTTGGCGCGCATGCTGGAGCGTTTTGACGGCAGTATTACTATGGCGACCGCCGCTTACAATGCCGGGCCGGGTGCTGTAGAAAAGTATCGCGGTGTGCCGCCTTACAAAGAAACCAAAACCTACGTATTTCGTGTAAACATCCTGCATCAGCGTTATAAAAACCAACTGGCGCTTGCGCGCAATTAACCGTCTATACAATTCCAGTGGTGAGGCGATTCCCGCTCATAACCAACCCGCCTAATTTTTCCGATAAATTCCGCTCAAAAAAACAACGCTTTTGCCGCTATAGAGATTAGCCCTCACTCTTTTGTATGGGGCTCTTCTTTGGTTTTGATAAAGACGGACGGCATTATGATTATTTCTAACGCCTTGATTGGCATGGCTGCACAGCGGGATTATCGCGAACAACAGAGTGTTACAGAGCATTTGGAGTTTTGGTTTGATCAACCGGAGCGTCCTGCTCCCGTTAAGGCGGAGCTACCAGAAACGCCTGACGTAGAGGTGGATTTATCGCGCGCTGGTTCTTTACTGGCGATGCATCGCCGAGCAGAGCAGCTGGATCTAAGCACGCCAATGGATTCCCGTGATCGCTTGAATAAGATGATTATTGAGGCGATGTATAAATCCATCACCGGCAAAGATCTGCATATGAGTACTCCGGCCGATCTTCAAGTTGGCCGGGAAAGCAAAACGCAAACCTTGAGCGTAGATTCATCCCCACCTGCGCAGGCAGTTACCGCGCGCAGTGCCGGCCCCGGTTTAATCTATCAACGGCATGAACGATATCAGGAGCAGGAGTCCATGCGTTTTCAGGCGGTAGGGCGAGTGCGTAGTGCCGATGGCCGTGAAATCGATTTCACTGTCGCAATGAACATGAGCCGCGAATTTGTGCAAGAGTCCAATATCACCATTGAAGCGGGCAGCAAAAAAGTCGACCCCTTGGTGATTAATTTTGATGGGCTGGGTGCATCCCTGAGCCAGACCCGTTTTGCGTTTGATTTGGATAATGACGGCACTACCGAGCAAATTGCTAGCCTGCGCCCCGGCAGCGGTTATTTGGCGCTGGATCGCAATGGCGATGGCAACATCAATAACGGCAGTGAATTATTTGGCCCCAGCAGTGGTCGCGGTTTTGCCGAGCTGGCGGCATACGATGAAGATGGCAATCATTTTATCGATGAAGGCGATAGCATTTATCAGCAGTTGCGTATCTGGATGATCAATGAAGATGGCTCGACGCAATTAGCGGCGCTGGGTGATAAAAATATCGGCGCGATTTTTCTCGGCCATGTGTCATCACCGTTTCAATTAAAAGATCCACAAAATAATTCGCTCGGTGAAGTGGCAAACTCCGGCATTTATTTAACCGAAGATGGCAAAGTGGGTGTGGTGCAAGAAATTAATTTGACGGTGTGACTTTCGTTTTATAAAAAAGGCGACTGAATTATTCAGTCGCCTTGACTTGGTTTAATTTTTTTGATGTCGCCGTTGTTAAACAGCGTTTAGTACGCAGTTAAAAGGTTCCCTGCGTGTTGCTCGCACTTCCGGTGTTGAGTGTATTGTTACTGCCGCTCTGCCAGACGACACCAGCAGCCGGATTATTTTCTTCGCGCTTTAAACATTTCCATTGAACTGCCGTATTGGCGGGCAATTGAATGGTGCCTGTCCAGGTTGGATAACTCGTCGGGTTTAACTTAACTGCGGCACCGGTTGCCCAATTACCCAATGCAGTATTGTTGCCCACCACGTACACGCTTTGCCCTGAATAAGTAGTGCCATTCTTGCAGGTGAAATTCACGCTGACAGTGGCTGCTGCGGAACTGGATGCAATGCTTGAAACACTGCTAATAGAACTTGCTGCGGAGCTGCTGGTGTTGTTTGGTGTAATCGCGTATTGCAAGCTCGCATCGTTAAAGCTGATGGTGTAAGTGCCTGGAGTGGCAACAAGAATATCGTTACCGCTGGCATCGGCAATAAAATCATTGTTGTTATTGCCCCAGTTGTTAACCCAGTTGCCGTAAGCATCAAATTTAAAGCGGCCGGTGCTAGTACCGGAAAATGTTGCAGTGCCAACCCAGGTGCCAGTAGTGCAGGACATATCAGCGCTTGCCCAATTATTAAATGTGCCGCGCAATTTCATTGAAGAATACACACAGTTGTTGCCAACTACGCCGCCATTTTTTGCTTGCACATGAATAGCAGCAGCACTTTTGCCTGCAACATTGAATGTAGCGGTGCCATTGGCAGCAACGGTAATACTTGCGCCGGTGCAGGCACCATTGACAAAATCACCGCTGATTATGTTGCAATAACTACCTGCAGCCAAACCTGTTTGCAGGGTGACATTCATGCTGTCGTTTTGGCCATTGATGACAACAAAACCGAGGCTGCCGCGACCAAATGCAATTTGATTGCTGCCGTTATCCCACCAGTTCGATAAATAAAATGCATCTTTTGTTGCGTTACGAAAGCCCACCATATTGGCGATTTCGCGGTTGCGGTGTTCACATAACCAACCGTTATTACACGCACTTGCGCCACTGGTTGGCGGGCCTTGATCGTGATCGTTCCAATTGTAACTGGACATCACTTTCGGATAGCCATAGGGGAAGGCGAGGGTGAAAACATGCGCGATGTTATTCACATTCATACCGTCTTTGTGGGTCACAGTGTTACTGGTGTTCTGCCGCTGGTTATCGTGATTGGCAACAAATACTACGGCATCACTGCTTGCTAACCAGCCACCCCATACGCCTATATTGCGTAAATCCTTTAACGGCGCACGGCCTTTAAAATAAGTGCCAATCGTATTGGTGAAATTAAATTCGGTAACATCGCCTATGTAAGTATATTCAGCTGGCGTAATAGGCTCATTGGCCGCACCGATTACTTCTTGAAAAATATAGGGCGAGCCATTTAAACGGCTGACGATATTGGCGATATCGGCACTGGGCATATGTTTGGCGGCATCGATACGAAATCCGGCTACACCCATGCTCGATAAATCATTTAAGTAAGCCGCGATTTTTCCACGCACATAATCTGATTCAGTTTTTAAATCATTTAAGCCAACCAAATCGCAATTTTGTACCTGCCATCTATTGCTGTAATTAATAGGGCCGGTGCAAGTGTGAAAATCATTCGCGGCAAAAGGCACTTCGGGAAAATTACGGTTGCCCGCAGACATATGGTTGATGACGGCATCGACATAAATATCAACACCGACTGCTTTGCAGCGTGCAACCATGCTGGCAAATTCAGCACGTGTACCTGAGCGCCCTTCTATGGCGTAACTCACTGGCTGATAGCGCGTCCACCAAAAACTTCCGGCAACTGATTTTTGCGGCGGTGATACTTGTACTGCAGCATAACCTTTTGGACCGAGAAAGTTTTCGCATTCGGATGCAATATCATTCCATTGCCATTCAAACAAATGCACAAAGGTTGTCTGTGCGATAACAGGGGTGGAAATTAACGGGTATAACAAAAAAGCAAACAACAGTTTGGGGAGTGTTTTCATAGTGATTTACCGAAGTTTTGATGATTATCTTTATTAGGTTTGTATGCATGCAACGCATGTAACAACAACTTCCGGCGGCAGAATACGGTAAATGGTTTGGATTAATAGTTTGAATACGTATGCAGTATCAAGAATTAGTTGTTATGTAATGTAGTGCGACAGGTATTTTTAATTCGCCCAAAAACAATAAGCCCCATTCGGGGCTCATTGCAGTGGTCAAAGTTTTTTATAGTTGATATCAGCGCTGAATTATTGATTAGCCGACAATACTTGTGCTTTGGCTTCACTGGCAATTGGAGAAGAAACACGGTTTTTCAATACAACAGTGTCGCCTTTACCTAATGAACCCAATGACATGGTGCGGCCTTTTTCTGTGGCTACTTTAGCGCCCTTGATCACGTTGAAGGTTTTGGTGGCGCCATCTTCAGTTTTGATGGTGATAGTGCTTTCAGCTGCGTTCACTTTAGTCACAACACCAGGAACTTCTTTGTAGGATGCAAATGCTTCTGCATTCGCCATAACAGACAACGTTGACAGGCTGGCAAATGAAACAACAGCAATAGCTTTAGATACGAATGATTTTGACATGATGGAACCCTCAGGAAGTAAGATTAATCAGAATGTTTAACTGTACCAACGAGGTGATTATAGGCATCTAACATTTTTAAATGTTACCTTTTGTTACGAATTTTAAGACTGTTTTTTCACAAAAACGGCGAATTTAATCATTTTTATTCATATATAGAATAACAGATATTTTTTAAATCTCTTAAAGTTATTAAAAGCATTATTTTGGGGCGTTTTAAATAAAAAGTGTTACCGCGTGTATTTTTTTGGTATTTTCGCTTGTTTCTCGCTGGTGCATTATCGGACAACGTTGTCTATGTGGCGGGTTAATTTGGTGCTCAATAAAAAACCCGCTAATTCTGTTGAATTAGCGGGTTTTGCTTTTTTGTGTTGAATTATCGGCTGTTACCGGAATTCATTGGTTAAACAGAAACTCCATCAGCGCATTTTGTGCGTGCATCCGGTTCTCAGCTTCTTCCCATATTACTGCATCGGGTGCATCGAGGATTTCTGCAGTCACTTCTTTACCGCGATAGGCGGGCAAGCAGTGCATAAAGAGCGCATCGGCTTTGGCTAGGTTCATCAGTTCTTTGTTGACCTGATAACCGCTGAAGATCTTTTCGCGCTGTTTCTTTTCATCTTCCTGACCCATAGAGGCCCAGGTATCGGTGACAACCAGGTCAGCGCCGGCGACCGCTGCGCGCGGGTCATTGCTCAGGTTGACACGATCTTGATAGGGAGTGACAAATTCATCTTCCGGTTCAAAACCTTTTGGGGTGGCGATACGCAATTCAAAGTCACACAGCTCGGCGGCTTCAATATAGGTGTTGCACATATTGTTGCCATCACCCACCCAGGCGACGGTTTTGCCCGCGAGCGATCCGCGTTTTTCAACATAGGTTTGAATGTCGGCCAGCAGCTGGCAGGGGTGATACTCATCGGTCAGGCCGTTGATCACCGGTACGCGTGAATATTCCGCGAAGCGCTCAACGGTGCTGTGTGCGTAGGTGCGGATCATCACCATATCGACCATGCTGGCAATACAGCGCGCAGCGTCTTCGATAGGCTCGCCGCGACCGAGCTGGGAGTCTTTGGTGGACAAAAAGATCGCATGGCCACCCAGCTTCGCCATACCGGATTCGAATGAAACGCGGGTGCGGGTGGAGTTTTTCTCAAAAATCATTGCCAGTACTTTGTTGTTAAACGGTTCAGGGGCAGTGCCCTGACGCAACATGGCTTTGAGTTCGATGGCGCGTGCAATAATTTGTTGCAGTTCGGCGCGGTTAATATCAGCGAGGGTTAGAAAATGTCTCGGTGCCTTTGGGGGAACCATAATCATTGCTCTTTTATTGCAGCGCGCGCCTTATGCGCGCGCCTATTTAATACTCAGTAACTAAAGGTTAAAACTCGTTAACTAATTGCACGACTTTACTGACCAGCTCATCGGCTTCGGCGTCGGAGAGGATAAAGGTCGGCAGTAAACGAATAGTGTTGACGGCGGTCACGTTAATCAATATACCCAAATCGCGGCCTTTCTGAATCAGCTCAGGGCAGGGCGCATTGAGCTCGATGCCAATCATTAAACCCTTGCCACGTATATCGGTCAGCTTGGCATTGCCCGCCAAAGCGGCTTTAAAGTCGGCCAGTAATTTATCGCCCAACACTTTTACCCGCGCAATTAAATTGGATGATTGCAGGGTTTCAATGACTGCAATGCCAGCGCTACAGGCAAGCGGGTTGCCACCAAAGGTAGTGCCATGATTGCCCGGTTGCAGCACTTCAGCTGCTTTTCCGCGCGCGAGGCAGGCGCCAATCGGCATGCCATTGCCCAAGCCTTTTGCAGTGGTGACTACATCGGGCAGTAAATCATTGTGTTGATAGGCGAAAAAAGTACCGGTACGGCCATTGCCTGTCTGGATCTCATCGAGCATCAACAGCAGATCATGCTGATCGGCGATAGTGCGCAGTTGGTTCAGATAATCAGCAGCAGGAACCCGCACACCACCTTCACCTTGCACGGGTTCCACCAGAATGGCGACTATATTGCTGTGCTCGGCTATAGCGGCTTTCACGGCGGCTACATCGTCATAGGGTACACGGATAAAACCTTCTACCAATGGCTCAAAACCGATTTGCACTTTGGTATTGCCGGTAGCGGTGAGGGTCGCCATGGTTCTGCCGTGGAAACTGTTGGCCATCACAATAATGGTAGGGTTCTTTACGCCCTTATCATTGCCATATTTACGGGCGATTTTGATGGCGGCTTCGTTGGCTTCGGCGCCGGAGTTGGAAAAGAACACTTTTTCCATGCCCGATACCTGAATCAGCAGATCGGCCAAATGCTGCTGCTGGGGAATATTGTATAAGTTGGAGACGTGCAACAGGGTTGCCGCTTGTTCGCTCAAGGCTTTGGTAACAGCGGGGTGTGAGTAGCCGAGACCACACACGGCAATACCGCTGATCGCATCGAGATAGGATTTGCCACTGTCATCCCATACTCGGCTGCCCTCGCCCTTGGTCAGGGTCAGGGTTCTGGTGCCATAAGTATTCATGAGCGTGGACATGCTGTTCTCCAAAAAATAACGCGCAGCGTTAATAATAAAAAGTGTCTTGTGTGAAAAAAACAATCCGCCAAAGCCCATCAGTGACAGGCTTACGAGTCGTTGATCAGGGAGCGTTAATCAGAGCTGTTTTGCTGCATCAGCACTTGCTGCCGATGGGACATTGCTGGAGTCCAGTCTGTACGCGGCAAAAAACAGGCAGTAAATATATAAGTTATTGCGATTATTGGCAAATTTGGGCTGGTTTTACGCCTATTGCGACGAGTTAAAGCTGCTGCCCTGTACAAACTCTTTGGCAAAAATAATGTCGTTTTGCAGATGAAAGGCGCTATCTGGCGGCTGGATAAAAAAACCTTCGAATAAGCGCACACCTTGCATCCACAGACTGGAAAGGTTGTGCGAGTTTTCAATTTGCGTGGCGATTACTTTGATGCCGCGACCGGTGGCTGAGGTGATTAATCGCTCCAATAATTTGGGGTTGCTGGTATCGCTCGTGAGTTTGGGTGAGAGGCGCATGTAGTTAAATGTCAGATCTTCTAGTAGCGACAAAATTTGCTCATTCTCTCCCGCGCGGGTAATACAAATACCGCAGTGAATATCGCGTAACGCCTTAGCGATTTCACGTGCTTGATGGAAGTGGTTAATGATCCAGTTTTCTTCCAACATAAATACCAATCGCTCCTCACCCCGTAAGCGCGATGAGCGCAGCACATTGGCGGCAAAGGAAAAAAAGGCGCTCTGTTGCAGGGTTTCCTCGGCCAGATGAATAAATAGGGTTGCCTGTTCGCGGGTATTGCTGTCTCCGGCAATTGCGCTCACCGCTTGCTGTAATGCCCAGCGATCCAACTCCAGTCGTTTACCTGGCTGGGTAAGGCGGTTTAAAAATTGCCCGGCGGCTATGGGTTCGCCATCTTCACCGCGCAGGCGGGTGAGCACTGCGAAGTGTTCAATGTGTGCATCTTCCAAGCTAATAATGGGTTGGAACGCGAGAGTCAGATCGCGGCTGAACACAATCTGGGTAAAGTCAGGCAGGTTTTTCTCGCTGACAGCCGTAGCGCTGTTGGCTGGTGTGCCGTGAACGCTTTCCTCAAATGCTTGTTCGGCACGCAAGAGTGCATTGTTGGCCGTACCCAGGGAGTGCTCTAAAAAGGCTATCCCCAGCTTAAACTCTAGATTGAGCGATTTCCCTTTGATGCTATAGGTTTGGCTGCTCAGATGTTTGATAAATTGCTCGCCGCGCTGGCGATGAAATTCTACGCTGCGTTTGCCAGCCAGTACGCAGGCAACCATAGGGGATAAATCAATCCACTGCTCATCACTGCCTGCCGTTTCGTTGAGGCGGTGACAAAATTGATCGTGTAAATCAAGCAGCTCAACTTGTCCTAATTGTTGGCTTAGCTCTTCCAGCTTATCGATACTGAAATAGTAGAGCGCACTATTTTGATTGCCCAAACTGTTGTTTTGTAATTCATCTTCCAGCGCACTAAAAAAATAGCTGCGGTTGATCTGTTGCGGCTGCTGCGCCTGACGGGTTACTCGCGCGACGCGATTTTTCAAGGCGAAGGTATCGGCGAGTGCCTGTTCGCACACGTTGATCAGCTCGGCAGCCTCAAAAGGTTTGGTCAGCAGGGCATTGACGCCGAGCGCTTTGATACTTTTGTGCAAATGGGTATCGGTATCCGCGGTGACAAAAATAATGGGCAATAACAAAAACGCAGGATCCTGTCGCAGCAGTACGGCGAGCTCCATGCCATTAATATCAGGCATGTGCATATCCAAAATAACCAAATCGGGGTTGAATTTGGCGGCCTGCTGCAAACTGTGGAGTGGTTTGTTGAGGCTGAGCACCTCCATTCCTGCGTGCCGCAAAATTTCAGCTTGCAAACTGGTCATGGCGGGATCGTCGTCAACAATCATTACCTGTTGGGTTTTGGTGTTAAGCGTGATGATGTTGATCAACTTCTCGACTAAAGAATTAAAATCGAGTGGTTTGGTCAGGTAATCGTTGCTGCCAGCGCGCAGCGCACGCAACTTGGCATTGACGTCGGTACGACCGGACATCAGCAGGATGGGTGTATTCCCGGTGAGTAGTGATTTGATTTGATGTAGGCTGCCCAACGCCTGCATGCCAGCATGCTCAAAATCCGGATCCATCAAAATGGCAGCAGGAGAATCTACATAGAGTTGCTGCATACAGGTTTGCGGATTGTCGAAATACTCCACCGCAAATCCAGCGTTGCGCAAATAGGCACTGCAAAGCGCCGCGAGGATTCGGTCTGGATCAATTAAAAAAATGGTTTTCCCCTGTGTCTCCTCGCTATTTTTAATAGCGATCGAGGCGAGTGGGGCCTGCAGTGCTTTGCCACCAGCGGTAGCAGCCATTGTTTGGCTCAGGTGTTCGACATGATCTTCCAGCTGTACGTATTCCAAACCGCCAAAACTGCGCCCTAGTTCGTTTAACTCGATAATGAAATTCTCCAACTGCAACGCAGCCTGACACAAATCAGGAAAACCAAAGCTAGTACCTGCTTCAACCAGTTTGTGTGCAAATTGTTGCAGCGCGGCAATACCTTGCGCGCTCCAGTTAAGGTGACGCAAGTGGCTCCAGATTTCTTCCAAGCGATGCGCCCGCTCGGGTAAGCTTGCGGCGAACTGTTGGCGCAGCCGCTCCAGCTGATTGCGGAATTCTTGTTGCATAAAAGCTTCCTGATGTTTACTTCTGAGTATAGAGCCTGTTTGCCAAATAACAGGCTAGATATCCATGACTGTAAAAATTGGTTTTATTTAATGAGACTTTGCTGTGTTTTTAGCAGAATAGTTCGCTTTCCACCTTGGCTGACCAGCACTTTTCCCCTTTTTTGGATATATATGAATTATTTGTGTACCCATCTGCATCTATTTTTAACCAGTGCCTTATTACTTATTCATGCCAATGTTTTGCATGCGCAGACTGCGCCAGAATTGCTGGAGACCTTGGTGGTATCGGGTGAGCGATCTTCCGATGCGCTATTAAAGCGCCACCTGGTCAAAAAAACAGCGCAAGATTTTGCCGCAGGCGCGCGTCTCGATTCCGCCGAACTGTTGCGCACTATTCCCAGCGTGCAAGTGGATTCGCGCAGCAATTATGCGCAGGATACGCGCATCAGTTTGCGCGGCTTCGGCGCTCGCTCCGCATTTGGTGTGCGCGGAATTGATCTGCAGGTCGATGGCATTCCCCTATCAACACCCGATGGCCAAGGGCAATTGGCGAGTGTGATGCTCGACAATATCGCCAGCGTACAAGTATTGCGCGGACCAATGGCGGCACTCTATGGCAATGGTGCTGGTGGTGTGATTGCGCTACAAACAGCCGCACCCGATACAAGCAATGTTGGTGTAAGTCTTATTGGCGGTGACCCCGGGCTTGCGCGTCATATTTTGAGTGGTGAATGGCGCAATGATAATGTCGCTATGCGCGCACAAGTTGCCACGACTAATATTGATGGCGAACGCCCCCATTCCCGCGCAGAGCGAAAGCAAACTGCGCTGCAATTGTTTTACACCACGGACAATGATCTCGACCTTATTATCAAACACGATGCTAGCGATGATCCGCTACTGCAGGATCCACTCGGTTTAACTGCCGAACAATGGCGCAGTAATCCGACCCAAATAAATCCCATTGCTGAAATTTACAACACGCGCAAAAGTGTTGCCCATCAACAAAACTCGATTAGCCTGCGCGACAATACTGGTGCAACACGTTGGCAAACCGGCCTGTGGCAGGGCGAACGTGCGATTACCCAATATTTAGGTTTTGCCGGTGATGCTATTACTGGCAGCGGCGGGATAGTGGATTTGCAGCGGGATTTTTCCGGCGCAAACGCAACACTCACCCATAGTTTGCAATTATTTAATGTGCCTACTGATATCAGTGTGGGCGCAGAGTTTGCGCAAATGCAAGATGATCGCCGTGGTTATGTTAATGAACGCGGTATTGCGGGTGAACTGCGCCGCGATGAAGCTGGCGAGGTTAACAGCCGCGATATTTATTCATTAATTCAACTGCATCCCAGCGAAAAATTTATGCTCTATAGCGGCGCTCGCCATTCGCAGTTGGATTTTGCGGTAACAGATTATTTTATTGTTCCTCCCGTGACTGGTGCCAACAATAATCTTGCGAGCAACCCCGATGATTCCGGTGCGCGACAATACAGTGAAGATTCGTTTGCAATCGGTGCGCATTATAGCTTCACGCCTGCATGGGCATTATTTGCCAGCAGTGGGCGCGGTTATGAAACACCTACACTCACGGAGATGGCTTATAAATCCGATGCGACCGGTTTGAATGTCGATCTGCAAGCTGCGCTTAATCGCCAACAGGAGTGGGGCATTGTTTATCAGAGAGATGAATTTTTTGAGCTGAATTTGACGCAATTTATTATCGCAACTGAAAACGAAATTGTGGTGGATCAATCGGTGGGCGGTCGCACCAGTTATCGCAACGCAGCGGAAACCGAGCGCAAGGGTTATGAATTATTTGGCCGTTACGCACTGAACGCAAACCTGCGGATGCAGTTCAGTCTGCAATCGCTCAGTGCGGTTTATTCTGCCGGTGAGTGGAATGGCAAGCAATTGCCCGGTGTAGCGCGAGAGCAATACCAGCTCAGTGTACAATGGCTGCCGTTTGCAACGGATGTGCTGCAGTTAGAGTTGAGTGCGCAACAGCGTTCGCGTATTTACAGCGCCGATAATAATCAGGTTTACGCTCCGGATTTTTACACTCTGGATCTGAGTGCGCGCGGCGCTTATTCTGCAAACTCGCTGCAATTTAATTGGTGGTTAAAATTGGCTAACTTAAGCGATGAAACCTATGTGGGTTCAGTGATCGTCAATCAGTCCAATGGTCGCGCATTTGAACCCGCCTTGGGGCGGAACCTGTCGGCCGGTATTAGTCTGGTGCATTATTTTCGCTAATTTTTTTGATTTTGTTGCGTGATTTTTTTCATTTGGATTTTTTATGCAGTTGCCCGATTTACCACTGAGTGCGCTTCACGATGATTTTATCGCCGCACTGCAAAACACTCCGCTCTTGTTAGAAGCAGAACCCGGCGCGGGTAAATCAACCCTCGCGCCGCTGTGGGTTTTGGCACAGGTGCCAGCGGGGCAGCAGGTCTGGGTGGTGCAACCGCGTGTATTAGCGGCGCAGGCCTTGGCCCAGCGCTTGGCACAGTTGCTGAACGAAAAACCGGGGCAGCAAGTTGGCTATCAAGTGCCTTACGACTCGCGCATGAGTAGCGAGACGCGTTTGGTATTAATGACCCCAGGGGTATTGCTGCAACATCTATTGCAAAACCCCACACTCGATGGTGTTGCCTGTGTAATGCTCGATGAAATTCACGAGCGCAGTGTGAATCAGGATATGGCCTGGGCATTTTTGCAAGAGGTGCAAATTCTGCGCGATGATTTGCAACTGGTGTTGATGAGTGCAACACCTGACCCGGCATTGCAACAGCAAATTAGCAATCGCCTATTTGCACCGGGCCGCTGTTTTCCGGTCACTACCCAGTATCAACCTGCCAAACAAAATTCCACTGGCAATCACCCAGCGAATGCTGAAAAAATTGAAGAACAATTGCTGCGCGCGCTGCTGACCCATCCCGAGTGGCAAACGACAAGTGTATTGGTGTTTTTGCCCGGCTGGCGCGAAATAGAGAATTGCGCTGGGCTCCTCGCACAAAAATTTCCCACACACAAGTTATTTCGTTTGCACAGTCGCGTGCCATCCACTGAACAAACCGCAGCGTTAGATCCGGCGCAAGGTGCGCGTTTAATTTTGGCGACCAATATTGCCGAGACATCACTCACCATTGCCGATGTAACACTGGTGATGGATTCAGGCTTGGCGCGCCGCGCCGATTACGAACAGCGCACAGGTATTACGCGCTTGCGCACGTCGCGCATTAGCATGGCCAGCGCTGAACAGCGCCGTGGTCGCGCGGGGCGAGTGCAGGCAGGGCATTGCATTCGCCTCTGGTCGCAAGATCAGCCGCTCGCCGCAGCAGATATGCCGGAAATTCGCGCGACGGATTATTTACCGCTGGCGCTGCGTATTGCGCACTGGGGCAGCCCGGCTAATTCACTGTCATGGCTGGAGGCGCCGAATCGGCTCGCGCTGAATTTTGCCGAGCAGCAGTTGCAAAAAATGCAGTTGTTGGACGCCAGTGGGCAGATTAGTGCGCAGGGAAAAAATGTCAGCGCCCTCGGCACTCATCCACGCATCGCTGCGTTTTTATTACTGCATGAAAAAACAATTGGCGATGAAGCCTTGTTGCTTGCACTCGCGCTGCATTTTGAATTGAGCGCAGAGCAAGATTTTTCTGCATTGTTAGATGATGCCGCGCGTGAACTCGCGCGCAATCGCCAATGGCAGCAACAGCAAAAGCGGTGGCTCGGTGTGCTCGCGCTGCAAAAAAATGCGGCACCGCTGGAACCATTATTACTCGCGCGCGCATTTAGTGATCGCATAGGTTTTAAACAAGAGTCGGGGCGCTACCGGTTAAATTCCGGCATGAGTGTAGATGTACAAGGCAAATTGGAATCGCCTTGGGCAGTATTTCCGCTGATCAATACCAAACCCAAAAGCCATTCCGGTGTCGGCATCGCCGTGCAATTAACCGCAGGGCAACAGCGGCAATTAAGCCAGGCGCAAACGGCACTGGTGTTTAAACAGCAGCGCTGGCAGGAACACACCCGCTGGTCGATGGGTGGTGTGGTTATTGATGAGGCATGGCAAATAGTTCCTGCCGCCGAAATCGCCCCCAAGCTGCTGGAACATATTCGCGAACTAATTAACGAAAAAGGTATGGCGCAGTTAGGCTGGAGTGATAAAGCGCATGCATTGCTGGAGCGCGCACGTTTAGTTGCAAAGCATCAGTTATGCGACTTGCCTGCGCTGGATGATGAAACACTGATTGGTAATTTGCAGCAATGGCTGCTGCCGTTTTTAAATGAAGCAACACGTTTAGAGCAGTTGCCGCTGCAAGAGGCGTTGGAATTTTATCTGGGTTTTGATCACTGCCAAAAAATTGCGCAGTTGCTGCCGGAAAAAATTGCCTTGCCCAGTGGGCGCAATGTCAGTGTTGAATTTACCAGCGATGGCAGCGCGCAAATCTCGGCTAAATTGCAGGAGTTTTTTGGCTGCGAGCAGTTGCAGCTTGGCGGCGGAAAAATCCCGTTAAAAATTCATCTGCTCTCACCCAATGGCAGCCCACTCGCCATTACCACCAATTTGCAAACCTTTTGGCAGCAAGCCTATGCCGAGGTACGCAAAGAAATGCGCGGCCGCTACCCGCGCCACCCTTGGCCAGAAAATCCGTTGGAACATGAAGCAACGGCACTGACCAAAAGGAAGCTGGCATTTCAGCAAACGCAAGAGAAATAATTAGCCTGAACATTTGGATAGCTCTGTCCATAACGTCGGGATGCGATAGAGGTTGGTATTAATTGTGGAAAGATTGTGCAAATGGATTTTTGTATAGAAAGACGTATAAAAATTGGGCGCAATGAAGCCTGTCCATGGTTCAGGTTGATGTATATGATGTCTATTTTGAAACGCTTGCGATGGCATGATTTGGCGTGAGCGCATCAGGAAATTTGCAGCCGATAGCCGACGCCATAGACTGAATGGATGATGTCGTCATCGCAAATTGGCTGTAATTTTTTGCGCAGTTTGGTGATGTGTGAATCCATGGTTCTATCGCTTACCACACGGTGATCTGTGTAAGCATTTTCCAATAGTAGATTGCGTGAAATTACCCGCTGTTTATTGAGCAATAGTGTTTCTAAAATGCGAAATTCAATACTGGTTAATTCCACGCACTTTTCGCCAACACAAGCGTATTGACGCTCTTTGTCCAGGCGTAACCCTTCCTCTTGTTGGTCATCGGTTTTATTGCTGCGACGCAATACGGCTTTAACTCGTGCAACTACTTCGCGCGGGCTAAAGGGCTTGCAAATATAATCATCTGCGCCCAATTCCAAGCCAATCAAGCGGTCAATTTCTTCTACCTTGGCAGTGGTCATAATAATAGGCACTTGCGATGTTTTGCGCACTTCCTGGCAAATGCTTAAACCATCGCGTTTGGGTAACATTAAATCCAGCAATACCAAATCCCATTTTTCAGTCAGAATTTTTTGCAGCCCCAATTCGCCGTCGCCAATCAGGGTTGCGGAAAAACCTTCGCTGGTTAAATAATCTTGCAATATCTCGCCTAGATCAATTTCATCTTCAACAATTAAAATGTTCATGCTGATTCCTGTAGTGGTAAATAGACAGACACTTTGAGCCCGCCCAGTTCGCTTGTTTCAATACTGATACGGCCAGCGTGTGCTTCGACAATATTACGACAAATACTCAGACCTAATCCGGCGCCGCCGGTTTCACGGCTGCGTGAAGATTCAGCGCGGTACAATCGTTCAAATAGCTTTTCGTGTAGCTCTGGGGCAACACCGGGAGCGGAATCTTCGATAACAAAAATTGCCTGCTGTGTATCGGCTGATAATGTTGCACGAATGGTTCCCGGAGCTTCAGTGTAATTAATACTGTTGTTAAATAAGTTCAAGAATAGTTGATGCAACCGCTCAGGGTCAGCAAATAATAAGAGTGGCTCCGCGGGAAATTGCGTCTCCAAGGCAAGTCCGCTCTGGCCGAGTTTGTCTTGTAAGGAAATGCTTAATTCTTCGAGTATTTCACCAATATTGCATACTTGTTTGCGGTAACTCATGGCACCTATGTCAGTGAGCGACAATTGGTACAAATCATTCACCAAATTGGCGAGCCGTGCAGCATGTTTTTGTAGGCGAGCAATCGCTTTGGCATCAAATTTCCGGATGCCATCCTCCAGTGCTTCAAGGTCTGCTTTGAGCACCGCCAAGGGTGTGCGCAGCTCGTGGGATATATCGGCTACCCAGCGTTTACGGGCCTGCTCAGTTTGGTTGAGCGTATGAGCGAGATGGTTGAGGTTTTCCGCGAGCGTTGAGATTTCGTCTTGGCCTTGAGTGGATAAGCGTTGCTGATACTCGCCCTTGCTTAATTGTTGTACGTGTGCGGCCAATTTTTTTACGCGTTGGGTTAATAAATAAGAGAGTGGGATGGCGCAGACCAGTGCGATAGCAAGGGCAACCATGGCCATTAATAAAAAATGATTTTGTTGGCGTTTGGCGAATTCATTGTCGCGCAGGTCGCGCAGGGCGGGATTCATCGGGGTGCCCAAATAGCCGATTAATTTTTGTTTGCCATCAACCTTGATATTGAGATCACTGAAAAAGTAGGTTTCATTGCGCCACTTTTTTCCGCTGATTAATGTTTTTTTGCGATCGAGTAAAATAAAGCGTTTATAAGGTTGATGGCGCAAAAAATCATCCGCTTCGCGTCGCTCATGCCTGCGTGATTCCTGCGTGTTCTTGCGCATGAAAAACGGATTGCGCTTGTTGTCATCGTCCTCATCGCCATTAATACGCGTATTCAACTCCGGTGGAAATGGAAAGGGGATAGGGCGCTCATTCCGTTGGCGTTGATTGGCACTGTATTGCCAGACAAATATTTCCCAATAGTGTGGGTTAATTTCAAATGCACTCCAGCTGCCATTGAGGGTGAAGTGGCGCTCCAGTGCTGCGATGAGACGGGCATTGCGCGACGCTTCTTTTTGCTCCATATAATGATTAAAACTGCGCTCAAAACTGAGGCGTGAATACAAAAATAAACCGCCGGTTAGCAGCACAGCAAAACAGGCAAAAACTAAAAATACTTGGATACGGAGATTAAACTTCACGGTGCTGGATTACCCTTATGCGATGGCTAGAATGCGGAATCACTAGTGATAGCCTATCTATTGAAGACAAGATAAGCAAAAACAGCGATTTAGCAATCGCGTGCGATTGGCCTGCTGGTGCTGGCTGAGGTAAAATGGCAATACTTGAGCAAAATACTCGGATATATCCGGCCTTGCCCTGTTGTGATTATCCCAATCGCCCCAATTAATAGCCCCTATTGAAACCCCATACTGAATATCGAGGTAGATAAGATGGACGTATTAGATACGATCAAACAACAAATAAGTGATAATGCTGTAATTCTCTATATGAAGGGTTCGCCTAGCGCGCCTCAGTGTGGTTTTTCGCAGCGCGCTTCCCAAGCATTGATGGCCTGCGGTCAACGCTTTGCTTATGTAGATATTTTGAGCAATCCGGAAATCCGCTCAGAGCTGCCCAAGTTTGCTAACTGGCCAACCTTTCCACAGTTGTGGGTGAAGGGCGAGTTGATCGGCGGTTGCGATATCATCACCGAGATGAGTGAGAACGGTGAATTGAAACCTTTGATTGATGCCGCAGTTGCCGGCTAATGTTTCTGGCCGGTTGTCAGTATTGCCAACCGGCCTGCGCTAGTTGCTATAGATTTAATGCCAGATACAACAAGACCCCCGCACCTATCACACTAAGAATACAAAGCGATAAGCCAATAACACGCTGGCGTGCGCGGCTGTGTTCATCGTTTTGAAATTGCAGTTGGTGCGCGCGCCAAGCGAGGTCTTTGGATTTGACCAGTTTCGCGCGAATTTGCTGGAGAGCGAGAATATCCTGATCTAATTGTGGATCTGACTCGTTGGTATTTTGTTGTGCGCGTTGCGCTTCAGCTTTTTTAAGTTGCTTATCCAGCTGCGCAAGCTTTTGATCCAGCGCGGCGGATACCTGACGAATTTGCATAATAAAGGCTCAATTTTGGGGCTGGGCTAACCTTAGCAGAAACCCGCCGTGTTTGTCCTTTGATGTGTTTTTCATTCTTGTTACCGCTTACTGCTACTCGTCTGTTTAATACGATTGCTATAATCCGCACGCCTTCAGGATTGGTAGCTATAAGCTGCGCTGCTCTTTTTTGTGCTTTTCTGTGCGAGTAAATACTTTGGATAAACATAGTTCTCCCGAATTTCACTCCTCATTTTATGGCCCCCGCTATTGGCCGACTTGGTTGCTGCTGGCCTTTTTTCGCGTCTGCGCGTGTCTACCAATAGCCGCTAATATGGCTATTGGCCGCTTCATAGGGGTGCTCTTTAATCTGCTGGCACCTGCTCGCCGCCGGATTGCTGAAACCAATATTGCATTGTGTTTTCCTGAGCTAGACGCGCAAGCGCAGAAGAAGATTGTCGATGGTGTGATCCGCAATTGCGGCATCAGCATTATGGAGTCGGCGATGGCACTTTGGGGGCAGCAAAATAAATTGCGCTATCGCCACACAATTGAGGGGTTAGAGCATATTGCAGCGGCCAAAGCAGCAGGTCGCGGTGCGCTGTTGCTGGGCTGTCATTTCACGACTATGGACCCAGCCGGGCGTATATTTGCCTACCACGCTCAAGCACATATGTTGTATCGCAAAGACCCCAATCCATTGTTAGCCTATGCCTTGATTAAAGCCCGTGAAAAATACCTGACTTCAGCCATCGTGTTTAGCGATACCCGCCAGCTGATTAAAAAGTTGCGTCAGGGGGAAGCGGTTTGGTACGCGCCAGATCAGGACTATGGCAAAGACCAAAGTGTGTTTGCGCCTTTTTTTGGAGTGCCTGCTGCAACCGTGTTAGGGACTGCGCGTATCGCCCAATTGGGGCGAGCAGTAGTGTTGCCCTACGCCCATTACCGCGAAGACAATGGACACTATAAATTGATCTTTGGTGCTCCACTGGAGAGTTTCCCTAGCGGTGATGATGTAGTGGACGCAACTCGCGTTAACAAGATCATTGAGGACATGGTGCGCGTTAAACCCGATCAATATCTTTGGGTGCATCGCCGCTTTAAAACCCGCCCAATGGGAGAGCCAGGCTTCTACAAGAAAAAAAAGTAATATCTTTATTCGCGCGACTTATCGCGAAAACTTAATAAAATAGATTAAGTTTAAATGGCCTATGTTATAAAGCCGCCAAATAGCTCAGGCGCCCCGAAAACCTTGAACCTTTAGGAGATAAGCACCGATGTTAAGAATGTTTAAAGTTCAAGGTAATACCCTGCGTGAAGACAAGCAGTCGGAGGAAAATACCAAACTTGCGCTCAACACTGCGCTTTGGATTGATGCGCGGGAACCCAGCGACGAAGAGCGCGAAGAATTAAATACCTTTCTGCGCGCAGAATTGCCTGAGTCCGATGACGTAGAGGAGATTGAATTCTCGGCGCGCTATTTTCAAGACGGCGTTGGTATCCATGTGCACTCCTTGTTTTTGGCGCCCGGTGAGTCTGGTCGCCACAGTACCGCGACTGTTGCATTTATCTTGCAAGATAAACGCCTGATCTCCGTGCGCGATGGCGATCTGGCCGATTTCCGTTTGCTGCGCATGCGCGCGCGCGCCGGCCAAGTGCATGTTTCATCGCCGCAGGATTTGCTTGTAACCATGTTTGAGCAGAAGGTCGAAAACCTCGCCGATGCCTTGGAAGACATTCATCGCAAACTCGAAGACGTAAGTCATATGGTCTTGGAAGATGCCGATGCGGAATTAGAAGATGCAATCGACCGCCTCGCCAAATTGGAAGACAGCAACGGTAAGATCCGTTTATGTTTGATGGATACCCAGCGCTCGATTTCATTTTTACAGCGCCACTTGCGTGAATCGTTTGAGTTGCAAGAGACGGCGCGTGAGATCAAGCGCGATGTGGATACGCTTATGTCGCACACCGCCTTTTTGTTCGACAAGATTAACTTCTTGATGGACTCAACTCAGGGTTTTATCAACATCGAACAAAACCAAATCATCAAAATTTTCTCCATCGCCGCAATGGTATTTCTGCCACCGACGGTGGTCGCCAGTGCCTATGGGATGAACTTTGAATTTATCCCGCATAGCCATTGGAAATACGGATTTGGTGTGGCGGTAATGCTGATGCTGCTCTCGGCAGTTTTGCCTTATTGGTATTTCAAGCGCAAAGATTGGCTGTAGCTCACTTATTCAATCCCATAAAAAACGCCAGAGTAGGCAGCTGCTGCTCTGGCGTTTTTTTATGGTCTAGCTTAGCTAACCCACCTTATTCTTCCACCCATTCCCAGCGCAACGGTTGGCCGAAGTCGTCCAGAATCACTTTTTTACGGGGGCGTTTTTTTTGCGGCTTGGATGCCAGAAGTGGTTTTTTGCGCGCCTCGATGGCGGCGACCACCTCCGGTAGTGGAGTGCGATCTTCCTGGCTGGAACCGTCAAAAATACTGATTAACGGGCCATGGGCATCCAGACGACCACTCAAGCCACGCGGAACTTCATTGACATGCCCGCCTTTATGCAAGAATTCCTGAACTTGTTGTTCCAGCTCCTGATGCAGTTGACGGCGGGTTTTGGTCGGTTTGATCATTGATTCCAATACTGACTGATGATGTTAAGTGGTAATTCTGACAAAAAGCGCGATCTGCCAGCATACCAGCGCCAGCGCCAGCAGGGCAAATCGCTGCTGGGCATTCTCCTCGCATCGTGCGCCACCTTTAGGTAAACTGCGCGTCTTTTTAGCCAATGCGCTAGCAATGTTAACCAATGACCCAGCCAATGACTCAGGCCAGCTTAAAAATTACCGAGATTTTCTATTCGCTGCAGGGCGAATCCACTACTGTCGGGTTGCCGACCGTTTTTGTACGCCTGACCGGTTGCCCGCTGCGCTGTGGTTATTGCGATTCCGAGTATGCCTTTTATGGCGGCGAGCGCTTGTCGCTCGATGCCATTCTCGCCAAGGTGGCCAGTTTTAACCCGCGCTATATTTGTGTGACCGGTGGTGAGCCGCTTGCGCAGCGCGAGTGCCTGACGTTGCTGAGCGCACTGTGTGATGCGGGTTATAGTGTATCGCTTGAAACCAGCGGCGCCCTGCCGGTGGATGATGTGGATCCGCGCGTGGTCAAAGTAATGGATTTAAAAACCCCTGGCTCGGGTGAGGTCGGGCGCAATCGCTGGGAAAATATTCCGTTTCTCAGTAATCAAGACCAGATCAAATTTGTGATTTGCGATCGCGCCGATTACGAGTGGGCACGCTTCAAATTGGATGAGCATCAATTAGTGGGTAAGGTAGCAGAGGTTTTGTTCTCCCCTAGTTTTGGCCAAGTCACGCCACTGGCGTTGGCGGAGTGGATTCTTGCGGATAATCTACCTGTTCGTTTTCAATTGCAGTTGCACAAACTCTTGTGGAATGACGCTCCTGGTCATTGATAATCCCGCCACTTTTTACTGATCGCCAATTTAATCATTTCTCCTTTTTATACTTATTTTTTGGTAGTTCTTATGACGCAAAAAAAAGCCGTAGTTCTCGTCTCGGGCGGTTTGGATTCCACCACTGTATTGGCAATTGCCCGCAGTGAAGGTTACGCCTGTTATTCCATGAGTTTTGATTACGGTCAGCGTCACAGTTCAGAGTTGCGCGCGGCGGAGCGCACGGCCAAAGCCTTGGGCGCAGTTGAACACAAGGTTATTAAATTGGATTTGCGCTCCATTGGCGGTTCAGCGCTAACCGATGATGCGATTGCGGTGCCGGAAGAGGAGACGGGCGGAATTCCTGTTACCTATGTACCTGCGCGCAATACGGTGTTTTTGTCGATTGCATTGGGTTGGGCGGAAGTGCTGGGTTGTGACGATATTTTTATTGGCGTAAATGCGGTGGATTTTTCCGGCTATCCCGATTGTCGCCCTGAATATATTGCCGCTTATGAGGCTATGGCGAACTTGGCAACTCGTGCGGGTGCTGAGGGTAATAAGTTGCGTATTCGCACCCCGCTGATTCACTTAAGCAAAGCGGAAATTGTGCAGTTAGGTTTGGCGTTGGGGGTGGATTATAGTTTGACCGTGTCTTGTTACCAGGCCAACGATCAGGGCGAAGCTTGCGGAAAATGCGATAGCTGCCGTCTGCGCAAGCAGGGGTTTGTGCAAGCGGGCATTGCAGACCCTACGCATTACCAAAGTTAATCGGCTAACAGTAATTCCGCTCGATGAGTTGCTGCTCAAATTCTGCTACCGCCACCGGTCTACCAAAAAAATAACCCTGGAACATGGAGCAACCATTTTGTTCCAGGAACGTTTTTTGCGCCTCAGTTTCTACACCCTCTGCAATGACTTGCAAATTCATATTCTGTGCCATCGCGATAATGGTGCGCGCAATAATCGCATCGTTAGGGTCAATCGCAATATCGCGCACAAATGTTTGATCAATTTTTAATTGGTCGAGCGGCAGGCGTTTGAGATAGGACAGCGAGGAGTAGCCGATGCCAAAATCATCCATGGAAAAGCCGATACCGTTGTCTTGCAACTGCTGCATTTTTTCAATGCTTTGATCTACATTTTTTAACAGTGAACTTTCGGTGAGCTCGAGTTTTAACAAGCGTGGTTTAATATTGCTGTTTTTGACTATATCCAGAACTTCTTCAACAAAATGTGCTTGGTTAAATTGAATGGGGCTCACGTTAACGGCGATGCTGAGTGATGCAAATTGAGGGTGTTGGCTCCACTGCCGCAATTGTTCACAGGCCTGACGAATCACATGGCGCCCGATCGCGATAATTAAACCAGTTTGCTCCGCCACTGGGATAAAGTCAGCGGGTGAAATCATACCGTTTAGCGGATGTTGCCAGCGCAATAACAGCTCGGCGCCGAGCGCTTTGCCTTGACTGTTGATTTGCACTTGATAATAAGGGATCAGCTGCTGCTGGGATTCATAGGCGGTGCGCAAGTCCGCTTCAATGGCCGCGCGTTTTTCCAAGTGTGATTGCATATTGGGATCAAAAAAACGAATCGCGTTGCGACCACTGTCTTTGGCTTGGTACATGGCAACATCGGCATGACGCAATAAATCATCAATGCTGCGGGTCTGACCTTTAAATAAATTCACCCCAATACTAATGGTGCAATGAAAAACGGATTGTTGTAGCGGGTAGGGTAAATTAATTAAATCATGTAGTTCTTCTGCGCGTTTTTTGGCTTCTTGTGCCGCCATTTCGGCGTTATCGCCCAGATTATCAAACACCACCACAAATTCATCACCGCCCAGGCGTGCGGCCAAATCAGTGGCGCGGATAATACTGCTAATTCGCTCGCCTACTTGGACGAGCAGTTGGTCGCCAATATGGTGCCCACGGGTGTCGTTGAGCAATTTGAAGTGATCTATATCGATAAATAACAGTGCACCGTGTTGATGGGTGCGTGCGCTTTGTGCAGTCAGTAATTTAAGCCGATCTTGCAGCATGCGTCGGTTGAGTAACTGAGTGAGCGGATCAAAAAATGCAAGGTTAAATATTTTTTCCTGATCTTGGGCGCGACGCAATTCACCGCCAATACGATCAGCAAAAATGAGCAGTAAAGAGTTGATTTGCGCTGAAATAGGCAGTGAGTGCTCAGCCATTAGTACCAGTGTGCCAATGGCGTTGCCCTGAGCGTTTTTGATGCCGACCCCGAGGTAACTATCAATATTGTAGTTGTGCAAGATTTCATCGTGTGGGTAGTGCTGCTGTGCGCCGGTACTCATAAAGCAAAAGTTTTCTTCAATGACATCATTGCAGAGTGTGTTGTGCAGTGTGTAATTAATATTGGCTTGCACCTGCCCGTTTATTAAATAGGTGTGGGTGGTCGCCATGGCAGGATTGTTTTTATCTATTAAGCTAATCACGGCTTGTTGTGCACCGATTGCATGAGTGAGTGCATTGAGAATAGTGACAAAAAAGTCAGGCGCCGAGGCTGCGTCGGCAGCCGCCGCTGCAGTAAGGGCTAAATCCAACCCCTTGCGCTCGGTAATATCCTGCATTGTGCCTTGTATACTGGTGCCTTCTGTATCTGCGATAGTGTCGCCTTGCAGTTGTAGCCAGAATTTTTGTCCGGCAATTTCTATGCGAGCTTCCAGCGCAAGCGGTTTGTGATAACGCAGGCTTTCAGCGAGTGCGTGGGTAACTGCATCGCGGTCATCGACGTAAATAAATTGATTAATGAAGTCACTCATTTTGGCATTGAGAAACTCATCTGGCAGAGCGAATAGTTCCTTCATGGATGAGCTGAAATGGTAATTGTCAGATGCGGGATTCCAGCTCCAGTGTGCAATGCGCGCCATGAGTTGCGCGCTTTCCAGTCGCTGCTCACTTTGTCGCAATGCATCTTCCACCTGTTTGCGTTCAACCAACTCCTGTTCGGCTTGCAATAGTGCTTTTCGCTGCGGTCCTAAATCTATATCGAGGCAATACATTTCTTTGTGGTCGGGAGTGTCGATAAGCACATGATTGGAATAAACCCAGACCTCGTTGCCGTGGGCATCCTTCAGGGCTAGCTCACCCGAGGGGATTGCCTCATCTTTTTCATGCCAGTCTTCGATTGCCTGATGTACCCCTTCGCGCATAAAGCCGGGAATAATTAAATCTTCCAGCTTTTTTCCCATCGCATCGGCGGCACTAAATTTATAGAGATCCTCGCTCGCTTTATTCCAAAAAATCACTTCGTGAAAACGGTTGTAGCCCTGCACGGCAATATTGCGTGTCGCTTCAAAAATGTTGCGAAAACGCTGTTCATTTTCAAGGTCGGTTTGATGGGTGTGGACACGCTTGGTGATGTCGCGTGCAAGACAAATAAAACGATCATGTTCGCGATAAGTTCCTGCTAGTTTGGCAATGGAAAGCTCATACCAGAGAGTGGTTTCGTCTTGTGTTATGCGAATACTTTTTCCTTGTGATATGCCCCAATTGTCTGCCTCGCTTAGGGCATTCATCCACACGGTTACAGATGAGGATGCCAGTGTTTCGGAGAGATTTCGGCCCAATACATCGGGTGCAGACAAAATATGATGTTGATTGGTGTCATTAAAGGACAGCACATGCCCTTGGCGATCGATTTCAAACAATAAATCCGGAATTGCATGCAAAACGGCTTCAAGATGTTTTTTTTGTTTTTCTTGCTCTTGGCTGGACTCGCCCAGCTGGTGGGTAGTGGTGGCAATTTCAGTATGAGCGGCGGTAATCATCAAGCCGAGCATCGTCATGCTCGCGGTGTAAATCCAAATTACCCAATAGCTCAGTTGTTGCGAGGGCAGGGCGAATGGACCTAGTTGGTTGACGGTAGACCAAATTGCTAAAAAGCTAAAGCCAATGGTGGTTAATCCGCTGCCCAGCAAGCCGAAGGACAGTGCTGCCCAGGCGACGCAAACAAAACTGGTAAACACTATAGGCAAGTGTAAGTTGTTATCAAAGTTGTTAAGCGGAAAACAAAAGAGTCCCACGGCCAGGCTCACCGTAAATACTATAAAAAAATCCAGTTTGCGCTGTAGCACTTTATCGATACTGGTGCGATTGATGTTGGTTAGCAGCGGTGCTGCGAGAAATACACCCAGGCTGTCGCCCATCCACCAAATGAGTGCCGTGTAGAGACCTGTTTCGAATGAACCTTGGTTGTAATAGTTGAGGGCAAAACCGCCGATGCTGGCGGATACCAGCATGCCCAATGCGCCCAGAATAAGAAAATGGAAGGTGTTGGCGCGGCATAATTGAGTGGGGTTGCAGTGCGCGCGGCGCAATAGCCACAGGGCACATAAGGGTGCGAGAGTATTGCTGGCTGCTAATAGCAAATTGATAGTCAGGTTGGCGCCACTGGATACTTGCAACAAGAGTGCGGCTATAAAAACTGCAGGCCAAAGACGCGGTGACCAGCGATAAAAAGCCGCTAGCGCAATCCCGCCTGGCAACCAAAAGAGCGTGACTCTGTCGCTTTCAAACGGTACGCAAAGACCCAGCCAGCCGGTGAGGCTGTAGGCAATAAATACCAATAGCAATTGAGCGAGCCTGGGTGGCTGTGGCTGCGATATTCCTTCCCCGGGTGAGGCAAAAAGCATGCATCGTTCTCATTATCGACTGGGATAACTAATCCGCTAATCCTTTTGAGCCTGGTGTGGTGCTTCAGGTCTCGGTTTGTTGCCTGCTAAGGATAGGTTAAATCCAGTGCCCTTGTCGCGAAAGTTTTTCCCTTCTGCAAATATGCTCAATACTATTCCCACCGGCTTGATGAATGCGTCGATAAAATTAACAAAAAGCCGCTTTAATAACCAATTCATCTTTCCCGAAGGAGTAATGTGCGTTAATTCGTAAAAAAGCCTTGTTTTTTCGGCCCAAAACATTATTATACGCGCCTCGCATTTAGGGTCGTTAGCTCAGTCGGTAGAGCAGTTGGCTTTTAACCAATTGGTCGCTGGTTCGAATCCAGCACGACCCACCATTTTCTTAAATGGTGCTCAAAAAGATAGTAAATGCGAACCCTGTGGGTCGTTAGCTCAGTCGGTAGAGCAGTTGGCTTTTAACCAATTGGTCGCTGGTTCGAATCCAGCACGACCCACCATATTGAGAGCAAGTTTTAAAAAGGGCGCTTAGCAAAGCGCCCTTTTTTATTGGGTAAAAATCCTGTTGCCCGGTTATTGGTGATTTGTATTACTGCTAATCCAGGTGCGGCACTGTGATAAAATTGCGCGCAAATTTACTGCCCGTTAATGCGGGTGAGCTTGAGTGAGGCGATTATATGTCTGAGTTTTTGAATCTGGCTGTGCGCGATAGCGCTGCTGAAGATCTGGTCAAGCAACACCTTGCCCGTGTGTGGAGTGCGCCCCAGTACACGTCTGAGCAGGAGGCTGATTACAAACTCCGTATTAAAGCCTTGTTGAAGCAACACAATGCGGTTTTGGTTGCACACTACTACACCGACCCTTTAATTCAAGCGCTGGCCGAAGAAACGGGCGGCTGTGTATCCGACTCGCTGGAAATGGCGCGTTTTGGTAAAAATCACTCAGCTGACACCTTGATTGTTGCCGGGGTGAAGTTTATGGGTGAGACCGCCAAGATTCTCACCCCAGAAAAACGCGTGCTTATGCCCACACTTGAGGCGACCTGCTCGCTGGATTTGGGTTGCCCTATCGATGAGTTCTCCGCATTCTGCGATCAACATCCGGATCGCACCGTTGTTGTCTATGCCAATACCTCGGCTGCGGTAAAAGCGCGCGCCGATTGGGTGGTTACCTCCAGTATTGCGTTGGATGTGGTGGACTATCTGGACCGTCAGGGCAAAAAAATTCTCTGGGCGCCGGATAAACATCTCGGCGGCTATGTGCAGCAAAAAACCGGCGCCGATGTATTGCTTTGGGATGGCGCTTGCATTGTGCATGAAGAGTTTAAAGCCAAGGGTGTGGAAGATCTTAAAATCCTGTATCCCGACGCGGCGGTATTGGTACACCCTGAGTCACCCAAGTCGGTGGTGGATTTGGCTGATGTAGTTGGCTCCACCTCGCAGCTGATCAAAGCTGCGCAAACTCTGCCTAATCGCGAGTTTATTGTTGCGACCGATCAGGGCATCTTCTACAAAATGCAGCAAGTAAATCCCGATAAAATTTTCCATATCGCACCTACCGCTGGTAGCGGTGCAACTTGTCGCTCCTGCGCTAATTGCCCTTGGATGGCAATGAATGTGCTGGACAATCTGGTCACCGTTTTTGAACGCAGTGATAATGAAATTCATGTTGATCCTTCGCTGGGCAAGCGGGCGATGATTCCATTGCAGCGTATGCTGGATTTTAAAAAATAAGGTTTCACGGTCTGTTGATGGTGTTTTGCTTGTTTCGTCTGGCCCCACTCAGTACCATGGCGCCTTTCGTTGTTAATCCACTTACATTTCCCCCAACTTTTTACGCTACATTATTTTGCTAGCTAACGGAGCTCCCGATGATTCACGGCAGTATGGTTGCCCTGGTAACCCCAATGAATGCAGACAATTCCCTCGATTGGGCTGGTTTGCATAAACTGGTGGACTGGCATCTGGAGCAGGGTACTCACGCAATTGTAGCGGTCGGCACCACTGGCGAGTCGCCAACGCTGGATATTGAAGAGCATTTGGCGGTGATCAAAAAAGTAGTCGATCAGGTTAATGGTCGCATTCCTGTGATCGCTGGAACCGGCGCTAATGCTACTGCCGAGGCAGTGGAGTGGACGCAGGCGGCAAAAGATCTGGGTGCAGATGCCTGTTTGCTGGTAACGCCTTACTACAACAAACCGACGCAGGAAGGTTTGTTTTTGCATCACGCGCATATCGCCAAGGCGGTTGCTATTCCCCAGTTTCTTTACAATGTTCCGGGGCGTACCGGTGTGGATATGAAACCGGAAACGGTTCTGCGTTTGGCAAAAATATCTAATATTGTTGGTATCAAAGAGGCTACCGGTGATCTTGAGCGCGCTAAAGTGCTCATCGAACAAGCTCCCGCTGACTTCGCAATCATTTCGGGTGATGATGCCACTGCAGTTGAATTAATTCTTTTAGGGGGCAAAGGGGATATTTCTGTCACCGCGAATGTCGTACCTGCTGCTATTGCACGTATGTGTGAATTAGCACTGGCTGGTAATGCAGAAGAAGCGCGTGCGATTAATCAGCGGTTGCTGCCTTTGCACACGGCCATGTTTGTTGAGTCCAACCCGATCCCCGTCAAATGGGCAGTTGAACAATTGGGTCTTATCCAATCGGGTATTCGCCTGCCGCTGACACGTCTGTCAGAGCAGTATCACCAACAGCTTAAAACAGCCATGCAAGCTGCCGGGGTTTAATCCAATCCCTGCGTGCAGGTTGTCGATGAGATGATTCATGAGTCCAATTAAAGCAATGACCATAACAACAACTCCTTTGCTGTCGATCAAGCGCCCATTGTTGGTGTTTCTGGTTGCCAGTTTGACGGTTTCCCTCTCTGGCTGCGGTATGTTTTTTGGCGATGAGGGTGTGTTCCGTAATCGTGAAGGCGATTACGTTAAAGCCGACAATATTCCGCCTTTGGTTTTACCTGCGGGTAAAAAATCAGAAACCATGGGGGAGCTTTATCCCATCCCGCCGATCACTGCAACTGACTTTGGTTATGACCCTACCGCAGATGATTATGAGGTTCCGCGCCCCATGCCGTTATCGGCTAATTTGGAGCAGGAAAACGTCAAAATTCAACGTGTTGGCAGCGAGAGCTGGATTCTGCTGAATGCCGCGCCCGGCGAGGTTTGGCCACGTATTCGCAACTTTCTTAATGTGAACACTTTGGCGGTGAGCAAAGCCGATATAGGCAAAGGCATTATTGAAACCAGTTGGTTGCAATTCAAAACTGATTTATCGACCTATGACCGCTATCGCCTGCAGATCGATCAGGGCGTACAGCCTGAAACTACCGAAATTCATATAACCCATATGAGTGTTCCCGTCGCTGAAAAACCTGCACCCGATATGCCTTGGCCACGCCGCTCTGTGAATGCCGAGCGCGAAAAATGGATGTTGGATGAGCTGGCGGCGACTCTGGCGAGTGAAACCGCTGAAGGTGGTACCTCACTGCTTGCGCAAGCGATTGGCGGCTCGGTAAAGGCGAGCTTAACCGTATTGCGCACTGAGCCTGTAATGACTATTAAATTGGATCGTCAGCGCGCATTTGCGACCTTGACTTATGCGGCTAAGCGCGATGGTTTTACAACGCTTGATGTGGATACCGAAGCGGGTCTTTATTATGTCCATTACATCGATCCTGAAGAAGCTAAACCAGGTTGGTTCAAGCGCACTTTCCGTATAGGTTTGAATCCCAAGCCGCCGTCATCGCCTTATTCAGTGGCGCAGCTTAAAGCCAATATGCTGACTGGCGATGCTTTTGAAAAGGCACCTCGTTCAGATCGCGATGAAGAGAAAGTACTACCCGATGCGCCCGGCTACCTGATTGTTGTGACGGGCGATGAAGGTGATTTTGTTGTACGTGTGCGCGACCCTTATGGCAAGCGTTTGACACCACATGAAGCACGTGAGTTGCTCACCGTCTTGCGGAGAAACCTGATTTAGATGCTCGCTACGCTGCGTTTTGCCTCACTGGGGAGTGGTAGCCGCGGCAACTCTACTCTAGTGGAGTGGAGCGCAGGCACGCTGCTGATTGACTGTGGTTTTAGCGTCAAAGAAGCCAATCAGCGGCTTGATCGCTTGGGCAAGCGCGCGGAAGATCTACTGGCGATATTGGTTACCCATGAGCACGCTGATCATATCAAGGGTGTCGCTACTATGGCGCGGCGCTATGATCTGCCGGTTTATATGACACCGGGCACTTATCACAGTCGCAATTTAGGTGAGTTACCTGATTTGCGTTTGATAGAGGCCTACACACCATTTGTGCTCAACGATTTGCAGATTACCCCGGTTGCGGTGCCGCACGATGCCCGTGAGCCCACGCAATTTGTTTTTGAATACGCAGGATTGCGGTTGGGCATACTGACCGATCTTGGCAGTATTACCGCCCATGTTGAAGCGCATTACCAGGATCTTGATGCCATGGTACTGGAGGCCAATCACGATCCGGCAATGCTCGCCTCGGGTTCCTATCCTCCTTCACTGAAGCAGCGGGTAGGGGGGCTCTGGGGGCATTTGAGTAACCAACAGGCCGCCGGTTTTTTACAGCGGCTCAATTGTGCAAGGTTGCAGCATCTAGTGGTAGCGCATATCAGCCAGCAGAATAATTCGCTGGAGTTGGCGCAGGCCGCTTTAGCGCCGGTGACGGCCGAGGTAAAACAAGTCACCTTTGCATGTCAAAATCAGGGTTTTGACTGGTTGTCTGTTTGTTAAATTTTTTGTTTTGTTTTTTTACCTTTTGTTTCTTAAAACATACTTTTGAATAGCAGGTCTATCAATGGAAAAGCGCGAACAACTCTACGCTGGCAAAGCCAAATCTATCTACAAAACGGATGATCCTGATCATGTGATCATGTTATTCCGCAACGATACTTCCGCTTTTGACGGTAAGCGCATTGAGCAACTTGATCGCAAAGGGATGGTGAATAACAAGTTTAATGCCTTCATCATGACCAAGCTGCAGGAAGCAGGTGTACCTACGCATTTCGTGAAACTGTTGTCGGATACCGAAGTGCTGGTGAAAACCATGCAGATGATTCCGGTTGAGTGTGTGGTACGTAATCTGGCTGCTGGCTCATTGGTGCGCCGTTTGGGAGTGCAAGAAGGTTTGGAATTGAATCCACCAACGTTTGAGCTGTTTTTGAAGAATGATGCCTTGGGTGACCCAATGGTCAATGAATCCCACGTGCAATCATTTGGCTGGGCGACCCCAGAGCAGTTGGCGCGCATGAAAGAATTAACCTTTAAAATCAACGCTGTGCTTAAAGATTTGTTTGCCTCAGGCAATATGCTGCTGGTGGATTTCAAAGTGGAATTCGGCCTGCACAAAGGCGAAGTTATTCTGGGTGATGAGTTCTCACCCGATGGCTGTCGTTTGTGGGATAAAGACACCCGCGAGAAATTGGATAAAGACCGTTTCCGCCAAAACCTTGGCAATGTTGTCGAGTCCTACGAAATGGTTGGTCAGCGTCTTGGTTTGACGTTCTAATCAAGTGTTTCGCGCCGCTAAAAGGGGCTTAGGCCCCTTTTTTATTGCAGGTGAATTTTAACGATTAGTATCTATACTCAAACAATGTAGTTAACGGCTAATAACATCATGGAGTGCCTACAGTGAACGAACGCCGCATCTTTGAGCGCACATCAACGTCAGTACGCGTTGAAATGTCCCACCCAAGTTTTGGCACGATTGTCGGTTTTGCCAAAGATATTTCTGATGGCGGCGCGCAAGTGCAAATTGAAAATCAAGTCTGCCCGCCTGTAGGGACAGAAGTGTCGGTTAAATTTAAAAAGGCAGTGGGTGCAATTAATGCTGAGCCAGTGCGTATGCGTGTTGTGCATCAGCTGCGCAACACCCTTGGTTTAATGTTTGTGCGGGGCGCGCTGTAATCTGCGCCCCTTACTCTATGCTGATTAGTTTGCGCATTGTGCTGGCAATTTTAAATCCATTTTTTGGTGATTAAGATTTTGCTGTAACTGATATAAATCCTTGCACGTCATTTGAGGGTTGTTATCCACATGTAATTGTGCGAGGTGCAGTAAGTTCAGCAGCGGTGCGGGATTGTTAATCTTGTTATTGCTTAGCACCAAGTTTTCCAGCCGACCTAATTGCCCAATTTGGCTAATATCGGTAATTTGATTGTCCGCAAGATTGAGTTCCTTCATTGCAAAAAACTTATCTAAGCCCACCAGTGAAGTAATACCTGCATTACTGCAATTGAGGCGTGTTAATTCTTCTGCGCTGGTGATATGCAAATCGTAAATCGTTTGCTCTACGCAGTTGTGCAGGTGTGCATCAGCCAATTGATAATCTTTAAAAATTGATGGTGGAGTGTAGACAACATTTTCATTCACACTGACGGAATAATTTTTACACCCGCTGGTTAACAAACTGGTGACTAGCCCACAAAAAAGTAACAAAGATTTGCTATACATATGGAGTTTTCCTGGGTTGAAGCGGAAAATTGAGCGCGAATTATTTCGCCACTGTAATCAGATCTGGAGTTGGCAGCAATCATAGAATTCAGTATTTATTCAGTTCCAGTGTTCAACAATCATTACACTAGAACATAATTTTAGTTCCCCCCCCCCTCGTTTTTTGTTTTATTGGAGAGTCTCGTATGAAATATATTCTCGCTATCATTTTGTCGTTCACCATTGTGGGCTGTACCACAACAGATCCTTATACCGGTGAGCAAAAAACCAGTAAGACAGCTAAAGGTGCAGGCATAGGTGCGCTGGCTGGTGCAGTATTGGGGGCGGCCACTGGTGATGATAAAAAAGATCGCCGCGAACGTGCCTTAAAAGGCGCAGTGCTGGGCGGTGCGATTGGCGGCGGTGCCGGCAATTACATGGATCGTCAAGAGAGCAAGCTGCGCGCAGAGTTGCAGGGCACCGGTGTCCAGGTGCAGCGCGATGGCAATAATTTGACTTTGATTATGCCGGGCAATATTACGTTTGCTTCAAGCAGCGCCGATATTCGCTCAGACTTTTTCCCGGTATTGAATTCAGTTGCCAAGGTTGTGGCAGAGTTTAATCAGACTTCGCTTCGCATCACCGGGCATACTGACTCAACTGGTGGCGATAAGATTAATCAACCATTGAGTGAACGCCGCGCCGATAGCGTTGCTATGTATTTGCGCAGTCAAAAAGTCAGCAGTGCTCGCATCCAGTCATACGGATATGGTTCACGTTACCCAGTTGCTAGCAACGACACTGCGGTTGGTCGCGAACAAAACCGCCGAGTTGAGTTGGAGTTGGTTCCTAACGAATAATCACTGCTCGTATCACAAACAGCCGCTCGGGTAACCGCAGCGGCTTTTTTTGTTAAAAAAACATCTAAATCAAAGAGTTAAATCTGTGTGCTAATTTTTTAGCACTTATTGCTTGACTAAAATCCCAGTGGTGCTAATTTATTAGCATGGTGCTATAAAAGTAGCATCAATGAAGTTCAATTCTGTGGATGTCGTTATGACTATTGATGATCTGGATAAAACCGCCGCCGCACAGCTGAGTCGCCGCGAGCGGCAAATTATGGATGCCTTATTTGAGGCGGGAGAATTATCCGCTCAAGATGTGCGGGCGGCGCTGCCCGATGCGCCCGGTTATTCCGCGGTGCGGGCTTTACTTGCCAAATTGGTTGAGAAAAAAATTGTGGATTTTCGCGAAGAGGGGCCACGCTATATTTATTTCCCCGTTGTCGCCCAGGAAGAGGCGCGCGCCTCGGCATTGCAAAAATTATTGAAAACCTTTTTTGCGGGATCAACTGCCGCTGCCGTTAATGCCTTGTTGGGGATGAATAAAGAAAAGCTCAGTGCGGAAGAAATTGAGCAGTTGCAGCAGGCAATTGATGCTGCTTCCGATAACGATAAAACCTCATCCTAACCTGTTGGATTGCCCACCTATCGAGTAGCGAGCATGGATACTACCCTTGCGATTAGCCTGATAGTGACCGGTTTAATCAAGCCGATTATTTTGTTGCTCATCATTATTTTACTGTGGCTATGTGTGCGCAAACAATCAGCCGCATTGCAACATTTTGTATTGAGTCTTGGGGTGATCGCTGTGCTTTTACTGCCGCTATTGGCGAGTGTGTTGCCAGCGGTTGAAGATCGGGCTGTACCACTGCTCAGCAATATTATTCGTGTACCGCAAGACTGGTTAAGTGCCTTGCTACCGATGTTAACAAGTTCGCTGGGCAAAAATGAGTTAATGATTCTTGTCGGGCTGTATTTGTTGCCCGCAACCTGGTTGTTATTTTATTTGGCGCTGGGGGTGTTTGGCTTATCGCGCCTTGCGGCGCGTGCGCAATCGGTAGAGTGTGATGCAATGCGTGCGCAAGTAAATGTATTGTGTGAGCTGATTGATATTGCTCGCCCGGTAAAAGTCATGACATCCCGTGAAGTCAGTTCACCCCAAACCTGGGGTGTGTTGCGCCCGGTGATTATGTTGCCCCGTGAAGCTTTGTTGTGGGATGAAGAAAAACAGCTGAGTGTATTTATTCACGAGTTGGGCCACATCGGCCGCTGGGATTGGCTCACCACGCTTTTGGTAAAAGTCACCTGTGCATGCTTTTGGTTTTTGTTGCCGATTTGGTGGCTGGCGCAAAAAATTTATCAACAGGCTGAAATTGCGTGTGATGATTACATTTATAAATTACGCGATAAACATTTTGCATACGCACAAAATTTATTGGCTATTGCCAGCAGCGATAACCATAAAAATATTGATAATGATGCGTTAAATATGCGCGGCCAATCACCTATCTATCAGCGTATTATGCTGGTGTTGGATAAACACCGCCCGCATCAGCCAGTGCCGGTAGAGACTGCGCAATACTGGTTAATTGTCGGTGGTTTGTTATTGGTATTGTTTGCCAGTGTGCAAATTATTCCGCTGCAAGAACAGATGCGCGAGCGAGTTGCGCATATGCTGCGCATTGATTTTCAGCAGCAAGACGCCGCTGTTGCTGAGCCAAGTGCAGTCAATACCGAGCAATTTAGTTGGGTGTTATTACAGCAGCTAAAACCGCAAATTGATTCGCTTCCCGCGCCTATCGACAATGTTGAACACGTGCGTATTCATGTTGCGCGGCCAACCAAACAAGAGCTGCACGACTTGCAAGGATTGTATAGTGCAGTGGAATCCCATAAGCACGCTATTGCAGTTCCAAGTATACAGATACAAGGTTTTTTACCGATTGATATGGCGAAGCCAGAGTATCCTGCGCAGGCCTTGGCTAAAGGTATTGAGGGTTGGGTGGAAGTAATATTTTCCATCGATGCGCAGGGCAATATTGTGAATCCACAGGTCCGCGCCCATTCCCCCTCTCGTATTTTTGATCGCAGTGTCTTGGCCGCGCTGAAAAAATCTCGCTATCGTCCGTTGTTGTTGGATGGTCAGCCCGTTGTGGTTCAGGGTGTGACCGAACTGTTTCGTTTTAATCTAGTCGCTGATAACGAACAGATTAGTCACGACGAAAACTCGCTCGATAATCGCCGACGATAACTGCCCGCGATACCCACCCCTCTCCCGTCATTTTTGTGTTGCTAGTCACTGGCAGGGGATTGCTTTGCCTGAAATAAACTCCACGAGGAAATAACCATGAACTCATCAATAATTTGTAATCAAAAAAATATTGCGTTGCCGGTTGAGCACCATCACCCTGTGTTTAATATGTTCGGTATTATGCCATCGGCCTTTGTTGTTACGTCGATCTTGCTTTATGCGATGTATTTGTTAGTGCATAAAGATTATCCATTGGTGGCGCCTCCACCCCGTCCACCCATACCGCATGTTATTGCCGATTTTCCAAAGGATATTCCGGTGATACAGGAGGCATTGCCTGTTAAGCCGATTGAGCAAACACCGCCTCCCAGCGTAAACATGGTTGAACCTATGGAGGTTGATTCAAATCCTGGTGCGGGTTTTGGTGGCCCAATAACAATGAAAAAACCAACCATCACTGGCGTGTTTGGTGTGGGCGGGCAAATGGTGCCTTTTATAAGAATTGCGCCGCAATATCCACAATCAGCCGCAGCGAAAGGTATTGAAGGTTATGTGGATGTGATGTTTGATGTGACCGCATTAGGCACGACAGAAAATATTCGCATCATCGCGTATGTGCCTTCTACCGTGTTTAATAAAAGTGTGATTAAAGCGGTGCAGGGCTGGAAATACAAGCCCAATGTGGTTGATGGCGCCCCGGTAAAAACTTACGACGTAAAAGACCGGGTGCGCTTTGCAATGGAAAAATAACCATGTAGAACAAAAGATTGCTCGCACTGGGTAACAAATAGATAATGTCTTCACTATTATTTTTACCCAGTGTTTTTATGTCTGATTCTCTTGCTGTTTTATGTAATTGCCCGCAGCGTTTAGCACAAGCCGAGCAGCTTTCCCAAGTGTCGCGGTTGCCTTTGCTCGTCGAGCAAATGCCGGAAGCTATTATCGATTACGCTTTTGTTGTGCTGTTTTCTTCAGTCGGAATCGCTTTGCAGCAAACCGGACGCAAAGCACCTGGGCCGATAATTGCGGAGTTTACCGAAGGAGCAGTGGATCATCGGCGTAAATTCGGTGGCGGCAAAGGGCAGATGATCGCCAAAGCGGTTGGTGTTAAAGCAGGTGTTTATCCGCAGGTGTTAGATGCAACCGCGGGTATGGGCAAGGATAGTTTTGTACTGGCCACACTCGGTTGCCAGCTCACTATGATTGAACGCTCACCCATAGTGCATGTGTTATTGCAGGATGGCCTTTTGCGCGCGCAAGCGTTTGCGCGCGAACAAGACGCAGAGTTGCTGCAGGTAATCAATCGTATGCAGTTGCTTGCGCAGGACAGTCGCACTTATCTCGAATCACTCAGCGCTGAACAGTTTCCCGATGTGATTTATCTCGATCCCATGTTTCCCGAGCGACAAAAAACGGCGGATGTCAAAAAAGAAATGGCCGCATTCCATTCCGTGGTGGGTAAAGACGAAGATGCCGATGCGCTGCTGCCGTTGGCGTTAGCGCATGTGAATTATCGTGTGGTGGTCAAGCGTCCACGCAAAGCGCCGTTTCTCAATAATCAGGCGCCTTCGTATCAATTGGAAGGAAAATCCAGTCGCTACGATATTTACACTTTAAAAAAGTTACCTGATCATCTCGGGGCATAGCTGTGATTGATGCTCGCGATTTAATCTTGCTTCGGCTGGTTTGCGTAACCAGTTATAGCAAAGTGCGATACAGAGTAAGGCGGCAAAAGCAGTTGCCATATAAAAACCATATTTCACATGACCAAATAAGTCACCTGCCAGTCCCATCAAGAGTGGGCCCAGTGCTGCTGCAAGGGCAGTAAAAAATAAAATTATGCCTGCTACTGAGCCGTGTTCATGTTTATCGAAACAACTGATTCCTTTTGAGTTGAGTGTTGGATAAATCATGGACATAAAGAGCCCGGATAGCGGGAATAGAAATACTGCAAGTGCGGGCCCACCTAAAGCGCTCCCAATAAAGCATAAAAAAATTGCTGCGCTGAATACGGCCATCACCAGCGACCACTCAAACCGCAATAAAACCCATGCACCTAAAAATCTTCCTCCCGCACGTAGCACGAAAAAAATGGTCAGTGCGTAAGTGGCAAGCCATTGCCAATTTCCGTCATAGTCTTTTAAAAATGTGGGCATCCACACGTAAATAGCAACTTCAGTAGCAACATAGAGAGCAATCATTGCTGAAAAGCCGCCCGCATAGGGGTTGCGCAACATTTTTATTGTTCTTCTCAGGTCAACTTTTTCATGATCATTGCTTTGTTGTGCGCGAGGATATTGTACGCAGCTGGCGATTAGCATCAGTAACACGCAAATACCTCCCGCAACTAAATACAAATAGATCCATGACACTTGTGTTGTCAGTAAGTAGGCAACTATTGCTGGGCCGATTATTGCTCCCACTCCGAAAAACCCCTCTACTGTATTCATGGTGCGCGTGTGTTCGCGGGTATCTGTTGATATGTCTCCAATCAGTGCCAGGGCGCCGGTTTTAAAAATGCCTATTGCACAGCCTGACAATAGTAGTAATGCAACGAAAAATTCAAAATTGTGCCCTAGTGAGAATAAAAAGCATGAGAGCGCAAAGATCCCCAAGCCTATCAAGATGGTGTATTTGCGCCCGAGCTTGTCGGCGAGAAAGCCGAAAGCAATCCCGCTAAAGGCAATAGCAATCATAGGTGCATAGTGAAATGCACTTGCTTGAGTCAGGCTTAAGCCAAAGTCTTTAATGATCTCAGGAATAATGACTCCAACGGCGTCGGTAGTCATGGCAAACATGGTGAACATCAAAAATGTTAACCAGCGGATCAGTCGTAAATTGTGAGTTTCGTACGCAGTTGACATGACGCTGCCCTCGGGGAAATTGTTGTTATGAAGCCCTTTAGTACCGGTCCTTTTGGTTTCAATTTGGCACTCAAATGATTAGGATGACAAAATTGATTGACTTATTTATTCACAGTGGTTTAATTAAGTCAACAAATTCGACCATAATTCTGAAAGGAAATACGGGTAACCCAATGGTGAGGCATTTATGAGTAAGGGTAGCAATTCCAGCGGTTTGCGTCGGTACAACGAGCGAGTGTTGATTAGTGAGCTGCGTAGGCTTGGTTTGGCATCGAAGTTTGAACTGGCCAAACTTGCAAATTTAACGCCTCAAGCGGTAACGCGCATCATTGATGATCTGGAGCAGGCGGATTTAGTCGAGCAGCGAGGCAAGGTACAGCGAGGTCTCGGGCAGCCCTCCACAATGTATGCGTTAAATCCTAAAGGCGCATTTTCGATTGGTGTGAATGCAGGGCGTAACGATATACAAATCTTGTTAATGGATTTTTGTGGCAACGTATTGAGCAAAGTTGCACACGAATTTACCTTGCCCGATCCGGATTTTTTAATCGATAAAGTCGTTCAAGGTGTCAATTACTTGCGTAGCAGTTTGTCGTTGGCGCATCAGCAGCGAATTATTGGTGTCGGTCTTGCAATCCCTTGGTTTATGGGGGCTTGGAAAAGTGAACTAAATATGAGTGATGAGCTGGCTTTACGCTGGAACCAGTTCAAGCCGCGCGAAGAGTTAATGAAAAAAATTGATCTACCTGTGTTTGTCGAAAATGATTGCTCTGCCGCTGCGGTCGCTGAGTTGAAATTAGGTTGTGGTAATAAAATCAATAATTTTCTATACATCTTTATCGGCACCTTTGTGGGCGGCGGTGTGGTCTTGCATGGTGAGCTAGAAGCTGGCGTGCACGGTAATGCTGGCGCCCTGGCCTCTATGCCGGTGACTGCCTCACAACTGGATACAGTGCCACCCCTAGCGGGTTCGTTTGAAACTCTGGCGAACCGTGTTTCTATTTATGCACTGCGTCGTCATTTAAATGCGCGCGGTTTTTCGATCGATACCATCTCGCAGCTGCCATCATTATTACCGGCGGCACAGGTGGCATTGGATGAGTGGATTGAGGATGCGATCGATGCTTTTTCGTTTGTCATTTTTTCTGCAACAGGCGTATTGGATCTAGAAGCCATTGTGTTAGATGCAAATCTGCCGCGCGACTTGGTGCATGAAATTGTGGGCAAGCTAGCAGTACGTGTGAATTTATTAACACCGACAGGAGTGCTTGCACCACAAGTATTGAGTGGCAGTGTCGGGCCGGACGCGCGCGCTATAGGCGGGGCAATTCTGCCTTTTTATGCCAATTTCTCGCCCGACAAGAATGTAATGCTAACAGGTGATTAATTTTTTACGCTAATCCACATGTGGAAATAAACAGAGGTCGTTATGTTGCAATTAACTGATAAGTGGGTGTGGGATTTTTGGTTTGCGGTAGATGGTGAGGATTATCATCTCTTTTATTTACAAGCGGATAAGTCGTTAGGTAATCCTGACTTACGCCACTGGAATGTTTCGGTTGGGCATGCACTATCGCAGGATTTAAAAAACTGGACGATTTTGCCGGACGCCCTCGCACCCACTGTTGGAGATGAAGATGCTGCTGATTCATTTACCACCTGGACGGGCAGCGTGCTTCGCCATGAAAACGAGTGGTTAATGTTCTATACCGGTACCAAGCATGCAGAAAAAGGGTTGGTTCAGCGTGTGTGTTTGGCTCGCTCGCCAGACTTAATTCATTGGCATAAGCACGACCAAAACCCACTGGTTGAATTAGATGAGCGTTGGTATGACGGATTAAAGTTGGAATATTGGCACGATGCCTCTTGGCGAGATCCATGGATTATTGTTGATAAAAACTCAGCAGGTGATCCGCTCTACCATATGCTGGTGACCTGTCGTGTGAATCGCGGCGCTCCCGATGGTCGCGGTGCAATTGGTTATGCAAGCTCAACAAATTTATTTGATTGGCAAGTGGGAGATGCTTTTTTGGCTCCCGGTTGGTATGGCGAAATGGAAGTGCCGCAGATTCAAAAAATAGGCGAGCGATATTATTTATTTTGCTCTGTATCTACGCGTTTCCACTCTGCGGAACATAAGGCAGACGCAAATGTTATTCCGCAAACTGGCGTTAAATATTTTTCATCGGCGCAAATGCTTGGCCCTTATGAAGTAATTGGGAATGGGTTCCTTACCCGTCCTGAGCAAGATGGCCTTTATGCTGGCCGTATTATTCAGGGGCCGGATAGTAACTGGTATTTCATGGCGTTTTTGGGCAATAACGAACAGGGGGAATTTCAGGGAGTGATTATCGATCCTATTCTGGTGCAACAAGCAGAGGATGGCAGCCTTTATCTAGCAGATTGATTTAAACCCTTTGGCTATCAAAGCCTAATGGTGGTGAATCCCTCATTTTTACCTGCTTTTAATCCAATAAGTTCTAAATGTGATGATTAATGTGCAAAAAGAGTGTGTGATTTTTCTTGAATATATTAAATCACAGTGATTTAATTAATATCGAAATGCAACAAATAACAAAAACGATTGATTAATAACACAGGAGAGAGCTCATGTTACGTTCTGCATCTTTTTTACCTAATAGCTTGGCTTTGGCCATCGCCACCCTTTCTTTTGCAGTGGCTGCGCAGGATGGCGCTGTTGAAGAAATGATTGTGACTGGTGTTGTCGGCAAAGAGGTTACCAAGCTGAACGCAAGTATCTCGGTTAGTGCTTTACCGGCAACCGAGGTGGAAAAAGCTTCACCACGTTCGATTGCTGAAGCGTTCCGCAGTTTGCCGGGTATCCGCGCAGAATCTTCGGGTGGTGGCGGTAATGCAAACATCACTATTCGCGGTATTCCGCTAGCTACGGGTGGATCCAAATACATGCAAATTCATGAAGACGGCCTACCCGTACTTGAGTTTGGTGACATTAATTTTGGCAATACCGATAATTTTGTACGTTTCGATTCCAGCGTGGCGCGGATTGAATCCGTGCGCGGTGGCTCTGCTTCCACGCTGGCCAGTAACTCACCTGGAGGGATCATCAATATTTTAAGTAAAACCGGTGAAGAAGAGGGCGGCAGTTTTGGCATCACCACCGGGCTGGATTACGATGAGTTTCGCACTGATTTTGAGTATGGCGGAGAGCTAACTGACACGATTTACTTTCACGTTGGTGGTTTTTATCGCAATGGTGAAGGCGTGCGCGAAACGGGCTTTAACGGCGATAACGGTGGGCAAATTAAAGTTAATCTAACCAAAGAATTAGATAATGGATTTATCCGTGTCTATGCCAAAAGTCTCAACGATAAGGTTACAACTTACTTGCCTGCCCCAGTTATGGTAAAGGGTAGTGGTTCCTACGGCGCTGTTCCCGGCTTTGACGCCAGCACTGACGCTTTGCAAAGTTCTGCATCATCACAAATTACTACATTTGATGCTTATGGTAATGCTCATGAGCGCTCGGTACGCGATGGTATTGAATCCAAAGTTAACGCATTTGGGTTTGAATTTGACAACGAAATTGGCGATGGTTTGGTCATCAATAATAAATTTCGCCGCTCATCAATTACGGGCGGATTTATCTCCCCGTTCACCGATGGTTTTGCTGGTGGCACAGATACTGTCGCAAATAAAGGTGCTGCACTTTGTGCACAAGCATCTGTTGGTGGTGTCAGTATTGACTGCTCTGGTGGAGTCGTTGCAACTGTAAACGGTAAAACTGCTAACCCAAATGATTTGGCGTTTACTAATTTAATGTTTGATACCAAATTTGAAGATTTAGGGCTGACAGTTAACGATTTGCGCTTAACCAAAAGTTTTGATGCTGTGACGGTCACGGGTGGTTATTACTTTTCTCAGCAGAATATTGATACTGCTTGGGAAAGCTGGCATACCCGCATGCAGGTCTTGGGCACGGGTGAAAATATTCACTACGTAGCAAAAGACGCTGGTATTGATGCACAGGGTAATCCTATTGACCTGGTGCTCGCTAACCAGGGTGCACTGACGCAGAGTTTTCTGGCGTGGGATTGGGATTTGGATTACACCACCACAGCGCCTTATTTAAATGTAGCGTTTGAAGTTTCCGATAACTTCTCGTTTGATATGAGTGTGCGTCGCGATGAGGTGCAAGCTCGTGGTGAGCGGCTTGATGGCTGTTGTGGAGGCAATACCTCTGTTGACTTGAATGGTAACGGCAGCATAGGTCAATTTTCTGTTGCGAATGGTGTAATTACCCGTTTGGACTCTGATGCCTTAATGGAAAATGCGAATGCAACATCGGCTGGTTTTATTGCGGGTGGTGTGCGCGTGCTCAATGAAACTAATGCGGCGGTAACCCGCGTTAATTACGATGCAAGCAATACATCTTATTCGATCGGCGGAACCTATTTGTTGAACGATAACTCCTCCGTTTTTGCTCGTTATAGTGATGGCGGCCGTGCAGTCGCCGATCGCTTGACCCAAGTAGCTGGCTCGCTCAATGCCAACGGTAGTCTCTCTGCTACAACGGATGGTTACGATAATGTGCAGCAGTTGGAAGTGGGTTACAAATTAATAGCAGATGATTGGTCATTGTTCGCCACTGTGTTTAACACTATTACTGAAGAGACCAATGCAGAAATTACTTCGGGCGTAACATTTGTTCGCGAATACGAAGCCACTGGTTTGGAGTTGGAAGGTAAGTATCAGATTAATGATTATTTTTCGCTGCGTGGTAACACTACTTGGTCAGATGCGGAGATTACCAAAGATAAAACTAATGCCGCAGTGGTAGGTAATGCACCGCGTCGTCAGGCAGATTTTATTTGGACCGTTGCGCCAGAGTTTTCAATGGAGGACTTTACTGTAGGTCTTGCGCTGCAGGGCACCACAGACTTTTACCTGCAGGACAATAATGATTTGAAACAAAATGGTTACAACTTGGTGAACCTCTATGCGAGCTGGAATATTAGCGAGCAGTTAACTACCAGTTTGAATGTAAACAATCTCACCAATGAGTTTGCGCTTACAGAAGCTGAAGAGGGGTCAGCTGCAGTTGGGAGTATTATCCGTGGTCGTCCAGTCAGTGGTCGCTCTATGTCTCTTGGTTTGCGTTACAACTTCTAGCAAGCCTTTTTTGCCGGGGAATTCTTCCCCGGCTTTTTTTACCTTTTTATCAATCGAATTAACCTTGCTCACCACAGGTTAATGGATCATGGATTTTCTATGGCTAGTACATCTTTACCCGGTGTAATTGCGGCGCTTGAAGCGGGCGGTACTAAATTCAATTGTGCCTTGCTCGACACAGAACTCAATATTATTGCGCAAGCGGCATTTCCTACTACAACACCTGAGCAGACGCTGGCTCTGGTTAATCATTTTTTTCAACAGACTTTAGCTGCACAACAGCTTGAGCTGGTTGCGATGGGAATTGCCAGTTTTGGGCCGGTTGATCTGATTCCCTCATCGGCTACTTATGGCTACATAACTAACACACCTAAACCGAATTGGTCCAACATCGATATCTGCGGTTATTTTTCGCGCGAGTTAAACGTTCCCATCGCATTTGAAACCGATGTAAATGGCGCGGCCTGGGGCGAAAAAATTAGCGGTGCTGCGCGTGACCTGAGTGACTATATCTATGTGACCATAGGTACGGGAATAGGAGCCGGTATAGTTGTTAACAATAAACTCCTGCGCGGCTTGGGGCATCCTGAAATAGGGCACATGTTGATGCCGCGCGATTTATCAGTAGATGCCTATTCTGGCTGCTGTCCATTTCATGGCGATTGCCTTGAGGGGTTGGCCTCGGGTAAATCAATAGAGTCACGCTGGGGTGTTTCAGGTAAACATTTGAAAGCCGATCATCCTGCATGGGATATCGAAGCCCAGTATCTCGCGGTGATGTGCGCAAACCTGACGCAGATAATTGCGCCGCAAAAAATTATTCTTGGTGGTGGTGTGATGGATCAGCCGCATCTGTTGCCTATGATTCATCGTTATTTTCTAGAGCGGCTTAATGGTTACGCTCCTGCTGCAGTCCTGGCCAATACGGTTGACTATATTGTGCAAACGCCTTTGCAGGGTATGGCGGGTATTGTGGGTATTGCTGCTCTCGCATTATCAAATGGTAAGCAAATTGTGGCTTAGTGAAGGTCACAAGCAATTGTTGAAGAGTCATAGTACTCATCGACAATTGCCACGGTAAAAAGTAAATATTGATATCGTCTCCTTCTCGGTTGGTATCTGCTTATAATGCGCGTTTGCACTCGTGATGCAAATGTTCGTGAAGCCAGCAGGTAGCCATGTCCAACCTAAATCCTCCTCTACACACTCAGTATGATGCGATTGCCGATGCTCTCGCGGGCCCTGGTTTTATTATTCTGGATGGTGCGTTTTCCGCGCAGCTCACCCAAGACTTGGTTGCATTGATCGGCTCAAAAGAGGTTCAATTAAAACCAGCAGGTATTGGTCGCGCGGATAACTTTCAACTCAATGACTCGGTGCGCGGTGATGTAATTGAATGGTTGGAGCCTGGCGCAGCACCTGTCACGGAATTTTTATCTGCAATGGATAAACTAAGAGAGGCATTGAATCAACGGTTGTTTCTGGGATTGTGCGAATATGAGGCGCACTTTGCTTGTTATAAACCGGGAGCGTTTTATGCAAAACATCACGATGCATTTCGTGGCGAGCCTGGGCGCAAGGTTTCCAGCGTTTTTTATTTGAATCCTGATTGGGATTTTGCGGCAGGTGGCGAATTAGTGCTCTATGATGAAGCGGGGGATGTGGAGTTAACTAGACTTGCACCAGAATGCGGCAGATTGGTGTTGTTCCTGAGCGAAGACTTCCCTCATGAAGTGTTGCCTGCGCGCCGACAACGGCAGAGTATTGCAGGTTGGTTTCGGGTAAAACCCGAGATATTTCTCCCTATTGGGGGCGCTCCAGCCTAAATGTGCATGTTTATTAGGTTATGAGTCATGCAGCTGCTGAGTAACAGCGGTTAAAGCTCCTATATAGTTAAGGTCTGCTGTTTGGTATGGCCATTTGAAGGTAAATACCATTAAGGAGGTAAGTTAGTTGGCAATACTTTTGCAAGACTTGATGTGTGGCTCGCTGGAGTTCTTCCGGGAGAGAGGAAATGGAACTAGAGGATTAGTTTTCAGCGGGCGCTATAACAAGAAACATACCACGCTCAGAAAAACCCCCTCTTTTATAGAGACAATAAGGCGAGGCCGTGCATGCTTAAGGAAGTCACCATGAGTGAAATGAAAATTGATTGGCAGAATTACCATTCTGGCAATTTTTACGACGAATTAATTGGCTCACCCGGCAAGCCCAGACCCGAAACCAAGCATATTGCCCAATATCTCGCTTCGCTTTCCGGCGCGGAGTTGCAAGAGCGCAAACTGTCTGCTGAATTAGCCATCAAAACCATGGGTATTTCATTTACCGTGTATAGCGATGCAGGCAACATCGACCGCGAGTGGCCGTTTGATATTATCCCGCGCATTATTCCGCAAAAGGAGTGGCAAAAAACTGAGCGCGGTTTGATTCAGCGCTTAACTGCACTTAATTGTTTCATTAACGATATTTACAACGACCAAAAAATCATTAAAGACAAGGTCGTGCCCGCCTACTTATTTGAAAATTCGGTTAACTTCCGCAAAGAATGCATGGGCATGAAACCGGCCTATGGTGTGTGGTCCCATATCTGCGGCAGCGATTTAATTCGCGATGACAAGGGCGAATTTTTTGTGCTGGAAGATAATTTGCGAGTGCCTTCCGGCGTGTCCTACATGTTGGAAAATCGCAAAGTAACCAAGCGTGTTTTTCCCGAGTTATTTGAAAACCACAATATTGTTCCTGTCACCGACTATCCCAATCAGCTGTTCGATACACTCGCATCTTTATCGCCGCGCAAAGCAGATCGTCCTGAAATTGTGGTACTTACTCCCGGTATTTATAACTCTGCCTATTTTGAACATTCCTACCTCGCGCAACAAATGGGCGTGGAATTAGTTGAGGGTAGTGACTTGGTAGTCGACAGCGATGACTGTGTCTATATGCGCAGCATTGATGGTTTAAAACGCGTGGATGTTATTTATCGTCGTATCGATGATTTATTTTTAGACCCGGAAATGTTTAATCCGGATTCTGTGCTCGGTGTGCGCGGTTTAATGCGCGCCTGGTTAAAAGGCAATGTTGCGCTTGCCAACGCACCCGGTGCCGGTGTGGCTGATGACAAAGTTATCTACACCTTTGTGCCGGCGATGATTAAATATTATTTGGGTGAAGAACCTATTCTGCCCAATGTGCCGAGTTATTTGTGTGTTGATAAAAAGCAGTGCGATTACGTGCTCGCTAATCTCGATAAGCTGGTGGTGAAACCAGCAAATGAATCGGGCGGTTACGGCATGATAATCGGCCCGCAAGCGAGCAAAAAAGAACTGGAAGAATTTGCTCTGCGTATTAAGGCTGACCCACGCAACTATATGGCGCAGCCGCTAATTTCCTTATCCACTGCACCTATTCTTACCAATGGTAATGCCGAGCCGCGTCATATCGATTTGCGCCCATTTGTATTGCAGGGGCGTGAAAGTTGCGTCACCCCCGGTGGGCTAACGCGTGTTGCGATGCGCAAGGGTTCCTATGTGGTGAACTCATCGCAAGGTGGCGGCAGTAAAGATACTTGGATTGTGGTGGAGGATTAATTAATGTTGTCACGTGTAGCAGAGCGAATTTATTGGTTGGGTCGTTACATGGAGCGCAGCGAAAATATTGCGCGCCTCGTCAACGTTAACTCAAATCTATTATTGGATTTGCCCGCAGGTGTACGGGTTGGTTGGGGGTCGCTGATTGATATCAGCGGCACTGGTAGTTACTTCGAGCGCGACACTCAGCTGGCTGATGAAAAAACCGTGGTCAATTTTATTTTGGCGGATAAAAAAAATCCGGCATCACTAATTAACTCACTGAGTTTTGCCCGCGAAAATTCGCGCATAACGCGCGAAACCATGCCGATGGAGGCGTGGGAATTAATTAATGATTTGTATCACTATATTCGCGACCGCGCAGACAAAGTTACCTCGCGCCGCGACCGCAGTATTATTTTGTTACATGTCATTAGCAGTGTGCAGCAATTTTCTGGTTTGCTCGCAGGTTGTATGAGCCACAACAACGCTTACGATTTACTGCGCATTGGCCGCAATATTGAACGCGCCGATATGAGTACCCGTATTGTGGATGCAGGTTTGGTAAATCTGTTGCCGCACTTGTCGGCCGGTGGTGCTGAAAAGCTGGAGCCTTACGACAATATTTTGTGGATGAGTGTATTGCGTTCCCTCAGCGCCTACCAAATGTATCGCCAGCATGTTCGCGACCGTGTTAATGCCAATGCTGTAGTGACTTTTTTATTGCAAAACGAAGACTTTCCCCGCGCTGTCGCCCATTGCCTTAAACAGCTGGAGCAGTGTTTGTGGGCATTACCCAACAGCGAAAAAGTGTTAGCTGCAATTGTGAATATTCAAAACAAATTAGATGAAGCTGACTTGGATGAATTATTAAAATCCGGCTTGCACGAATATATCGATGAGCTGCAATTGGAGATTGGTAATTTGCATTTCAAAATTGCCGAAACCTGGTTCCTACAGGGCGTGGTATCCCAGGAACAAAAATCAGCTTAGGTTACAAAAGTTTTCTTGCGTGTTGTCTCTCTGAGATCACTGACCCGCCATTGAGCGGGTCTTTTTATTGTTCATCTGTTGTGATGTATTGGTCGTGTTAAAACTATCTTAGCTTACGCCAAAAAAACTTTATTATAAAAAATAACAGTATTAATACTATAAACCATGGTAATAGATAGGCGACTCCCGTAATTGCTACGGCAGTGCCTTCTGCTAAGTTACTCATAAACTCGTCCAGCGAGTCTACAATTGGCTGCAAAAATGAGTTTTCGTTGAGGCTCGATAAGTGAATGTTGATAATGTTCATGTTCACTCGTTGCATTAATATTTCGTTGTTCCCAGTTAGCTCTTCCAGTTGTGATTGGGTGTTAGCTATTTCTTGGGAGACTTTAATTAGTGAGTCTATATTCCCTTTGGCTTGTTGTTGTAATTTGAGTAAATCTGCCTGATAAGATTGTAATAATTTGATGCGTTTTTGTGTGTCGAAAACTTGGGCTGATAGATCTTCTACTTTGATTGATTCGCTCGTTGTTTGTCCTCCACTACTTGCAAGCGTTAAGAGTGGTTGCACGCCTTTCGGAGATATTCTGATGGTGATTTTCCCGTAGCTATAGTTTCCTATCGAAAGGTTGGATTCCAGAATGGTGCAATTGTGTTCACTGTCTGAAGTACAGTAAGTTGTTAGCGCTTTATATTTTTCTGTAATACCACTTTTTTCAATTTGTATGCTGAGATTGTACTCATAAGATAGATAGGGGGTCGTTTTTCGTTGAGCTAATTCTGCTTTAATGTTCGGGCTTGGTCCTTCTGACGCTTTATTGTCGCTACTTCCGCAGCCATTTAAACTGAAAAGCACTAATAAATAAGTTAGAGCTGGTGCAATTATTTTTGTCATGGTCAAGTTAAATCCTTTAGTCAGTTTTTTGAAAAAAATGTGGGAGGAGGTAGCAAGAATACTGATGTCAACTGTATTGTTGCTGAATGTGACTCATCATTTATGGTGCTGTTGTGTTTCACTCAGAGTAACCACTCTCCGTTGTAAAAGCTTCACCTGTCATATAAAATTCGCCGCCTGCCATATAGTGAATACTGCGTTGTTGCGGGTCTGCGGAAAAATGCCAGCGGCCATCAATAAATTGTTCTGCGTCTGCATAGGCTGCAACAACTTCACCGATGATGACATCCATCGACTCTGCACCTTGTTTTATCACCTTGCATTCCAACCAGCCAATACAATCTTCGATTAATGGTGCGCCGATGATGGAAGATGGAAAGGTTTTTATCGCATAGCGAGAAAATTTATCCTCATCGCGGCCAGAGGAATCGCCAACATCCAATGTCAGCTTGGCAATTTTTCGCATAGGGAATTGCAAAGCAAATTCACCACTGGCATCAACCAGTTCACGCGTAAAAGTATTTTTGTCGATTACTACAGCGACTTTAGCCGGTGAAAAATCCACCGGCATTGTCCAAGAGGCAGCCATAATATTGCGCCGGTTTCCATAAGCGCTGGTGACAATGCTGACTGGGCCGTGGTTAAACAATTTGTAACTGTCTTTCAATTGAATTGCGATGTGTCTGCTCATGTTAAAACGTTAACCCTGTGCCTATATATAAGTTCCACAAATGTGCTTTGCTTTCGCCAGGTTCGCCAAAGTGTTGATAATCCACGCCGACACCCAACAGCAAGTGCTCTTGAATACGCAGGCCGATTTCTGCATTACCTTCAACGAGTGCCTCCCAGTCATTCAGATCCGGTTGTTTGAATTTAAATTTTCCGACGCCTACACCCAAACCGCCCAGCAGATACATTCCTGAGTCGCTGGCAAACTGATCATAACCAATGCCGCCCATACCGACTGAAACAGTTTCAACAATTGAATCGGGAGTAGGGTTGTTGATGTCGGTCACGCTGCGATTGCCTGCCACATAAAAGGGGCCGAAAAATAATCTGGCCCCTAAACTGCGTTCAAAAGCCATTTCATATTTTTCGTAGGTTCTTTCGCCGTAATCAAATTCGTCTTCATCAGCATCAATAATGCCTATTGGGGAGTATTTCAGTTGCAGCACTATAGGCCAATCCACTTGCGCATGTGCAGTGGTTGCTGCGATTCCCAGCAGTAAAATAAACAGAAAACGTTTCATGACGTGTTCCCTTGAAAATAAAACGCGGTTGCTTGGTTGTAATATTTTAATGCGTACTTTGAATTAGTTGTAGGGCGGCTTAGCGAAGCAAGCCGCCGAGTTTTTCGACTTGGGAAAAATTAGCGTTGGTGCTTGCTGTAGGTTAATGGGTAGCCATGCCTAACATGTATGTGAAGAGTGGTTAAGCTTTTTTCCAGGCCGGATCAGTTGGCTTACTCAAAGCGTAGAGAGCGAAAAATGCCGGAATTGATATTATCCAGCTAACTGCTGTACTAATATAAAACTCGGCATCGCTCATGCCCATTCTCAAATCAATATTAGTAATAAAATAATAGGCGATACTGAAAATAAGGTAGGTAATGAATACTTGCAGCCAAAAATTGGGTTTATAAATAGGTTTAAGAAAAGTGAAGCCAAAAAGACCAACAGTAGCCACCAACCAAATAACTAAACTAGCAACTTCAACAAATCCTGCTTGAGGATGAAAAAGAAAAGAGATGATTCCAAAGGTTGAGATTATTGTTATAAAAAAGAAATATATTTTCCACCAGATGGATCGCTTAAAAATTCCCTCAATTGCGACATCCGAGTTTGGTGTTTTATAAGGGTTGTTTTCCATATGTGCCTCTATAGTAATGTTCAATGCCGCAGTAAACGGCGGATTTTAAAAAGTATTTTTGTAGAATGATTTTGCGTAGCAAAAACTAAAAGCAGATTTAGCGTTGAGTTTGGCTTTGGCTCTGACCTTGGGTCTGAGTCTGATTTTGAACAAAATCTTCTTCGATACGGCGCACATCGACCGATACAAATAATTGTGGTGAGTGACCGCCGCCAAAAATTACGCCTTTAAGTGGAGTTACATCGGAGTAGTCACGGCCCCAGGCGGTGGTGATGTGTTGTTCACCGGTGATTTTATTGTTGGTGGGGTCAAATTCGTACCAGCCTTCGCCGGGGGAATACACTGCAAACCATGCGTGAGTAGCATCGGCGCCGACTAATTTTTTTTGCCCGGGTGGCGGCAATGTTTCTAAATAACCGCTGACATAACGCGCGGGAAAACCCAGTGAGCGCAAACAGCCAATCGCAAAATGCGCGAAGTCCTGACATACACCACGTTTGTGCTTTAACACTTCTGCAAGTGGTGTGGCGACATCTGAAAATGTTGGGTCGTAGGTGAAGTCGGCAAAAATTCGCTGGGTTAATTCCATTACCGCCGATAAAAAAGGGCGGTCGTCACTAAACGATGGCGCGGCGTATTCGGCCAAATCGCTATGCGCTTGCACCATGGGCGAGTCGAGGATAAATTCACGGGCGCACAGCGTTTCCCAATCTTTACTGTGTTGCAATAAATACCTCACGTAAGTGCAGGGGTTGCCGAAATCGAGATTGGGGTCTGTGATTGCATCTTTAATATAAATATCGCTGGTGATACTCACATCTAATACGGTGTGATCTTTTTCAATCGAAAATTGTAAAAACTGATTGCCAAAATAGTCGGTGCGTATGGTGCGCGTTGTCGCCATCGGCGATACTTTAATATCCAGTTTGTCGATGCGCTGCCGCTCGGTTGCGCGCGGCAATACATAGGCGAGGTTGTAGCAGTTGCTCACTGACAATGCGTATTGGTAGCGCGTGCTGTGGAGGATGCGATATTTCATACGCGTTCCCATTTCATAATTGGTCCTGCCATTCGGTATTTTTCACTAACAGCTGCGGCCCGTCAGTATGATCAAAATAACGTTGGCCAATGGCTTTGGTTGCGGTGACAATTAAATATTGCAAGCGCGATAAGAGTTGATCCAAATCCGAGCGAATACCGTTGGTGGTTTTGGCAAGCAGTTTTATGTCGCTGAGCCTTAGCGCGGTGGTGGCTTCCAATAATAATTTTTGCTCGGTGCTGAATTCATCCTGATTGTCAGTCAGGTTGCTAAAGTGTTCTTCTAATTGGGTTAACTGATAAATCAGCGAGCGTGGATTTTTTGCGTTGAGCATAATCATTTCCAAACCTTGCTCGATACGCATGCCATTTTGGTAACGGCGGCGATAAGTAATCAAAGCTTCGCCGCAAAGCAAATTGGATTCAATCAATGTCTCTTGTTCAATTTCTTCAAAACCGGTCACCAATAGTGAGCGCAAGGTATTCACAATTTGCAGCGCACGCTCAAGACGGCGCCCCATTTCCATAAAGTGCCAGCCATTGCCGCGCGTCATACTTTCGTGAATTAAACCGGCAAATGCGAGTAGTGTTGTAATCAGCGGCGCCAAGGCTTCTTCCGGCGCGGAAAGCGTGTTGGGTTCCAGCGTTTGTTTTAGTTGCTCAAGCTGATCGCCTATGTCGTTAATCACCCGCTGTGTATCGTTGGAAAATTGCTCTTTCACTTGCTCAGCGGCATTAATCATAGCGACTAAATTGTTGGCCACACTGCCGAGTCTTTGGTGGTCCAAAATAATCGAAATCATTTCCGGTTCGGGATTTTTAAACAGCGTATTTTGCAGACTGGTAAAACCTGGATAGGTTGCGGTGACATGGGTGATGGCACTCAATAAAGTGCGACAGACCGGATCGGGCAATTTTTCGGTTTTATTGAGCTGAATGAAGACGGTGCGCAGTAAACGCAGTGCGGATTCCGCGCGCTCGGCATAGCGCCCCATCCAAAATAAATTTTCTACCACACGGCTAGGGAGCGCATTGGTACTTTCGTTGGAGGATTGGGCATCTATATTGAGTAGGCTGATTTGTTTTTCAGGTTCCGATGCCAACACCCAGGTATCTTTAGAAACGGAGCCGCGTTGGTTGGAAATAATTTTTTTATCGGCATCGAGATTAACTCGCGTCAAACCGCCGGGCATCACCGAATAAGAACTTTCACTGGCGACGGCAAAGGTGCGCAAAACCGATGCGCGCGCTTGAATTTGCCCTTGATGCCAGGTGGGCGTTTGCGCACCGGCAACATATTCCTGCGCAACAAATTGCAGCGGATTTTTGCGAATACGATTTTGCCAGGCCTGTAATTTTTTATCGTCCAAATCCGCGCCATAGACTTCATACAAACCGGGGCGACGATAGGTGGGTTTGATCAACAGATCTTTTAAATTGGCGCACACATATTCCAAATCATCGCTATTGCCACACCACCAGGTTTTGACTGATGGCATTTGCAGGTCGCGCCCTAATAGCGCCTGTGAAATAACAGGTAAATAGCGCAGCAGCGCCGGATTTTCCAACACACTGGAGCCGAGTGGATTGGCGATTGCTACGTGACCCATACGTGCAACATCTAATAAACCGGGTACACCCAAGCGCGAGTCGCCACGCAACTCTACTGGATCACAATAGACATCATCGACGCGGCGCAAAATCACATCGACACGTTTTAAACCGTCGAGTGCTTTCATCCATACATAACCATTGCGCACACTCAAATCGCTGCCTTGTACTAATTGGAAACCCAAATAATTGGCGAGATAGGCGTGTTCAAAATACGCTTCGTTATAAATACCCGGTGTGAGCACCACAATGCGCGCAATGCCGCCGTTAGGATTTAATTCGTGTAAACGCTGCCGCAAGCGCGAGAAAAATAATGACAGACGATGCACATGGCTATCGCGAAACAAACTGGGAAAAACACGGTTCATCACCGTGCGATTTTCTAAGGCGTAACCCGCACCGGAGGGCGCTTGGGTGCGGTCGGCCATCACGCGCATAGTGCCATCGGGTGCGCGCGCCAAATCGGCAGCGTGCAAAATCAGTTGGTGATCGCCGGGCAATTTAATTTGATGACAGGGGCGCAAAAATCCGTGATGGGAAAATAATAATTCCGGCGGAATCACACCTTGGCGAACCAGTGTGCGCTCACCGTAAATATCTTGCAGCAATAAATTAAATAATTCCGCGCGTTCAACCAGCGAGGTTTCGATTTGGTTCCACTCTTCGCTGTCAATGAGCAGTGGGATGGGGTTGAGTTGCCAGCTTTGATTTGCATCTGGCTCATCGTAAATTTTATAGGTTGCACCATCATCGCGCAGAATGCGGCGAGTTTTGCGCTGCCGCTCTTCAATCGCGTCTTGCCCCAGCGTTTGCAAGCTGTGCAGTAGGTAGCGCCAGTGGGGGCGAATACCGCCTTCACTATCATAGGCTTCATCCATCCCTGCGAGCGGTGAGGGATACATAAACGCCTTAATATCGCTGGTAGTGACCGGATTTTCCATAAGCGTGGAATAAGGTTTCATGATATTGAGTTGTTTTTATGGGTATGAATTTCATTGTAACCCGATTTTGTGTGCTTGGCGGTTTAAGAATGGCTTGCCTGTTTGCTCATCGCGCTTGATGACGTTGAAATTCAACAAGTGCGATGAGCATTTAATGCTATTTGCGCAAATCCAATGTGTGCGGATATTCATCTGCCGGTTCTTCTGGCGGCGGTGCCATAGGTCTGGGGGGATGTTTGTTTTCAAAAAATTCACGCAGAATTTCCCCGGCCGGGGTGATCGGTAAGGCTCCCGGTGTGTGGTTGATATCAAAGAAACGATTACCACGGCGCGATTCGGCTTCATTGGCGTTAACCGGGAAGCGATCATAGCTGCGGCCACCGGGATGGCTGACGTGATAGGTGCAACCACCGATGCTTTTGCCGTTCCAGGTATCAATCAAGTCAAACACTAACGGTGAGTGAATGCCGATGGTCGGGTGTAATGCTGAGGGCGGTTGCCATGCGCGGTAGCGCACACCGCCGACATATTCGCCGTGTTTTCCGGTTGCATTCAAACACACGCGGCGGCCATTACAGGCGAGCACATAACGGCCCGGTGTTAAGCCGCTGACTTTAACTTGCAAGCGTTCGAGGGACGAATCCACATAGCGTGACGTGCCGAAGCTGCTGACTTCTTCACCCAGCACATGCCAAGGTTCAATCGCCCAGCGCAATTCGATTTCAATATCATCCAACTGCACACGGCCATAATGCGGGAAACGAAATTCTTCAAATGCAGCCAACCATTCGAGTTGGAATGGATAACCTTGTTCATTTAAATCGTTAACCACATCGCGCAAATCTTCCCACACATAGTGAGGCAACATAAATTTGTCGTGCAGTAAAGTGCCCCAGCGTACCAGCGGTTTTTTGTAGGGCTCTTTCCAGAAGCGGCTAATCAAACAGCGCAACAATAAAATTTGCACTAGTGACATACGTGCATGGGGTGGCATTTCAAAGCCGCGGAATTCCAAAATACCTTGGCGGCCACTGGCGGTGCCGGGGGCGTAGAGTTTATCGATACAAAATTCAGCGCGATGGGTATTGCCGGTGATGTCGATTAATAAATTGCGCATCAAGCGATCGACCAACCAAGGCTGATCGACAATACCTTCCGGCATTTCTTTGAAAGCGATTTCCAATTCGTACAGCATTTCTGCACGGCCTTCATCGGCGCGCGGCGATTGGCTGGTCGGTCCAATAAATAAACCGGAAAATAAATAGGACAGGCCTGGGTGATGCTGCCAATAAGTCACGAGGCTGCGCAATAAATCCGGGCGGCGCAAAAACGGACTGTTCGCCGGTGTTGAGCCGCCGAAGGTGACATGGTTGCCGCCGCCGGTGCCTGAGTGGCGGCCGTCGAGCATAAATTTCTCGGTGCCCAAGCGGCACTGGCGGGCATCTTCATAAAGTGCTTCGGTGTTATTAACCAAATCGGCCCAGGTTTCTACCGGATGAATATTCACTTCAATCACACCCGGGTCTGGGGTAATTAAAAATTTCTTTAAGCGATAATCTTTTGGCGGTTCATAACCTTCCAGCACCACCGGCATATTTAATTCGGCCGCGGTTGCTTCAATCGCTTCGATCAATGCAACGTAGTGTTCGAGATAAGTGAGGGGCGGTAAAAATAAATGCAAACGGCCATCGCGCGCTTCAAAACACATCGCCGTGCGGATCACATAACCCGCTTCGAGATAATTGGGTTTGTGTGCTTCAGGGCTAGTGGCATTTGCCAATGCAGCTTTTTGCTCGGCAACTTTTTGCGCAATAGTCATTTTGCGTGTGCCGTTTTTTTCTGCCGCAAGTGCCGTGGCTTGTTGACCGCTTGGTGCCAGTGGCTCGCGCGTAGTGAGCGGATCGTTTTCCGGCTGATAGCGCTCGTAATCGTGTTTGGGGAATTCGAGTGAGTTGAGCGGTAAACGCAGGCCTAAAGGTGAATCGCCGGGCACTAAAAATAATTGGTCGTTACGCAACTTCCAGCGGCCAGTTAACCAACTTTGATTGGGGTAATTCCATTCAATCGGTAAAACGTAACCGCTTTCGGTATTTAATCCGCGCGTTAATAATTTTGCGATCCGGCGCCGTTCTAGATCATCTTTTAAATCGGCTTTTAATGGATCTACATCGTGCGGTAAGGTTTGCTCTGCCCAGAGGTAATAGAGCACATCTTCGTAAGCGGGAATTAAATGTTCGCCGTTGACGCGAATTTTTTCACACAATCGTTGCGCGAATTTTTTTGCATCTACGTGGGTGAGGCCGTAATTTTTATCAGCGCGCGCTAATAAATCCGGATTGTTCCACAGCGCTTGGCCATCGGTGCGCCAGAAACAGCCCAGCGCCCAGCGCGGCACTTCTTCACCTGGGTACCACTTGCCTTGTCCGTAATGCAATAAACCATTGGGCGCAAAAGTTTTGCGCATGCGCAGCAATAAATCTTTAGCGAGACGCAATTTGTCGGCACCGAGTGCACCGGTATTCCACTGTTCGGATTCCATATCGTCAATGGACACAAACGTCGGTTCACCGCCCGTCGTTAAACGTACATCTTGTTCAATTAATTCTTTATCCACCGCGGCGCCGAGCGCGTTAATGGTTTGCCACTGCTCTTCGGTATAGGGTTTGGTGACGCGCGGATCTTCGAGGATGCGGAACACTTCGTTGCTGTAAGAAAATTCCACTTCGCACTTGCTGGTGGCGCCGGTAATCGGCGCGGCAGAAATTGGGTCGGGTGTGCAGGCGAGTGGGATGTGACCTTCAGTAGCGAGCAAGCCGGAGGTGGGGTCAAGGCCGATCCAACCGGCACCGGGAATATAAATTTCGGTCCAAGCGTGGAGATCGGTAAAGTCTTTTTCCGGGCCGCTTGGGCCATCGAGCGCTTTTACGTCGGAGGTGAGTTGCACCAAATAACCAGAGGCAAAACGCGCGGCATAACCGAGATGACGGAAAATCTGTACCAATAACCAAGCGCTGTCACGGCAGGAACCCTTGGCTAGCGTGAGGGTTTCTTCGCAAGTTTGAATACCGGGCTCAAGGCGCACACCATAACCAATCGCCTGCTGTACCAGCTGGTTGATGCTCACCATAAAATCGTTCACCGCCCAAGGTTTTTCACTGACTTGGCGATGCTGAATATCGGCCTTGATTTTGTTGACTATCTCCATCAATTGCGGGCCGCTTTCGCTGATTTCCAGATAGGGAACCAACTCGCGCTTTAATTGCTCGTCGTACTCAAAGGGGATGTTCTCTGCATACTCTTCCACAAAAAAATCGAAGGGATTGATCGAGGTCATATCGGCGACCAGTTCGACCTCGAACGAGAGTATTTTGGTCTGTTCGGGAAATACCAAGCGTGCTTGAAAGTTGCCAAACGGATCTTGTTGCCAATTGATGAAATGATCGGCGGGCTCAATTTTTAACGAATAGCTATGAATTTTGGTACGGCTATGGGGCGCTGGGCGTAAACGCAGCACATGGGGGAAGAGTGAAGTCAGACGATCAAATGCATATTGAGTCTTGTGGTGAATGGCAACGCGAATAGCCATAAGTTAATTCCTTCCTGCATCGTGCGGTTTATGGATCATGCTGGTGCACTCAAGTGTGTACCAGACTGGGAAAAGGGCAAGTTCTTATCATCCTCAATGGTTGTTACGCTCTGTGGATCGCGCTGAGTGTGACCTAGCTTACCTGTTTTATTGGTTGAGGGGCTGTTGTTATTACTAAGGCAATAACTGCACCATAAGCGCAGGGGCCAAGCAAATGCGTTGGCTTGAAACAAAAAAGCGCCAGTATCGAGTGGATGCTGGCGCTTTTACATTCTTCGGTGCTGACAACTCAGACCTGCGGTGGCGGTGGTGGCAATTGTAGGAATGCCGCCACAATCAGCTGATCCCAGGATTTGGTGAGTTCGTGCAGATATTGGTTATCGGCAGCAAACACTGTGTGTTGCATAAAACCGCTATTGGTGGCGTAGCTCATGAGTTCGATCGGTGGGCCAACGGTAAGGTTGGACTTCATAGTCGAATCCATGGAGACCAGCGCGCAGAGTGCGGCAGTGTCCAATCCGGTTTCCGGTTTGAGCACACGGTCGAGGATCGGCTTACCGTACTTGCTCTCGCCAATCTGCAGGTAGGGGGTTTGATCCGAAGTGGTGATGTGATTGCCCTGAGGATAAATCAACATAACTGCTGGTGATTCCAAGCCAATTTGCCCGCCGAGCAGAAAGCTGGCTTCAAAGCTCACATTGTTGTTGTGTTGAGCATGTTTCTCTTGAATAGCGATATTGATCTCGCCGACGTAATCGGCGGCATCGTGAATGCTCTCAACCGTGGCGAGGCTGACATCGGCACCATCTTTGATGTCTTTGCGGATTTTGGCGATCACAGATTGGGTAGTGGCAAGGTTACCGGCAGAGTTAATGACGATTTGACGGTCGCCCTCAATGCCGAACTGGTACATCTTGCTGTAGGTGCTGACCTGATCAACACCCGCATTGGTGCGCGAGTCTGAGCAAAAAATCAGGCCGGCATCGACTTTGATCGCAACGCAATAGGTCATAACAGCAACCAGAACTCAGGAAAAAAAGGGCGCTTAGGTTAAGAGCAGGGGGGGGATGCGTCAAGGCTAATTTGGCGCATTAAACAAAGAGTTCTAATTAGCACCCAGGCAGGATGGCTTTAACGCTCAAAGTGAAACAGTTTTGTGGAGAGAGCGAGGACAAGTGCCCTCGCCGAATAGTCGCTATCACTCAGCTGGTTTATTCCAATGAATATCCATTTGTGGAAAGGGAATACTAATGCCGTTGTCATCAAATGCTTGTTTGATTTTTTCGGTCACATCGAACTTCACTGCCCAATAATTTTCAGTTAACACCCAGGGGCGCACGTAAAAATTCACGCTGCTAGCGCCTAGTTCACCGACTGCAATAACCGGCTCTGGTTCTTTGAGGATACGCTCGTCTTGTGCGAGGATAGAATTGATCACATCGCGCGCTTTGCGCATATCATCGCCGTAGCCAATACCAAAAATCATATCGATACGACGGGTGCTGCGCGCCGAATAATTGATGATGTTACTGCTGTAGATAGTACCGTTGGGAATGATGACTTGTTTGTTGTCGCCGGTGTGCAGAATGGTGGAGAAAATCCCTATTTTATCGACAATACCGGAGGTGCCTGCGACTTCAACAAAATCACCTGCTTTAAAAGGGCGGAAAATCAGCAGCATAAAACCAGCGGCAAAATTTTGCAGTGAACCCTGCAATGCCAAACCAACGGCCAAACCGGCGGCACCCAAAATAGCGATTACGGAATTGGTATTCACGCCTAATTGATCGAGTGCGGCGATGATAACAATCACCATTAATAGCGCACGTGCAAGAGACTTAATAAAGTCGATCAGAATGGCGTCGAGTTTGGTGTGTGATAGCACTTTACCCAATGCACTGCTCACCAGTTTTACAATCAACTGGCCGACAAAAAAGATCAGGAAGGCGAGCAAAATTTTGATGCTCCACGGCACCACGTACTGATTAAAAAGTTGAATCAGATTGTCTTGTTCAAACATTCTATTTTCCTCGTTGGGTTAGGCTACCGAGCCGGTGGTGCGCACACGTTTGCTGCCTTTGGCCGTTTGAATTTTGCGTGCATCGGCACGTTTTTTCAGTTGGCCATCGATTGCATTTTTGCCCGCAATTAAAAACCCTACCACAATAAATGCGCCGGGTGGTAACAAGGCAAAAATCACATTGGGGTAGCTAGCACCAAAAATATTCAATTGCCAGCTGCGTGCAGACTCGCCAAAAATCAGCTGCATATCGGCAAATAAATGCCCGGTGCCCAGCAGTTCGCGCACCGCGCCCACCGCAATTAGCACCAGCATAAAACCCATGCCCATCATAAAACCGTCAACTAATGAGGGCAGTAATTTGTTTTTGCTGGCAAAGGCATCGGCGCGGCCAAGTACCGCGCAGTTAGTCACAATCAGTGGAATAAAAATGCCGAGAATTAAATACAACTCGTAGGTAAAGGCTTTCATTAATAATTCGGTGCAGGTCACCGCAGAGGCGATAATCATCACAAACGCGGGCAGGCGCACTGCATCGCTCACCTGATGGCGAATCAGCGATACCACCACGTTGGAAATAATCAATACCAGCAGGGTTGCCAGCCCTAAGCCCAGTGCATTTACAACGGTCGAGCTGACCGCAAGCAGCGGGCAGAGGCCGAGCAGTTGCACTAGCGCAGCGTTATTGCTCCATAGACCTTTGCGGGTAATCTCTTGGTAATCTACGCCATTACTCATGGTGTTCACCTGTGTGTGGCTGGGTGTTGTTGGCAACTGTATCGCTAAATAATTGCGCTTGATTGGCGGCGACAAATTCCAGTACACGTTTTACTTGCCCGACCACTGCGCGCGGTGTAATTGTCGCACCGGCAAATTGATCAAACTCGCCGCCGTCTTTTTTTACTTTCCATGCAGTGCTAAATGGCAGTTGTAAACTTTTGCCATTGAAACTCAAAATCCACGGATTTTTTTTCAAATCAATTTTATCGCCCAAGCCGGGTGTTTCTTTGTGTTTGATCACGCGCACACCGGCAACACTGCCATCGCGATTGACGCCGACAATCAGTTCGATATCACCGGAGTAACCATCACGCGCCACAGTCGGAACGATCAAGGCAGTGATCTCGCCGTTTAAGCGCGCCCGATGAATAGTGGCAGCGCTACCTACGTGCAAGGTTTCCTGCGCTGCGAGCGGTACCGGGGTGATATCGGTAAGCAAATCATTGTCGTGAGTTTGCAGCGGAATTATTTCAAACAGTGCACGCTGTTGTGCGGCACGCTCGGCGGCGGCGATGCGGTCTTTGGTGCCGAGATTGGTCAGCGCAAGTGTACCGGCGGTGGCCAGTGCAAAGGCGGCGAGCAGTAAACTGTTTTTACTTATGGATTGGCCGAGCATTAGTGACCTCCATCCTGTTTGCTGCTATCGGTCGCGCGGCGTGGCTTTTTGTGGCCATAGGTGCGCGGAGTGGTGTAGTAATCGATAAAGGGTGCAGCGAAGTTTAATAACAATACCGCAAAACCCACACCGTCTGGGTAGCTGGTGCCCCAGGTGCGGATCACATAAACCAGCACGCCGATCAGCGCGCCGTACACCATGCGGCCGCGCACACTCACGGCTGAGCTGACTGGGTCAGTCACAATAAAAAATGCGCCGAGCATAGTCGCGCCAGAGAGCAGGTGGAAAATGGGTGAACCGCCTGAGTTGGAACTGCCGGAGTCGTAAAATACACCCGCCATCAGCGCGAGCGCGAGCAGCATGCAAACCGGTGCGTGCCAGGTAAATACTTTTTTGTAGAGCAGGTAAATCCCGCCCAGTAAAAACGCAATATTCACCCACTCCCAACCGGCACCTGCCCAGCGGCCATCGGTAAATACTGCTTCTTGTTTATAAAGATCATCCAGCGTTAAACCGGCATTTTGTTTCATCACATCCAGCACGGTGGCAGAGCTGTAGCCATCGATTGGTGCGCTAAAAAAGATCTTATCGAGTGCGGCGACCAAACTGGGCAGGCTTTGGCCATCGGCAAGTGAGGGCAGGGGCGTAGCCCAAGCGGTCATCTGTACCGGAAAGGAAATCAGCAGCAGGACATAGGCGACCATCGCCGGATTAAACGGGTTAAAACCCATGCCGCCGTAGAGTTGTTTGGCCAGCACTATGGCGATAAACGCAGCGCTGATCACCAGCCACCAAGGGCAGTAGGGCGGTAGCGATACGCCAATCAATACGCCGGTCACCAGAGCGCTGCAGTCGCGCAGATAAAACTGGATCGGGCGGTTGCGCAGTTTCAGCACTAAGGCTTCAAAGGCGATGCAGCTTAAACTCGCCAGCAGCACATTGATTAATACTCCGATCCCGAAAAAATGGGTCAGCGCCACTATGCCGGGAAAGGTGGCATAGACCACCAGACGCATAAGGCGCCCGGTGCGATTGGCCCCGTGGGTGTGGGGGGAGGTGATATTTAATAACGCCATTCGTTTATCTCATTGAAAATCGTTGCGGCGGATGATGATTGTTTACGCCAGCTCTTGCAGCTTCTCTTCCAGCTTGCTGACACCTGCGCGGAAGGCGTCCACATTGGCATCGTTTTCTGCTTCAGCTTTGGCTAAACGCTCGCGCGCTTTGTTCAAGCGGGTTTGCAGGGATTGAATCTGTTCCGCGCGTTTTTCTTCATCGCTCATGCTCGCCATAGCCGCTGCTTTGGCTTTGGCCTTTTCGATGGCAGCCTGCGCCGCGCTTTGTTCGGTGGTTGCCGGTGCTGCTTCTGGTATTGTTTCTGATGCTGGGCTGGGTGCCGGTTCGTCTTTAATGCCCAAGGCGGCTAACTCGGCCAGTGCTTCGCTAATTTTTTGCTGCAGTTTGTCGGCGCCTTGCTGTAAGGCATCCAAGTTAGCGCTGCCTTCGGTTTTAGCGGCGGCAACTTTTTCTTCCGCTTTGGCCAAGCGGGTGCGCAGGGATTCGAGGTTAGCTTTGGCCTTATCTTCCGGCGACATAGTCAACTTGGCCTGCGCGCGGGCGATGGCAGCGGCGACTGGGTCGTTCATATCCACTGCGGCTGCGACAGATGGCGCTGTGCTTGCCGGCGCGGTATTGATCTGGGTGGCACTTGTCTGCGCCAAGAAGTCAGCGAGTTTTTTCTCGGCTTCGGCGAGTTTTAACTCGGCCTGTTTGATGCGCACTTGCTGTTTTACCAGCTGCTCATCGCTAATCACCGGGTTGGTTTTATTGGACACCAGCGGTTTTTGCTGGAATTCCAGCGCGGTTTTGGCGGTGGTGACCAAACGCTCCAGTTTGGCTTTTTGTTCGTCTGGCGCGGCTTGTACCGCATTTGCGTTAGCGACGGCGGCGCTCAGTACATCCGTTGGTGCAGCGGGCGCGGCACTGGTGTTCGCGGCTTTTTCGGCCAGTTTTTTCTTGGCCTCTTCTGCGGCTTTTTGGCGGGCTAAACGCTTGGCTTCTTTTTCTGCCTCTTCTTTGGCGATGCGCTGCTGGCGGAATTCAAAACGCTGGCGCGAGCGGTCAGACTTTTCTTTTTCGATCTCATGCAGGCGAATCGTGCCTTTGGCGGCGCGATAGTACTGCACCAGCGGAATGGTGCTGGGGCAGACATAAGAGCAGGCGCCGCACTCGATACAATCGAACAGATTGTGCGATTCCAGTCGCTCAAAATCTTCTGCTTGGGCATACCAAAACAGCTGCTGCGGCAGCAGGCTGGCAGGGCAGACCTCCGCGCATATGCCACAGCGAATACAGGCTTGCGCCGGTTGCGGTTCGGGCAATTCCTGTTTGCTGGGGGCGAGGATGCAGTTAGTCGTTTTAATGATGGGCGACTGCAAATCGAGCAGGGTAAAACCCATCATCGGCCCACCCATCACCACGCGCGAGGCGCGGTTGTCAGCAAAACAGTGTTGTTCTAACACGTAGCTGATTGGGGTGCCGAACAGCACTTCTATGTTGCGCTGGGTGCCGAGCGCATCGCCTACCACCGTGGTAATACGGGAGACCAATGGCTCGCCGTAGCGCACCGCGCGCCACGCGGCTACTGCGGTGCCCACATTGACGCAGATCACCCCGACATCGGCCGAGTGATGGCCGCTGGGAATCTCCCGCCCGGTCAAAATTTGGGTGAGCTGTTTGGCTCCGCCCGAGGGGTATTTGGTCGGGAACACCGCGACTTGAATCTTGGCTGCTTCGGGGTTATTGACCGCCGCACCGGCCACGGCGGCTCTGACCGCTGCTATGGCTTTGGGTTTATTGTCTTCAATGCCGATCAGCAGGTTTTTGGGGTGATGCAATATGTGGCTCAGCAGCAAGGTGCCGGCGACCAGTTCGTCGGCGCGCACCTGCATCAACATGTCATCGGCGGTGATGTAGGGCTCACATTCGGCGCCGTTGAGGATCAGGGTGTCGATCACCTGAGTGGATTTGGGCGCAAGTTTGATTGCGGTGGGAAAGCCCGCACCGCCCAGACCAGCAACACCAGCGGCGCGGATTTTATCCAGCAGCGCCAAGCGATCCAGGCTGAGGTAATTGTCGCAGGGCGTTAACTCGACCCATTCATCTTTGCCGTCCGGCTCAATCACTACCGATTCACTGTTCATGCCCGATGGGTGGGGAATTGCCCGCTCTTCAATTGCGATGACGGTGCCAGAGGTGGATGCATGAGTATTGGCACTAAACGTACCGTCGGCCGCGCCGATCAGTTGCCCGGCCAGCACGCGCTCGCCCACTTGCACCACCGGTTGCGCGGGGGTGCCAATATGTTGGTTGAGCGGAATTACCAATAGCGGCGGCAGGGGCAATGACCCCAGCGGTAATTGCAGGGATTGGCTTTTGTGTTCGGGTGGATGGATACCGCCGGGCAGTTCCCACACTTTGATCAGGCTTGTCATCTAGGCAACTTTCTCGTCATTTAGGCGGCTTTGTCGCCGTCATGTGTGCCGCCAAAGGCTTGGCCGCGCCCTAAATCAGAGGCGATCAAATTCACCTCTTGGGCGACAACATGAAATACGGGTTTTTGGTTGGTCGCCGGTAAATCCCATTTCCAGGTTTTGAGGTCGGTTTCCACCGGGATCATATCGATACAGTCCACCGGGCAGGGTTCGACACACAGGTCGCAGCCGGTGCATTCATCGACAATCACTGTGTGCATATGTTTGGCGGCACCGAGGATTGCGTCCATCGGGCAGGCCTGAATGCACTTGGTGCAGCCGATACATTCGTCCTCACGGATATAGGCAACGCGTTTGATATCCAGATGCTCGCCGTGTTCTGAGTCGAGTGATGGCGCTTCGACATCGAGCAGGTCAGCCAAGGCGTTGATGGTCGCTTGGCCGCCGGGAGGACATTTGTTGATAGCTTCACCCGCCGCGATGGCTTGGGCATAGGGGCGGCAGCCGGGGTGTCCGCATTGACCGCATTGGGTTTGCGGGAGCAGGGCGTCAATTTGTTCAACAATCGGGTCGCCTTCCACTTTGAATTTCACTGCCGCAAAACCCAGCACGGCGCCAAACGCAGCCGAGAGTCCGCCGAGCGCAAGCAGGGCGCTGAGGATGGGGTTTTGGAAAATAAAATCGATCATGTGTCTCTCTTTGTTAGCAAGGCTTGTGCTTTGTTAGTAAGGCTTGTTTGTTATTGCAGGCTAACCAGCCCGCCAAAGCCCATAAAGGCAAGTGCCATTAAACCGGCGGTGATCATGCCAATCGCCGCGCCTTTAAAAGGTGCGGGCACATCGGCCACGGCCAAGCGTTCGCGCATCGCGGAAAACAGCACTAGTACCATCGCAAAACCCAAGGCGCCGCCAAAACCGAACATGGTCGATTCAAAAAAGCTGTGGGCTTTTTGGGTGTTGAGCAGCGCGACACCCAGCACTGCGCAGTTCACCGTAATCAGCGGTAAAAACACCCCGAGTACGCGATACAGCAGGGGGCTGGTTTTCTCCATAAACATTTTTACAAATTGCACCACGGCCGCGATGACCAGAATAAAGGCGATGGTGCGTAAATATTGCAGATCCAGCGGAGTTAGTACCCACTTATCTACTAAGTAGGTACAGATCGATGCCAATGTCATCACAAAGGTGGTTGCACCGGCCATACCGATGGCGCTTTCAAGCTTGTTGGACACGCCCATAAACGGGCAGAGGCCAAGAAATTGTGCCAGCACAAAGTTATTCACCAGAACAGTACTGAGCAGAATGATCGCTAATTCGCTGAAACTCATGGTGGTTGTCCAATAAAGGAAAGTCGCTGGGGGTGGATTTGGCTTGCGTATTATCGGCAAGCAGAGAAGGATTCTCAATCAAAATGACATAAAGCCTTATGGGGTTTATGAATATCTGTAATCGATTCTTCTGATTTGCCCATCTGCCTTTCCCCCTTAAAACAAGGGGGAGAAGGGCGATGGCAAGGGGAGTTACATCACTCGTTGACCGGGCTGTGCGCCATTGTGCGGTTCCAATAAGTAGATTTCTTTGTCGCCTGGCCCTGCTGCTAACACCATGCCTTCACTCATGCCGAATTTCATTTTGCGCGGCTTGAGGTTGGCGACCACCACGGTCAGTTTGCCGACCAGGTCTTTCGGGTCGTAAGCGCTTTTAATGCCGGAGAACACATTGCGGGTTTCGCCGCCCAAATCCAGGGTCAGACGCAGCAATTTATCTGAGCCCTCCACATGTTCGGCGTTGGCGATCAGGGCGATACGCAAATCCACTTTAGCGAAATCATTAAAATCGATTTCGGCGGCGATGGGTTCATCGGCCAGTGGGCCTGTGGCTTGTTCATTCGCTGCGCTAGCTTGGGTAGCCGCAGTTGCCAAGGCTTCTTTACTGGCGTCGATCATGGCATCTACCTTGTCTTTTTCGATACGGGTTAACAGTGGTTTGAACTCGTTGATTTTCTCACCGGCGCGGAAACTCACCGGCGCATTCCAATTCAGGGTTTCACCCAAAAAGGCTTCGGCGTCGGCAGTTAGCGCAGGTAATACTGGCTTCAAGTAAGTCAGCAAGGCGCGGAACATATTGATGCCCAGGGTGCAAACCGCTTGGGTTTGCGCTTCGGCGCCGGCCTCTTTCGCCAGCTTCCACGGCGCTTGGGTGGCGATATATTCGTTGGCGGCATCCGCTAGGGCCATAATCTCGCGCATGGCTTTACTGTAATCGCGGTTTTCATAGTGATCGGCGATAGTCTCGCCAGCATCGACAAACTTTTGCCAGAGCGCCGCATCGGCAACTTCAGTCGCCAGCACACCACCGGCGTTATTGATGAACTTGGCGGTACGGCTGGCGATATTGACCACCTTGCCGACCAAATCTGAATTCACCCGCTGGATAAAATCCTCCAGATTCAGGTCGATATCGTCCACCGCGCTGGTCAGCTTGGCGGCAAAGTAGTAGCGCAGGTATTCCGGATTCAAATGGTCGAGATAGGTGCGGGCATTAATAAAAGTGCCGCGCGATTTACTCATCTTGGTGCCGTTCACGGTCAAAAAGCCGTGCACACAGATTTTGGTGGGGGTGCGCAAATTGGCCGAGTGCAGCATCGCAGGCCAAAACAGGGCGTGGAAGTTGACTATGTCTTTACCGATAAAGTGATACACCTCGGCAGTCGAATCCGGCTTCCAATACTCTTCCCAGTCGCCGCCAGTTTTATCCAATAAATTCTTCAAGCTGGCGATATAACCGATGGGCGCATCCAGCCAGACGTAAAAATACTTGCCCGGCTCGCCGGGAATCTCAAAACCGAAGTAGGGCGCATCGCGGGAGATATCCCAGGACTGCAAACCCGCATCCAGCCATTCGGCCATTTTGTTGGCCACTTCATCCTGCAAGTGACCGGCGCGAGTCCAGTTTTTGAGGAAGTCGCCGAACTCGGGCAGGGTAAAAAAGAAATGTTCAGAATCTTTCGCCACCGGAGTTGCACCGGAAATCGCCGATTTGGGGTTGATCAAATCCATCGGCGAATAGGTTGCACCGCATTTTTCACAATTATCGCCGTATTGATCTTCAGTCTTACATTTCGGGCAGGTGCCCTTGATGTAGCGGTCGGCCAAAAACAGTTGTTTTTCCGGGTCGTAAGCCTGGGTAATGCTTTTGCTGGCGATATGGCCATTGGCTTTCAACCGGCCATAAATCATGCTCGACAGCTCGCGGTTTTCCTCCGAGTGAGTCGAGTGATAGTTATCAAAGGCGATATTAAACGCGGCAAAATCGGCTTCATGCTCGGCTTTTACATTGGCGATTTGTTGTTCAGGCGAATGACCCAATTGCTCGGCTTTGAGCATTATCGCGGTGCCGTGGGCATCGTCGGCGCACACATAAGTACAATCCACGCCGCGCATCTTCTGGAAACGCACCCAAATATCGGTCTGGATGTATTCCACCAAATGGCCAAGGTGAATTGAGCCATTGGCATAAGGCAGGGCGCTGGTGACGAGAATTTTGCGAGGCAATTGGGTCATGGAATAAACCTGTCAAAGCTGAAGTCTATGGCGGGGCGATACGCGGTGAATCGGCCAGCCGAAAAAATGGGGCGCACTATAGCATTTTTCGCTGGCGCAATCAGGCTGGAGCTGTTGCGACTATTTGGCTGCTATTGCTCTGCAGCTTCTAGCGTTTTGCGGCGCTCTTCTTCTGTTTTCTTTAGGGTTTCTTCTAGCGTTTTGCTTTGTTCAAGCGCTTTGGTTTGTGTTTCGGTTAATATTCCTTCTGGTTTTGCAGTTTTTTCATCAGCACTACAGGCTGTTAGAGCGAAAATTACGAGCGCTAAGAACGATAAAGTTTTCATAATTTATTCCTGATCATAGGGTTTGTATTCAATGCGAGTGATGTAAAAAAACTCCTCGCCCTCCGGTTTTTTTAGCACCAGTTCGTCATCCACGCGTTTGCCCATCATTGCCCGCGCTAAGGGTGCATCCATACTGAGTTTTTGTCTTGCAACTTCAAACTCATCCGGGCCGACAATTTGGTAGGTTTTTTCATTGCCATCTTCATCTTCTAATGTTACCCAGGCGCCAAAAAAAACTTTGCTTTGGTCTTCGGGCAGGCGATCAACCACGGTAACCGCTTCCATTCGTTTGGATAAAAAGCGCACGCGTGAATCAATTTCACGCAGACGGCGTTTACCGTAAATATAATCGCCGTTCTCGCTGCGGTCGCCGTTTTTGGCGGCTTCGTGCACCACTTGCGTCACTTGTGGGCGTTCAATTTTCCACAGTTGGGTGACTTCATCTTTCATGCGTTTAAACCCGGCAGCGGTAATATACGCAGAACCTTTTTCACTCGGCGGGCGCCAACGTCCCATTACTTATCTCCAAAAACAGTGAGGTAAAAATTCAATTCTTCAGTGAGCGCACGCTGGATATTCTGCGCTTGGCGAAAGCCGTGAGCTTCATCGCCAAAGGTCACGTATTGGGTCATTATGCCTTTTTGTTGCAGTGCAGCGACCATGGCTTCTGCCTGCGCCGGCGGTACCACTTTATCCTGTAAACCCTGCAAAAAAATCACCGGGCAGTTGAGCTGATCTATGTGATGAATCGGTGAGCGCGCGCGATAGGTTTCTTGCTGCGCAGGATAGGCTCCCACTAGTGAATCTAAATAATGCGCTTCAAATTTATGGGTGTCGCGCGCGAGGGCTTCCAAGTCACCAATGCCATACAAACTGGCACCGGCTTTAAATACGTCGCTAAAGGTAAGCGCGGCAAGCACCGTGTAACCGCCCGCGCTGGAGCCGCGAATGGCGACTTTATTTTTGTCGATGAGGTGTTGCGCTGCTAAATAATCCACACCGCTGCACGCGTCGATCACATCGGTAATGCCCCAATTATTTTTTAACCTGTCGCGATAGCGTCTGCCGTAGCCGGTGCTGCCGCGATAGTTGACATCCAGTACAGCAAAACCACGGCTGGTCCAGAATTGGATTTTTAAATTGAGCGAACTTTCGGTTGCACCGGTTGGCCCGCCGTGGCACATGATTAATAGCGGTGGTAATTGGTCGGTGGTTCTTTTTACATTGGGGTTGGTGGGTGCATAAAAAAATCCGCGTGCGCTTTCGCCATCGCGAGTGGGGAATTCGATTGGTTGCGGTGTGGCAAAAAAATCTGCTGCAATTAATTGCGCTGTTGCGGTGAGTGGCGCAATTTTTTCGTGGCTGCCATCGGCACCATAAAACCAAAGCTGCGTGCTCTGTTTTGCGCTGGCGGCGATGAAATAACCTTTGCCATTGTGGCAATGAATGTTGGCAATATCGCGCAACTCGCTGGGGATGATCTTCAGCTTGCCTCTGGTTAAATCGATGCTGCCCAATTGCCAATATCCCTCTTGGCTAAAACAGCAGAATATTTCGTACGCCGATAAAAATCCGTAGCTACTCATGCCAAACACCCATTGTGGTGTGGCGAACTCTGCCTCCATTACACAAACGGCTTCAGCTTCTGTGCCAGTCCAGCGATAAATATTCCACCAGTTGCTGCGATCCGATACAAAAAATAATTCGCCCGCTGGCGACCACTGCGGCTGAAAAACAGATTCAGTGATTCCACCGGCAATCACCGCGCGGTTAATAATGTCGCCGCGTTGATTGAGTTGCGCGAGCACACACTCGGTGCCATCCCAAGGCATATTGGGGTGATTCCAATACAGGTAACTGAACTGATTTCCGTCCGGCGACAGGCGTGGGTTGGAATAAAAATCATCGCCCTGTGCGAGGGTATGTATCTCGCCACTGGTGAGATCCAGCGCAATAATACTGCTGCTGGGTTGATGTGCATCTTGTGTGCAATCTTCACGCACCGCTATTAATCGCCTGCGTGCTGCGTCGTAACAAAAATCCGCGTAACGATAAGCGCCCTCGGGCGTAAGCCCTTGGGTTTTATTACTGGCCAGATCGTAGCGATAAATTCGCTGGTCGCTATCCAGCACATAAAAAATGGCGCTGGCGGTAGCGAGATAGGGCGCGCCGCCATATTCGTGGGCGCGGGTGCGAATACTGTGCGGTGCAGGCAGCAAGTCTTCACGTATGCCACCTGATTCGCGCACCAGTGCACTGCGGCCTTTTTCCTGTGGGCGCGATTCCAGCCAGTAAACATAATCACCAACGGCTTGTGGCTCGCTGATGCGCACACCTTGGGCGGTGAGCAATTCGGCGCTAATGGGCGATGGCCAGTGGCCGTAGGGAATGCTGGTCATAAGGAGTGTCGCCTGACGCAATAACAAAGAAGGGCGGTATTTTGCCTCTCAATGCGAAGCAGGAGCAAGGCAGGGTTTTTATTTGAGTGGCTTTGGGCTTTAATGCCGGCTCTAACTGGATTTTCTTATGGATTTTACCGCTGAACAATTACGCACTTATCTGCCTCCCATTACTTCGCCATCCGCTATCTGGTGGATCGGTTTTAGCGGAGGCTTGGATTCTACTGTGCTGCTCCATGCGTTAACGCAATTGGCTTTGCCGGTACAGCTGCGCGCTCTGCATATCAATCACCAAATTTCACCCAATGCCAATGCATGGCAAGCTCAGTGCGCCGATTTTTGCGCGCAGCATGCGGTGCCGTTTCACGCTGAAAAAGTGCGGGTTGAAAATTCCGGTAAAGGCATTGAAGACGCGGCGCGCGAAATTCGCTATGCGGTGTTCGAAAAAAATCTTGCCCCTAATGATGTTTTATTCACGGCGCATCACGCTAATGATCAAGCCGAGACACTGCTGCTGCGTTTACTGCGTGGCACCGGCCCCCGTGGTTTAGCGGCGATGGCCTCTGTGCGTGCGCTGGGTGCGGGTTTGTTGGTGCGGCCGCTGCTGCATTTTTCCCGTGCGGATTTGGAGGTCTATGCACGTGTGCATCAACTGCAGTGGGTGGATGATGAAAGCAATCTGGATGATGATTATGATCGCAATTTTTTGCGCAATCAGGTGATGCCACTGTTGCAAGATCGCTGGCCGGAATTTAAACGCAAATGGCAGCAGACCGCAGAATTGTGCGCACAACAAGAGGCAATTGTGGAAGAGCTTGCGCGCGAGGATTTATGGCGCGCCGCGCCGCAGGCCGCGCGAGTAGGGCAGAGTATTGAGCTTGATACATTGCGGTTATTGTCGCCAACACGCCAACAAAACCTGCTGCGCTTTTGGTTGCGTTCGCTGCATTACACCACACCTGAACAATTGCATTGGCTGCAAATCGAGCGGCAAATTATTCATGGCCGCGATGATGCACAAACCCGCGTCAGCTGGGGTAATGTCGCGCTGCAAACCTATCGCCAGCGTTTGTATCTGCTACCCGTACAATTGCCGGAAATGGAACTGCAGTTTGAATTAACAAACGATGATTCATCACTGCGTTTGAAGGCTGATTTACCTGCATTGCAGATTCGTTATCGCACTGGTGGTGAACGCTGTAAACCCGCAGGCCGTGCGCACTCGCAAACATTAAAAAAACTGCTGCAGGACTACGCCTTGGAGCCTTGGCTGCGCGACAAGGTGCCACTGGTATTTAGCGGCGATGAGTTAGTCGCCGTGGGGGATTTGTGGGTCTGCGCGGGGTTTGTTGCGGCAAAAGATGAAGCGGGTTTTGCGCTGTATTGGCGATAAAAACCAAAAAAAACGGGATGCGATGGCATCCCGTTTTTGTTTTACCGCTACTGATATTTAGTAGACGTACACGGCACCGGCTGCATCAGCTGAGTTGTCGCTTTGATCTAAGCTGTTGCTGCTCGTTGCCGAGCTGGTGCTGGCACCACTGGATGCGGCAGCATAACCGCGGCCGGCTTCGCGGTGCGCGCTAACTGCCATAGTTTTGCCATCCGCTGACAAATCTACGTTCACGCCAAAGCGGTCGTCGCTGTCGGTATTGCTAGCTTTAACATAGCTTTGTTGTGTCCACACTGTGTTATTGCGTTTGAACACAAATACGGCGCCAGAGCGCGCGGCGCTGGTATCACCTTGATCGCCGTTAATGCCTTTGGCATTACTTGACTCACGGAATGAACCAACCGCCAAGGTCTTGCCGTCTTGGGAGAGGCTCACATTGCCGCCGAATTGGCCTCCACCTTGCACTTTAATGTATTGAGTTCCGTCATTACGGCTCAATAAACTGATGCCATCATGATGAGTTAATGTTGATGGTTTTAGCGTGGCTTCTTGCGACCATTCAGTCCCGGATCGAATAAATACATAGGTAGCTCCAGTATTTGCGTAGTCGATCTCTTGAGTTGTCTCTCCGTTAATACTTGTCGACTTACTTGCGTCTCCAGGCGCACCCACCACCAACATATTGCCATCACCGGATAAATCGACGCTGGAACCAAAAAATGTATCGATAAAGGTACTGCTTGGTTTGAGGTATGTCTCTTGGATCCACATTTGATCACTGCGCTTGAAAACATAGGCTGCGCCGTTATTGATTACATCGCGGATGCGATTTTTTGAAGCTTCTTTGCATTCCGGCTCAATCACGTAACCTGACTCGTTGAGGTAGTAACAGGTATTGTTCGCCTGATCGCCATTCACACCTGTTGCATTACTGTCTTCCCCTATGGCGCCTACTGCCAGGGTGTTGCCGTCAGTGGAGAGAGCAATGCTTGCACCAAACGCATCGCCTTGTTGCGCGTTAGATGCTTTTACGTGCGCTTCTTCGACCCAGCCATTTTCTCTAAGACGGAACATATAGACAGCGCCTGAGCCACTTCCACCGGAATAGCTGCTGGTGCTGGATGATGAGCTAGTGCTGGATTTACTTGAGCTTGACGATGAACTGCTCGAGCTTGAGCTGCTGATGGACGAGCTGCTGGATGGGTAGAACTCTAAGCATGTGCTAACTGAAGATGTGCTGTCGAACGAGCTAGCGCTATTACCGAAATTGAATACACCACTTCTAGCAATAAAATCGCTCGTAGTGCCGACCGCAAGAGTCTTCCCGTCGCCTGACAGTGCAATAGTTTCACCGAAGCGCAGTTCAACTTTGGGGCGACTGAACGCGTGTTCTAAGGAAAAAATGGGTTTTACATACGCATCTTGCAACCAGTTACTCTCAGAGCGAGTAAAAATATAAACAGCCCCTACATTTAAATCCACAGCTCCGAGCAAGTCACTAGAAGGGTTTGATGAGGAGGCAGAGCTAATGACTATTTCATAGTTATTCTGATTACAGTTCACACCATAGGATGGGCTGTCTTCCAGTAGCGCCGATACCGCCAGGGTATTTCCGTCATCGGACAGTGCAACTTTGTAACCGAAGCGATCATTTGGCAGCATGCGGGCGGGGTTTAAATCTGGTTGCTCGGTATTGGATGCCTTCAGGTAGGCCTGTTGAATCCATACACCGTTTTCTTTAATGAATACATAGACCGCGCCAGAGTTGGTGCTGTCATTGTTGGCTTGGTCGCCGTTTGCACCTATGGCTTTACTGTCTTCGGTTGGTGCGCCTACTGCGAGGGTAGTGCCATCGGCGGACAGGGCAATGCTCCAACCAAAAAAATCATTGGCTTCAGCGTTAGATGCTTTGAAATAGCCAATGGCTTTGATCATTTCGGTCGCGGTAAAGGTCAGGTTGGATCTTTGGCAGCCGCTGGCATTACAGGCGTCTACGTAATAGTAATTGTTGACCCAATCGTGCACGTGTACGCCGATTTCATCGGTCGTCTCGGTGTTGGTCAAATCGTCGCCCACTTGCTCTACACCGCCGGTCGCTGCATCGTGTTTATAAAGCTTATAAAAAGTGGCTCCGTCAACTGCGCTCCACTGGAAGGTCAGCACTTTGGGAGTTTGCGCTTCTACCTTTACGCTGGGCCAAATACCTGAACCATTTGGCGGTACAGAGGCTGCACTGAAGCTGCTGCGTAAGGATGAGCTGCTAATAGATGAAGAGCTTGCCGAGGATTTTTTATCGCTGCCACCGCCGCAGCCAGCCAGTAAAAATGAGCCTGCCATCAACGAGAGAAGCAGGGTGGTACGCTTTAGTAGCGGTGAAAAACGGTCAATATTCATTCAGCATGTTCCTGAGGTTTAAAACTGGTCGGTGATTCTGTGTGTCGCGGCGCTTGGTGTCAATCAAATCGCCAGCATTATTCGGGCACTGGTGAAGCTTGGGGGTTTGACTCTCGCTTGCATCGAGCTGGGCTAAAGACCCTCAAAGCGGAGGATTGGTTCAGTGATTTTGTATGGTGCGGGTAATTTAGTGGAAATAAGTACGGCAAGTTGTGAGCAATTGTGAAACCTGTGCGGTTTGCTCAAGAGCTCATCGCCCGGCGGTAAAATCGGGCGATGAGCTTGTGGCTGTGTCACAGCGTTTTTAAGTATTCAACTAACGCCAAGCGCTGGTGGCTGTTGATTGGCTGCAGCATCTGCATTTTCGGTTTGCCCTGTGCATCTTTTACCGGGCGGCCTCTGTCATCCAGTACAAATACGGGGGTGATACCGGCAGCATATTCATGGCCTTTATTGGAGTTGCTGGGCAGGCTGGTGTCAAACACAAACAGGCCGGGGAACTCTTGTGGATCGCGCTGTACAACCCCCACATTGATAACATCCAGTTCGCGGGTGCCCAGGGTGAAGCGATTGGGGCGACAGGTTTTACCGCTGGCGATTTCGGCGTCGCTGCAGCTGGGCATAAACAATTCATATAGGCTTGGAACAGATCCGTTGTGTAAATAAGGTGCAGTAGCCCATATACCATTGAGCGGGCGTGCTTTGTAAGCGGCGAGAGTAGCGGGGTTATCTTTATCGACGACCTCAAAGTCCAAATGGCGCTCGGTTTTTTTGATCGGGTTGTCGGACATTGAACTAATCAGGTCGTAGAGTTTTTCTGCCCAGCGGCGAACCAGCCATTTATCGTGATCCGGCTCCACCAATACCCCTTCAACTGCCGCACTTAAAGCTGGTAATACCGGGCTGGTCGCTTGAAAACGCGGTGAATTGGGTTTGAGTGGGTTAATACGTTTACCCTCAAAGTAGCCGGTTTTGCCAGCATAATTGAGTGCGTTCATCGCCATATAAGGGTCGGTGCCAATCGTTTGCAAACTGGCGAATTGCGAAATGATGCGGCGCTTGGGGTCGGTGCGGTCGATGGCCTCATGGCAGGTGTGGCACTGGTATTCAATAAACACCTGTTTGCCTTGTTCGGCCAGGGCTGGGTTAATAGCGGGCAGCACATTTTGCTGCGCCAGATCTTCCCAGCTTGGCGACCACAAACTCTCCAGATGGCGCTCCATACGTGTCAGGTTGCGCACGACCACTGATGAGCGATAGCCAATGTCACCTTTTTTGCGATGCAAATCGAATTGCGCGAATACACCTAGTGCCTCACCCGTGTTGCGCCCCAGCGGGCCTGCAAGCTCGTTATCACCCACACCGTTCCACTGCACAAAATCGTGTTGCGGGGTATCCCACAAATAGGGATAACTTACCGGTGCGCTGGCTGGGTTGAAATTGGGCTCGTTGGGGGTGAGGTGCGCAAGTACCCGATTGTAGATGCGCCCAAACGCATCCAGCCGGCCATAACCATAGGCGACGGATTGTTCGCCATGGCGCGGGTCGTTGATCTGGTTGTAACTGGCAATCTGTTGTGCGGTATCCACTAGCTGCGCGCGGAAGGCTTCTTTGTTCTCAGGGTATTTCCCTTGCAGTACTTTTTGGGCGAGGCGCTCAAATTTGTCGGGCTGCTCCAGGCTTGCTTGTAATGCCAGCGACAAGCTTTTTAGCATCTGCTCCATATCGGCCAGAGTTGCGCCGCCGTCGATACGAATGGCGGCCCCTTGATAATTAATCTGGCTGGTATGACATGCAGCGCAGGTGAAGCCAATAAACTCCTTGCCTCCGTGTTCATCTTTCACCCAACCGACTGGTAGTCCATCCGGGTTGGCAAAGCTGGCTTTTTGCGGCAAATAGCGAAGCCGATTTATGTTTTCATCGCTGCGAAACAGCGCTTCACTATCGGCTGTTTCGAGGTGTAAAAAAATATCGTAAGGGAGCAGATTAGAACCCTGCGTAACATTATAAAACCAGAGGCTATCTGCGCCGCTCCAATTTTGTTCTGGATAAACGACCCGGTTAGCGCTATCGCCAAAGCTATCTTGTTGGGCAATTTTTGCATGACGATCGCTATCAACTAACACGCCCTGAGAAACATAAGTACATGCAGAAATTGTGGAAATTATTATAAGAGATAATAAAAAAGAGGCGGTGCGCAATGCGATGCGCAGGTATGTTGGTGGCATGATTATTCCTTTCTACTGGTGTGGCGGCGATGCAAGCCCAGTTGTTTGGGCAAATATTGGTGTCGCAAAATGGCGATCAAATAATAAACAAAAATAATGTGCTGTAATCTGAATAAATTAAGGAACTATTCAGATTCGCTGCAGCCTTAAGAGATGACTTTACCAGATTGTCATGATGCAGATACAGGACAGCGGGCGGATTTGTCACTGGTGTTCCCTGCGCTTGGCAATAAAGTAACAAAATTATTCCTGAATCTACTGCTAGAGAATTGTTCGTCGCTTTTGCTTGAACTGTCATAAATTGTGCGTAGACTGCCGCCTCGTCGCAGCAGAGGGACTTTTTCGGAACCGGGTGGCGAATAATCAACCAAGTGAGTGATGTGGCAATTTAACATCAACTCAACAATAAAAAGCGCAGCGGAACCTTTTATATGTTGATGAATCCTTTATTTGTCGATACCTCATTACACAATCGTCTTGGGCAGGAAGTCCATCTCGGCGTCTGTCACTGTCAATATCAAGGTCGCGATTACGTGTTTGTGATGGCGCCCACTCAGCAAGCTTCCAGTTTTGTCGGTAAAAATGCTGAGCCCTTTGCTTTCCAATTGCGGGAAAAGTTTGCGTTGGATGCGCGTCGTTTTGAATTAATTGAAGTGCGTGATGCCAGTGATGCAACGCATTTGTATCGCTGGCGCTTTGAGTGGGTGGGTAATTCACCGCTTTCGGCTCGCAGCGAAGAAATTAATTCACCCGGCCTACGTGCGACCCTATTACAGCTACTTGATCCAACTCAGGCTGTCGCAGCAACGGCCTGATTTATTCTCCGCTATTTTCCGTCCCCTCATTAGTTACTGTTTTTTTTGAGCTGCGCCAGAACCAGTGGCGCGGCTGCTGAGTGAATTTTTCCAGTTGTTCCTGTTTGTGATTGTTATCGGTAAACCAATAATAATCATGGGTGCTTTTGGGTTTAAACCAGCCGCGCACTTCTGCAATATGCTCAAGCTTTAATTTGGGCATGCCCAACTTCCGATCCAAATTAAAACTCTGGTTCCACTGTACAAGCAAATCTCGCTTGGCAGTTGCAATGGCCAATTCTTCAGTGTCAGTTTGTATTAATTTGCAAGCAATAAAACCAATAACCGGTTCCGGCGCGTCACTGTCTATGTGGCTCGCGTTTTCAAAAAAAATATTCTCACCTGAGAGTACAACTTTGTAATACGTCATAATTTACAATCAAACTCAATCTATTTCGGCATCAATGCCATCAGCTTGTGGTGGTGGAGTTGGCATTTTATCGAACAGCTTGCTGAAATGTTGCTGCACACGTGCGATATTCATTACCGACATGCCACTCGAAAAACCAAACCACACATACAAACCATTTAAATTTTTAAACATCGGCGGCAAATATTTAGGCGCGGCAATTACCCCCTCCAAATGACGCTCGTACAGCAGCGGTAAATCATCCAGTGTCACCTTGCCGACAAACAGCATGGGAATAATTTCCGGCACGCCGGATTGAATCGCGCTACGAATAAAATTCACATTTTCGACAAAACCTTTTACGTATGAAATGTCTTTGGTGAACGCTGATCCGCCAGTTAATGTGCCGCCGCGAAATACCCGCTGGGTTACACGATAACTGTCGTGCTCGCTCACACCGCGCTCTAAAAAGTGGCGATAGACCTGACAAAAATCCGCGCCTTGTTCCGCCAAATCCACCGCGACAACCCGGTCGCTAATGCGCCGTGCGCGCTGTGGAAATGAGCTGAAGGTCAGCGTCTCCAGTAATACCGCCATGCCTTCTTGAATTGCGGTAATACGCGGCGACCCGACACTCAACCAGGTTGCCCAAGGTTGCTCGCGGCCATTAAGCGTAGTGCCTATATGCACCCAGCCTTCGTGCACTTCCAACACTTGCAAATCCAATTCAGAAAAAGAGGAGCGGCGATTTACTTTAATGCAGTCGCCACCGGCAGAGGCGTCCGACACTATGTCATCGCTGATTTGTACACGCACTTCACCGGCGCCGAAATAATCGGTCATGCGCGCTTGTAGCGTGGTGACTGCCTCTTCTGAACTGATGTGATTAGTGTAGGGGCGATTTAAATGCTCCACCGCAGGCAACGAAAAAATATGGCACAAGCGCTCGCCCATTTGGCGCAGGGTTTTGCGATCGCCACGCAGGTTGTCACTGGCGGAGCCGTACAGTTGGCGGCTGAAATGACCGAACTGATCGGTACCGCGAAAGCGCAGCAACTCAATCACAATTTGGTATTGATCAATTGTTGCCTGCAGGATTTTGCCCAGTGCATCATCGCGCCCTAATTGGCGGCGCACATCGTTTTTCAATTCTTTTAATAGTTGGCTAACGGTATCTGGATCAAAGCCCAGCTTTTGTTGTTGATAATAATTAGCCCCCAGTGCGGGTAACTCTTTGCCTTGCTGCTCGCGGAAACGCTGCTCCACTCCTTGTGGCCATTTAATGGCATCAAGAATGCGGATGGGTTTTTGCAAGGATACCAGGCGCGTTGATAGCTGCTTTAAGCGCTCCAGGTAAAGAGAGTCGGTCATAACAAGGCTGCCGCATTAAAAGTGCAAGAACTTACCGAATGGCTCGATACTGCTTTTACGTACAAAACCATGTTTAAACAGTGCCAGATATTCATGCTGGGAGAGGGCGCCATTCTATCTGGTTGCTTGGCAATTGTGGCTAGAATTTGTCGGATAAGTAAGCGCCGCTGGCGTCTTGTTGGATAAGTCGCCAGAATGGGGGCTGCCCAATCAGGGTTCTAATGAGGATTTATCATGTCGTTTGTTGCTTTGGAAAAACTGCATCTATTGCACGATGGCTATCGTAAGCCGGTCAGTCTGGCTGGCCATAATCTGCTCTTGCTGCAGGAAAATGGCAAAACCATGCTGATTAAAAATGAGTGTCCGCACGCAGGTGCGGTGCTGACCTATGCAACCTGCACTGGTAACGCCTTGCGTTGTCCTATGCATGGTATTGAATTTGATTTGACTACCGGTAATCCAACTACCCCGGCCTGTACTAGCTCACTGCAATTTTTGCCGCTGATTTATGAGGGTGGCAATATTGGTGTTGAGCTCTCTTAAACCATTGGATCTGTCTTATTAGAGAGTTTTATGAAACGCTTGCTGTTTAAGTCGCTTACGGTGGTGTTGTTGGTCTTTTTTATTGGTAACTACCTGATCTATCTCAATACTGGGCAGATGCCGCTGCGCGATATGCGCGAGCGTATGGGCGATGATTGGTGGGTGGATTTACAGGAATTGTGGTCATCCAATCAATTGGCTGCGGATGCCAAACAGGCGATGAAAACAGTTGCAGATAAGGTTTCCGAGCCTGAGCCAGCGCCGCCCACCACAGTGTATAAGTGGACGGATGCTAATGGTCAGGTGCATTTTGGTGATAAGCCTGTCGCTAGTAATGCGGAGCAAATAGCGATAGATACGCGCAATGCTATCTCGGCGCCGGAAGTCTCCGCTCCTATTCGTGAAAAACGCCCTGCTGAGCCTAAAGCTCCAGTACAGGAATCGGCGCTTGATAAAGCTCGCGCCGCCGCTGCCGCAATGGAATTGCGAGTGCAGCAACAAGAGCAGCTGCAGTGATTATTAATAGATGAAAATTGTCTGGCGCAGTCTGTGGCGAATTTTGAAATGGCTCTTGCTTGCATTGCTGATCTATCAGCTGTGGTTGTTTGCTCATGTTCTGGTGTGGAAGTGGGTGAATCCAAGTGAAACGAGTTTTATGTCGATCCGGCTGGATGAGCTGCGCGAAAAAAATCCCAAGGCGGAACTGAAACAGCAATGGGTGGATTATGCGCATATTTCTACACATCTTAAACGCGCGGTAGTTGCCGCTGAAGATGACCGGTTTATGCAGCATCAAGGGTTTGATTTGCGCGGTATCGAACAGGCGCTGAAAAAGAATCAGCGCAAAGGTAAATCCGTTGCGGGCGGTTCCTCCATCACCCAACAGCTAGCGAAAAACCTGTTTTTATCGCCCTCGCGCTCCTATGTGCGTAAAGCAGAGGAGGCAGTAGTTGCGCTGATGATCGAACTGGTGTGGGATAAACGCCGGATTTTGGAGGTGTATTTAAATGTGGTGGAGTGGGGCAATGGCGTGTTTGGTGCCGAAGCCGCTGCGCGTCACTATTACAAGGTTCCCGCTGCGCAGATAGGCCCTTCGGCGGCAGCGCGCATGGCAGTTATGTTGCCCAATCCGCGCCAATATGAAAAAGCTATGCCAGCCTGGGTGGTTAAACATGCGGCGGGAGTGCAAGCGCGCATGCATCGCTCCCAAATTCCCTAATCCAGCTTGCACTTTGCTGCTGCCTTTTTGTTTGCGCATGCCCCTTTAAATCTGCACCGCCGCATCCATATTCCCTGGCGCGGTTCTCGCCGCACTGGTTTTGCGATACAATCGCGACCCTTTCAGGGTCTTGGTATCCTTCTTAGCAAATTGTTGTAACTAAATCGTTGTTGTGACCGGGGTATAAACATGCCTATTTATGAATACCAATGTGAAGCTTGTAATCATAACCTTGAAGCGCTGCAAAAATTGAGCGATGCCCCTTTGGTGGATTGCCCAGCCTGCGGCAAGGCAGCATTGAAAAAACAAATATCAGCGGCCGGTTTCCGTTTAGCGGGCGGCGGTTGGTACGAGACCGATTTTAAATCGGGCAAGAAAAAGAATATCGCGGGTGACTCCGGCAGTGCTGGTTCATCCTCGACTGCGAGCAGCACTGCGGCCAGCTAAGCTGGCCATCGCACCAACAAACGCCTTTTCAAAATACTCTTATACAAACATCAGGAACTTGCTATGCGCAGCCAATACTGTGGCGCTTTAAATGCCTCGTTTATCGATCAAGAAGTCACTCTCTGCGGATGGGTGGATCGTCGTCGCGATCACGGTGGAGTGATCTTTATCGACCTGCGCGACCGCGAAGGTATTGTGCAAGTGGTGTTCGATCCGGATGCGAAAGAGAATTTTGCCCTGGCCGATAAAGTGCGTGGCGAATATGTACTGCAGTTGACCGGTAAAGTGCGTGCTCGTGCACCTTCTACCGTGAACCCGAACATGGCGACCGGTGAAGTTGAAGTGTACGGCACTGCGCTGACCATTTTGAACGAAGCTGAAACCATGCCGTTCCCCTTGGATTCATACTCCAATGTGGGCGAAGAGACGCGTTTGAAGTATCGCTTTCTCGACTTGCGCCGCACCGAAATGCAGAAAAACCTGCGTTTCCGCAGCAAAGTGACCAGCGTGATCCGCAACTATCTGGATCGCAACGGCTTCCTTGACGTTGAAACCCCAATTCTGACTCGTGCGACCCCAGAGGGCGCGCGTGACTACTTGGTGCCTTCGCGCACTCATGACGGCAAATTTTTTGCGTTGCCGCAATCACCTCAGTTGTTTAAGCAACTGTTGATGGTGGCCGGTTACGATCGCTACTATCAAATCGCCAAGTGCTTCCGCGATGAAGACTTGCGCGCTGACCGTCAGCCAGAATTTACCCAGATCGACATAGAAACCTCGTTCATGTCACAAGATCAGATCATGCAAATCACCGAAGGCATGTTCCGTGAGTTGTTCAAAGATTTGATGGGTGTAGATTTCGCCGAAATCAAACACATGCCGTTCTCTGAAGCCATTGCCAAATACGGTTCAGACAAGCCGGATATGCGTATCCCGCTGGAATTGGTTGATGTTAAAGACCTGGTGACCGAAGTAGATTTCAAAGTCTTCGCCGGCCCAGCGAACGATCCCAAATCCCGCGTGACCGCATTAAAAGTACCCGGCGGCAACGAGAAGTTGACCCGTAAACAAATCGACGACTACACCAAGTTTGTCGGCATCTACGGTGCTAAAGGTTTGGCCTACATCAAGGTCAACGACAAAAACGACTTGGAAGAAGGCTTGCAATCACCGATTGTGAAAAACCTGCCAATTCCTGTGCGCAAAGCAATTTTGGAGCGCGTGGGTGCAGAAAACGGCGACCTGATTTTCTTCGGCGCCGACAAACACAAAGTCGTAACCGAAGCCTTGGGTGCACTGCGCTGCAAACTGGGTGCAGACCTTGAGTTGTACACTTGCCAGTGGGCGCCGCTCTGGGTGGTTGACTTCCCAATGTTTGAAGATGATGACAAAGGCGGCTGGACTTCGATCCATCACCCATTCACATCGCCTAGCTGCACTCCAGAAGAATTAATTGCAAACCCGGGTGCCGCTTTGTCGCGCGCTTACGACTTGGTATTAAACGGTACTGAGTTGGGTGGTGGTTCGGTGCGTATCCACTCATCGACCATGCAGCAAGCGGTCTTCCAAATTCTGGGTATTTCACCGGAAGAGCAGCGCGAGAAGTTCGGCTTCCTGTTGGATGCCTTGGCTTATGGCGCACCGCCACACGGCGGTTTGGCGTTTGGTTTGGATCGTTTGATTATGTTGATGGTGGGCGCAAGCTCAATCCGCGACGTGATCGCTTTCCCCAAAACCCAAAGTGCTGCCTGCGTCATGACTGATGCACCAGGTACAGTAGACGATCTGCAATTGCGCGATCTGCATATCCGTCTGCGTAAAAAAGAAAAAGCGGTTGTTGCTGAAGACGCGCCTGAATACGGCATGTAAAACCCCACCCCGACCCTCCCCTTCAAAAGGAGGGAGTAAAGCTCCTCCCCCCCTAATAAGGGGGAGGTTGGGAGGGGGTTAAAAAGGTGGGCTTTTGCCCGCCTTTTTTGTTTCTGATTATTGAATATCTACATGGGAGCTTCCAATGGCCGGACATTCCAAATGGGCAAACATGAAACACCGCAAGGCACGTCAGGACGCCAAGCGCACCAAGATCTTTACCAAAATTATTCGCGAGCTGACTGTCGCGGCGAAAGGCGGTGCTAATCCCGCTGATAACCCGCGTCTGCGCGCGGCGGTGGATAAGGCCTATCTCAATAACCTGAAAAAAGATGTGGTCGAGCGCGCTATCGCTCGCGGCGCAGGCACTGGTGAATCCGAGGCCTATGAAGAGTTGACCTACGAAGGTTACGGCGTAAACGGTGTGGCCTTTATCGTTGAATGCATGACCGACAATCGCAACCGAACCGCAGGTGATGTGCGCCATGCGTTCGACAAAAAAGGCGGCAACCTGGGGACTAATGGTTCAGTGTCTTATCTGTTTGCGCGTAAAGGGCAAATCAGTTTTGCGGCAGGTGTAAATGAAGATGCATTGATGGAAGCCGCTTTGGAAGCGGGCGCCGATGATGTAGTAATCAACGATGACGGTTCTGCCGATGTGATGACCGCGTTTGAAGATTTCTTTCGTGTTAAGGATGCCTTGGCCGGTGCCGGATTCACTGCCGACGCTGCCGATATAGCGCTTATTCCGTCCCTGACTGTCAATCTCGATAAAGAGCATGCCGAAAAAATTCTCGCGTTGATCGATGCGCTGGAAGATTTGGACGATGTACAAAATGTTTATACCAATGCGGATATATCGGAAGAAATTATGGAGCAAATCGGCTAACACCCGATACGCGAAAGGAAGATTTTAAGCGGGCTCTTGCCTGTGGCGTTTCAGCATGCAACACTGCGCTATAAATACTGTATATAGATACAACCATGGCGCTTATCCTCGGTATAGATCCCGGCTCTCGCAAAACCGGTTTTGGCATTATCAATGTCATCGGCAGCAAATACGAATACATCACCAGTGGTGTCATTCGCATGAGTGATGCCGATGAATTGCCCGCGCGTCTCAAAGTTATTTTTGATTCCCTGACCCAAATTATCGAACAATATTGCCCGCAAGAGATGGCGATTGAGCAGGTGTTTATGGCCAAAAATGCTTCATCAGCGCTGAAGCTCGGGCAGGCGCGGGGGGCGGCAATTGTGGCGGCGACTGCGCAGAATGTGCCGGTCTCCGAATACGAAGCGCGCAAAGTGAAACAGTCGGTCGTGGGCAATGGCGCGGCAGATAAATTACAGGTACAGCATATGGTGAAAACCCTGTTGCGCCTTCCCGCAGCACCACAAGAAGATGCGGCGGATGCCTTGGCCGTGGCGCTCTGCCACGCCAATACCCGTGACCATTTAATCCGCATGGCGGGTTCATCGAGCTTTCGCCGCGGGCGAATTGTGTGATTGTTTTATCCTGATAGCATAAGAGACCCATTATGATCGGACGTTTGCGCGGACTGTTAATCGAAAAACAACCGCCATTTTTATTGCTGGATGTCAGCGGTGTGGGCTATGAGGTGCAGGCGCCTATGACGACTTTTTATCGTTTGCCTGCCCTTGGTTGTGAAGTGGTATTGCATACACACTTGTCGATTACTGAAAATTTACATCAGTTATTTGGTTTTGTTGAGCAGCGCGATCGCTCATTGTTCCGCACCTTAATTAAAGTCAATGGCGTCGGCCCCAAGTTGGCGATTGCGATTTTGTCGGGCATGGAGGCGGATGATATCGCCCGCTGTGTACGCGATGACAATATCACCGCGCTGACTAAAGTGCCGGGTGTGGGCAAAAAAACGGCTGAGCGATTGGTAATTGAATTGCGCGACCGCTTAAAAAATTGGGATATGCCGCAGAGCGATTTGCTTGCACACAGTGAAATTCAAAGTATCGCCACCGATAATGATGCCTTTGCCGAGGCAGAGAGTGCGCTGATCGCGCTGGGTTATAAACCGGTAGATGCAGCCAAAATGATCTCACTTGCGGCCAAACAGAAACCGGAAGCCAGCAGTGAAGAATTAATTCGCATGGCGCTGCGTTCTATCGCTGGATAAATAAGCTACTGAATAAAAGCAGCGCCGAATAATTTTCAGGATTAACTATCGATGATTGAAACGGATCGCCTGATTGCCCCCGCTGCCAAAGAGCGCGAAGATCATCTTGATCGCACTGTGCGCCCCAAATCCCTGGCTGATTACGTGGGGCAACCTGCGGTGTGCGAACAGATGGAAATTTTTATCGGCGCTGCTAAAAAGCGCGGCGAAGCGCTGGATCACACGCTGGTGTTTGGCCCCCCCGGTTTGGGCAAAACCACACTTGCTAATATTATCGCCAACGAAATGAATGTCTCGCTTAAAAGCACTTCCGGCCCGGTGTTGGAAAAAGCGGGAGATTTGGCCGCATTGCTTACCAATCTTGAGCCGGGCGATGTGTTGTTTATCGATGAAATACATCGCCTGAGCCCAGTGGTGGAAGAAATTCTCTACCCAGCGATGGAGGATTTTCAGCTGGATATCATGATCGGCGAAGGCCCAGCTGCGCGCTCAATCAAATTGGATTTGCCGCAATTTACTTTGGTTGGTGCCACAACCCGCGCGGGGTTGCTGACCTCACCATTGCGCGATCGTTTTGGTATTGTTCAGCGTCTGGAGTTTTATAATGTCGCCGATCTCACTCATATAGTGGCGCGCTCTGCGGCGCTATTGGGGGTGAAAATGGATATAGAAGGTGCTGCGGAAGTGGCCAAGCGTTCCCGCGGAACACCACGCATCGCCAACCGTTTACTGCGTCGTGTCCGGGACTACGCAGAAATGAAAGGTGATGGAGTGGTCACCGCCAATATGGCCGATAGTGCATTAAATATGCTGAACGTGGATGAGCGTGGTTTTGATCATATGGATCGGCGGTTATTAACGGCAATGATGAATAATTTTGATGGCGGCCCGGTCGGTGTGGAAAGTTTGGCCGCTGCGATTAGTGAAGATCGCGGAACTATTGAAGATGTAATAGAGCCATACCTAATTCAACAAGGTTTTATGGCGCGCACACCACGCGGTCGAATCTTGACCAACAATGCCTATATGTATTTTGGTGTGCCTATACCAAAGCGTTTGCAGGAATCAGCGGAATAAATCAATTATGCAACCATTTAGTATCCCGCTGCGAGTTTATATAGAGGACACCGATGCGGGCGGTATCGTTTATTACGTAAATTATCTGAAGTACATGGAGCGTTCCCGTACAGAATTTTTGCGCAGTTTGGGCTATGATAAGCCCGCAATTTTGGATGGTGGTCTGTTGTTGGTTGTGCATGCTGCACAAGTTAACTACCGCCGTCCGGCGCGACTCGATGATCAACTGCATGTAACGGCAGAAATTGAGAAATTGGCGCGCACCTATACCGAATTTAAACAGCAAGTATTGCGTGGTGATGAGTTGTTGTGTGAGGGGATAATTCGCATTGCCTGTGTGGATGCTAATTCCATGAAACCCAGTGCACTGCCAGCCACCATGCACCAACAGTTGAATCATTTTTTTCACAGTCAAATAGCAAGAGTTAATTAATACTATGCCAGAAACCAAGCAAAGCCTGTCCATTTTGCATCTCATTCTTGAGGCCAGCTTTCTAGTACAAATGGTCATGCTAATTTTATTTTTGGCATCGGTCATATCCTGGGTGATGATTTTTCAGCGCGAGATTTATCAGCGCAAGGCGTCGGCGGCATTTGATTTTTTCGAAAAGCAGTTTTGGTCGGGGATTGATCTGAACCAGCTTTATCGTCAGGGTAATGGTCGCAATGAAATTGTTGAGGGTATCGAAAATATTTTTCGTGCCGGATTTAAAGAATTCACCCGCCTGCGCCAACAAGCGGGCGCTGACTCTGATGCGGTGATGGAGGGGTCTATGCGCGCGATGCGAGTAGCACTGGCGCGCGAAGAAGAAAAGCTGGAAGAAAATTTGCCATTCCTCGCCAGTGTTGCGTCGGTAAGCCCTTACGTCGGGTTGTTTGGTACCGTGTGGGGCATCATGGTGTCTTTCCTTAATATCGCCAATGCCGGTCAGCCGAGTCTCGCCACCGTTGCACCAGGGATTGCTGAAGCCTTGATTGCGACAGCCATGGGCTTGTTTGCTGCTATCCCTGCGGTATTGGCCTACAACAAGTTTTCCGCGCGCGCTGAAAATCTTCTAAGTAACTATCGCACCTTTGCAGAAGAATTCTCCGCAATTTTGCATCGCCAAGTTCACAGCAAGTAACGCTGTTTTTACGTTTATTGGAAACAGGTTAAAGCCATGTCAGGATTTGGTCCACCCATCAAAAAGAAACTCAAAGCGGAAATCAATGTGGTTCCGCTGATCGACGTTATGTTGGTGTTGTTAATTGTATTTATGATTGCAGCACCCATGATGACGCAGGGCATTAAAGTAGAGTTGCCGCAAGCTGCATCAGAGCCGGTTGAAAGTAAAGAAGATGATCCCATTACTGTATCGGTAAAGGCGGATGGCGGCTTCTATATAGATCTAGCTGGCGACCCGGAAAAACCGCGCCCATTGGCAGAAATCAAATCAATAGTCAGCAAGGTTTTGGCAGAAAAGCCGAATACCTTGGTTTTTGTTCAAGGGGACAAAAAAGTTGAATACGGTGTTATCGTCAATTTAATGGGTGAGTTAAAACTGGCTGGTGCACCGTCGGTTGGCTTGATTACGGAGCCTCCGCGCTAGGTTATTTATGAAGTTGGAAAAATCGTTTTCACTGCCAACATTTCTGAGTGTTTTTTTGCACGGCACTTTGTTGGTTCTTTTTCTGGGTAATTGGGATTTTTTTAAGTCGGATGAAGAGCCTTATAAACCTCATTATGTGACTGCCACCTTGGTTGATCTTAAGCCCAAAGCCAAAGCTGCACCGCAGCAGGTTAAAGAGCAAATATTGGATTCAAAGGCTTACGAAGATTTGAAAAACAACAAAAAGCAAGAGGAACAGCGTCGCAAAGAGGCGGAAGCGTTGGTTCAAAGTCAGCGCGAGCAGCAAGCTAAAGCCGCTGAAGCGGAGAAGCAAAAGCAGCAAAAAATTAAGGAAGAGCAGGCAAGAGCCGCTAAAGCCAAAGCCGCCCAAGCGGAAGCAGAAAAAAAGAAACAAGCAGAGGCGGACGCGCAGCGCAAAGCAGAGGCATTGAAAAAGACTCTGCGCGAGCAAGAAGCTCAAGCTGAGCAACGCCGTATACAGGCTGCTCGTCAATTGGAAGCAAAACACATAGCCGAATCTAACGATGAAGCTAACGTGAAGAGCTACAACGAATTGTTATCGGAGCGTGTTGCCCAAAATTGGAGCAGGCCTCCATCTGCGCGCGCAGGAATGGTGGCAATCTTTAATATAGATATGCTTCCCAACGGGCAGGTTATTAATGTCCAGCTTGCCAAAAGTAGTGGAAACTCCGCATTTGATAATGCGGCTGAGCAGGCGATCAAAAAAGTAGAGCGATTTGTTGAAATCAAAGATGTTCCTATCGATGTCTTTGAGCGAAATTTCCGTCATTTTCAATTTGCCTTTAATCCAGAGGATTTACGTCAGTGAGATACATAATTAGCGCACTTCTGTTGGTGTTTGCGACTTCTGCAAATGCCCAGAACATAGTTTTTGTTACCAAGGGTGTTGATAATCCCACCAAGATTGCCGTAGTTCCTTTTGGTTGGGCGGGTGCTCGTTTGCCTGAAGATATTGGCAAAATAGTGGGCAATGACTTGGAGTTTTCCGGTCAATTTGAAGCCACAAAACCAGAGCGTATGCTCTCATTCCCTCGTTCTGAGGCTGAAGTGCATTATCGGGATTGGAAGGCACTTGGTGCTGAGTACTTGTTAATTGGCTCCATTACGCAACAGGCGGGTCGCTATTACGCGAGTTATGAATTGTTCGATGTAGTGCAGCAAAAGCGTGTTTTTGCCAAGCTGACGGTGGATGGAACAGAGGCGCAATTGCGTGATATGGCACATCATATTAGCGACAAGGTGTATGAAACCATCACCGGTATTCGTGGTATTTTTTCAACCAAGTTGATTTATGTAGAGGCTTTTAAGCAGCCACAAAAATATCGATTAATGCTTTCCGATATTGATGGCTTTCGCCCGCGTATGTTGTTGGAGTCGCGCTATCCACTGTTATCTCCTGTGTGGTCGCCCAATGGCCAGCGTGTTGCTTATGTGTCCTTTGAGGTTGATAACAAGCCTGCTATTTATATTCAAGATATAGCGACGAGTCGGCGTCAACAGATGACAAATTTTCGTGGCTTGAATGGCGCACCCGCTTGGTCACCTGACGGGCAGAAGTTGGCTATGGCTTTGTCAAAGGATGGCAACCCTGAAATCTATGTGATGAATGTGTTGACGCGCCAGTTAACCCGCGTAACGAATCACTTTGCTATTGACCACGAACCTTCTTGGGCCGCAGATGGCGCTTCATTATTTTTTACTTCTGATCGTGGCGGCAAACCACAGATTTATCAGGTCAATCTTGCCACTATGCAGCAAGAGAGAGTTACCTTTGATGGTGATTACAATGCGCGCGCGCGCGTCTCTCCAGATGGCAAAAGTTTGGTAATGTTGAATAAGCGCCCGGGCACTACTCACCATATTGCAGCACAAGATATAAAATCTGGTAATTTGCGTATTTTATCCGAGACAAATTTGGATGAATCGCCTACTATAGCGCCCAATGGCGCTATGCTGATGTATGCGACTCGTTCTGGTGGTAAAGGAGTGTTGGCGGCGGTGTCTCTCGATGCGCGTGTCAAAATCCTCCAGCCTCCAAAACAAGGTGATGTGCGGGAACCCGCATGGTCGCCATTCTTTAACTAAGTCCCGTAAAACAGATCTTTACCTCATTGGAGTTACACACACATGATTACTAAGGCAATCAAGCAAGGTCTTACTTTGGCTGTTGTTATGTCTTTCCTTGTTGGCTGTTCAAGCAGCGACAACAAAGGTACCGAGGCTCCAACAACCGGTGCAGCGCCTGTAGAAAGCACTGTATCTGAAGCTACTTTGTCAAACGTTGTTTACTTTGACTTTGACCAATACTCATTGACCGCTGAAAGCCGCGCTGTTCTGTTGGCTCACGCTGACAAACTGAAAGGTGCTTCAGTTGCAGTACGTTTGGAAGGTCATGCGGATGAGCGCGGTTCACGCGAATACAACATGGCTCTGGGCGAAAAACGTGCTAATGCTGTTCGCGATTTCCTCGTGACTCAAGGCGTTAACGGTTCTTCTCTGGAAGTTGTTAGCTTTGGCGAAGAGCAACCAGCTGCTACCGGTAGCGATGAAGCTTCTTGGTCTCAAAATCGTCGCGTAGAAGTTAAGTACTAAGAGTCTAAGCCCGTATGCTTAAAAATCTGCTTGCTGTTGTTTTAGTGACTTCAGCTTCAGTCTCTCAGGCACAAGTACGGGTTATTGAGTCTTCACCCCAGAGCATTCGCTCTGGGGTGGCTCAATCTAATCTGCCTGTCTCAGCTGAATCTGATGTTTACTCCCAAATTCGCGCCTTGCAAGAAGAGGTCGCTGCTTTGCGTGGTCTTCTTGAAGAGCAATCCTACGAGCTAAAACAGCTCAAACAACTACAACTAGACAACTACATAGATCTTGATCGACGTTTGTCTGGTAATACATCTGCTGCAGTAAAAGCCCGTACCGAAGACTCTATGGCAGCAGTTGCTGCTCCTGTTACAGCTTCGGTGTTGTCTGGCGCTGCTAGCGAAAGTGATGTTTATAAAGCCGCTTACGATTTACTAAATCAAAAAGATTTTGATGGTGCTGTGAGAGCTTTCAAGGCTCATCTGAACAGTTTCCCAAATGGAAGTTTTGCCAGTAATAGCCATTATTGGTTGGGCAAAATCGCAATGCTCAAAAAAGATTACCCGCAAGCAAAAAGTTGGTTTACTGAGCTTATCGCCAACTTTCCAAGTGCCGCAAAAGTGCCTGATGCCCAGCTCGATTTAGGTAAGGTTTATTTTTTGATGGGTGATAGGGTCAAGGCCAAAGCTTTATTGTCTGACGTTGCAGCAGGTAACAGTGATGCCGCACGTTTAGCGCAGAAGTTTATTGCTGATAATTTCTAATTATTATTTTTAAGGTGCAGCGGTTGATTGCCAGCTGGAGTAAAGTAATTTTTTGGATAAAAAGAGGGGGTTTCTCAGTAGAGAAGCCCCATAGCGCGTCCTGTATTGGATAAAGTAATCTCGATCACCTCAGCGTCCTGCTGAAAATCCAAGTTTACCGCTCAATCCATTGCATCCTCCTTAAGTAAAACCTTCATACTCCCTTATTCGCTCCTCCGTCCCTGCATTTGGTTTTCCATTAGTCGTCATTCCTTCGTTTTGTCCATGAATCTCCTTTTTCCTTGCGTCCGGCAGCTATGAATTTGTGTAGTTCCTTTTTACGTCCTTGTTGTGACTATTATTGAACACACATGCTCTATTGGGTAGCCGTCAAAAGCTGAATTCTGTGTAGGAAATTGACTACAAAGAAGGTCAGGTTGTGTTTTGGTTTGGTTCGAGCAGGTAGGATCCCCCTGTTGATAACCTATGCGCCGCCAATTGCAGTACACTGTGTTGAAAACAAATTATTACTATCGAGGTTGTAGTCTTATGTCGTTTGTTTTGAAAATGCGCTTATTTGTTTTTAAAATTTTTTGGTTGCTTGTCTTGATGACGAGTGCAGCTCAGGCCACGACTGCAACTTCGTCTGATCTCAGCTATGAGCTGACATATAAAGTTACTCTTGAACCATCAAAGCAGGGAGCATTAGTAACGATTAGTGTTGATAAAGGCGAGTTGCTAAAACATGTCAGCTTCGACAATAGCCGAGGCATTTATTCCAATATTCGTGCAAATGGAAAATTGATAATCAAGGATAAGCGAGTGACGTGGGAATTGCCGCAAGGCATTGCGCAATTGTCCTATTTTGTAGCACTTACCCACGAGCGTGACCCAGGGAAATTTGATGCAATGGTTACCAAAGACTGGGCAATATTCCGTGGCGATGATCTTATTCCCGCTGTGCGAACCTTTGAGGAGCAAGGTGCTTATTCAGTTGCAGTATTGGATGTGACGCTGCCGGAAACTTGGAGCAGTATTGAGACTGGTTGGCCGCGAAAGAAAGGTAATGTTTTCTCGATTGAAAATCCTGATCGCCTTTTTGATCGTCCAACGGGTTGGATAATCGCAGGTAAGTTGGGTACACGCCGCGCAACAGTTTCTGGGACATCAATCGCTATTAGCGCACCTAAAGGCGAGCATTTTAAACGCATGGACTCGCTGACATTTTTTAATTTTGTTTGGCCTGAAGTTCACAAAGCATTTATTGAAACACCCCAAAAATTACTGGTGGTTGGTGCGGGTGATCCAATGTGGCGCGGCGGTCTATCGGCAGCTAATTCTCTATTTTTGCATGCAGATCGTCCTTTGGTGAGTGAAAATGGGACTAGCCCATTGCTGCACGAGTTGACTCATATGATTACTCGTGTCAGCGGTGCCACAACTGCCAATACTAATGATGATTGGATTGCGGAAGGGATTGCTGAGTTTTATTCTTTTGAATTGTTGTATCGTGCCCATGGCATGACTAAATCGCGGCGTAATGCAATTATTAAAAGTTTGGATAAGTGGGGTGCAGAGGTAAAGCATTTGCGGAAGAGTAAATCTACCGGGCCGGTAACCGCACGTGCAGTTGTGCTGTTGGATGAATTGGATAAGGAAATTCGCAAGCGGAGCAAAAATAAATATAACATCGATCATGCGGTACAAGATTTAATGAAAACTAGAAAAGTCACATTAGATGATTTGCAAAAAAGCGTCGAAAAATTAATTGGCCCTACAGTCGATGCGTTGAATTCCGCCTTATTAAAGTAATAACAACCTTGTCATTTGTTAGCCATCGACCGGGAAAGTATATTTTATACTTTCCCGGTCGATGGCTTAAGTGATGCTTTTTTACGCGGTTATTTTTGGCTGTGAGTTCTTGGTAATACTTCAGTGTGTTTCTTTCAGGTGCTTGATTAAGCGTGCTTTCAATGATGACGGCAGATTTTTGATCGTCAACACGTCGTTTGTCGCATCATATTCAATTTCTCGCCCAAGGCATTCAGAGGCAAAGCTCATGCTTAAAGAGTCATTGCGGCCGCTGATACGAACGTAACTGCGAATTTGTCCTGCATGAGGAATAAACTCAGGTTTGAGATCTGGTTTGCTACTTTCCACATAGCGTACAAAACGCTCTGGCTCATAGCTTTTTACTTCTTCAGCGAGATTGCTGGAGAGTGCGGCGATAGTAACGGGTTTGCCGGCTTTGTTTTGTTCAAGGCAGTAATCGACGACTTTGGTGCGGGTGATTTTAGCGGTGGTTTCGTCGAGGGTTTGGCTAAAGTTATCGACGATTTGTAAGAACTCAGCAGTTTCCTGTTTGATATCCTGTTTATCGGTAAAGGCGATAAATTGTGTAAAAGCATCGGCGATATCTTTATCGCCACGGGACCGCATTAAGGTGAGATAAGTGGATGAGTCACCTGAGGTCCAATCATTGAGTTGAATTTTGGCGGCAAGGGTAAAACCACTGGTGTCGAGAAACAGGGAGTCGTCGACCGTTAACTCGCCATCAAGATAGAGTCCGCTTTGGTGTTCTACTAAATACACGCTCAATGTATCGCCCACTTCCAATTTTTCTTCCACAAAAAACACATAGGCATCCAGTAGCGATTCCGCTTTTTCCAGTGCCTGTTGGAATTGTTGCATGGCTTTGTGAGTGAAACTGGGGGCACTCAAGCGCTCCTCGCGATAATCGCGCAACCAAGCGGGCAGGGGGAATTCGCCCAGTTCATCCGAAAATCGCCCGTAACTTTTGCCGCCCTTGCGAATAAATTGGGTTTTCAATTCATAAGCCAGTTCCTCCAATTTACCCGCATTGGCAAATTCCTCCCCGCGCAATTGCAGTTCAAAAGCGCTGCCGGGTGAATGGCGATAAATACGGTGTGCAATGATGGAAGTTAAGGCCATGACTGAGGTCGCTTTATAGTGGGTTATTAAAATTGGGTAGAGCGCAAAAGGCGGCTATTATAGGCGCCAGAATTGATTTCAAACACCCTGTTGGAAAACCTACATGAATATTCAACGCTTAAATCCTGCACCGCGCTGGTCCGATGCCACTGTATATAAGGGTATCGCCCATTTTGTCGAAGTTCCTAATAATACGGATTGCGCGATGGATGAGCAGATCGCGCAAATTTTAGGGCAAGCAGATGCAACCTTAGCGGCAATTGGCAGCGACAAGTCCCGCTTGCTGTCAGCGACAATCTACATCACTCACCAAGATAATGTACCCGCACTGAATAGCGCTTGGGCGGCTTGGTTGCCTGTAGATTGCGCGCCTTCTCGCGCTTGCGTCAAAGTGGAATTGCTCGATCCTGCCATGTTGGTGGAGATTGCATTTGTTGCTGCGGTTGATTAGTACCACTTAACCTGCTTATGGGGCGATCATGTCTATACTCCTCCTATTGTTTTGTTCTTAGCGGAGTAATTTATGGCAACCCCAATCGACCAGTATCTTAATATTCTCGCCAAAAAAGACGGATCGGATTTATATCTGAGTACTGGCGCGCCACCCTGTGCCAAATTCCAAGGTGTATTGAAGCCGTTGGCCACCGAGCCGTTTAAGCCGGGTGAGATAGAAGCTATCGCCAATGCGATTATGGATGAAGAGCAGCGGGGTATTTTTGCGCACGAATTAGAAATGAATCTGGCCATTTCTATTCATGGGGTTGGCCGTTTTCGTATCAATATTTTCAAGCAGCGCAATGAGGTGGCGATAGTCGCGCGCAACATCAAAACGGATATTCCGCAATTTGATGCACTGGGTCTGCCGGAAGTATTAAAAGATGTGATTATGACTAAGCGCGGGCTGGTGTTATTTGTCGGTGGCACAGGTTCCGGTAAATCCACATCCTTGGCGGCGCTGATTGATCATCGAAACTCATCCAGCGGCGGCCATATTATAACCATTGAAGATCCGGTTGAATTTGTGCACAAACACAAACGCAGTGTGATCAACCAGCGCGAAGTGGGTGTGGATACCCGCAGTTACAAAGCCGCGTTAAAAAATACTCTGCGCCAAGCGCCTGATGTGATTTTAATTGGCGAGATTCGCGACCGCGAAACTATGGAGCACGCGCTGGAGTTTGCCGAGACCGGGCACTTGGCGATTTCCACGCTGCACGCCAACAATTCCAATCAGGCGTTGGAACGGATTATTAATTTATTTCCCGAGGAGCGCCGCCCGCAATTATTAATGGGACTGTCGCAAAATTTGCGCGCGTTTGTATCGCAGCGTTTATTGCCCACGGTGGATGGAAAACGTTGCGCCGCTGTTGAAGTGCTATTAGGCACTAAAACAATTCAGGAGTTGATTTTAAAAAGTCGGCTTACTGAAATTAAAGAGATTATGGAGAAATCTGAAAATCTCGGTATGCAGACATTTGACGGTGCAATTTTTAAATTGTTCATGGCGGGCAAGGTAAGTTTTGACGATGCAATTGCCAATGCGGATTCGCCGAATAATTTACGCCTGCGAATAAAGCTGGCAACCGATGGTGTTGCAGTGCCCAAAGCAGAAACAGCCGTTGCGACTGAACCGCAAACGCAGTCCAAGGCGCCGACCAGTTTTGGTGAATTGAGTTTGCAAAAAATTGATGATGACGACGAAAATTTATAACTGTAAAAATGGATAGATAAAAATGGTTGGCGGTAAATAAATGACAGTAAAAAGTGTTGAGCAATTACTCAAGCCTCATTCGATTGCAGTCATAGGTGCATCCAACCAGCCCAATCGCCCCGGCAATGCGGTGATGCGCAATTTACTGCAGGGGCAATTTGACGGGCCGATTATGCCGGTCACACCACACTATAAATCTGTGAATGGTGTGTTGGCTTATCGCTCGATTGATGAATTGCCGATTGTTCCCGATCTCGCCATTATTTGTACTCGTGCAACCCGTGTGCCTGCAATTATTTTGCAATTGGGGCGTAAAGGCACACGCAATGCGATTGTGATTGCGGCGGGGCTGGATAATTTATTCACCGCACAAGGCACGAACTTACAACAACAAATGCTTGCAATTGCCAAGGAATGGGGCGTAAGAATTCTTGGTCCTGATTCACTCGGTATTATCATTCCCGAATTAGGTTTAAACGCGAGCTACGCACACATCAACGCATTGCCGGGAAAAATTGCGGTAGTTTCCCAATCGTCAGCTGTATGTGTAACCCTGCTGGATTGGGCGCGTCGTCGGCGTATTGGTTTCTCACAATTTATTTCGCTAGGTGAGGGAGTCGATATCGATTTCGATGAAATTCTCGATTATCTCGGACGCGACCCGCAAACCTCGGCGATCCTCTTGTATATCGATGCAATTCACGATGGCCGTGCGTTTATGTCTGCAGCGCGCGCCGCATCGTTTAATAAACCCATTCTTGTTATCAAAGCTGGCATTTATTCTGAGAGCAGCGCATTAACATCGCGTCTGCCCGTCGAAAAAATCGGTAATGATGCGGTTTACGATGCAGCCTTTCGGCGTGCGGGTATGCTGCGCGTAGGAGATTTGCGTGAGTTACTTGCTGCTGTAGAAACTCTCGCTAATGGCAAACCAATTTACTCTGAGCAGTTGGTCATTATTGCAAATGGCAATGGCCCCAGTGCGATGGCGGTAGATGCGCTGCTGCAGCGCGGTGGTCGGCTCGCTACATTAGATGAAAAAACGGTTCAACAATTACAGCCGCTTATTCACTCTGGTGGTCGTGCGACTAACCCGATTAATTTGTTGGGCGATGCTGCGCCAGAAACCTATCAGCAAGTCTTGCACGTATTATTAAAGAGTAACAGTGTCGATAATATTCTGATTATGCAGGCGCCTTCTGCGCTCACCCACGGTGAAGTATATGCGGATGCGGTAATCAACACTTATAAAAATTATATTGGGCGCAAGCCGAATTTATTTGCCAACTGGATGGGAGAAGATGCAGCACACAATGCGCGCTTGCGTTTTGCCGACGCGAGCATTGCTTCTTTTCGTACGCCGGAAGGTGCTGTCGGTGCGTTTATGCATATGGTGCAATATCGCCGCAACCAAAAATTATTGTCGGAAACGCCTGATTCAATCAGCGATAAGGTTCCCTATCAGCCACCTCATGCACAGGCAATTATTGCGCAGGCACTTGCAGACGAGCGCAGCCAATTGACTCGCGTGGAAACAACCGCGCTGTTGACGGATTATGGAATCACTACAGTTGCTCCGATAGAAAATGCATCAGTAGATCTGAGCACATCACAACGTAAAGGAGCCTATCCATTAAGGATAGAGGTGCAAGTCGATCCTGTTTTTGGTCCGGTAATTTTATTGGGCGAAGCTGCCAGTCACTGGAGTGTGCGGCGCAATGCGGTAGTTGCTTTGCCTCCGCTAAATATGGCGCTAGCGCGCTACATGGTGATACAAGCGCTTGCCGAAGGCAAAATTCGCGAGCGTGAATTATATGTACCGCTCGATATGTCGGCTCTGTGTTTGTTGCTCACACAAATTAGCCAAATCGTAATTGACCATCCTTCGTTGCGCAGTTTGTTAATCAACCCAGTATTGGTTGCAGGTGATGATATTCGCGTATTGGAAGCGAGTGTGAATATCAGCGCGGAAAAAAATGTTCATCCGTTGGCGATCAGACCTTATCCCAAGGAACTTGAGGAGTCGTTTGTATTGCGCAATCAGCGCTCAATAGTCTTGCGTCCGATTCGTCCGGAAGATGAATTGAATTTATTGGCGTTTGATAATTCGCAAAGCAAGGAAGATAGATACAAGCGCTATTTCGCCGAACTGCCACAATTTTCCCACGAACAAATGGCGCGTTTAGCGCAAATTGATTATGCGCGCGAAATGGCATTTATCGCTGTGGCGAATAACGGTGAACACAAGGAAGAAATTCTAGGCGTAGTGCGGGTGCAAATAGACCCGGACAATACTCAAGCTGAATTTGCGATGGCTGTGCGCAGTGAATTAAAAGGCATAGGCTTGGGTGGAAAACTACTGCAAAAAATGATTGATTACTGCCGTAATCAGGGCGCGCAGCAACTGACGGGTTGTACCATGCTCGAAAATTCCGGTATGGCGAATCTTGCGCGAAAACTGGGTTTTACCGTGAAATTTAATCGTGATGACGGATTAATTGATATGACGCTTACGCTGTAAAAAATTATAGTTTTGCCAAGGCTTTGATATGCGCAACCGCGCAGCGCCCCAACCCTAATAAATCGTAACCGCCTTCCAATGTGGAAACTATACCTTTGCATTGCTGCTCCGGTGGACGTTGTTTGCTTTCATCCATCAATGCGCGCAGTTTTTGTGTGATCCAAGAATAATCCTGCTCGACCAAACTGATCGCCGACATATCGTCATCAATATACGCATCAAAACCGGCGGAAATTAATATCAATTGTGGTTTGAATTGCTCCAGTGCGGGAAACCAGCTCGCACTGATTGCACTGCGAAAGCCTTCGCTGCGGCAGGTAGCGGGCAGGGGGGTATTAATGATATGTGCGGGTACATCATCAATATTGGTGTTGGGGTAAAACGGGTATTGAAAACTTGAGCAAAATAAAACCCGCGGGTCATTAAAAAAAATATCTTGTGTGCCGTTGCCGTGGTGTACATCAAAATCGACTATAGCGACTCGCTTCAAGCCATAGGCCTCCAATGCATGTGCAGCAGCAATCGCAACATTGTTAAAAATACAAAAGCCCATTGCGCGCGCGCGTTCGGCGTGATGGCCGGGTGGGCGTACATTGCAAAACACTGCGTCGGTTTCGTTGCGCATGATCATATCGACTCCCATTACCGCTGCTCCTGCGGCATGGCGCGCGGCGCGCAATGTGTGCGGTGACAAATAAACATCATCAGCAAAGGCATCAATGCCTTCGCTGGGAATTGCGCGAGTAATTGTATGCAGGTAATCAAGCGAATGAACGCGCAACAGTTGCTCGTCGGTTACGGCAGGGGCTTCGCGTTGATACAGTAAACCATCGATACCATTTGCCATGAGTTGATTGGTGATTGCATCGATTCGCTCAGGACACTCTGGGTGACCGGCGGGCATATGGTGTTGGTGGCAGCTGGGATGACTAATCAGGGTTGCAATCATAATGGCTCCTTGCGGTAAATCTGGAGTGATAAAAAAGGAACCAGAAGGTTCCTTTTTTACTTACAGCAATTGTAATGCTATTGGTTCTGCTCACGCGCAATAGCGCGGTAGGCTATATCCTTGCGGTAGAACATACCTTTCCAGCTAATTTGCTCAGCGAGTTTGTAAGCGCGTTGCTGTGCTTCCAAAACTGTATTTCCCAATGCAGTTGCGCAGAGTACACGCCCACCGTTGGTAACGGCATTGCCATCTTTCTGCGCAGTACCCGCGTGGAAAACTTTTTCGCCCGCGATTTCTGTGGTGGGTAAACCGGAAATAATATCGCCTTTGTCATAAGCATCTGGATAGCCGCCAGCGGCCAACACAACGCCTACCGATGCGCGCGCATCCCAATCGGCAGTGGTTTTATCCAAATCACCGTTGAGTGCAGCTAAACATAGTTCAACCAAATCGGATTGCAAACGCAACATAATCGGTTGGGTTTCGGGGTCGCCAAAGCGGCAGTTATATTCGATAACTTTAGGCGTGCCCGCTGCATCGATCATCAGGCCAGCATATAAAAAACCAACGTAAGTATTGCCTTCCGCCGCCATGCCGTTCACGGTTGGGTAAATAATTTCTTGCATTACACGGTCGTGTATAGCTTGTGTGACTACAGGTGCAGGTGAATAGGCACCCATGCCACCAGTGTTAGGGCCGGTATCGCCATCGCCAACACGTTTGTGATCTTGGCTGGTTGCCATTGGTAATACATTTTTACCATCGACCATCACAATAAAGCTGGCTTCTTCGCCTGCTAAAAATTCTTCAATCACAACACGACAGCCTGCATCGCCAAACGCATTGCCCGATAACATATCGCGCACGGCGTCTTCAGCTTGTTGCAAGGTTTCGGCGACGATTACACCTTTGCCCGCAGCGAGGCCGTCAGCTTTAATGACAATCGGTGCGCCTTTTTCACGCAAGTAAGCGAGAGCGGGTTCTACTTCGATAAAATTTTGGTAATCCGCTGTCGGGATTTTGTGGCGCGCGAGAAAATCTTTGGTGAAGGCTTTTGATCCTTCCAATTGCGCCGCGCCTTTACTTGGGCCAAAGCACAATAAATTACGTGCTTGAAAATAATCAACCACACCGGCAACCAATGGCACTTCTGGCCCAACAATGGTTAAACCAACATTATTCTTTTCCGCAAAATTCGCCAGCGCTTCAAAATTCAATACATCGATAGCGACGTTTTCTAATTTTGGTTCCAGTGCAGTACCGGCGTTGCCCGGTGCAACAAATACAATTTCAACTTGCGTGCTTTGCGCCGCTTTCCACGCGAGCGCGTGTTCGCGTCCGCCGCCGCCAATAATTAATACATTCATCTTGTTCAATCCGTAGGATGGGTGGAGCGCAAGCGATACCCATCGGTGTGGTTAACAAAAGTGTTGGGTATCGCCTTTGGCTCCACCCAACCTACAGTGGTACAAATAACTCACATTCATTAATGACGCGATTTATTAATGTCTAAAGTGACGCATACCAGTAAATACCATCGCCATGCCGTGTTCGTTGGCGGCGGCGATCACTTCTTCGTCGCGCATTGAGCCGCCGGGTTGGATTACTGCAGCAATACCCACTTTGGCAGCATTGTCGATACCATCGCGGAACGGAAAGAAGGCATCGGAGGCCATTACTGAGCCAGCGACTTGCAAACCAGCGTGTTCTGCTTTGATTGCCGCTATACGAGCGGAATTTACGCGGCTCATTTGGCCTGCGCCAACACCGATAGTCTGTGAGTTCTTAGCGTAGACAATTGCATTGGATTTAACGAACTTCGCCACTTTCCAGGCGAACAACATATCGCGCAGTTCGTCTTCGGTAGGGATGCGTTTGCTCACAATTTTTAAGTCGCTAGCGGTGATCATGCCGTTGTCGCGATCTTGTACCAACAAGCCGCCATTGACGCGTTTATAATCCAATCCAGCGAAGCGCTCAGTACCCCACTCGCCGCAGGCAAGCAGGCGAACATTTTGTTTCGCTTTCACGACTTCAACAGCTTCGGCAGAAACACTGGGGGCGATAATCACTTCCACAAATTGACGTTCAACGATAGCTTGCGCAGTCGCTGCATCCAACTCGCGGTTGAAGGCAATAATACCGCCGAAGGCAGATTCGGTATCAGTTGCGTAGGCGAGGTCGTAAGCATCTTTAATGTTAGACGATACAGCAACACCGCAAGGATTGGCGTGTTTCACAATCACACAGGCTGGCTCGGTGAAGCATTTAACGGTTTCTAGCGCTGCGTCAGTGTCAGCCACGTTGTTGTACGACAGCTCTTTACCTTGCAATTGTTTGGCGGTGGCGATGCTGGCTTCCTGTGGATTTTTTTCCACATAAAAAGCAGCTTTTTGATGCGGGTTTTCACCGTAACGCATTTCTTGCGCTTTGATAAATTGGCTGTTGAAGGTGCGCGGGAAATCGGCACTGCCACCCTCTACCATGCGGCCAAAATAATTGGCGATAGCGCCGTCGTAAGCGGCGGTGTGCTCGTAGGCTTTAATCGCCAAATCGAAACGGGTTTTCAGTGAGGTGCAGCCGTTGTTGGCTTGCATCTCAGTAAGAATAGTGGCGTAGTCAGCAGCGTTAACCACGATATTAACGTGAGCATGATTTTTTGCAGCAGCGCGCACCATGGTTGGGCCGCCGATATCGATATTTTCTACGGCGTCTTCCAAAGAGCAGTCTTTGTTAGCAACGGTTTTTTCAAACGGATACAAATTCACCACAACCATATCAATCGCGTTAATACCGTGTTGTGTCATTACGCCTTCATCTATACCGCGGCGACCTAAAATACCGCCGTGTACTTTTGGGTGCAGAGTTTTAACGCGGCCATCCATCATTTCCGGGAAGCCGGTGTAGTCAGAGACTTCAATCGCAGGGATCTTGTTGTCGGTGAGTAATTTAAACGTGCCACCGGTTGATAAAATTTCTACGCCTTGGGCGTGCAGGGCTTGGGCAAATTCGACAATGCCGGTTTTATCAGACACGCTGATTAACGCGCGTTTTACTGCAACAAGATCGGAAGTGTTAGACATACTCAGTTCCCATGTAAGTGAAAAATTAAACTGTTGAAAAGCAAAAGGGGTGGAAATAAATTGCCACCCCTTTTTTGATTGCCATGCGGCGCTGGGAAAATTACAGCAGGCCGTATTGCTTTAATTTTTTACGCAGAGTACCACGGTTCAAACCCAATACTTGCGCAGCGCGGGTTTGGTTGTGGCGGGTATATTTCAATACAATTTCAAGCATAGGCGCTTCTACTTCAGCCTGTACCATTTCGTAAACGTTGCTAACCTCTTGACCATCGAGGTGTTTGAAATAGTTTTCCATTGCCTGCTCTACACAGCCGCGCAGCGATTGAGCTTGTACTGGTTGGTTTGGGTTTGCAGCTTGTGCTGGAGTTGATTCAGCAAAGAAAGTTGCGGTATTCATGCGGCTTTTTCCTCTTTCGTAAGCAGCTGTTCAAAGAAATTTTGAATGCTGGTTTGTTGTTCTTCTGCATTATCTATAGCGTTAAAGGTTTTGCGAAATGCTTCGCTGCCAGGAACCGTTTGCAAATACCAACTCGCATGTTTGCGAGCGATACGCGGGCCCATAAACTCACCATAAAAACGGTATAGCTCACGCAGATGGGTACATAAAATGTCTCTGACTTCGGTCAGCGACGGTTCGGGTAATTGCTCACCGGTACGCAGGTAATGCGCAATTTCCCGGAAAATCCAGGGACGACCTTGAGCCGCCCGTCCTATCATCACCGCTGCGGCACCTGTGTGATCTAACACGGCTTTGGCTTTGTGCGGTGAATCTATATCGCCATTGGCAAACACGGGAATTTTCACCGCACTCACGACACTGGCGATAGTGTCATACTCGGCTGCACCCAAAAAAGCATCGGCGCGGGTGCGACCGTGAAGTGCCAGCGCTTGTATGCCAGCATCTTCGGCGATGCGTGCAATACGCACCGCATTGCGTTCTTCGTTGCTCCAGCCAGTGCGAAATTTCAGCGTGACGGGTATATCCACTGCACTGACTACGGCTTGCAAAATATTAGCGACCAGTTGCTCGTCTTTTAAGAGCGCAGAACCGGCGGCTTTTTTACATACTTTTTTAGCGGGGCAGCCCATATTGATATCAATAATCTGGGCGCCATTGGCCGCATTGAGGCGCGCGGCCTCGGCCATCATTTCCGGATCACCTCCGGCAATTTGCACGGCGATGGGCTCGGCTTCACCCGTGTGATCCATTCGCAGGCTGCTCTTGCGGCTGCTCCATAAAGTGGAGTCAGCGGTCAGCATCTCCGATATCACCAACCCAGCACCCAGTGAGCGGCACAATTGACGAAAGGGGCGATCAGTCACACCTGCCATAGGCGCGAGAATGACCTGACTGTCGATACAAAAGGAGCCGATAGTAAACACGTGGTTGGCTTGTAGTGAGTGAATCGTTGTAGTTGGGGTTGTGCCGACAGTGCCGGATTCACCTGAGCTTCCCCCTGTATTAAATTTGTACAGGGTCCTGCGTAAAAGGGTCGCCATAATACCCGTTTGGGCTGGGGTTTGGAACGCAAAAAGCATAAAAAATGGCGTTTTTTTGAGCGATAAAAGTGGGTTTTTTAGCTGTTTTTGGTTGCAAAAAAGAATGAATTGATGCAGGTCGTGGAAGGCCTGCATCAAATGGAGCGGGTATCGCTATTATTTGCGCGGAATGGATATGTGGTAGTTCACTGCCTCTGCGCCTGGATCGACCAAGTCCAACGTGATATGAATTTTTTGATTCTGTGGCATAAGTTCTCGTCCAACCAGTTCGCCCCCCAGATAATCTTTGGGTATAAAGCGACGTGCCGCTACCTGATTGTTGTCTATGTCGGTAAAAACCAGAAGCAGGTCGGGAAAGGGTTGGTCAAAGGGCGCGCCATTAATCAGCATTACATCTACCGCCAATGCGCTCTCGGCTTCTGGGTGTTCGCGTACTACTAAATTGGATGCAATGATGCGGCTAGTATCAACCAGTGTTGGCACTTCGCAGCCTAGATAGGGGCAGAGAAATAAATAGCCGGTGCGATAGGGCTCGACTCTGCTGAAGTAATCGAACTTAAACCAGCCTACTTGTATTAGTAACGCAACTAGCGCCAACGCACTAAGGCTTGGCCAGAGTTTGCGCTGATACCAGCGGCGCATGCGTTTGGCATTAAATTCTATCGGTGCCGGGATAATGTTCATCAGCAGTGCGGTGCGAGAGCCATCGTAAGCGCGGATTTTGGGCTGGGTTTTGACCTGGCGCTTGGGGGTATCACTATCCGCGTTGTTGTCGTCCGGAGTTTCAAAAATACTGGGATCCAATGTGTCGGATGCGCTAGGTTGGTTGAAGCCCTGATTGCTAGGGATGCGCGCCAACTCTTCGCTGAGTACAAAGTCGTCGCCGGTCGGTGGCTTGTGGTGTGGCTCGATGTGTTCTTCTTTTTCTCCTACCAAACTAAATATCAATCCTGGTGCAGAGGTTTTGGTGGTTGTATCGGATGGTTCTACTGCCGCGTCATGGTTGTATTCAGTGTTGACTGCATTGCTAGAAGATAGCTCGTCATCTGCAAGTTGTTCTTCGGTCTTGGGTTTAAGTAGTCCTAATTGAGGTGTTTCATTCTCATCCTCAATCAGCATTTCCGCCCAAGATTCATCGGCTGCGCTGGCAGGATCTTCACTTGTGTCTTTGTTGCTAATTTTGCGCTCGAACAGCGACACCTCTGCTTTGGGGGTCGAGTCTATATCGATAAAGCCATCAAACTCGTAGTCTGTGTCGTCGGTTTTACTATCATCCATGTCGTCGCTAATCAGCAGGTCATCCGTTTCATCAAGGGGTGATTTTTTGATGGTACGCATGACCGGTTTAGCTGCTGCGGGTTTTGTTGCGGGCGCGGCGGTAACAGATGCCTTGGGGGGCTCAACTGGTGGCGGTTTGATTGCACTTAATATCGCGGGTTGCGCGGTGGTAGTGGCCGATTTGCTGGCAGGAGCTTGAGTTTGTGTTGTCACCCTTGTCGTTGGTGGTGTTTTTGCGGGTACGGTTTTTGTTGCTGCAGCGGTGACGCTGGGCTTTGCTGTTGCAATGCTAGATGGGGATGATGCAGTGTTATTTTTTGCCGGCGTTGCAGCCACATATTCCTGAGCCTTGAAGACATGCAAGCAGGAGCCACAGCGAACCGCACCCTTGGCGGATTGCAGCTGGCTGGGGGTCACACGAAAAGCTGTCCCGCATTTGGGGCAGCGAGTGATCATTTGGTTGCTAGCAGAGGTCATGGTTTATTGGCTCTTAACACAGAGGGGGCAGGAGAACCCCGGTCAGTTTCTTGGTGCAGTTTAACAGTGTAACTAGCGGGAGCCGCAGGGTAAATTCCAGCGACAGCCGGTCGTTGTATTCTCCATCGGCAATGCCAACTAGCTCACCTTTGTGGCGGTTAAACGCACCCACTCTTCTTGCTCGGCGATAGGGTCAAACACAAACCAGGGTTTATAGGCCGCCATGACTGATTCAGCCTGCACCGATAAAATCCCTGAAAGGCAGAGTTTCCCCCCAATTTTGGTCATGGCGCTCAGTGCGGGTGCAAGTTCTGCCAGTGGGCCAGCGAGTATGTTGGCGAGCATTACGTCTACCTGTACTGCCGGACATTGGGGTGGCAAGTAGACCGGCATTGCATCTTCCGGCAGCTGATTGCGCTTGGCGTTTTCGGTGGTAGCAAGCAAGGCTTGCGGATCTATATCCACGCCGATCACTTTTTTGGCTCCCAACAAGAGGGTGGCTATGCCGAGAATTCCTGAGCCGCAGCCGTAATCGATCACCTCTTTACCGCTAAAGTCTTGCTGATCAATCCATTGCATGCACAGAAATGTGGTCGGATGAGTGCCGGTGCCAAAGGCGAGACCTGGGTCGAGCATCAGGTTAACTTTGTCTGGTTCCGGCGGATGCTGCCAGCTGGGGCAAATCCACAGGCGTTCGCCGCAGCGGATGGCATGATAGTTGGACATCCACTCCCGCTCCCAATCCTTATCTTCCAGCTGCTCCCAGTAGTGTTCGGGCAGTGGGTTGCCAAAGCGCCGCTCGGCGATGGCAACTGTTTTGGCGGTATCGATTTCTGCATCGAACAAACCGGTGATCTTAACGCTATCCCAGAGTGGGGTCTCGCCTAAGCCGGGTTCGAGAATAGGTTGGTCGGCATTATCTTGCAGGGTAACGGACGCTGCTCCGCAGGCGAGCAGTGAATCTTCGAGCGATTCCGCATAGCGGCGCGAGCTGATAATTTTGAGTTGTAACCAAGGCATAAAATAAATTCTTGCTGATGAATTTGTCGTGGGACGAGTTTTTGTCCCGCTGAAATCTTGCAGTTGAAATGATGGTCGCAAATAAGCAGTGACGCAATGTAAAAGGGCGCGATAAATCGCGCCCCTTCGGGTTAATCGGCTGGTATTACTCGGCCAATTTCTTTTCCAGGTAGTGGATGTTTACGCCACCTTTGCGGAATTCCGGGTCCCGCACCAGCATTTGCTGCAGCGGGATATTGGTGCGAATGCCGTCGACAATGGTTTCATCCAGTGCGTTGCGCATACGGCTCAGGGCGATCTCGCGGGTATCACCATAGGTGATAATTTTCGCGATCATTGAGTCGTAATTCGGCGGCACGGTATAGCCATTGTACAAGTGTGAATCCACTCGCACGCCTAAACCGCCCGGCGCATGGAAACCTTTTACCAGGCCGGGGCAGGGCATAAAGGTTTTCGGGTCTTCTGCGTTGATACGGCATTCAAACGAGTGACCGCGAATGATCACATCGGATTGTTTGATTGACAGTGGCAAGCCCGAACAAACGCGGATTTGCTCCTTGATCAAATCGATGCCGGTCACCATTTCGGATACCGGATGCTCAACCTGAATACGGGTGTTCATCTCGATAAAGTAGAAACGGCCATCTTCGTACAAGAATTCAAAAGTACCGGCGCCTTTGTAGCCAATATCAATACAGGCTTTGGTGCAAGCGGCATAGGTCGCTTCGCGCACATCTTGCGGAATGCCGGGAGCGGGTGCTTCTTCCAGTACTTTTTGGTGGCGGCGTTGCAGCGAACAATCGCGGTCACCCAAGTGGATCGCGTGGCCTTGGCCGTCAGACAGAATTTGCACTTCCACGTGACGTGGGTTCTGTAAAAATTTCTCCATGTACACAGTGTCATCGCCAAAGGCAGCTTTAGCTTCGCCTTGGGTTACATGGATGGAGTTGATCAGTGCTGCCTCGGTATGTACCACGCGCATGCCGCGACCACCGCCACCAGCGGCGGCTTTGATGATAATCGGGTAGCCGATGCGCTTGGCGATCTTCATGCACTCTTCGGGATCTTCGGGCAGTGGGCCATCTGAACCTGGCACGGTAGGAACGCCCGCTTTTTTCATTGCTTTAATCGCTTCAACCTTGTCGCCCATCATGCGGATTACCGCTGGATCCGGGCCGATAAAGGTGAAGCCGCTTTTTTGCACGCGCTCGGCAAAGTCAGCGTTTTCAGCGAGAAAGCCGTAGCCGGGGTGAACGGCTTCGGAATCGGTGATTTCCATCGCGGCGATAATTGCCGGTACATTTAAGTAGCTTTTGGGTGATGGGTTTGGGCCAATACAGACGGATTCATCTGCCAGGCGTACGTGTTTTAAATCGCGGTCAATTTGTGAATGGACAGCAACTGTCTTGATGCCCATTTCCTTGCAGGCGCGCAATACACGCAATGCGATTTCGCCGCGATTGGCGATCAAAATTTTATCGAACATAAACCAGTTCCTCAGCGATTAGCGATTGGGGTGCCCTGTAGGCAACCGCAATGGTTGATTAAACAATGGTCACTAAAGGCTGATCGAATTCAACTGGGTTGCCGTCTTCCACCAAAATCGCTTCGATGATGCCAGTTTTGTCGGCTTCGATTTGGTTCATCATTTTCATCGCTTCGATAATGCAGATTACGTCGCCCGCTTTTACGTGTTTGCCCACTTCAATAAACATAGGTGAGCCTGGGCTTGGTGAGCGGTAGAAGGTGCCAACCATTGGCGATTTCACTACATGGCCAGCAGTTGCCGGTGCCGCTGGGGCTGCTGCAGGTGCGGCGGCAACCGGAGCTGCTGCTGGCGCTGCAGCGGCAGGTGCTGCAGGCATAGCGTAACCAGCAGGCGCTGGTGCGCTGAAGTATTGGGTGGTGCCACTGTTACGGGCGATGCGCACAGACTCTTCGCCTTCTTTGATTTCCAGTTCGCCGATGTTGGATTCTTCCAGCAGCTCGATCAATTTTTTAATTTTGCGAATATCCATAAAATCCTCTCTGTAACAAGGTGTGTTGTGATTGTTATTGGCAGGGCCAAATTAATAAAAGCGTTACTGTTTAACGAGTTTGAATGCAGCTTGTAGTGCCAGTTCATAACTGGTGGCACCAAAACCGCAGATGACGCCGTGGGCGACATCAGAAAAATAAGAGTGGTGACGAAAGGCTTCGCGTTTGTGCACGTTGGATAGGTGTACTTCGATAAATGGAATGCCGACCCCTAACAATGCATCGCGCAGGGCGACACTGGTGTGGGTAAACGCAGCGGGATTGATGATGATGAAATCGACACCTTCTTTGCGCGCATCGTGAATGCGGTCAATCAGTTCGTATTCAGCGTTGCTTTGCAGGGTTTGCAGATGATGGCCAGCCGCTATGGCGATCTGGGTCAGGGTGCGGTTGATATCATCAAGCGTAGTTGCACCATAGATGTCTGGTTCGCGCAGGCCTAACAAATTCAGATTGGGGCCGTGAAGTACCAAAATGGTTGCCATTAACAGTGATCCTGCGGTGATATTCTGGTTTTATGCTGAGACTCGCAACGAAAGCGCAAGTTCAGCTTGCCGGGGATTTCAAAGTGGGAGGAGTTTGCCGCAAAAAGCAGGATATGTCCACGATGCCCGCGAAATTTTGTTTAGATGGCAGAAAATGCCTGCATGATTGAAGAAGTTATTCGCGATAGTGTTAAGCAGGAGGGTGGAAATAGCCGTTTTGCTCGATTATCCCCGCATCTTGCCCCCATGTTAGCGGCAAGATGTGAGAAGTTGCAAAATGTTGCAGGCAAGTGTGGCGAAAACAATCAAAAAGCAATTACTTTGCGGTTATTTTCGCTTTTAGTGTGTCGATAATCAGGTCTTGTGTTAGCAGTTGCGGTAAAACGATTGCTTTATCGGTGCTGCCGGCGGGGAACCAGAGGTACAAAGGCACACCACTGCGACCATATTCTTGCAGAAGTTCAGTGATTTTCGGGTCAGTATTCGTCCAATCGCCTTTAATTGTCGCCACATTTAGCTCATCAAAGGTTTGCTCAACGGCCTGAGTGTGAAGTGCAATTCGCTCATTGGCGAGGCAGGTCAGGCACCAATCAGCGGTCAAGTTGATAAATACTGGCCGACCTTCGGCGCGTAGTGAGGTGACAAGTTCAGGGCTGTAAGCTTGCCAGCGGCCAGTCGGTGTTTGGTTTTGGTTTGCGGAGCTTTGCCAAACCAGGACAACTGCAATTATCCAACTGGCGGCGATGCTAATCCGGCGCACTAGCTGCCAAAATCCCCGCGCGTCGCGTCCCAACAGCCAGCAGCCAAAGGCGATGGCGACAGCACCAACGCATAGTGCTGCCATACCGCTAACGCTGGTTTGACGGCCGAAAACCCACAGCAGCCAGATTGCACTAAGGTAAAGAGGAAAGGCGAGGAATTGCTTGAGGTTATCCATCCAGGCCCCGGGTTTGGGCAAGCGCTCGGCCAACGCGGGCAAGTAACAAAGTACTAATAAGGGTAATGCCATGCCAAAACCCAAGGCGGCAAATACGGCAAGGCAGGCAATGGCTGGTTGGGTTAAGGCAAAACCGAGTGCGGCCCCCATAAAAGGTGCGGTGCAGGGGCTGGCGACCACGGCTGCCAATACGCCGGTAAAGAAAGAGCCGCTCAGGCCGGATTTTTGGGTCAGGTTTTGGCCGGTTCCCATCAGGCTGCTGCCAACATTGATCAGGCCTGACATGCTCAAACCCATCACAAAAAATAAATAGGCGAGGGCGGCGATGAGGCCCGGCGACTGCAGCTGAAAGCCCCAGCCAATTGCTTCACCACCTTTGCGTGCAATGAGCAAAGCTATCGCGAAACCCACAAAACACACCACTATACCAAGGGTATAGGCCCAGCCGTGGGTAACCAGTCGCGAACGATCTGCGGCCGCCAAGCTCATTACCTTAATAGAGAGCACCGGAAACACACAGGGCATCAGGTTGAGAATCATGCCGCCTAGCAATGCAAAAATAATGGCCTGAAATATCCAGCTAGAATCGGTTGTGGTGACGGTAGATGATGCTTTTGTTGGCGCAGTTGTTGATTCAACGGCAGATGCTGATAAGTTTGGATTTTGCTCTGTCACCGATGCGTTTGCGGGGTCAATCGCCAGTGTCAGTTTTTGTGGTGGATAGCAGAGGCCTGCATCGGCGCAGCCTTGGTATTCCAGTTTTAGATTAAATGCCTTGTCGATACCTGCCAAATCAAAACTGGCCGACACTTCATGGTAGTGAACCATGGTCTCACGTTCAAATAGCTCGTCATACTTCATCTTGCCTGGCGTGTAAGACGGAGATATTTGGCTATTGTTATCGGGGCGAAAAATAAAACGCTCCTCATACAAATAGTAGCCTTCCGCTATTTGCCAATGCAGAACCAGTTTGCCTTGGGTGATGATGTAGCTGGGTTTGAATGCGTCGGCAACGGGTAAAAACTCGTCCTGACTGCTAAGTAAGCTGGAATTTAGTGTATTGCTACTGGTGAAAGATCCAGGTTTTTGCGTCAAAAAATCTTCGGCAGTACTCAGTTGGGTAAATAGCATACTGAGTAGCAATAAAGCGTTCATGCTGAGTTGAGACAAAAGGCCAAGTCTTGGTCGGTACACATTAAACATGGTATGAGGCGTTTCCCGGTTTAAAAGTAAATGTTGGTGAGCGGGCAATAGTGCCCGGCGACGCGACTTACAGTAACATACGCGGCCTATAGACAACCGGTAATAAAGATCATTCTATCGCTGTTTGGTTTTTCTTTTGCGATTAGATGTTCGGGTGGTCTGGTAAATCAATGTATGGATTGTCTAACGAGATTATCGAGAAGGGTGTTATGCGTAATTCTATTGGTCGCAGTGGTTTATTGGCTGTTTTGGTGTGTTCGCTCAGTGCTTGCCAGATCCCCTTTTATGCCAATCAGAAAAAACAACCTGCTCCTGCTCCTGTGCCCCAAGTGCAGCCTAAACCCGTCATTACCAAAGAGCAGCAAGCAGTAAAACTGTTGATTCTCAATGGTGAATATACCCTGGCGCACGACCAGCTACTCACCCCCCACAATGACAACGCATACGATTACTTTCGTGCAGCACTCAAGTTGGACCCCAATAACACCCGCGCCAAAGGTGGCCTGCAGGGTATTGTTATGCGCTATGTAGATCTCGCTCGTCAGGCGGCGGCTCGCGGCAATTACTCGCAGGCAACCACAATGCTCAATAATGCACGCATTGTTGATCCGACTAACTTGCTAATTAAAGAAGTAGCAACCGGATTGGCGGAACAAATTAAATCAGCCCCTCCAGTAGAGCCTTATCGTGGCGGCGCAAATGAATTTTTACTCGATGCAAGTTTGCTTGGCAAAGATGATCCGCAAATTATCGCCAAGCTAACCGGAATCGCACAAAAACTAAAAGCAACTAATAGTCTGGCGATTATCATTGCGCGCACCGATGTGGAAGGGCGCTGGATCTACCAAAAAATGCGCGATGCAGTGCCGGGTTATAGAGTGCGTGGCGACATCAAATTAGGCAGCCCGCCTCGTGTGCAGTTAGTACCTGTTGCAAACTAATGTTCGGTGCCTGAATAAATCCACATAGGTTTCGTTTTGCTTGCACGAACAAAACCTACAGATTTATAAAACTCAACAGCCTCACCGTCAGCAGTCAACATTTGCTGATGGAAGTGACCATAAATGGAATTTAAGGCTGCCATCATTTTTCTACCTATTCCTTGCCTTTGGTATCCAGGGTGTACTCTGGGGCCGAACAAGCACCATATTTAAATATGCCAAAGCCAAAACACTCACCGGCAAACTCAAAACCTTTATTTAAATGACTAAACTTCAAAACCCCTTCTGAGGTGGATATAACACTATTTGGTCCAGTAAATTCTCCAATAGGATAATTATAAGCTAACGCTCCATCGCTATTCACGACCTCTAATGAAACTCCGCTCACCGGCAAGCCGTTACCATCTACGAAGCTGTAAATAAATTCGGTACTCGGGAACGCGCCATCTAGATTTGCACTAACACAACCTTGCAGGATTATTAAGGAAATTAGGGTGAAGATAACTTTCATATTTAAGCCTAACGTTGCGTTCACCTGCGAATTGTAAGTAGCGCGTTGCGATAAACTTAGCGCAGCGATATTGCAAAAGCGCTACTTACAATTCGTCGGGTGCAACGCCTTGTTACAAACTACGGTTTTAGCTTTGCTTAACGAAAAGCCAAAAAGATTTTTCTAGCAAAGCCAAAAACCAACTTTCCGAAGCGGTAGAGAAAAAACGACAATACCACAACGGTTAAAATACAAAACCTGCTTAGCAAGGTGCGAATAAAACCTTCGTTCTTTCCATTGCTATGGAATTCACACTTCCGAAGCATAAGACAAAAAACACTCATTCTTCAACTTGCTAAGAAAACAAAACTAGCCGAAGCGGAAAACCCAAAACATTCATACTTCAAATAATACAGCTTTTGCTTTTGCGGTGTTTCCGAAGCTGTAGCTTTAAAATTCTTGCCCTTTGTAACGTTGCGATAACCGGTGGATTTTAAGTAGCATTTTTGCCGTAAAATGCAGCGAAGCGGAATGGCAAAAATGCTACTTAAAAACCATCCGGTTCATTGCCTTGTTACGTGATATTGCTTTTGTGAAGAATTTTCCGAAACGGGAGGGAAGCTTTTGCTTTGCCTTTCCGTGCAAACCAACAAGCCTAAAACTTGATGGAACTTTACCCAAAATTGGGAAATAACAAAAGCAAAAATTAACCAAAGCCAAACTTGCATTTCAGCTTTTAAAGCAAAACCTGCAAGAGTACAAACCAGACAAAACCTTCACATTATTCAAACCGCTACAGCGTAAAAACTAGCCGAAGCATAAAACCAAAAAAACGTTCATTCTCGAAAATACCGGTTTTGCTTTTACGTACTTTCAGGTTTGCACAAGCTAAAACGCTTTGACCACGTAACGTTGCGTTCACCTGCGGATTGTAAGTAGCGCGTTGCGATAAACTTAGCGCAGCGATATTGCATAAGCGCTACTTACAATTCGTCGGGTGCAACGCTTTGTTACAAACTACGGTTTTAGCCTTGCTCAACGAAAAACCAAAAAGCTTTTTCTAGCAAAGCCCAAAACCAACTTTCCGAAGCGGTAAAGAAAAAAAGACAATACCACAACGGTTAAAATACAAAACCTGCTTAGCAAGGTGCGAATAAAACCTTCGTTATTTCAAAAGCTACGAAGCTCGCACTTTCCGAAGCAGGAAACAAAAAACACTCATTCTTCAACTTGCTAAGAAAACAAAACTAGCCGAAGCGGAAAACCCAAAGCATTCATACTTCAAATAATACAGCTTTTACGTTTGCGGTGTTTCCGAAGCTGTAGCTTTAAAATTCTTGCCCTTTGTAACGTTGCGATAACCGGTGGTTTTTAAGTAGCACTTTTGCCGTAAAATGCAGCGAAGCGGAATGGCAAAAATGCTACTTAAAAGCCATCCGGTTCATTGCCTTGTTACGTGATAATTCTTTTATGATGATGTTGCTGAAGCAGAAAGGAAGCTTTTGCTTTGCCTTCCAATGCAAACCAACACGCCTAAAAATTGATGGAACTTTACCCAAAAATGGGAAATAACAAAAGCTGAATTTAACCAAAGCCGAACTGGCATTTCGGTTTATAAAGCAAAACCTGCAAGAACACAAACCAGATAAAACCTTAGCATTCTTCAAACCGCTACAACGAACAAACTGTGCCGAAGAAGAATAACCAAAAACATTCGTTCTTCAAAAAAAACGGTTTTGCTTTTGCGTACTTTCAGAATTGCACAAACCAAAACTCTAAGACCACGTAACGTTGCGTTCACCTGTGGATTGTAAGTAGCGCGTTGCGATAAACTTAGCGTAGCGATATTGCATAAGCGCTACTTACAATTCGTCAGGTGCAATGCCTTGTTATGCAGGACTTAAATGCCTGCGATGTTGACGCCCGTGAACTTGTTCCACGACCTACAAAACTCCTTTGATCTTTCACCAAGTAAAGAAACAAAATGTTCCGGCTTTATAGTAGATGGAGTTCTATTTAGCACGTTTTCAAAAAAGCAGGTGCATGCTGCATTTGCAGGCTTTTCACCATTCTCTATGGTGCTTTCCATAAACTCAAATATGGCAGAAGCGTTTTCCAAAGAGTTACTCTCCAGTTTCTTACATGCAACGTGAGCAAATGCAGTAAAAATACCATGAATTGTAGATTCTGCTCCGTTGTTAAAAAGGCAACCTCCAGAGTTCCAATAAGATTTGAACTCTGGAACTAAGTGGGAAAATAACTCTTCATAAGTTGAGATATTGCTCATATATTTCTTTGCATAACGTTGCGTTCACCTGCGAATTGTAAGTAGCGCGTTGCGATAAACTTTGCGTAGCGATATTGCAAAAGCGCTACTTACAATTCGTCTGGTGCAACGCCTTGTTAAGTATTTGGTGGTTTAAAAAACGAAAGCATGAGTTTTTGAAGCAGTAACTACATGCGCCCGATAAAAAGTAATGTGATGAAGATTACCGCATTTTAGCTTATTGGCAAGAGTTCAAAAAGAACGCGAACTTTTGACCGCAGCAGACTTTTAAAAACTACCTGCCAATTTAATGTGCGCAAGCTGCGGCACGTGATAAACCTAACAGAGTTGTTCTGTGCTGTGTTGGGCAGTACGCTGAACTTTCTGCGAACGAATAGCGATTTCGTTTGAAACACAAACTTCGAAGAGCAAAAGGCTTTAATTGCAAACTTGCCAAGTGCGACTCTTGCTTAGAGTAAGCACGGCTCAAAAAGTACGAAAGCGTTCCCGACTGCACAAAGCAAAAAACAAAACCCGAATATTTAACGCTGAGTTCAGCCGCAGTTTGTAAGTTGTTTTTTTGTGGGGTACTTTTGCGTAGCAAAACCATAAAAAAACAACTTACAAACTGTCGAGTGCGCGAAGCGCACGGTGCTGGAACGATTTGTTATGATTTTTTTAAAATTCATTAATGGTTCCACCTGTAGGAAGAATTACCGGTATTGAAAATTTAACTTTTGTAATTGCTATTTGTTCAATACCACTTTCATTTTTCTTTCCTAAGCTAATGCTTCCAAGAAAGACTCCAACCCCTTCGGATGAACCCTTTTTGTCTGTGGACGTTAGAGCAACATCAAATTCTATGTTTTGAGGCATTGAATCTTTGTATGTATTCCATGTGCCGTCTTTTTGAAACTGAACTCCCGCAGGATTAATTATTGCTCCTCTTGCCGATACAGCTTCTTGAGCAGCGGCGGCACCTTCAACTATTTGCTCTATCGTAGCTTTTACAAATTCTTTCAATTCCATGATGGTGCCTCGCTTATTAGTTCATAACGCCGCGATAAACGGTGGTTTTTAAGTAGCACTTTTGCCATAAAATGGAGCGAAGCGGAATGGCAAAAGTGCTACTTAAAAACCATCCGTTTGATTGCTTTGTTATACATTTACCTTTTAGTGATTGGCTGTTCGACTTCTTCAATTGGCTTTTCAGCCTCGCGAGACTTTTCCTCCTGCTTTGAAAAAGCGCTAACATTACCAATATTCCAATGCTGAAACGCCTCTTTAATTTGAAGCCAGCTTGCGTTAGCTCCGAAAGCCTCAAGGTAAAATTTCCCGAAATTTATTGCATGCCTTCTTTCTCCATTTTTCAAGGATTCATGCATATATGAATTTGCAAAAATAAATGAATACCTTGCCAATGCAGCAAACAAACCTATAACAATTAGACCCCTGAATGTAATAAACAGGAAGTACGTCCAGCTGAAACCTTTTCCATTATGAAATGACGCAGCTCCATTAAGGCTAGCGAAAATTATAAAACCTATTCCTATTACAATTGACAGTGCTCCGAATACTGACCAATATTTTGAAATTGTATGAAATTGTTTTTCTTTTTCTTCCAGCCCGAGAAGCGCAGTATTCACATATGTTTCTGATTTTGTTTCAATTTGTTTGCGACTTTCCTCGGTATATTTTAGCTTTTCTTTTTCCAGTTCGTCTTGAGCTTTTTTTAATGCTGACTCCCTTTCAGAAAGCTCTCGCTCAAGTCTATTTCTTAATTCTTCAGTCTCTAAAAGCCTTTCCTGGAAATGTTCTTCCATCTGCTTTTGACGTTGAAACATGCTTTCCTGTCTTTTTTCGAAAAGCTTTTCTCTTTCTTCTAGAACCGCTTGAAATTCCTTTTCACGATTAAGGTATTCCTTTTTTAGGCGGTTTCTATTTTCATTAAGTTGTGACTCTTGCTGGCTTATTATTGCTTGCTGTTTGGCCAGTTGCTCCTGCAGATCCTTCTCTCTTTCGGCCAACTCCGTGAACATTAAAGTATATTCATTTCGCTTTTTCCGTTCTTTTTCAACGAACTCAATCATTTCTTCATTGGCCATTATTTATTCCTTGTATAACGCCGTGGTAAACGGCAGAATTTAAGTTGCGGCTTTGTGGAATACTTTTGCGTAGCAAAACCACAAAGCCGCAACTTAAATTCTGTCCAGTGGAGCGAAGCGTAACGG
>NZ_JBXUOS010000005.1:0-317763 GCF_057196725.1 Cellvibrio sp. ATLC23 | reverse complement strand
GGGAAAAATGAGCGGATTGGAAATAAATCTCAAGAAATGTGGTTTATGCACAGCGCGGGCTAAAAAAACAAAACCCCACTTTTTAGGGTGGGGTTTGTCAGCGATCTGAGGCGCTCTAGGGCGCCTTATTTTTTCAGGTAAAACAATTAGTCAGGATTAATGATTCGTTTGGGCTTTGATTTTTGAATCACCAGTGTTTTGGTAGCGGGTTTTGTTGTCGGTCTGGGTTTGTTCGCTGTCGTCGGCCGCGCATTGGGTTGCGTGCTTTTGCTTTTCGCAGCGCCAGTTTTATTGCTATCGGCCGGGTTGGCTTTCGCTGGATTAATCTTTGCCGTTTTGCTTGCAGGCTTGTGCTGTGAACGGCTGTTTTTATTGCGCGCACTGCCAGTATTTGATTTAGGTGGTTGCACCGTTTCGGTTTTGTATTTCCCCTGTTCTATTCCCTCCAGGGTCCAATTGCCAATCTTTACGCGCACCAAGCGCAGGGTCGGGTGACCAACAGCGGCAGTCATGCGGCGCACCTGACGGTTGCGCCCCTCAGTAATAATTATCTCCATCCATTGCGTAGGAATATTGGCGCGTTCGCGAATAGGCGGTACGCGTTCCCAGAGCTTGGGAGTTGGAATCAGGCGTACTTCCGCCGGTTGGGTCATGCCATCGTTCAGCTCAACACCTTGGCGCAATTTGGTTAAGGCGTAGCTGTTCGGCGCCCCTTCAACTTGTACCCAGTAGGTTTTGGGTTGTTTGTGTGCTGGGTGGCTTATGTAATGTTGTAAGTCGCCATCATCGGTGAGTAGCAACAAGCCCTCTGAATCGTGATCCAGACGCCCGGCAGGGTACACATGGGGAACCTTGATATAGTCTTTTAAAGTCGGGCGACCTTCGCCATCAGTAAACTGGGAAAGTACGCCAAATGGTTTGTTAAAAAGAATCAGAGAAGCCATAAATATCGCTAGAACCAAGTGATGATGCAGGGAAAAAGCGGATTCTAGCTGAGATTGATGCGGATGCCATAGCAACTAAATCATGCATAAACCCGTCTAGGAGTGTAGAATCGCCCCGCTCTGGCAAGGGGCAGTTCCCTGTGGCGGGGCTCTTTTTCTAAATTTTCATATCGTTAATGGTAGAGCTCACAAGGCCGAGCCGCATGAATTGATGGAGCCATCTTTAAATGACAGATTCAAAAATTATTTATACCCAAACTGACGAAGCGCCAGCCCTGGCAACTTACTCCCTACTTCCCATCGTTCAGTCCTTCACCAAATCTTCCGGCATAGCCATAGAAACCCGCGATATTTCCCTCTCTGGACGTATCATCGCGGCATTTCCCGAGCTGTTGACCGACGCACAACGTATTGGCGACCATTTGGCTGAGTTGGGTAAATTGGCGACTACGCCCGAAGCAAACATTATTAAGTTGCCCAATATCAGCGCTTCAATTCCACAATTAAAAGCGGCGATCAAAGAATTACAATCCCAAGGTTACAAGCTGCCAGATTACCCTGAGAATCCAGCTAGCGATGCAGAAAAAGACGCTAAAGCCCGTTACGATAAAATCAAAGGTTCTGCAGTAAACCCGGTTTTACGTGAAGGTAACTCAGACCGTCGCGCACCCTTGTCAGTCAAAAATTACGCGCGCAAGAACCCGCACAAAATGGGTGCTTGGGCTGCTGACTCCAAATCCCATGTTGCGCACATGACTGCTGGCGATTTCTACGGTAGTGAAAAATCGGCACTGATTGCCGACGCTGGCAATTTGAAAATCGAATTGGTTGGCAAAGATGGCAGCATTAAAGTACTGAAAGAAACCGTTAAAGTATTAGCGGGCGAAATTATCGATGCCTCAGTACTGAGCAAAAATGCACTGCGCACTTACATCGCGGCGCAAATTGACGATGCTAAAAAATCTGGTGTATTGCTGTCTGTGCATTTGAAAGCGACCATGATGAAAGTGTCTGACCCGATCATTTTCGGTCACTTTGTATCTGTGTTCTACGCGCCGGTATTGGAAAAGCACGCAGCTGTGTTGGGCGAGTTAAAAGTTGATTTGAACAACGGTATCGGCGATCTGTACGCCAAAATCAAATCCTTGCCTGCAGACAAACAAGTTGAAATCGAAGCGGATATTCAAACGCTGTACGCTGATCGCCCCGAGTTGGCGATGGTGAATTCTGACAAGGGCATTACCAACCTGCACGTGCCAAGCGATGTGATCGTTGACGCCTCTATGCCCGCGATGATCCGCGACTCAGGCAAAATGTGGAACACTGCTGGCAAGCTGCAAGATACCAAAGCCTGTATCCCGGATCGCTGCTACGCCGGTATCTATCAAGTAGTTATCGACGACTGCAAAAAGCACGGCGCATTTGATCCCAAAACCATGGGCAGCGTGCCTAACGTTGGTTTGATGGCGCAAGCGGCAGAAGAATACGGTTCACACGACAAAACCTTCCAAATCCCAACCGACGGCGTTGTGCGCGTGGTTGATGCGGCTGGTAAAGTGCTGATCGAACAAGCAGTTGAGCAAGGCGATATCTTCCGCGCTTGCCAAGTTAAAGATGCACCAATCCAGGATTGGGTGAAGCTTGCTGTTAATCGTGCACGTGCTTCCAGTACTCCAGCGGTGTTCTGGTTGGATCCAAAACGTGCTCACGATGCACAACTGATCACCAAGGTAAATACTTACTTGAAAGATCACGATACATCCGGCCTTGAGATTTATATCAAAACCCCAGAAGAGGCGATTCAATACTCGCTCGACCGTATCCGTGCAGGCAAAGACACTATTTCTGTGACTGGTAATGTACTGCGCGACTACCTCACTGACTTATTCCCCATTATGGAGTTGGGTACTTCAGCCAAAATGCTGTCGATCGTTCCTTTGATGAATGGTGGTGGTTTGTTTGAGACGGGCGCTGGTGGTTCTGCTCCTAAACACGTGCAACAGTTCGTGGAAGAAGGGCACCTGCGCTGGGATTCATTGGGTGAGTTTTTGGCACTGGCAGAGTCTTTAGATCATTTTGGCAGCGTTACTAATAACGTTAAAGCCAAAATTTTTGCCAAGACTCTGGATCAGGCTAACGGCAAATTTCTTGATGAAAACAAATCGCCAGGCCGTGCGGCTGGTGAATTGGATAACCGTGGCAGCCATTTCTATCTGGCTCTTTACTGGGCCCAAGCGCTTGCTGCGCAAACTGAAGATGCCGCACTGCAAGCAGAGTTTGCCCCTGTTGCCAAAGCCTTGGCTGACAGTGAAGCCACCATTGTGGCTGAATTGAAGGCGGCAGCAGGCAAGCCGGTTGATTTGGGTGGTTATTATCGCCCGGATGTTGCCAAAGCCTCTGCTGCCCTGCGCCCAAGCGCCACCTTTAATGCAGTATTGGCAAGCTTGAGCTAAGGCTTCCAGGTACCGAAAGCACTAAAAGCCCCTCGTAGCAATACGAGGGGCTTTTTTATTGGGGGCTTTTTGTGCCAAACCTAGGCTGGAACTGCGCTCTTTCGGCTGCTGTGTTCCACATTACCTTCATTGGCGGGGGCAGCGATATTCACCGCATGTAGCCCCTTATCGCCCTTGGTAACATCAAATGTTACCTGTTGGCCAGCCTTGAGGGTTTTATAGCCCTCCATTGTGATGGCGGAATAGTGTGCAAATAGATCTTCACCTCCTTCATCCGCAAGGATAAAGCCGTAACCTTTTGCATTATTGAACCATTTAACTGTGCCTGTTGGCATGATTGGAGTCCTTCTGCCCAAGTGATGCCCTTGAAAAACATCACTGTCGTTATTATTGTCCCAAGTACAGCACTTGCTTGGGGTTGGACGAGATATCAGTTTTGTAACAATGAGCGTCGTTATTTGAGTTTTGGTGCTTTTATTTGAACTATGTGCCGCATTTGTGTGCAGCTGTGTTCTTTTTTTATCCAACAATTGACCCAAAGTCAAGCATTTATCCGTATTAGACTGTATTAGGGCTTGTTATGCCGATGAGTTACAATACTTTCGAACGACTAATCATTTTTAATTTGTATTGAATCTCTATGGGCAATCTCCAAAACCTTCAACTAACCTTAGCTAAAGACGACGACAAGTTTGCCGATGACTCAGATGGTGGCCTTGCCGTTTTAACGTCCAAGCCAAAGCTAAAGCGGCCACCTATGTACAAGGTGATGTTGTTGAATGACGACTACACACCGATGGATTTTGTGGTGGAAATACTGGAAGTGTTTTTTTCCATGTCGCGCGAAAAAGCTACCCAAATCATGTTAACGGTACATGTACAAGGCAAAGCGGTTTGTGGCATCTATACTCGTGATATAGCTGAAACAAAAGCGGCGCAAGTGAATCAATATGCAAGAGAGAATCAGCATCCGCTGCTGTGCGAAATCGAAGCGGTTGACGATGGAGAATGAATAGCTTTGCTAAAGCATTCAGATTCGGTTCAGTTAGCGGCGGTTTAGATAAGGCGGAGCAGTAAGAGTAGATTTTAAATTTGTTGGTTAGATGAGGATAAGCGCGATGTTAAGTAAAGATCTTGAAGTAACTTTAAATCTTGCTTTCAAAGGTGCGCGTTCCAAGCGCCATGAATTTATGACGGTAGAGCATTTATTGTTGGCGCTCATCGACAATGATTCTGCTGCAAATGTATTGCGCGCTTGTGGTGCTGATTTAATAGGGCTGCGTAAAGAGTTGATCGAGTTTGTCGATTCAACAACCCCACTTATTCCTGAAAATGATTCCGAGCGTGAGACCCAGCCAACACTGGGATTCCAGCGTGTATTGCAGCGCGCGGTGTTCCATGTGCAATCCTCCGGTAAACAAGAAGTCACTGGCGCTAATGTTCTGGTCGCTATTTTTAGCGAACAGGAAAGTCAGGCGGTTTATTATCTAAAACAGCAAAGTATTGCTCGAATCGATGTGGTGAATTACATCACCCACGGCATTCATAAAGTGTCTGGTCATACTGATCACAGCCATGATCATCATTCTGCGCAAGAAAATCAGGATGAGGATGCAGCAACGAGTGAATCTTCTTCACAAAGTCCATTAGAAAATTTTGCCGCAAATCTGAATGAAGCGGCGATGCAAGGGCGTATTGATCCATTGGTTGGGCGCGAGTTTGAGGTAGAGCGTGTCTGCCAAATTTTGTCCCGCCGCCGTAAAAATAATCCGCTGTTAGTGGGTGAATCTGGCGTTGGTAAAACGGCGATCGCAGAAGGTCTGGCCAAACGTATTGTGGATGGCGATGTGCCTGAAATTTTGGCGGATAGCGTGGTTTATTCGTTGGATATGGGGGCGCTGTTGGCTGGCACCAAGTATCGCGGTGACTTTGAAAAACGTTTCAAAAGTTTGCTAAGCGAATTAAAGAAGCAAAAAAACTCTATATTGTTTATCGATGAGATCCACACCATTATTGGTGCCGGTGCAGCGTCTGGTGGTGTGATGGATGCATCTAATCTGTTAAAGCCATTGTTGTCATCTGGCGAGATTCGTTGCATGGGCTCAACGACCTATCAAGAGTATCGCGGTATTTTTGATAAGGACCGCGCGCTCTCACGTCGTTTCCAAAAAGTTGATGTCAATGAGCCGACCGTGGAGGAGACTTATCAAATCTTAAAAGGACTCAAAAGTCGTTTTGAGAAACATCACAATTTGCGTTATACCGATGCTGCATTGCGTGCAGCGGCTGAATTGGCTGAACGCTATATCAATGATCGCTTCTTGCCCGATAAAGCAATTGATGTGATTGATGAGGCGGGCGCTTACCAGCAATTACTGACGGCCAGTAAGCGCAAAAAAACCATTGGTGTTACCGATGTGGAAAATGTGGTCGCAAAAATCGCACGAATTCCGCCAAAAAGTGTGTCGTCTTCTGATAAAGAGCAATTGCGTAAACTGGATCAGAATTTGAAAATGACCGTATTTGGTCAAGATGAAGCAATCGATACATTGGCCACTGCGATCAAATTATCGCGCGCTGGTCTGGGCTCGACAGAAAAACCGATTGGCTCTTTCTTATTTGCGGGCCCGACTGGTGTTGGTAAAACCGAAGTTTGTCGCCAGCTTGCGTCTTGCATGGGCATGGAGTTAATTCGCTTTGATATGTCTGAGTACATGGAGCGTCATACCGTATCTCGTTTGATTGGCGCTCCACCGGGCTATGTGGGTTTTGATCAGGGCGGCTTGTTAACTGATGCCATCACCAAGCAACCACATTGTGTATTGTTATTGGATGAGATTGAAAAGGCGCATCCTGAGGTATTCAACTTGCTGCTGCAAGTAATGGATCACGGTAGCTTGACGGATAACAATGGTCGCAAAGCAGATTTCCGCAATGTGATCTTGATTATGACCACCAACGCAGGTGCGGAAGTGATGAGTCGTGCGTCTATCGGTTTTACTCATCAAGATCACACTACTGATGGTATGGAAGCGATTAAAAAAATGTTTACCCCGGAGTTCCGCAATCGTTTGGATGCCATTGTCCAATTCGCGTCGCTGACACTCAGCACCATCAAAACTGTGGTTGATAAATTCCTGATGGAGTTGCAAACCCAATTGGATGATAAACACGTTACCTTGGAAATTAGCGATGAGGCGCGCGAGTGGCTCGCCATCCATGGGTACGACGTGAAAATGGGGGCGCGTCCGATGGCGCGGTTAATTCAGGATAAACTGAAAAAACCACTGGCTGAAGAAATCCTGTTTGGATCGCTTTCTCATGGCGGGGGAACAGTAGACGTAGATGTGGATCCGGCTGAGGATAAACTGATTATTGATGTAAAAGCCAAACCCAAACATGCGCAGCCTGCTTAAAAACTGCATTGTGATGATTTAAAAATTACTCCAAAAACAAAAAGCCGCACATGTGCGGCTTTTTGTTTTTATGCAAAACGTTAACTGATGCGATTAACGTGCGCGATAGGTGATGCGACCTTTGCTCAGGTCGTAGGGAGTCATCTCAACCTTAACCTTATCGCCTGTCAAAATGCGGATGTAGTTTTTACGCATCTTGCCGGAAATGTGGGCAATGACCACATGTCCATTCTCCAGTTTTACGCGGAAGGTGGTGTTGGGCAGGGTATCAACCACTTCGCCATCAAATTCAATGCAATCGTCTTTTGCCATGCGGCAGTTTCCTCAGGTTTTCAACAAGTCTGATCCAGCGCGCGGGGCGGTAGGATGGGGGTAAAAAAATAGGCGTGAATTGTGCCTTAATTAACCAGCGGCGCCAAGGGGAAAGGGAGGAAAAGCGAGGTTTGCTGCAATTTATCCCTTTGATTTGCTGCAAATCTGTGCAAGTTGAGGGTGGTCTATTCAGTTGAGTCGCATCCAGCGACGGTTCACCAGTAACTCCAATGGGCGATACTGAATTTTATAGTTCATTTTTTCACATTCTTTAATCCAATAACCCAGATACAAGTAATCAAGCCCCAGGTTTCGCGCTTTTTCAATTTGAGCGAGTATGGCGAATCTACCTAGGCTACGGCTTTCCTCGGCGGCATCATAAAAGGTATATACCGCCGAAAGTCCATCACCTAGCTGGTCGCAGACCGATACCCCTATCAAGCGCCCGTCGAGACGAAATTCAATAAATTGGGTGATCCCCCACTCGCTAGTGAGAAATGCCTTGTACTGATCTTCAGATGGGGGGTACATGTCGCCATCTTGATGCCGGCTTTCGATATAGCGTGAGTAAAGGTTGTAGTGTTCGAGTGTGTTGATACTGTGGGCAACATGCAGCGATAAGTCGCGATTACGCTGCAAACAGCGGCGTTGGGTGCGATTAGGTTTAAACAGATTGACAGGGATTCGGCAGGACACGCAAGCTTGGCAGCGCAGGCACTGTGGGCGATACAGGTGTGCGCCGCTGCGCCGAAAGCCCAGTTGCGACAACTGGGTATAGAGTGTTGGATCCATTTTGGCTTCTGGATCGACAAAAACAGTAGTTGCCTCCTGGCCATCAAGATAGCTGCAGGGATGAGGTTGGGTTGCGAAAAGCTTGAGGGTAGAGAGGTCAGACATGGTTGCCTCGCGTAAATCCGATTATTCCCAAGCAGCGACAGTCAATGTTGACCAAGACAACATATTCGCACTGGGCCTATCGGTAAAGTCTATCAGCATTTGCTGGAATTCTTCACGGGGGATTTCAACAGCTCCCAAACTAAATAAATGATCGTTTGCTACTTGGCAATCGATCAGCTGAAACTCCCATTCGCGTAGCTGCCGCACCAAATGGGCAAAGCCGACTTTAGATGTATTGTCTGCGCGGCTGAACATGGACTCACCAAAAAATATTTTCCCCAGTGCTATACCGTAAAGCCCGCCCACCAGTTCATCGTCACGCCACACCTCAACCGAGTGCGCAAAGCCGTGTTCATGCAGTGCAGAGTAACCGGCAATTATGTCTTCACTGATCCAGGTTTCGTCAGCGTAAGAGCGAGGCGCAGCGCAGCAGCGCATCACTGCGCCAAAACACTGGTCAAAGGTCACGCGATATATGCCTTGGCGCAGGGTTTTGCGCAGGCTTTTGGAAATATGAAGTTGATCAGGAAATATCACGGTGCGCGGGCTGGGGCTCCACCACAAAATGGGGTCGCCTTTATTAAACCAGGGGAATATTCCGCGATGATAAGCGGCCAGAATTCGCTCTGGCGATAAATCTCCCCCTACGGCCAATAACCCTTCTGGGTCATCCAGCGCATTGGCTGGATCGGGAAAATCATAGCTGTCAGGGTTTAACCAAGGGATTGAAATCATAGAGTCCAGATCAATAATTTATACGTATAAAAATAGAATTTATCGAGTTTGTTATAGCGGGCTTCATACGGTCGCTTCTATAAGCTTGAATTACTTGGCGCGTTTTTTGAGTGTAAAAGTGTAGCGAGAAATCAGTCAATAATTTGTTATTCCCTTTAATGCTTGAGAATTTTAGGGCTATGCTTAGAAGCATGAGTTGATGGAGAATTTCTTATAGCTTGTTGCAGTGAAAATCGTTTACTGTTTTACCAGTCTGTTGTTTGCCGCTTTAGTCGCTAACCCGAGGTAGATTATGAGTATTTTCAGCCATTACCGCGAGCGTTTTGAAACTACCCAGCAGGAAGAATTGACGATTCAGGAGTATCTCGAACTCTGTAAAAAAGATCCCAGCGTTTATGCCTCCGCCGCTGAGCGTATGCTCATGGCGATTGGTGAGCCGGAAATGATTGATACATCGCAAGATGCACGCCTAAGCCGAATTTTTTCCAACAAAATTATGAAGCGCTATAAAGTCTTTAATGAATTTTATGGCATGGAAGAGTGCATCCAGCAGATAGTGTCATTTTTCAAGCATGCAGCACAAGGGCTGGAGGAGAAGAAGCAAATTCTGTATCTGCTCGGCCCAGTGGGTGGTGGTAAATCATCACTGGCGGAAATGTTGAAATCCTTAATGGAAAAAATGCCTATCTATTGCATTAAAGGATCACCTGTTTTTGAATCGCCCTTAGGCTTATTTAATCCCGATGAAGACGGAAAAATCCTGGAGGAAGATTACGGCATTCCTCGTCGTTATATTAAAACGATCATGTCACCTTGGGCGGCCAAACGTCTGCACGAATTTCACGGGGATATTACCCAGTTCAAAGTAGTTAAAGTTTACCCGTCTATTCTTAACCAAATTGCGATCACTAAAACCGAGCCGGGTGATGAAAACAATCAGGATATTTCCTCGCTGGTTGGCAAAGTCGATATTCGCCAGTTGGAAGAGTTCCCGCAAAATGACCCGGATGCCTACAGTTTTAGTGGCGGCTTGTGCCGCGCTAACCAAGGTTTGATGGAATTTGTGGAGATGTTTAAGGCTCCCATTAAAGTTTTGCATCCACTGTTAACCGCAACCCAAGAGGGCAACTTCAACAGTACAGAAGGGCTGGGTGCTATTCCATTCGATGGCGTTATCCTTGCGCATTCCAATGAATCTGAATGGCAAAATTTCCGTAACAACAAAAACAATGAAGCCTTTATCGACCGTGTTTATATAGTCAAAGTGCCTTATTGTTTGCGTGTGACTGAGGAGATGAAAATTTACGAGAAGCTGCTGCAAAACTCGTCGCTCTCCAAGGCGCCCTGCGCGCCGGATACTCTACGCATGCTGGCACAGTTTTCGGTGCTGTCGCGCATTAAAGAACCGGAGAACTCCAATATTTTTTCTAAAATGCGCGTTTACGATGGTGAAAATTTAAAAGATACAGATCCGCGCGCAAAATCTTTGCAAGAGTACCGCGACGCGGCCGGTGTAGATGAAGGTATGAATGGCTTGTCTACCCGTTTTGCCTTTAAGATTTTATCCAAGGTGTTTAATTTTGATCCCACCGAAATTGCGGCTAACCCGGTGCATTTAATGTACGTGCTGGAGCAGCAAATCGAGCAGGAGCAATTCCCCAAAGAAGTGCAAGAAAAGTATTTGAATGCCTTAAAAGAATTCATTTCACCCAAGTATGTCGATTTCATCGGCAAGGAAATCCAAACCGCTTATTTGGAATCCTATGCCGAATACGGGCAAAATATTTTCGATCGCTATGTGACCTATGCCGACTTCTGGATTCAGGATCAAGAGTATCGCGACCCTGAAACCGGTGAAATTCTCAACCGTTCATCACTTAACGATGAGCTGGAGAAAATCGAAAAACCGGCGGGCATCAGCAATCCTAAAGATTTCCGCAACGAAATTGTCAATTTTGTATTGCGTGCCAAAGCAAACAATGCGGGGAAAAATCCGGATTGGCGCAGCTATGAAAAACTACGCATTGTGATCGAGAAAAAAATGTTCTCCAATACCGAAGATCTGCTGCCGGTTATTTCCTTCAATGCCAAAGCCTCTGTGCAAGACAAGAAAAAGCATCACGATTTTGTACAGCGCATGGTGGAGCGTGGCTATACGGAAAAACAAGTGCGGCTATTGTCTGAGTGGTATTTGCGGGTAAGAAAGTCGCAATAATTTAACTGGATAACCTGAAAGTGTTTTACCTTCATCATGTTAAGGTTGGGTTATGAGCTACATTATTGATCGACGTCTCAATGCTAAAAACAAAAGCGCCGTAAATCGCCAACGCTTTTTGCGGCGCTATCGTCAACAAATCCAAAAGGCCGTTTCTGATGCGGTCAGTGAAAGGTCAATTACCGATATTGATAAGGGCGGTAAAGTCAGTATTCCCGCGCGGGATATCAGTGAGCCTGTTATTTATCATGGCCAAGGCGGCTACAACGAGCGCGTGCTGCCTGGCAATAAACACTTTTCGGAAGGCGATAAAATCGCGCGGCCGGAAGGTGGCAGTGGGCAGGGTAGTGGGGGTAAAGCGAGTGATTCCGGTGAGGGAATGGATGATTTTTCATTTACCCTATCGCAGGAAGAGTTTTTAGATTTTATGTTTGATGGCTTGGAGTTGCCCAATCTGATTAAGCGGCAACTCTCAGGCTTGGAAGAGTTTAAAACAGTGCGCGCTGGTATCGCCAATGAGGGGCAACCGGGGCGCATTAATATTGTGCGCTCACTGCGCTCCGCCAATATGCGCCGCATTGCGTTGGCGTCGGGCAAACGGCGCCAATTGGCTGAGCTGCAAGAAGAGTTACTGGCTTTGAATGCAGTGCCGGAAGAGCTGCGCAATAAAGCGCGCTTGGACGCTGTAATAGAAGCAATTGCCAAATTGGAAAAAGCGATTGGGCGCATTCCTTGGTTAGATACCTTTGACCTTAAATACAACTTGCATATCAAGCAGCCGATTCCACGTTCCAAGGCGGTGATGTTTTGTATTATGGATGTGTCTGGCTCTATGGATCAGGCCACCAAAGATATCGCCAAACGATTTTTTATTTTGTTGTATTTATTTTTGCAGCGAAATTATGAAAAAACAGAAATCGTATTTATTCGTCATCACACCAGCGCTAAAGAAGTGGATGAAAATGAATTTTTTCACTCGCGCGAAACGGGTGGAACGGTTGTGTCCAGTGCGCTAAAACTGATGCAGGAAATCATTCAGGATCGCTACTCACCGGAAGTGTGGAATATTTACGGTGCTCAGGCATCCGATGGCGACAACTGGGGTGAAGACTCCGATGTGTGCCGCGATATATTGGTCGATGATCTGCTGCCTAATTGCCAATATTTTTCCTATATTGAAATTACCAACAATGAGCACCAAGCGCTCTGGGCTACTTACGAATCGATTCGCGATGAGTATCCGGAATGTTTTGCGCTGCAGCATATCCGCGAAGTGGGTGATATCTACCCTGTGTTCCGTGAACTTTTTCATAAGAAGGTTGCATGAATAAGCCCTTGTTTGTGACATCCGAGTGGAATTTTGATTTGATCCGGGAGTGCGACCAAATTCTCGGCGAGTTGGCCAAAGAATTTGGTTTGGATACTTACCCCAATCAAATTGAAGTGATTAGTTCAGAGCAGATGATGGACGCCTATTCATCGGTGGGTATGCCGATTGGCTACAGCCATTGGTCCTATGGTAAACAATTGCTCAGCACGGAACATTCCTATAAGCGCGGGCAAATGGGTTTGGCCTATGAAATTGTGATTAACTCCAACCCCTGTATTGCGTATTTAATGGAAGAGAACACCATGACCATGCAGGCATTGGTGATCGCACACGCCTGTTATGGGCACAATTCTTTTTTTAAAGGCAATTATTTATTCCGCACCTGGACTGATGCCAGTTCAATTATTGATTATTTGGTTTTTGCTAAAAACTATATCAGTAAATGTGAAGAGCGACACGGCATAGCTGCAGTAGAAGATATTTTAGATTCTTGCCATGCGTTAATGAATTATGGTGTGGATCGCTACAAGCGCCCCTATCCAATTTCTGCGCATGAAGAGGAGCGTCGTCAAAGTGAGCGCGAAGAGTATTTGCAAAAACATGTAAACGATCTGTGGCGCACTATCCCTAAGTCAGCATCAAGTGGGCCGCAAGATAATGCGCCCCATTTCCCCTCTGAACCGCAAGAAAATATTTTGTATTTTTTGGAAAAGAACGCGCCCTTGCTAGAGTCTTGGCAGCGCGAAGTGATTCGTATTGTGCGTAAAATTGCCCAGTATTTTTATCCGCAGCGTCAAACCCAAGTAATGAACGAAGGCTGGGCGACTTTTTGGCATTACACCTTGTTAAATGAGTTGCATGCGCGTGGCTATGTAAACGATGGGTTTATGCTGGAGTTTTTACAGTCACACACCAGTGTGGTGGCGCAACCGGCTTACGACAGCCCTTATTTCAGCGGTATTAATCCTTATACGCTGGGATTTTCAATGATGTCTGATATTCGCCGGATGTGTGAAAACCCCACAGCGGAAGACCGTCACTGGTTTCCAGAAATTGCCGGTTCAGATTGGAAAGAAACCCTGCAATTTGCGATGAAAAACTTTAAAGATGAAAGTTTTATTCTGCAGTTTTTATCGCCCAAAGTCATGCGCGATTTAAAATTGTTCAGCATTGTTGATGACGATCAGCAAGATAAAATTAATGTCGATGCTATTCACAATGAAACCGGCTTTAAACGGCTGCGAGAGACTTTGGCGGGCCAGTATAACTTGGGTAATCGCGAACCGAATATTCAGGTGTACAACGTTGAAGTGCGCGGTGACAGATCGTTAACTCTGCATCACTTTATGCACAACCGCCGCCCGTTGGGCGATTCAACACCGGAAGTGTTAAAACATCTGCATCGCCTTTGGGGTTTTGATGTGCACTTACACTCGGTGGATGGCGGTGAGATAAAAAATAGTTTTCACTGCGCCCAAGAAAAATTGGCCTAATTCTTTGCTTATGTTAGCGGCTGTAAGTGAGAATCTGGCCGGTAAATATTTTGCTGGTTTTTATGGCAATATCAGGTTTTTGTTGGCTGTGGCTATAACCTAGGGCAATCATTTTTTTACTGAATTTGGCGTGATGGCCACGGCCTGGATCGACCAAAATAATATCGCACTGCGGTGCGGCATGTTGGTTGATAAATTCCGATAGCAATCCCACATGTTCGCTTTCATACAATAAATCACTGCCGATAATAATATCGAACAAACCCAATCCACTGAGTGGGTCATTCCAGCCGGTGCGCATAAACGGGATGATTTTGTCTCGATTAAGTGTGGCGTTTTCAATTAAAAAACCTTCCACTTCCGGGTGATAATCTGTCGCAGTAATATTCGCTTGGCGATGGTTCAATACCAAACTCGCTAAGGCTATGCCGCAACCTACTTCTAAAATACGTTTTTCGCCCACCGCATAATCCACCATCAATTGTGCAAGCACCTCTCCTGATGGCCATACAATACCAAACAGCGGCCACGAAGCAGACGAAATACCTAAAGCCTCTGCTTCGCCTTTATCGTCAGAAAATTCTTGATTGTCGCGCAGACTGCGCACGTGAATATCAGTAGTGCCAAACTCAATGGTTTGGTAGCGAACACGTAGCGTTGCCATATAAGCCTTTGGGTGAGAGGGTGATACGAAGCTCGTATACGTCAAGACTGCGCTGCTGCGTGTGTGCGGCTATTGTACGCTGTATGGATTAATAAACTGTATAATTTCACGTATTTGAACTATCGGATATTGGCGCGGTCTGTAAAAGCTATGCCTGTATAAGGCGACTGTTTGCTTTAACAACAAACGCATAGCTCTGGATAAAACTGATAAAAATGGAACTGCCATGAAAAATCTCTTGCACTATCTGATGCCAATATTGTTTATGCTGGTTACCCCCCTTATTAGTGCGCGTGAAATCTCCTTTACTTTTGATGATGCCCCGACGCCCGATTCTGCGTTAATGACAGGGCAGGAGCGCACCAAACGGCTGATTGATGCACTGGTTTTTGCAAAGGTACCAGACGCATTATTTTTTGTGAAAGCGGATTACATTAATGCCAATACGAAAAAACGATTGGAACAATATGCCGCAGCCGGATTTCATTTGGCCAATCATAGCTTTAGCCACCAATCGGCAAGCGAGTTAGGTGTATTGGATTATCCGGCTGATGTTTACAAAGCCCACTTACTATTAAAGCCACTCCCACACTTTTTACCCTATCACCGTTTCCCCTATCTGCATTATGGCAAAGATGTGGCGGCAATCACTTCGTTGCAGCAATCAATCAACGAACTCGGCTACAAAGATGGCTATGTCACTATTGATAATTTTGACTGGTATATAAGTGCGCTGTTTAGCAAAGCAGCTGAAGAGAAAAAGGCAATTGATTATGATAAGGCGCGACAATTTTATGTGGATACGCTGTATGAATCCATCGAGTTTTATGACGCAATCGCTAAAAAAACTCTCGGTCGTTCACCTCGGCATGTAATGCTTTTACACGAAAATGATGCGGCAGCATTGTTTGTCGGTGATCTTATTGCGCATTTGCGCGCTAAAGGTTGGAAGATTATTGCTCCTCAAAAAGCCTATGAGGATCCTATCGCCCGTAACTTTCCCAATACTGTATTTCATAAGCAGGGTCGAGTTGCTGCTATCGCCAATAGCAAAGGTGTTCCTGAGTCTGAATTGCGTCATCCATCAGAAAATGAACAGTATCTCGATCAGGCCTTTGCGAAAGCGGGCGTGCTTGTTGATCTATAGTCAATAAATCGAAATAACCAATCAATAATTGCTAATCACCGATCATTAAGGAAATTAAATGTCATTCAAGAAGGTGTTTTTGTTGTCCTGCATTTTAGGGGCAAATAGTTTTGCAACTCGTGTCTATGCTGGCGAAATACCGCCTTTTGGTTATCCTGCCTATGAAACAAAAAGTATTCATGCGAATAGCAACAATAAAGAATATGAGCTTTATATTCAGCTGCCCAAGTCTTACGCGGACACTAAAGCGGCTTACCCACTTATTATCGTTAATGACACTAGTTGGGGCTTTCCGATTACCAATGGTGCTATGGCGCTAATGGGTGGGAATGTAGTGAAAGAGGCTATTGTTGTAGGTGTTTCTTATTCAAAGGGTGATGATCGCACGATCAGTCGTACGCGGGATTATACTCCAACCTATTCCCCTGATGAGTCTAATGGTCATTCATCAGCAGCACGTAAAGCCTCTGGTCACGCGAAAGAGTACACTGCTTTTCTTGCTGACCAGGTTATTCCGTTATTGAAAAATTCTTATCGTATCGATGCTCATAATAAAATTTTCGTCGGACATTCATTCAGTGGCTTGTTGGGTTGCTATATTTTGGTCAATAGGCCAGAGATATTTGATCACTATATTATTGGCAGTCCTTCATTGTGGTACGACAACAAAGTGATTTTTGAGATGGAAAAGCATTACGCCAAAAATCATAAATCACTAAAAACTCATGCAATGATTTATGCTGATCAAAATGATAGTAGCTTGAATAACAAACAAATGGCTGATGATGTATTGGCTTTTGAAAAAATCTTGCGCTCGCGTAATTATTCCGGACTGGATTTGCGGGTTGAGATTATAAAAGGAGAAAACCACCACAGCGTGTTTCCCGGTTTGTTATCTCGTGGTTTGATGGCGGCGATTCCTCTTAAGAAATAGATCGATTATAAGTCAGATAACTGACGCCGTGTTCTATAGCGGCGCCAGATCTTAGTAAACCGTGTTTTCCAATTGCAGATCGCTATGTAAATAGCGGCTATTACTGGCGCGGCTAACGGAGAGCACCAAACGTGATCTGGTGCTTATCTTGAATGGCGTTGCTTTGATTAGATTGATACCTGCAAAATCAACGCGTGCCTGATTGAGTTTTACCAAGCCGTTAATTGTACCTCCCGTCATCATTACCACCGATTTGTTAATCGTCAGCGATATTTGCTCCGCCATAAAATGTGAGTGTTGCACTTCAATAACCGAGTCGTTGACGATTAAATCATCGGCCACAACGCCATCCAAAAGCACACCGGTACATTCTGTTAGTGTGATGCGGGCGTAGTGTCCGCGTAGTGTGTCGCCAGTTGAATGATCGCAAGTGTAGTTTTGTTTTGTGCTTGTATTTTGGGTGTCGGGTTTCAGGATGGAATTAGGTAGTGTGTTTAAGTTCGCCAGTAACCAGCGCGACACTTCTTGCGGATGGCTTGCCATGGGTACATGACCCGCGTTTTCAATAATAGTTAAGTTGCTGCTGGTTAGGTTAGCGGCAAGTAGTTGCCCGGTGCGGGGCGGCGCGACTAAATCTTTACTGCCCCATAAAATAAACACCGGTTTGGTTTGTTCAAATATGGCAGAGGAAAAATTTTCCTCCGCCAAACTTAGTGCTGCGTTGATATTGGGATAGCCTTGTAGCGTTGTGCCCCATGCCAGTTCGCTTTTGCCCAGTACGGAAGTTGGGTCTGGCAGCCGGAGCATTTTTTCAATCAAGTTATTGCTAAAATCCTGCAGGCCAATTGCATAGGTTAGTAATGCATTGGGTACAGCATCAGAATTGACGGGAATGCGATCAGTAGCGCTGTGTTTTACAAAAGCGGTGCGCTGTAAAATTCCTGCGGCATCGATAAGCGCAATTTGATTAATGTCATCAGGGTAGCGCTGCGCATAACGCAGTGTGACGGCGCCACCCATTGAGTGGCCGATAACAGTAATGGGCTTGTGGCTGAAATAGGGTTTAACAAAGTGCAATAAGTCGGCGTAATGGGTGGGCGATAATTTTGCTTTGGGGCTGGGTGAATTGGCAAAGCCGGGCAGGTCGATCATGATTACGCGATAATGTTTTTCCAGCTCGGGCACTATAGGTAACCAATCGCGCAGGCCGTTTTGCCCCAAACCGTGAACTAATAACAGTACCGGTGCGGATATTTTTCCTGTGTCAGCTAAAAAAATACGTGCGCCAAACTCGGGTTCATTTAACCAATAGCTACGCCAGTGAGTCGGTAATTTATGCTCAGCGGCATTGGTGGCAATTAATTCAGCTTTGGTTTCTGTTGGGTTGGACGCAAAAGCGGTATCAATAATAGTGCCGACTTTATCTAACCAGTTTGCCTGTGCCGTTTGCGCGCACAGCAGGGTTAATAAGATGAGAGCATGAAATTTCATTAGCGCATCAACTCATACACACACATATTCACCGCCGATGCCAAATTCAGCGATTCAATTGCGCCGCAACCGGAAATAGTAAAAGGTTGTGCGTTCATGGTTTGCAAATTTTCACGTGGTACGCCGCGCGCTTCGTTGCCAAATACATAACAGTCCTGTTGCTTGAAGCTGCGGTCGCTCAGTGTTTTGCCATTCATATCCAAGGTGGCGATAGATTTAAAGCGCGATGCGATCGATTCGAGCGGAACATCCAACTCAATCGGCACGTGAAAAATAGCGCCCATACTGGAGCGGACAACTTTAGGGTTGAAGGGGTCGACTGAGCCGGGGCTGAGCAGGCAGCGGAAATTGCCAAACCAGGCGAGGCTGCGCAGGATGGTGCCTAAATTGCCTGGGTCTTGTACTTCATGCAAATAAATAGCGCGCTCGTTTTGGCTGCTAGCCTTTGTGGACGATAAGAGTGGCGCTACCGCAATAATTCCCTGCGGAGTTTTGGTGTCTGACAGCTGCGCCATATTTTTTTCGCTGATCAGATTTTTTTTAAACCGGCTGGCAAAGTTCTGATAATTTTCAGTGACAAACAGTTCGCAACCTTGCAGCGCCGCATTTTGTTCGGCAGCTTTTTCCAATTCCAGAATCAGGTGCTCGCCTTCCACCAAAAAATAACCGAATTCACTGCGGTATTTTTTTTGGTGAAGTTTTTTTAGCTCGTCGATTTTTAATTGCATTTTAGTGGCCTTGTAAATCAGCGAGCATGGCTTTGGCGACGGCTTCTGCGACTTTAATGCCATCGACACCGGCAGAGAGAATTCCTCCTGCATAACCAGCGCCTTCACCGGCAGGATAAAGCCCGCGAGTATTTAAACTCTGTAAGGATTCATGTTCGCGAGTAATGCGCACCGGTGATGAAGTGCGTGTTTCAATCCCGGTGAGGATGGCATCTTTACGATCAAAGCCGCGAATTTGTTTGCCGAATTCCGGCAGTGCTTCGCGAATCGCTTCGATCACGTAATCCGGCAGGGAAGATGCTAAATCGCCCAGTAATACGCCGGGTTTATAAGAGGGTTCTACTTCGCCGAATTGAGTGGAGGCTTTGCCGCGAATAAAATCACCTACCAGCTGGCCGGGTGCGCAGTAATCTTTTCCGCCCAATTCAAACGCATGGGATTCCAATTTTTCTTGCAGTTCAACACCGGCAAGTGGGCCGCCGGGGAAATCTTGTTCCGGGTTAATACCCACCACAATGCCTGCATTGGCATTGCGCTCATTGCGTGAATATTGGCTCATGCCATTGGTGACCACACGATTGGGTTCCGATGTGGCCGCAACAACAGTTCCGCCGGGGCACATACAAAAACTGTAAACCGCGCGACCATTTTTTGCGTGATAAACGACTTTGTAATCCGCCGCGCCGAGTTCCGGGTGGCCTGCGTATTTGCCCAGACGAGCGTTGTCGATCAGCGATTGCGGATGTTCGATGCGAAAGCCCACTGCAAACGGTTTTGCTTCAACATGCACACCGCGCTCATGCAATTTGCGAAAGGTATCGCGCGAGCTGTGGCCGAGCGCGAGCACCACATAGCGGCTGCGTAGAGTTTCACCATCGGCAAGTGTGACACCTTCGATGCGGCCATGCTCGATAATAAAATCAGTGACTTTACTTTCAAAGCGCACTTCACCGCCGAGGCTTTTAATTTCTTCACGCATCGCGGCCACTACACCGGTTAAACGGAAGGTGCCTATGTGCGGTTTGCTCACGTACATAATTTCTTCTGGTGCACCAGCGCGCACAAATTCGTGCATTACTTTACGGCCATAAAATTTGGGATCTTTAATTTGGCTGTAGAGTTTTCCATCGGAAAATAAACCTGCACCACCTTCACCAAATTGGACGTTGGATTCCGGTGTTAATACTTTGTTGCGCCAGAGTGCCCAGGTGTCTTTGGTGCGGCGGCGAACATCTTTTCCTCGCTCCAACACAATCGGCTTAAAACCCATTTGCGCGAGTGTGAGTGCAGCAAATAAACCGCAAGGGCCGAAACCAATAACTAACGGGCGCTCGTTTAAATTTGCCGGTGCTTCCGCAACGGGATAGTAATTAGTATCGGGCGCGGGGCGAATATTTTTATCATCGGCAAACCGGGTGAGAATTTTTGCTTCGTTTTTCACCTGCAAATCGATGATGTAAACAAACATGATTTCGCTGTTTTTTTTGCGCGCATCGTAACTGCGTTTAAATACGGTGAAATCGAGCAAATCGGTATCGCTGATTTTTAACCGTTTAACGATGGCAACACGAAGGGCTTCAGCTGGGTGATCCAACGGTAGTTGGAGTTCGGTAATGCGAATCATAAGAGGTTCCTGGCCGGTGACTCCGGCAAAGGTGGTGGATCGTTGCGTGGCGGGCATTTTACGCTGGTTTGTGGGCGCAGGCCATGAATTCAGAGGCGTTCATGGTGAAATTCCCTGGCTTTTTGTCATTAAAGCTTCATCTAACTGACACGCCTGGGTCATAAAACATTCCCATGCTTGCGGACTCATTGTCTTCTTAATCAACCTTTTTAAGGAACAGCCCATGAATTTTCCGCAAAAATTACTCTCCTTACTGGTAGTTGCATCGCTGCCTATTTTAATGACCGGTTGTGGTGGCGATGATGGTAAAAATGGCACCAATGGAACCAACGGTGCAAATGGCAGCAAGGGGGCAGATGGCGCTAATGGTTTAAAAAGCCTGATTAACCAAACAGTTTTAGCCGCAGGTGACATGCAGTGTTTTAACGGCGGCCTGAAAATTGAATCTGGCTTGGATTCAAATAGCGACAATATTTTGCAAGCTGCTGAAGTCACGCAAACCACTTATCAGTGCGATAAAAACACGCTTAATACGGCGATGAATTTTAATCGCATCGCTACTTTCCAAACCTGTATGCAAATTAACGCTACCTGTAATACCGATGAAGAAACGGTGGCGGAGATTGTTGCTGCCAGTACCGATGGCATGACATTGGTGTATACCGATAGCCCTAAAAAACAAATTGGTTTCGTTGATATTGCTAACCCGAAAATGCCTAAAGCGATTGGTGTTTTAGCAATGGGCGGTGAGCCAACATCGGTAGCTGTAAAAGGTGCTAACGCATTGGTTGCGGTAAATACCTCTGCTAATTATGTGAATGTATCGGGCAAATTAGCGGTGGTTAATATCGCTACTAAAGCACTGGTGCACAGTATTGATCTTGGCGGCCAACCAGATTCTATTGCGGTAAGTCCGGATGGAAAATATGCGCTGGTAGCGATTGAAAATGAACGCGATGAAGATCTTGGTGACGGCGCACCGCCACAGTTACCAGCCGGTAAATTGGTCATTGTCGATATGAGCGCGGCAACGCCGAGCGCGTGGACTACCCGCAATGTGGATGTCACTGGCATCGCCACACTCTATTCTGCTGACCCAGAGCCGGAATATGTGGACATTAATTCCGACAACATCGCCGTGGTTACGCTGCAAGAAAATAATCACATCGTATTAGTGAATATGGTTACTGGCGCAATCGTTCGCCATTTCAGTGCGGGCAGTGTGGATTTGGTGAATGTCGATCTTACCGATAATCGTCCAGCAGTGATTAAACCTGACGAAGTGCAAAGCGCGCGCTTGCGTGAACCAGACGGTGTGAGTTGGATTAATAATGATTATTTTGCCACCGCAAATGAAGGGGATTTGAATGGCGGCACCCGCGGCTTTACCGTGTTTAATAAAATGGGTGAGGTGGTGTGGGATTCAGGCACCGAGTTAGATGATTGGGCAATTCGTTTGGGGCACTATCAAGATCGCCGCTCCGATGCCAAAGGCAATGAACCCGAAAATATCGAAATGGGCGTGTTTGGCAATAATCGTTATTTATTTGTCAATTCCGAACGCTCGAGTTTGGTCTTTGTATATGATCTTGCCGACCCTAAAATGCCTGTTTTAAAACAAATATTGCCAGCCAGTGCCGCACCTGAAGGAGGCTTGGCAATTCCTTCGCGCAACTTGTTGGTGGTTGCATCCGAAAGCGATTTGCGCAACCTGGCCATTCGCGCCGGTTTAAATATTTATTCTTACAACTTGCAAGCGCCGCAATATCCAAAAGTGCAATCCGCTAATCGTGTTAACGGCAGCCCAATTCCTTGGGGTGCGTTATCGGCTTTGTCGGCAGATCCGTACAGTCCGACCACGCTGTATTCCGTTGAAGATAGTTTTTATGGCCAGAACCGTATCTTCACGTTAGATGTCAGTACAACACCCGCGGTGATTGTGAGCGAAACTAAAATTATGGATAGCAATAATGTATTTGCCAATTCCGGTGTGGATGCGCATTTGGCCAGTTTCTCCAGCGCTGAATTAGCGGCGATGATTAATGCCGACAAATCCGTAAATATCGACCCCGAAGGTTTGGCGAAAGCTGCCGATGGCGGTTTCTGGGTTGCGTCTGAAGGCTCAGGTGCAGCGGCTGATGCAAAATCCAGCAACTTGATTTTTAAAGTCAGTGTGTTTGGCGTAATTGAACAAGTGATTGGTCTACCGCCTGCCGTGAATGAGTTGCAAACCAACAACGGCTTTGAAGGGATTGCAGAGTACAACAACAGTTTGTACGTTGCCTTCCAGCGCGCGTGGAAAGGTGAAGCCAATCCGCGCATTGGCATTTATGATCTCGCCAGCAAAACCTGGAAGTTTGCCTACTATCCGTTGGATGCTTACAGTTCGCAATACGCCGGTGGTTGGGTAGGCCTGTCGGAGATTACTGCCATTGGCAACGGCGAGTTTATGGTGCTTGAACGCGACAATCGCGGCGGCCCGGATGCAGCCATTAAACGCTTGTACAAAATAAATCTGCAAGCAGTGACTGAAGGTCAAACACTCACTAAAACCCTGATTAAAGATATCAAACCCATATTAGCTGCAACGACCGGAACTCTGCTCGAAAAAGTAGAAGGCACCGCGCTGATAGCAAATGGCGATGTGTACATAGTGACCGATAACGACGGCGTAAATGATCACAGCGGCGAAACCCAATTAATCAACTTGGGTAAATTGTTTTAATTATTGGTTTTTATGCGTGACTTAGGGAGCTTCGGCTCCCTTTTTCATATTGATTGGATGATTAAAAGTTTGTTGCAAATCAGCTGTTAATGAACCGCTAACTGCCCGGGCGAATACGTTGGCGCGCCGAGGCTACGGCCTTGCGATAATCGTTTAATAATTCGCGCTCATTAAACTCTGTGCTGCGCCCTTGTTGCAGTAGAATTTTTCCAGCAACTATAACTGTGTCCACATCGGCGCTGCTACCGGTCACTAAAAATGTGCGCAGTGGGTGATTGCCAAGTTGATAACGCCAGTCATCAATATTGATCAATACTAAATCAGCTTGTTTGCCCGATTCGATAGAGCCAATTTTATCGCGCCAGCCCAAGGCTTTGGCTCCGTGTATGGTGCCGGTGCGCAGCGCTAAAGTGGGTGGGCAGGTGGTGTTATCGTTAGTGGCTTCATTGTGATGTAAATGTGCCGCGCGCAGCGCTTCGGGCATGCCGCCAATAAAACTAATGTCGCCATCTGTGCTGGATGAAACTGGTACGCCATCTTGTAAAAAACGTGCGATCTGTTTGGTTTCACTATTGGTTGCTTCACCGAGCATGCCGTAGTGCGCGGGCGAGTGACAAATATTCACGCCGGTTGCAATTAACCGCTGATATTCCGTTTCACTGGCGTAAGCCGTGTGTACGGCTAGCAAGCGATCTGTTAATAACCCCAAGTGATCGAAACGTTCGATGGGGCTGCGGCCAAAGACGCGCATCACCGCTTCGCGTTCATTGCGCAGCGGAGCTAGATGAGTGGCATAGGGCGATTGAAATTGATGGGCGATATCGCGCAGCGCAATTAATTGTTCATCGGAACTGCCGAATGCACCCATGACGGATGGCATGCCGCCAATTAAACCCGATGCGTGATCATTCCAGGTTTCCATTAGCGCGAGCCAATCATTGGTTTGTTCTTGTGTGTCGGCAATTTTTTTAAATTCGGGTGAATTGGCGGGAATCATAATATCGGCGCCCCAGCGGCTCACGCGAATGCGCATGCCTAAATCCAACGCGGCTTGCGCCAGTGCATCGGCGGTATTGGCGGAGCCCAGATCGCCCAGTGCGGTAGTACCTGCACGCAATTGCGTCCACATGCTCCAGCGAGCAATCGCGACGGCTTCACCCGGTGTTAAACGTTTTCCCACTCCGGCAATAAAACCAAACATGCTGCCTAGTGCTTCAATATTGCCACCGCGCGAATAGGGTGTTGGTTCCAAATTGGAATCATCGGGTTGCTCAACGTTGGGAGCGACAAAACTTTCATGCCAGTGCGGATTTACAAAACCCGGCACTACTAATTTTCCCTCGGCATTGATCCAGCGGTCATAAATCGGCGGTTCAGTTTGCTGGTCGCCTAGCGCTAGAATTTTTCCATCGCCCACTAACACCCAGCCATTGGGGATGACGCGGTTGTTTGCATCGGCGGTATATATAAAACCGCCTTTAATTAAATAGCGCTCGTTTGAATGGCGGCGCTGTTGCGGTTTGGTTAAATCGTCAATGCTAATGTTGGTGTGGGTTGCTTGGTCGGTGTGCGCGGTTGCTAGCGCCGAACTCGGTGGTTTTGTCAGTGTTTGATCCAAAAAACTTGCCAGCGGGTTGATACCTTGATGAAAAAAACAGGAGCATGTCATGTCACTACTCCTGTTATGCCGGGGTTGCTAATGATGTAAATACGCCATCCGTTTGCATGGCGAGCAATGACTCTTTTACCGCATTGATGGTGAAATCAATTTGTGCTTCGGTGTGAACCGCGCAAATAAAATTGACCTCGCGACGCAACAACACACCGCGCCTGGCCATTTGTGCGAGAAATTTTTCGGCAATTTTGGCGTGCTCCTGCGGATTGTTGGCAAACAAAAACATGGGGATTGGATCATAGCCTACCACTTGTAAAGGCGTGCCCAGATTGGCGGAGATTTGGTTTGCGCCATTTTTTAAACGCAGCCCCAGTGCGGCAATTTTTTCAATGTAATCGCTACGTTGGTATTCTTTTAATACTGCATCGCACACTTCCAGCGACAGCATTTCACCGCCAAAGGTGGTGGATACCTGCAGCTTTTCCATTTCCGCCATGTATTTCGCCGGACCTGCCACAGCCGATAACGGCATGCCTGCAGCAATGCCTTTAGAGAGCGAAACCAGATCGGCCGCTACGCCAAAAAATTCCTGTGCTCCGCCCAATGCCAAACGAAAGCCGGTTACCACTTCATCCATTACCAGCAACACATTATTGGCTGTGCAAGCGGCGCGAATTTTTTCCATAAATTCCGCAGTTAGAGTGCGGTTGTAAGGTACTGATAAAACCACTGCTGCCAATACAGTGTTGTGCGATGCAATTAAATCCAGAATGGGTTGTTCATCTGCCGGCGTAAATAACGGCATACGATGGGTAAGTTGTTGAATGGATTTGGGCACACCGGGTGTATCAAATTGATATTGGTCGTGCCAGCCGTTGTAACCCACGGTGACGATCTGCTCTTTACCGGTAATAAAACGCGCGAGACGCACGGCCGCGGAGTTGGCATCTGCACCGGTTTTAAAAAAGCGGACCATTTCCGCGCCGGGAATCATTTGTGTCAGGGTTTCTGCGGTGCGCACTTCTACTGGCGTTGGCAGTGAGTGAATTAATCCTTTGGTCAAATTTTCCGTAATTGCTTTCACCACCACCGGGTGATTGTGCCCTAAGGTGTTGGCCGCCAGGCCGCAAATAAAATCGATATATTGGTTGCCGTCGATATCGGTAACCAATGCACCTTCACCCTGTTCGATATAAACCGGGAAGTGGCCAGGGGCAAATTGCTCGGGTTTTTTCATCATTGACTGGGTAAAACCGGCCACCAGTTGTTGGCTTTTGGCGGAGAGTGCCAAGGATTTTTCGAGATTTAATCTTGTGTTAATAATAGGGAGTTCTTTTGCCATGATAAGCCTCGTTAAAAATTATCGATAAAAATAGAGTTTGTTAATCAGCAGCTACTATCAATTACTTCCTGTTAAACGCGCGTGCTACAAACCAAGGGTCGCACCACCATCCACCAAGATATTTTCCAAGGTGATATGAGCTGCTTGATCGGAGAGTAAAAATAAAATGCTGTGCGCTATGGTTTGGGGTGTGGCGATTTTTTGCAGGGGAATGCCCAGGCGATAATTTTCCAGCGAGCCTTTAATCACCTGTGCTGCGCCGGTTTCGTCGCGCCATAATTGGCGTTGCATTTGCGTATCGGTGGAGCCGGGTGAAACCAGATTGCAGCGAATATTGTGCTGTGCTAATTCCAGGCCTAAACATTTAATCATTTGCGATAAGGCCGCCTTGGAGGCCGCGTAAGCTCCCATATTGGCGCGCGGTGTACTGGCCGCATTGGAGCTCACCGCGACTATGGCACCGCGCTGGCGCATCTGCATATTCCTTGCAACGGCGCGACACAAATTAAATGCGCCGGTGGTGTTTACGGCAAAACACTGTTGCCATTGTTGGTCGCTGGTTTCCAACAGAGAATTCATTTGCAAAACACCGGCAATACTGGCTAGGTAATCAATCTCGCCGAGTTGCTGTTCTATTTGTGCAACCAATTCGTTAACCGCATTGACATTGGTAACATCCAAATGCACGGGAAAATAATTCTCTGCTATTTTTTCGGGTGAATCATTTGCCGATACTAGATTGCCGGTAAATTGAATATCGGCAGCTACCACTCGCGCGCCCAGCGGTAATATCGCGTCCACCACCGCCTTGCCAATGCCTTGCGCTGCACCAGTGACCAGTACAATTTTGTTATTAAATTCTGCAAAATAATTCACGAAGTTTTCCTTGGGTGCGCCTTAATGGGGTTAATAGACTTCATCCATAATTCGGTGGCGCTCCTGATGATAGGTTTCTTCATCTTGCCCGCGGCGCCAGTAGGGAATGGCGTAAAGATTTTTTTTGGTTAAGCCATAGCTCGCGCGCAAGTAATCGCGAATGGAAACTACCGCAAGATTTTCTCCGGCAATAAATGCTGAGATTGAGCTAACACCAAGCGGTGGTGCGACCTGTTTAATTGCCTCTACTAATCGCTCGCGCTGTGGTTCGCGCACTAACCATTGAATATGCATATTGGCCGGATGAGTTAATTTCAATTCATTAGCCGTAAGATCCGTTTCAATAAAAACACAGCCTCGTGCATTGGCTGGCAGTGTTTCCAGGAGTGCGGCGATGGCGGGCAGGGCAGTCATATCGCCCGCCAATAAATGCCAATCCGCAGTGGCCAATAGCGGATCGGGTCCGCCGGGGCCAGCGATGCCCAGGTAATCACCCACTTGCGCATTAGCGGCCCAGTGTGCGGCAGGACCAGATTCCTCTCCTTCACCATGCAGCACAAATTCGACATCCAACTCGTTGCTGTCCGGGCGATAGGCGCGCACGGAATAGGTGCGGGTAATGGGGCGCTCTGCGGCTGGCGGCCACTGAATTCCCTGTGCAGTTAATTGCGGCAGCTGCGGTTGTTGTTGATGCGCGCGCGGTAAAAAAATTTTGATGTGGGCGCCCTGACTCTGCAGGGGAAAACCACGCAGGTTTTCGCCTCCCAAGGTAATGCGCTGTAAATGCGGTGCAATAGGTTGGCTGCGTACAACTTGTAACAGCCGTGGCGGGGTGCGTGCAGGTTTTTCACTCATAGCACTTGCTCCTTTGTGGTTGGTCTCGCCTGTGTGTTAAGCGCAGGAGATTGTTCAAATATTGCTAAGGGTTTTGTCGCGGCAAACCAGCCGCGCGCTGCAGCATAGGTAAAGTAACGATTAAACAAGGCTTGATTGATAACCGGTAGCTGCAGATTTAATTCGGCGGCGGCCTGATCAAATTTTTGGTGATGGATATAAGGTGTGAGTGGCAGGCCTTGCTGATCCCCTGTGTCTTGGGTAGCCAGGTTTTGCAAAAAAAATTCGGCGATAGGCTGGTGTTGCGCATGACCGAAGTTTTTTATTTCTGCGCACCAGTGGGCGAGCGGAATAACTGCAAATGCTTGTCCGGCTTGTGCCAACCATTGATAGACTTGGCGAATTGCCACATTGTTAGCCGGAGCCAAATTCAGTACGCCAGTGTTGGGGTGTTGCAAACTGTGCTGCACAATAAATTGTGCGAGTGTGTCTACCGGTGTCCAGGGTTCTTCAAACCCCAACTCCGGCAAGATGCCAAGCGGTAAACCTGCTTGCAAAATACTCCACACCAAATCTTTTTGACTGACATAGGCTGAATCCTGCGCGCCAGTCACTCGCGCTAGGCGATACACATTAATCGCATAACCTTTTTCGCGCGCTATAGCGGCCATTTGTTCGGCCACCCATTTGCTTTGCTGATAGCCATCGCGCAACAAAGAATGTTGTGGGACAAAATCTTCTGGCAGTTGTGGGCGGGTGCTGGTGGGATCTTGATTCGCCAGAGCGACAGTGGAAATTAAATGAAACGAGATTTGTTTAATGCTGGCGAGTTGGATTAACTCACGGGTACACAGGGCATTGGCTGCGCGCAGGGATTGGTAGTCGCGCATAACACTGGTGTTGGCTGCGTTATGAATAATGACATCTACCGCATTGCCCAGCCGTAAAAAATCCGCTTCTGTTAAACCTAAACGTGGCTGTTCCAAATCAGCTATTTGAAGATGAATGTTGTCAGCGAGTTCGTCACCCTGTTCATTGAGCACCTGTTGGTGTAATAGTTGGATTTTGCACGCTTCTAGCAAACGGCGGCGGGCACTGGTTTGGTCTGCTGCGCGCACCAAACAAATAATTTTGTTGCCGGTTTTCACCAGTTGCGCCAGCAACTGCGCGCCTACAAAACCCGTTGCACCGGTCAAGAGTATGCAGGGGCTGGTGATGGCAAGTTTGCGCAAAGGTGGATTGGTGGCGTGTTGATTTGCAGCGGGTAAATTGCGGGAAAAATCAGCGCAATCTTGCGCCATAAGTTGATGGCTTTGGTTTGATTGTGCAATAGCATCGTAAGTGTTTGTCGACTCATTTAATAAAACATCGAGCGCCTGAATACTGGGATGTTGAAACAACCAAGCCACTGGGATATCGCGCTGCAGTTTTGCACTCAAACGATTCGCCACCTGGATGCATTGCAGGGATTGTCCACCCAAGGCAAAAAAGTCGTCATCCAACTGAATATTGTGTTGCCCCAGTACCTCCTGCCAAATAGTGCGAATAATATTTTGCTGGGCAGTACATGCCTGCGCAGTGGGTGCTTCAGTTTGATTTGACCCGGCATTCAGTAGCGCGACGGATTGTTCTTGCAGCGCTGTGCGATTGATTTTGCCGGATGCATTTTTAGCTAGCTGTTGATGGTAGATAACAGCGCTGGGCAACATGGGGGCAGGTAACAGGTGTTTTAGTTGGCTGCGCAATTGTTTGATCTTGTCTGCATGATTATTACTTGCCGTGCAATCACCTTCTGAACCATCACTCACCACATGCGCGACCAGCATTTTTTCTTGGTGCCCTTTGGCAATTGCCACTACAGCAGCCTCGCGCACGCCATTTAATTTTATTAACGCGGCTTCAATTTCCAGCGGATCAATACGGTAACCGCTGATTTTTATTTGATCGTCCAAGCGGCCAATAAATTCAACCTGATTGTACGCATTAATTTTTACCCGGTCACCGGTGCGGTAGGCACGCAATGTTTTTTCTTGCCATGGCAACGCCAGTTGAATAAAAGCGGAAACGTTTTTTTCGGGCAAATGCAAATAGCCATCGGCTAAACCGCCAGTGAATTCATTGTCCGTTGTGCTTCCAGGCAGACCAGTTAATAGCAGTTCGCCCTCTTCACCTTTAGGCAGTAGCTGTAAGTTTTCATCTACCACTGCGAGTGCGCGGCCACTCAAGGGTGAGCCAATTGTAATGGGCAAGTTTTGGTTAAGCTGTTCTGCGCTGCATAGGTTTACACAGGTGGCGATCACCGTTGCTTCGCTGGGGCCATAGGTATTAAACAATGCAACACTTTCCCCAAAACAGGCGCGCCACTGGGCTACACGTTCGGGCATAACCGCTTCACCGCCAATAATAATGGCGCGCAGCTGCTCGGGTAGGGCGAGGGCTAAATGTTTGCAGGCAAATGCCAACTCATGCCAAAACGCAGTGGGTAAATCCAGCAGTGTTATTTGCCATTGCGCACATTGCTGTAAAAAAATCGGCATGGATTCCAGCATCGCGCTGTTGCGCAATACCAAGCGCGCGCCTTGGCTGAGGGTGACAAATATTTCTTCAATGCAGGCATCAAAATGCAAGGGCGCAAATTGCAGAACCCGATCTTGCCGCTGAATCTGATAAGAATCCTGATTGCTGGCGACAAATTCAGCCAAAGCCTGATGACCTATGACAACACCCTTGGGCGTTCCGGTTGAACCCGAGGTGTAAATTAAATAAGCCGGTGCATGTGCCTGCGCGCATTTTTTTTGCGTCGCTCTTTGCCAGAGAGGATGAAACTGTTCGCTTGCCAGCGGCTGTTGGGTTTTGCGCAAATAAGGCAGGCTGACCAGTTTGCTATCGGTATGGGTGAGCAGTTCACTGAAATCCGGCGTTATTTTTTCAACGATTACCAGCGCCGGTTGCGCATTGGCAATGATCAGCGCGTTGCGTGTTTGGGGCGCTTCCGGATCGAGAAATACAAAAGTGCAATCCAACAGCGAACACGCAAGAGCTGCGCTAATAGCCTCGGTACTGCGCGGCAATATCAAGGCAATCACACAATGGGGCACAACACCCATATCGGCAATGCTAATTGCCAGGCTGGCGCTGTGCGCGGCGAGTTGCTGATAAGTTAATGTTTCGTCGTCTTGCTGCAGTGCAATTGCCGCTGGCTGCGCACATATCTGCTGATAAATAGTGTGCAATACCGAATGGGTGGGGGCGGCGAGACATTTCCCTTCAAGCCAGGACAGTTGTTGTATATCTACGCTGAGTGGCGCATCTGGATGTTGCAGAATCTGGTGTAATAGCCTGTGAAATTCTTGCTGGATCTGATTCAACTTTGTTTTAGTGTAGCGATTGGGATTTGCATCCAGATCAAAGCGCAGACAACTTTCTGGTGCGGACTTGTTTGCAGTTAATTTGTTTTCCAATACAAACGCAAACGAAATATCTTCCACCGGCCCGGCGGATAGATTGTGTGCATGCGCTTGTAATCCGCTAAAACCCAAGGGGCGATCAAAGGGCATGATATTAACTACTGGGCCAAATAATTTTTGTGTGCTGCCAATGCCTAAATCGTGTTTAAGTTGTTCGTAGCGATAGCGCTGGTGTGGGCGCGATTTTTTGAGTTGCTGGCTAATGGCCTGTGCCAGCGCTGTAGTTGTGGTTATTCCCTGCAGGTTAATCGGCAGGGGAATAATGTTCATTACCATGGCGGGAATACGCAAACTGGCAGAGCCCATGCGGTTCATCACTGGAATGCCCAGCGTTATGGTTGCAGCTGCTGTTTGGCGATAAAGCAATTGTGCAACGCAGGCCAAGAGAAAATCTGACCAGGTTAGGCCTAAGGGCGCAGCCAGTCGTTGCAGCTGGGCTAATTGTTCGGCGCTGATATAACTACTATTGCGTAAATGTGTATTAGCCGGTGCTGCGCTAGCGCGAGAAAAACTGGCAGTGCCAAATGATGAGCGCATCTCATCGGCTTTGATATTTTTTCGGTTAAGGGCATCGCGCCAATAAGCCTGATCTTTTGCAAGCGCGGGCGATTGCAGATAGGCACTATTTTCTACTGCGATTAATTCAAAACATTTTAGTTGTTGTTCAATCTTAATTGCAGATTGACTCGTTTTGTTGGCGAGCAATTCCGAATAGCGTTCCGCTAGCTGTTGCGTGAGTAACGCAAAGGCAAAACCATCGCAGGCGATATGGTGAATACGCTGGTACCACAGGTGATGATTTTCTCCGAGCTTTAACAACGCCTGTTTAAATAACGGCCCCTGTTGTAGATCTACTGGCACTGCTAAATCCTGCTGCATCCAGGCCTGCGCTGCATCCATGGCCGATTCATCGCGCCCATCTACTCCCTGTTGACTGAAATCCAGTTGTTCCAGCTGTGCGATATTGTCTACGTGGCTGAATTGATTAAACGTCTGTTGTGGTCCGTTTTCGGTTTGTTTAAATCTCAGTTGCAAACTGATGCTGTTAGCTACCACTTCATTCAACGCTTGTTGAAAACAGCATATGTTTAACACGCCGCGCAATTCAATCGCTTCAGCGGTGTTGTAGCGCGGGCTGGCAATATCCATTTGCTGCCCGAGCCAAATACCCAGTTGTGCATCGGTAACTGGCCGCTGCCATTCGCGCGTCATTATGCAGTTTCCTTCAGTGCTGTTTGCGCTCCAGCATTAACCGCTGTGTTGCTTTTTTCTTGTGTCAATTGCCACCACTCATTGAGGGTGGTTTTTTCGGCGAGGTCGATAAACTGTATCTGTGCGCCCATGCTGCGCCATTGCTCCAACAGCGACATAAGGCGAATGGAATCCAGCCCCAGATAACTCAGGTTTTCATCGGGATCTATTTCATCCGGCGTCAGCATTAATATCTGTGCAATATCGGTTTGCATGCGTTCGCGGGTTAAGCCTGCTGCGCTCGGTGTGAGCTGGGGCAGAATATTTTCCAGCGAGGTGATATAGCCACAGCGTTGCGCAATATAATTCAGTGCCATCTGGTGATCGGCTAGTGAAAAATCGGCGACTGCATCGGCCACTAGCGTTGGTTTTATATCTTCCATAAAGGCCTCCAGCGCAGTGGATAAAATGCCGATATGTGCGTACACACCACAAATAATTAATTGATCGCGTTTTTCTTCGCGCATAAATTCACGCAGCGGTGTGCGTTTAAATGCGCTGTAGCGCCACTTGGTGTATTGAATGTCATTCGCTGCGGGTGTCAGCTCGGGTGTGATGCTGGTGAGTGCGGGGTTTGCCGTTAAACCAGTGCCCCAAAAATCGGTGAGCAATGCGCGGTCTTGCGCTGTTTGACTGCCGGGTTGTGCGGTATACACCACCGGAATTCCCGCTGCTTTACAGGCCGCTATTAATTGCTGGATATTACCCAGCAGGCTGCGCATTGGCTCTGCATCGCGCTGATAAAAATCGACAAAATAATTTTGCATGTCGTGTACCAGTAAAACTGCCTGTGTGGGATCAATCGGCCAGCTGACATTGTTGAGCGTGATTTTATTTACAGGTAATTGCGCAGCTTGTTGCAGTGAATAGGGGGCTATTTTGGGAATGGCCATGGTTTGCTCCGGGTATTGGGCTCAGGTGGCTTTTAGGTTTAATTGACTTTACGAGGGCTAATTAAATTTTTAATTGGGTAGCGCGCGCCAGCTTTTCCGAAATCCATTCGCGCAAATATTTTTTATCGACCTTGCCTAAACGGGTTTGCGGCAGTGAAGCGATAAATTCAATGCGATCGGGAATTTTGAAAGTAGCCAGATTGCACTCGCGTAAAAAGCGCTGCAGGTCGCTCGCTTTTATTAGCTCGTTACTTTTGAGTGGTTGTTGATTGCAGCCGGTGCGCAAGGTGACAAAGGCGCAGCTGCGCTCGCCCAAAAACGGGTCGGGCATGGCGACGAGTGCGGCGTCTTGCACTTGTGGGTGAGCGAGTAAACAATTTTCAATTTCTTCGGCGGCAATTTTTTCACCGCCGCGATTAATTTGATCTTTTGCGCGGCCTTCAACTATTAAATATCCCTGCTCCGTCATGCGCACCAGATCGCCGGTGCGATAAAAACCATCGGCAGTAAAGGCTTTGGCATTGTGCTCAGCGGCGCGAAAGTATCCGCGAATAGTGTAGGGGCCTCGGGTGAGTAAATGACCGGTTTCGCCATCGGCCACAGGGCGATCTTCATCATTAACAATGCGTATTTCATCATGCGGGGAAATAGGGCGACCTTGAGTGGTCATAGTGGTGTCTTGGTCATCGCTCAAGCGGGTGTAGTTCACCAGGCCTTCCGCCATGCCAAACACTTGCTGCAATTGACAGCCGAGAATAGGTTGAATGCGGCGCGCGGCGGTTTCGCAAAATTTTGCACCGCCCACTTGAATCACTTGCAAACTTTTCAGTTTGGGCGCATCGCCCATTTTTTGGCGATTTTCAGCGGCGCTGAGCCAGGTTAATGCCAAGGGCGGAACCATGGCCGTAACCGTAACCTGATGTTGTTCAATCAAGCTGAAGGCCAGATCCGGTGCGCCATTTTCAGCTAAGACTAAAGTGCCGCCCGCCCACAACACACCCAGCGCACCGGGAGAACTCAGCGGAAAATTATGTACGACGGGCAGCACGGCCAAATAAACGGATGCCTGTGTTAACTCGCAAATTAATGCGCTCGCACGCAGGCTGTAATAGTAATCATTGTGGGTGCGCGGAATTAATTTGGGCACACCGGTGGTGCCGCCAGATAATTGATAGAGCGCTACGTCGCTGGCATTTATGTTGGATAGTGCAATCGGCGCTTGGTAGAGCGAATCCAATGCACAAAATTCTTCAGCATCGCCGGTGCTATCGCCGACAATAATGACGCGCTCAATAATATGATTGTGCCGAAGTTGCCGCGCGAGTTCGCGGTGATCAAAACCATTGTTGTTGGCACAAGTGATGTAAGCATCGGCTTCGGCGAAGCTGCAAAAATAACTGATCTCGGCAAAACGATGACTCGGCAGTGCCAGTATGGGGGCTACCCCTATGCGAAATAATGCAAACAGAATTTCAAATAATTCGCCGCAGTTGGGTAGGTGCACCACGACTCGAGTGCCCGGTTGCAAGCCGGACGCAAGCAACCCCGCGGCTAATTGATTGGCGCGCTCATCGAGTTGGCTATAGCTCCAGCGTTTGTCACCGGCAATTATGGCGATGTGTTCACCGGCGGCAGCGGCATTTTGTGCGAGTAATGTGCCGAGTGGTTCATCGCTCCAATAACCTTGTGCGCGATATTGCTGTTGCAATTCTGTTGGCCAGGGCGTGAAGTCTGTAGTTGGATTCATTGGGTGTGCCTCCTACAGGTGAATGCCGAGGGCATTGAGCATGGTGTTAAATTTGGCTCCGGTTTCGGCCAATTCTTTTTCCGGGCTGGAACCCGCCACTACACCGGCGCCTGCGTAAAGACGAATCGCTTGCGCTTCTACTTCGGCGCAGCGAATGGTGACCACCCATTCACCGTCGCCCGCGCTGTCGCACCAGCCGACCATGCCGGTAAACATGCCCCGGTCATAACCTTCAATTTCGCGAATGGCGGTGCGCGCTTTGTCGGTGGGGTAGCCACACACAGCGGGTGTTGGGTGCATGGCTAACGCCAATTCCAGTGAGGAGGTTTGCGGATCTTCCAGCACGCCTTCAATCCGCGTGGATAAATGCCAGAGCGTGGGTGTATTGATGAGCGATGGCTCGGCAGGAACCTGCAGCTCTTTGCAAAACGGTTGCAGTGCCGCAACCACAGCTTGAATGACCAGTGCGTGTTCATAGCGATCTTTTGCCGAGGCAAACAATTGTTCCGCGCGCGCTTGATCGATTGCGGGGTCGCTGCTGCGCGGCTCGGTGCCAGCGAGTGGATTGGCAACAATGCGATTGCCCTGCCGTGAAATTAATAATTCCGGGCTGGCGCCAATCAAGGTGCGAAAATGTTTTCCCTCGCCCAGTTTTACCGCAAAGGTGTAGGCATTGGGGTTGCGCGCTTCCAAATTGCCGAGCAATTGTTTGATATCCAACGTGTGTTCGCACTGCACTTCCAGCGTGCGCGACAAGACGACTTTTTCCAATTCGCCGCGCGCAAAACGCGCGAGTGCATCCTTAACGCCATTGAGATAAATATTGGCCGTTGGCACTTCGCGCAGCTGGTAATTGCCTGGCGATGAATTCAGTTGCGGCGCTTTTGCTGCAATGCGTGGCGCGTTGCGAATTTCGCTGCAGGTGCTCAGGCGCAACCAGCTTTGTGCTTCCGCATCAAAACCTATGGCTCCCACCACACGCGGGTTGCTGTGACCTAGCTCCCGAGCAAAACGCAACGACTCGGTTACCCGCTGCAGCAGACCTTGCATACCGGCATCGAGTAAATTTGCGAAGGGTGGTTTGGCTAGCAGGCTTTGGCGCGGCGAAGAAAAATACAGCGAATTTTCCGGTGCATAGCCATCCAGCAGAGGTGCTTGCAGGCTGGCATCCGATGGGGTCGAGCTGACATCAAAGTGGCTTTTCATAGCAAGCATACCTCCCAGTAAAATATGGTGGATTAGAGTGCGGGAAATACTTCTAGCGTTAGGGCGTAACTGGCCACGCGAATACTGGCGGGCTTTTTGGCTTTGTTATCCTGATACTCAGCACTTAGCCAAAACATGCCAGCGCGCGGCCAGGTGATACTTACCTCGCCATTGCTGTCGCTGGTGAGCTGTATTTCACCTTGATCGCTGCGGTAGCGCATGGCATCGGGAATCACGCTGACCTGAATTCCCGCGGCGGCTTTACCATTCATTAAGAAACGAAAACGCGCCGCTTCGCCCACATACAAATCATTGGGATGAGTGACAGGAACCATTTCCAGGCCAGTCTTGCTGGGCTTGAATACCTGAGTGTCGGGTGCGCCCGAGGTGACATAGGTTTCTACCCGCCGGTAGAACTCTGAAACTTCAAGATTTTTGGCTTGCTTGGGAACGGCTTTATCAAACTCGGCCGGATCTGCTTTTGCGCCGCGATAGGGCCACATTTTGTGTTCGCCGCTGGCGGTTTCCCACGTGGCCATAATGCCGTTTGCGGCCATGGCGACTTTGTAGGTGCCTTTATTCACTAGCGGAAATTCAAAACTGCTGCGAAATTTTCCGCTGTAAATATTTTCCAGGGGAATTGTCTTGTTGTCCGGCCCGACTATCTCCACATAGTTAACCGGCATAGGCGCGTGATCGGCATGGAATATATCGTTCGATGCCGCGGCATCAACACTTACCCACGCATCGGTGCCGCTGGAAATAATGGTTGAGTTGGGCAGTAGCCATACGCGATGAGCCTCGGCACTGAGGGGCAGTAACAACACACTCAGGCTAAGGCTTAAAATTTTAAGGCTGTTAGTCATGGTCTGGTCTCTTGGTTGTTCGGGGCTATAGGACGCACTGAAACGGTGAATTAAAAGCGATAGCTCAGCGTAATTTTTGCGTTGCGACCCGGCTCATAATCCATCAAATAGAGTTGACCAAAACGCGGGTGGAAGGAGGTTCCCGTGCGCGATGATTGCGATGCGTAAAACTCATCAAAAATATTATCGACACCGGCGGTAATGCCTAGGCCGCGCGCCGATTCCCAGTGCGCAGAAATATTGGAAACCACAAAACCGTCTTTGGAGTTTTCCAGCGTTGCGCCATCCAAATCTTTTCCGGATGCAACATCGCCCACATAGAGCGTGTCCCAGTGCAGACTTAAATCTGTGCGGATAAAGGTGTAGTCCAGCGATAAGCTGAGCGTATCGCCCTGTTGGCGATCAATGCGGGCGCCATCAAATACAGCGTACTCAGGTGCCGCGTCCAGCTCGCTTTCGGCATCGGAATAGGTGAGCAGTGCTTTAAGCCCCTGGATGTCGTAGCCCACATAGGCTTCAAAGCCTCTGATATTCATATCGCCAATATTGTCGGTGATGTAATTGCGCGGGCTGGGTTCGGCGTAGTCGTAAATATGGTTTTCGATGGTGGTGTAAAAATAAGTGGCGCCCAGTGAAAAATTATCGGCACCGAGAATTTCATCCTGATACGCAAACGATAACTGTTGGTTATTACCGGTCTCGGCTTGTAAATTGGGGTTGGGGGTTTTGCCTAAACCTGCACCAATAAACACTTCATTTAATTCCGGTGCGCGAAATAATTCGGTGCTGCTGGCGCGGAATAACAGGCTGTCGCTGGCTTGATACTCAACCGCCAGTGCGGAGGTAAATTCGCTAAAGGTATCGCTGACAATGGTGGAGTCAACGTCTACTGATTCATAACGCAGGCCGGGAATAAAACTGAAGCCTGTGTTAGTGGTAATTTTATTTTGCACAAACAGCGCATTGGTATTGGCTTCTTCACCGGCAAGGCGGGCGGCACCGACTATATAGTCAGTGTCGTGCTGGATGTGTTCCCAGCCATAGGTAATGTCATGGCCAACACTGCCTTCCAGTGTGGTATTAAAAAGTAGATTGATGCCGGTGTTATTGGCGTCGCCTTGGTTGATAGTGGCGAATGCAGGGCTCCAGCTCACCAAGCCGCGCTCGTCGCGCCAGAAGGTACTTTCGTTGCGATAAAACGCAGCATCCACTTGGGTATTTGCGGTCAATTGGCCTTCATAGCTGAGGGTAGCGGTGTCGCGGCTAAACTCGGTGGGGTAGGTCAATGGGATTTTTAACGAGTTGGCAATCGCCAGGTCGGTGGCCAGCCCCATATCCGGGCGATAGCTGTAGTTGCCTTCATCGGTATAGGTTTCATAGCCAAGTTTGATGCGGTGGCCTTCGGTTATATCCCAACCGAATTTGATCAATGCATCTTCTACTTCACCTTCCAGCCCGCGCACTGTGCCATCGGTACCTGCGACTTGAGTGCCATCGGCACCCAGAATTTTGCCGCCGCCCACTTCATAGTTATCGCGATTCACTTTGTTGAAGTACACCAGTGCATCGAATGAATCAGTCAGTTGGCCGTAACCGGTCAGCGAGGTGCTATCGCCTGAGTTGTCAGCATAAGAAGCTTGTAACCGGCCACCAAACTGCGCGCCTTCATCGAGCAGGCTGCGGGCATTTTTGGTTTTGAAGCGCACCGCGCCGCCCAGCCCACCGTTAACCACCGAGTTGTTGCCTACGTCTATTTCGGCGGATTCGAGAATGTCGGCATGAATCTGCAGATTGCCCATGTGGTGATACATGTAGGTGTTTTGGCTGGCGCCATCGATGCTGATGCGCAGATCCTTATCGTCCATGCTGCGAATGGTGATGCGCTGGTTGAGGGAGTGAGCGCCGCCCACATCAACCCCGGGAATGGTGCGCAACAGATCGCTGATGTGATCGGGTTGTCTGATCTCCATCGCCTCCGCATCCATCGACAGCGACGACGCTTTAACCTGAGTACCCCAAACCGCAAGAGTTTCTATTTCCGCCTGCTCACTGGTGCTGGTGTCAGAGGTGGCCTGAGCAGTGCCGTGAACTGCAACTAATCCGAACAAGGCGAGGGCGAGAGGGTGCGGGGTAAAGCGGAGTGTTTTCATGATTCATCCTAGTGAGTGAGCGTGGAAACTATCAGTTCGGATGCATTCTATTATCAAATGATAATCAATATCAAATGAGATGTTGTTTTAGATGTCATTGTTTTTTATTTGCGCTGTGCCTTTTGATTGAGGGGTAAAGCAGAATCCACACTTATGTGTTGGTTGTATAAAGTTTGGTATTGCCTATAATACCAAACATGATTCCGTCGATCGTTATAGATGCCAATATCCTTGTTTCCGCCCTCAAGTCCAGTAATGGTGCCTCGGTCAGATTGCTCATGGCGTTACAGGCGCAAGCCTACAATCCCTGCTTATCCGTACCTTTATTTGTAGAGTATGAGGCAGTGTTAAAACGGCCGGGGTTGTTGCCTAACATGGGTGCAAATGACATTGATGCGATATTGGATTACCTATTGAGCCGGGCCAGTATCCACGAGGTGTTCTTTTTGTGGCGACCATTTCTGAAAGACCCCAAAGATGATCTGGTATTGGAAGCGGCGGTGGCATCTCAAAGTCGTTATATCATCACGTTTAATCTGCGTGACTTTGCCGGCGTTGAAAAACAGTTTGGTATTAAAGTAATCATACCCCAAGAGTTTTTACGAGAGTGGAGGTTGTTATGAGTACACTCAGTTTGCGTTTGCCTGATTCGGTGCATGAGCAAATTAAATTGTTGGCGAAAAAAGATGGAATCTCTATTAACCAATTTGCCGCCTCTGCAATTGCAGAAAAAATGGCAGCCTATCTCACTGAAGAGTATTTAAAAAAACGCGCTGCTGCGGGCAATGAAGCTGCATTTTTAGCCGCAATGGCAAAAGTGCCGGATGTTGAAACCATAGCCGAGGATAAGCTGCCCTAGGGAAATTGACGGATACCCGCGTTGCGGGTAGTACACACATTTTTAACCACCATCACCAAAAACAACACTCTGGTTTTTATATGGCCCGATCCAAAAGCAGTAACCGTTGGTTGGAAGAACATGTCAACGATCCCTATGTGAAAAAAGCGCAGGTGGATGGCTATCGCGCGCGCGCGGCCTACAAGCTGCTTGAGTTGAATGAAAAAGATAAGCTGATTCGCCCGGGCATGATGGTGGTGGATTTGGGTTCAGCACCGGGCAGTTGGTCGCAAATTGCCGGGCGTTTGGTCGGTGTGAAAGGTCGGGTGATTGCGTCGGATATTTTGCCGATGGATTCACTGGAGCATGTGGATTTTATTCAGGGCGATTTCACCGAAGAAGCGGTATTTAATCAAATCATGGAAAAGCTCGGCGGCAATCGCGCCGATGTAGTGATCTCGGATATGGCGCCCAACATCAGCGGCGTGGATGCGGTAGATCAGGCATCCTCTATGTATTTAGTCGAGCTGGCATTAGACATGGCGCGCAGCGTGTTAAAACCCAAAGGGGATTTTGTCGCCAAGGTGTTTCACGGCGAAGGTTATGACGATTACGTAAAAGAAGTGCGCACTTCGTTTGACAAAGTGGTCATTCGCAAACCCGATGCCTCACGCCCACGCTCGCGAGAAGTGTATGTGGTGGGCAAGGGATTTAAAGAGTAATTGTTCTAATTTATTTCTTTTGTTGCCGCTACAAACAGTTTGATTGTTTGTTCAACATGCGCGCGCAATTCATTGAGCAAGTTCACGCAGGTTTCACTCGGTTGAGTGGTGTGCGCTTGCGCGATGATGGATTTGATATTTTCTTCCGCTTCAATTCGTTGCGCCAATAACTCGTGGGTGTAATCCGGTGTGAATGCCGCGCCTACATGATGCATTATCATTTCACTCGTCTCTTTGTCCGGGTCGGGAACGGAAGGCAAATCACCCAACTGTCGTATTTCTTCTTCCAGCTTATTGATAAACGGTTTGCGCGCGGCGGCGATCTTGCGGAAGCTGTCGGTAATCACTGGGTTTTCACTCAGGTTTATTGCATCTTCATAATGATCGATGCTCTCGCGGCAAGCGACGAGTAATTCGTTGAGTACGACTTCGCTATCAGACAATAAGTGAAACATACGAATTCCTTTGTGTTGAGCCAAAATGCAGCAAGTTTAACTGCAAATTAAAGTGTAGTGGGTCTTGGCCGGACGACTTCCAAGGCTTGGGGAATGATTTCGAAAAGCGCGGGCGTATTACACACGGCTTCGCCATCGGCATGAATTTCTTTTGGCCGTTTGGTATTAATTTCGATTCGCTTACCGCTGGCAGTGAAGATATTTTCTATCTCCCGTTGTTTGCCATTGCGCAACAAAAACGCATGGCTTAACAGGTCCCAAAAACGAGTTGGGGGAATACTGTAAACTCGCAACAGCCCATCATTAATTGCTGATCTTTCATCGACAATATTACCGCCGCCGTAATAACGCCCATTGCCTACAGTTAGTTGGATGGAGCGTAACACCTGTGTCTTGCCATCAATCGTAATATTAACCCGAAATGATTTGTTATTTTTAAAGGCGGCAAACACGGCGTGAAGATAGCTAAAAATACCCAGTTTCTTTTTGATGTCGGGCGTTAGCTCATGGGAGACTTTTACCCCAAGGCCTATATGTGCTGCATTTAAAAAATAATGTCCATTGAGTACACCAAGATCTATTTTGCTGCGATGGTTATCCAATATGGTTTGACATGCTTCGGTTAAATTGGTAGGGATCTCCAGCGAGCGTGCTAAATCATTCGCCGTACCTAAGGGCAAAATCGCCAGTGGTAACTTATGTTGGTAAAGTGTTTCCACCGCTGAACTGATTGTGCCATCGCCGCCGCCCAGAATAACTAATTGCACTTGATTCGCGTGCTCGGCGATAATTTTTCGACACTCTTCAGCGCTGCTGGGTGATTTTCGGATAAGTGTAATGTTCGCGTTTTCCAGCAGCGATAACCCTTGTTGAATATCGGCATCGCCACCGTTGCGGCTACTGCTGTTGAGTATGAGTAGTGCAGTGATGTGGCTGGTCACGCGTATTTAAACCTCTGTGTTATCCGTAAACTGTTTGTGCACTTTTACAAAATGATTGTAAGTTTCGCATTAAAAATCTGCTGCGGTTGCCGTTGGTTTTCTCGCTTAAGTAAGTGTGGGTAGCGCTTCACGTCATTTGCGCGTTGATGCTCTCGCTTTATTGCAATCAGCACGCCAATTGATAACAGATTGGTTTTAGCCGCGAGTGATGGTGAAAAGCGGGAGCTGCCATTATCTCCAAATCCGGTGGAAATAATGGCCGGGAGTTGCCGGTGCGTAGATCAGTTGCAATCAGCCAGGCGTTATTTTTTCGCCTGCTGCTCTTTCACGTATTTCATAATGTTGACAAAGGAATCGGTCCAATAAATATCTTTGTTATCCGCCAAATATTTTACCAATTCATCGTGAGCTTCCTTTGAGGTGACAATGTGATCGCCACCTATACCGTGAAAGGTGAAGTTCGCCATAGTGCCTTTGGCTGCCGCTTCTTTTACTACGGCAATTAACTGCGCGCCGGTAACACCACTGGGAAAATCTACACTGACTGCATAGGGGTCGAGTGTATTCATATCGGGTGTGACGCCACCAAAATTGGTTTTAAAGGCGACAAATTCACTTTTTAACCCATCCACATAATTGGCCCCGCCGGCTTTTAAATCGATGCAGGGCGGGGTAAAGGTACGTTCGGTTTTGCCGTCGATCGCGTGTAAAAAACTGTTCGCTACTTTTACTTGGTCCTGCATTTGAATAACGCTGACTTTATCCAGATCGCGATCTTCCGCAACCCATTCGCGCCCAGGTTGGCTTTTGGCGCATTGATGAAAAATACTGTGGTTGCCCAATTCATGGCCTTGTTTAGCTGCCGCGCGCCAGTCTTCTAAACGAGTAACCAGCGTTGGGCTGACGACGTTTAAATAAAAGGTGCCGCGCAGATGGTATTTGTTGAGGGTGGGGATGACGTTATCCAATTGGCTGTCTAGCGCATCGTCATAGGCGAGGTTGACTGCGGCTTTGGCACCTTTTGGCCAGGTGAAAGGTTTATCGGCAGCAAAACTGCTTGAAGCAGTGCCCAGTAGGCCTAGCAATAGGCTGGCGATTAAGTGTGAAGGTTGGATTTTTATTGTCATTGCGGTCGTCCTGTAACAGTGAATTCGTCTGTGCAACCTTAGCTGCGAAGTCGCAGAGTCGCCATGGTATTTACATTTCTGCACTGAATATTCTCGGTGTTTCAATTGCGCAGGGGAGTAACAGGAGATTAATAGTGAATATAAAAAATAAGATAAATGATAAAACGGTATGGTTGTTTGTTAATCAAGTCGCAGAACTTCTGCATAATAAAAATGAGAATGACAGCGCTGTTTTGGTGGTGTTGACGCCATCAATAACACGGCCATTCCAGTACAGGCACCAGATCCAATAATAAAAATAATGATGTTTGACGTGGCCTCTCCACCTCGTTCATGCAGTAATCATTCAAGCCTGTGTCATGACTACACACTGGGCGTTCAGCCCTTTTCTTATGCAATCAAGGAGACACGTATGATTACACCACCCAAAAACCACCTGCGTTTGGTCGCAGCGCTGGGTATCTTAGTCGCTTCCGGTTACAGCGGCGCAGCCTCAGCCGCCTGTGTTTACAAAATTGATAGTGAATGGAATAGCGGAGCCACAGGCACTATTACTATCACCAATTCTACTGCTGCTCCGATCAATGGTTGGTCAGTGAACTGGCAGTACAACACCAACCGTTTAACCGGTTCATGGAATGCCAAACTCACCGGCAGCAACCCCTATAACGCAACTGATATGGGTTGGAATGGCACACTGCAACCAGGTCAGGCTACTAGTTTTGGTTTCCAGTTAAATAAAAATGGCGGTGCGCTTGAACAGCCAACCGTGAGTGGCAGTGTATGTGGCGGTGCAGGCAGTTCGGCGTCGGCAATGTCATCGCGTTCATCCACGCCCAGTTCAATTGCGTCGTCCTCGCGCTCGTCAACGGTCAGCTCATCAGCGAGCAGCATTAGTAACTGCGTCCAGCAATGTAATTGGTACGGCACCGTGTACCCCTTGTGTGTGACTACTACCAGCGGTTGGGGTTATGAAAATAATCGCAGCTGTATTTCGCGCAATACTTGTACCAGCCAGCCTTCACCTTACGGTGTTACTGCGTGCGCCAATTCATCCAGTGTGGTGAGTTCTTCGGTTTCCAGCTCCCGTTCCAGTACACCCAGTTCGATCAGTAGTGTGGTCAGCTCATCGCGCTCAAGTACGCCAAGCTCCATCAGCAGTTCGATTAGCTCATCGCGCTCCAGTACACCTAGCTCGATTAGTTCATCGAGCCGCTCCAGTGTGCCTGCAGGCGCTGTCTTCCGCGTGGATGCAACGGGTAACATCACCAAAAATGGCACTGTATTTCCGGTGCGGTGCGGCAACTGGTTTGGCCTTGAAGGTCAGCATGAACCCAAAAATGCAGCGAATAATCCCGACGGTGCGCCGATGGAGTTGTATGTGGGCAATATGTGGTGGGCGAATACCGGCCGCACTATTCAGCAGACGATGAATGAAATTAAAGCTCAGGGTATCAACGTGATTCGGTTGCCAATAGCACCGCAAACGTTGGATCCCAATAACCCACAAGGGCGTGGCGATATTCAAGCGGGCGGCGTGCTGAAAAACCATGCCTCAGTGCGCCAAACAAATGCGCGTCAAGCGATGGAGGATTTCATCAAGCTGGCGGATCAAAACAATCTTGAAGTGATTGTGGATATCCATTCCTGCTCTAACTATGTGGGTTGGCGCGCAGGTCGTTTAGATGCAAAACCGCCTTACGCAGATGCTAATCGCGAAAGCTACGACTTCAAACGCGAAGGCTATTCCTGCGCGCCAGTGAGTGGTGCGGGCGTGGTGGTACATGAGTACAACGAAGCCAAATGGCTGGCTAACTTGCGCGATATTGCCGGACTTTCAGCCGCTTTGGGGGTTGATAATATTATCGGCATCGACATTTTCAACGAGCCATGGGATTACACCTGGGCCGAGTGGAAAGCGCTTTCTGATAAAGCCTATCAAGCGATCAGTGCAGTTAACCCCAATGTGTTGATTTTTGTTGAAGGTGTGTCGGCCACCGCAGGCGGAGTAAAAATTCCTCACGGCAGCGAAGACCTGAATCCAAACTGGGGTGAGAACATGTACGGTGCACGTGCTAATCCATTAAATATTCCGAAAGATCGTTTGGTGCTTTCACCGCACACTTATGGACCTTCGGTGTTTGTACAAAAACAATTTATGGACCCTGCACAAGTTAACTGTACTGAATTGGAAGGCGATGAAGCGGGTAACTCTGACTGCAATATAGTGATTAACAAAGCCAAGCTGAGCGTGGGTTGGGATGAGCACTTTGGTTATCTACGCGATCAGGGTTTTGCAATGGTAGTGGGCGAATTTGGCGGCAATATGGATTGGCCGGCAAAAGGTTCAGTCGCTGATCGCAGTCGCTGGAGCCACATCACCACCAATGTTGATCAACAATGGCAGCAGGCATTTGTGAGCTATATGAAAGAGAAAAAGATCCAAGCCTGTTATTGGTCAATCAATCCAGAATCAGGTGATACCGGTGGATGGTATTTGCATTCTCACGATCCAGACAGCAATCCCTCTGGCTGGGGAACCTGGCTGAATTTTGATGCGCGTAAAACCACCTTGTTGAAGGATCTGTGGGGTAATTAATTTCCTCTTGCTCATCAACACTAAAACCGGAGTCAGCGTCAGTTGGCTCCGTTTTTTTTGAACGATAAGATTTATCAATTGGGATTTGATTTTATGGATGATCTCTATAAGCTGGGCAAAATTTTTCACCCTGGAGTTACCCATGACCTGGTTGTTGTTAGTGGTTGGTTTAGTGCTGTTAGTAGTTGGTGCCGATGTGTTGGTCAAAGGGGCTGCGCGCCTCGCGTCTAACTTTGGTGTGCCGGCATTGGTGGTTGGTCTCACGGTAGTGGCGTTTGGCACCAGTGCGCCGGAATTGGCGGTGAGCGTGAAGGCTGCTTACTCTGGGCAAGCGGAATTGGCCATCGCTAATGTGGTGGGCAGCAACATTATGAACATCCTCTTTATTCTCGGCCTTTCTGCGGTTATATCGCCGCTGTTAATTTCCCGTCAGCTGATTCGTCAAGACGTGCCGATTATGGTGGCCTTATCGGCGCTGGCGGTATTTATGGCTTATGACGGCAGCATCAGTCGCGTTGAAGCGGGCATTCTGGCGGCAGGCCTGTTTGGCTACACCTTTTTCCTGTTTTATCAGGGCAAGAAAAAGGGTGTTGATGTAGTGGATGAAGAAGTAGAAGAAATGCTTAAAACCAACGTTCCCATGTGGCAAAACATACTGTTGGTGATTGTTGGCTTGGTGCTCTTGGTACTGGGCGCGCGCTGGTTGGTACAAAGTGCGGTAGAGCTAGCGACTGCTTGGGGTATCAATGAAGCCGTTATAGGTTTAACCATTGTTGCAGTGGGCACCTCCTTACCTGAGCTGGTGACATCGGTAGTGGCCACTATGAAGGGCCAGCGCGATATAGCCGTAGGCAACGTAGTGGGCAGTAATATTTTTAACATCCTCTGTGTATTGGGTATTTCTGGCGTAGTCTCGCCCACCCCTTTATTGGCCGGTGAACAACTGGCGAGCTTCGATATTCCGGTGATGCTCGGTGTAGCGGCACTGTGTTTACCGTTATTTTTTATTGGTGCATCGCTCAACCGTATAGAAGGTTTGTTATTTCTTGCGCTCTATACCGCCTATGTATGGATTTTGATTGCGATGACCTTGTCACTGGGGTATTTGGCGCAATTGCAAACCGCCGTGCTGTTTGGCTTGGTTCCGGTGGTTGTGCTCTATGTAGTGGTTGCACTGGTGTTGGATTTGCGCAAGCGCCGTGCGTAATGTGACAGGTGTTGGCTCTATGAAAGTTAACAATAGAGTCAACATCTTCTGTCTTTTTCAATATGGTTTTTGTCATTCTCTCTTTGTAATGAGTTGTAACGGTGCGTTGACTCATTAAAGTTGCAGTGACAGACTGCCGATTATTCGATTCAGATTATTTCATCAATCCACATAGGAGCTTCAATTATGACCGTCTTTGATATTGCTCTTGTGTCGGCTGCCTGATTACTCGCCTTTATTTTCGTTTTTCGGGATTCTTAATGGCCACGTAATTGTGCGCCGACTTTCATTTCGTTTTTTAATGTCGCATTCACTGCGACGTATTTGCTCGTGTTTCGAGCTTAACGATATTGGAAGTTTTTTATCATGATCGAAATCGATTTTGAATCTCTGCGTGTTATTGGTCTTACTCCTTATATCGCACAACAGTTATTAATGCTGGAGTCTCATGCTACAGCTACATTTCCGGCACGTATTATTGAAATTCAACGCGAATGGATGCTGGCGCATAGCGGACAATCTGAATGTCGGGTCCGCGTTTTGCCAAGTGTGGGAGGAAGCCTTGCTGTTGGTGATTGGGTGCTGGTAGAGCCTCGCCCCAATAATGAGTACTGGGTTAGTCAATGTGTGGAGCCTGTGACTCAAATTGCACGGCGTAAACACGAGGGAACACGCCAGCTTTTGGTAACTAATGTCGATACAGCACTGTTGGTCATGGGCTTGGATCATGATTTTAATTTGCGCCGCATGGAGCGTTATCTTGCAATAGTGCAAGCAGCACAAGTGATGCCTGTAATTGTGTTAACCAAACTGGATATTGCAGAGGATGTTGCTGAAAAGTTAGAGCATATAAAACAGCGAATTCCCGCTCAAATACCGATTGTTGCCGTAAATGCACTGAGTGAAAATACGGTAGTGACCTTAGCTCCATGGTTGAATTCAGGACAAACGCTGGTGCTGTTGGGGTCGTCGGGAGCAGGAAAATCTACCTTGACCAATACGCTGACATCCAGTGCGCAAATTACAGGAGCTGTACGCCAAGATGATAGTAAGGGGCGACACACGACAACAGCTCGTTCACTGCATCAGTGCACAGCAGGCGCCTGTATTATCGACACGCCCGGACTGCGTAGCTGGAGCCCGGATGTTGATGAGGAATCCCTTGATCTTGCATTTGATGACATAGCAACTCTGGCGCTGAGTTGTCGCTTTCGTGATTGTAAACATCAAGACGAACCTGACTGCGCCGTGCGAGATGTGATAGATGCTGATCGTTTGCTTAATTATCAGAAATTATTGCGTGAAGTCAGGCGCAGTCAACAAACCGCGCTTGAGCGTATTGATGAGCGAGCCAAATGGAAGGTTTTACATAAAGCAGCGGCGATACGGTCGCGCGAAAAACGAGGAGATTATTAAGCCATTAACCAGTAAGTAGGTTCGGAGCGCATCAAAAGTTAAATTGGTGCGCTCCTGATTATGCTGTTCTCCTTCAATGGTTACTTCTTTTCTTTCCACTGCTTTACATAGTCCGGCGTAGCCAAGCCATCATTATTGGCATGAATAGGTTCGCCATGAGCCACCCGCAAGGGTAAAACGCCTGCCCATACCGGCAAATCCAAATCCTCTTCTTTATCCACCGGCAAGGTGTTGCTGATTTTGCTTGCAGCTTCAACGAGTGAAATCCGCAGCACACTGGTTGCTGCCAATTCTTTATCGTTACCGGGGCGTGCTTCCTGTTTGCGGCCTGCGGCTATCTTGTCCATAAATACATCCATCGCTGCCAGTTTTTGTTCACGTCCTTCAATTAATTCAAACGCGCCGTAAATCACCGCCGAGCGGTAATTCATGGTGTGGCTAAACGCCGATTTTGCCAGCACCAAACCATCCACATGAGTAATTGCAATCGACACCTGACGCCCACCTAACAGTATCTTGGTCAAGCGCCCGCCATTAGAGCCGTGGATATATAAAAAATCCCCTTCACGCCAACAGGCGGTGGGAATACAGTGGCTGCTTTCGCCATCGTGAAAGGCGATATGGCAGACATAGCTTTCATCGATAATCTGGTACAGCGCATCGCGCTCATAACTGGCCAATTCGGGAATGCGGCGAATGCGGGTACGGGGCGATGGTGCGGTAGTGTGCGAGTTGTTCATGGTGTTCCTTGTTAATCGCAGTAGAGGGAGTTGCTAGGTTAATCTGCCATTGGCTCTATAATAAGATCCATTATTGATAAATTTTTTGGAGCCACTTTTTGGATTACCAACTCTTGTTCGATCAATATCAGCCTGCCCATAGCGGCTTGAGATTATCCCAGCAGCGGCGTTTATATGGCTGTTTGCGCGAGGCGATTTTGAATGGGCATCTTGTCGCCGATGCAAAGTTACCGGGCACTCGCTCGCTGGCGGCGGAACTCAAGGTCGCACGCAACACGGTGCTTTATGCCTATGAACAATTGGTGACTGAAGGTTTGTTGCAGACCCAAGGTGGCAGCACGCGGGTGGCAAAGGGAGTCTGTGCTGGCCGCCATCTTGTCGATGAGGCAAACAGTGCAACACGCGCGATTTCAACGCGGGCGCAGTTAACGCCTTGGCCGGTTGATCCACACGGTGCGTTTACCGCTTTTATGCCGGGTGTTCCCTCCCTCGCGGATTTTCCCCTGCCGTTGTGGCGCCGTTGTGTGGAGCGCAGTTGGCGCAAGCTGAGTTATAAACAGCTCGATTATGCCGATGTTGCCGGTGAGCCAGAGTTACGCAATGCCATTGCCGACCATCTCACCACGACGCGCGGTGTACGCTGTACCGCAGCGCAAATTTTTATTACCGATGGCACCCAACAAAGTCTGGGTATTTGTGCCCATGCACTGGCCAATGCGGGCGATACAGTCTGGATTGAAAACCCTGGTTACGGCGGCGCGTTTCAATCGCTCAAGGCGGCCGAATTACATGTGCGCGGTATTGCGGTGGACGAGCAGGGCATAGCGCCCAGTGAATCGGATTGGAATGATTTCCCACCTAAATTTATTTACACCACACCCTCCCATCAATTCCCACTGGGCAGTGTGATGAGTATCGAGCGGCGCATGAGCTTGATCGAATCCGCCCAGCGTGTGGGCGCGTTAATTATTGAAGATGATTACGACAGTGAATTCCGCCGCGATGGCCCACCGCTACCAGCGATGCAAGGTTTGGTAGAGGATGCGCCGGTGATTTATCTCGGTACGTTTAGTAAGACCTTATTTCCCGCATTGCGCATTGGTTTTATGTTGGTGCCCAAGGGTTTGGCCGCCGCGTTTTACGGTATGTTGCGCTTGGGGCATTTACGTGGTCGCAGCGCTGACCAATTGGCGCTGGCAGAATTTTTACGCGCCGGGCATTTTGCCCAGCATCTGAAAAAAATGCGCCGTTTGTATGCAGCGAGGCGCGATGCATTAGTGAATGCGATTGAAAAATATCTCGGCGATAGCGTCACTATTTATGGCGGGTCTTCCGGTATTCATCTCACCATCGCCTTACCCGAACAGAGTAATGATCTTGTCATTAGCCAAGCGCTATTAGCGCAGGGTGTCTACGCGCAACCGCTCAGTAAATTGGCAACCGATAAAGTCCTGCGCAATGGTTTGATGCTGGGTTACGCGCAGGTTGAAGCGATTGAGATGGATAAGTACGTGCAGATTTTGGCGCAGGTGATTAAGGCTGGCACTGAATGTGCAGCATCTGATACGCATTAAATAATGTGAGTTTTCAGGGGCGCAAGCTCAGCGGTTGAGATGCCTGAGCTACTTTCAACTACACTCATAAGAGGCTGTAAAAATCCTTAGCGCGCAGCAGATTTTTACATCCTGGTCCTTCTGGCGAACGAGAGGTTGCGGTTATGTTTTTACAAGAACTGGTTGCACAATGGGAAGCGCACGCGCAAGGTAAATTAACCAAAGAGACCTACGCGGTGCATCTGTTGGTGGAGGATGCGGCGCGTCTGGCTGCGCTGGCTGAGATGTACCCCAAGCGTTCCAAAGAACAATTAATCAGTGAATTACTCTCGGCCGCCTTAGGGCAACTTGAGGCCAGCTTGCCCTATGTACAGGGCACAAAAGTAGTGGCGACCGATGAAATGGGCGATGCGATTTACGAAGATGTAGGCCCAACCCCACGTTTTATGGCGCTCACCAAAAAATATTTACAACAGCACCAAGGCTAGATGCACGGCGAGCAAAATTGCGCTGGCGCGATGAGTCTTTTGGTGGCGTTTATACACATCACTTGGGTTTAATTTGCTGTGCAGCTTTACTGCTCAGGGATAAGATTTTTTTTGCGAGTGTTTTATCCGTGAGGCTGCGCGCCAGTGCCATGCCTCCAATCATCAGTACGGATTGGAGTAGCGCATTGTCTTCATCTTCTGCACCACCATTATTGCTGCCGAGGTGTTTGGTAAAACCTTTATAGAGGCGGGTATAGATCTGTTTTACCCGTTCATCATCGTGGGCGACATCGCTTACCAAACAGGGCAGAGGGCAGCGAATGCTGGTAGAAGTAAGGTGACCTTCACTTAAGTAATGATTAATGATGCTATTGGTGTCAGTTACATGCTCACTAAAATGCTGTGCCGCTGCGTTTCCCGCCGCGATGATTGCCTCTTCGTACAGGTCAATTTTGGAGTTGAAGTGGGCGTAAAATGCACCGCGTGTCAAACCTGCCTGCGTCATGACCTCATCTATACCGACCTGATTAAAACCTTTACGGGTAAATAATTCAGCCGCCGCATTAACGATCCGCTCGCGCGACTCCTGCTTGTGTGACTCTTTCCATGCCATGGTGTACCTCCGGTTTAAAATATGTTCTTGATCATATTATGGTGGCGATAGAAGATTGCCAAGGAAAAACAGTTTTTAGTAAACCATTACGAAGGAGTTATCGATGAGTCATCAAATTCATATAGTAGGTGTGCAGTTCAGTACCTTTACCCGTGCGGTGCAATTTTGTTGCGAAGAAATTGGTTTAGCTTACACCTTGAATTCGGTGGTCGATGGCCAGGATTACATCTGGCGCAGCCCCGCCTTAAAGACGATTAATCCGTTTGGCAAGTTGCCGGTATTATTAGATGCTGGTCGTCCACTTTATGAGACACAAAGCATTTGCCGTTATCTGGATAATCAGTACAACCAAGCCCGCTTGCAGCCGCAGGATGCGTGGCAAAAAGCAGAAGTGGATCAGTGGTGTGCGGCAATCACTGCGTATGTTGATAAGGCCATAGTGCGCAATTTTCTGTCGGAGTTTTTATATCCCCAAGGACCCGATGGCAGTGTGCGTGAGGACATTGTTGCTGCCGCTATTCCTGACGTGATTCAGGTAGTCGGCATTTTGGAACAGCAACTAGGTGCGAAAGTTTTTTTGGTGGGAAACCAATTTACCTTAGCGGATATTTTGCTTGTACCAGTGATTAATTATTTGGTGAATGGGCCACACAATTTAGATCTTGTCCATAAAGACAGTCCATTGCGCAGCTATGTAACAGGTATTCTTGCGCGACCTGCGGCGAAAAATGTGTTTATTCCAATGGTGAAATAAGGTCGCGGCAAGTTTGAAAATATATCGGTGCATAGCATTTTCAAATTTGTCGCCGCAGCTGCGGTAGGTAATAGCCAAGGCAAATGGCCCGAGCGATTACGTAGATAATAAAAGCAAGCCATAAGCCATGGTTGCCTGCCGTGCGGGTCAAAATTTCTGCGGCGCTTAAAAATATCAGCAGTGATATCAGCGCGGCATTGCGCATGGCGCGGCTCGCGGTAGCGCCGATAAAAATGCCATCCAATTGAAACGCGGCAAATGAAACCAGAATGTAAATTGCGGCGTAGGGCAAATAATTCTGCGCCGCATTTTGTATTGTTGCTATTGGTGTTAGCCAATGGATGAACTGGCTTCCGCCTAAGCCCACTATCAACATTAAACCCAAGGCGCTAAACGCTGCAATTTGTGTTGAGGCGATAATCGCGCGATCAAATAATTTACGATTTTTGGCGCCCATGGTTTTGCCAATCAGCGATTCCAACGCAAAGGCAAAACCATCCAGAAAAAACGCCGAGAATGAAATAAATTGCAGCAGTATATGATTGGCGGCAAGGGTTGTGTCGCCAAATTGTGCGCCTTGATTGGCGAACCACCCAAACCCCGCGAGCATAAATAGGGTGCGCCACATAATATCGCTGTTGGTTTTCAGGGTGCGGACAATGGCGGTGCGTTGAAAAATAGCGGGCCAGATCGCAAAGGGTGCGCGATGCTCAGGTCGCAGAAGGTTAAACAAAATAATGGCGCCGACAACAAAACTGATCCATTCAGCAATTAACGTCCCCAGCGCAATGCCGCGCACACCCCAATCAAAACCTGCTACAAAAATAACATCAAGTAATAGGTTCAGGCCATTGAGTAAAAGTTGTAACCAGAGCAGCTTTCGCGTCTGCCCCAAACCGATCAGCGTGCCCACAATCGCATAGGTGCCGAGTGTAGCGGGTGCGCCCCAAATGCGGATTTGCCAATACTCTGCCGCACCCTGTTCGACAGCCTTGCTGCCATCCAGTAACCAGAGGGCAAAATGCTTTAGCGGGTATTGGGCGATGATCAAACTCAGGCCAATGGCTGTGCCGAGCAATAACGCGCGCAAACAGGCAGCGCGCACTTCGTTGTGATCGCCTGCGCCGGCAGCTTGTGCGGTAAAACCGCTGGTGCCCATGCGCAGAAAACCAAAGCCCCAATACACAAATGAAAATATCAATGAGCCAAACGCAATCGCACCCAAATCTGCACTGGTGCCGTTATGGCCAATCACGGCAGTATCCACCAAACCCAACAAAGGAACGGCGGCATTAGCCAGAATAATGGGAATCGCTAAGCGAATGATATTGCGGTGGCTGGTGCTCTGGTGGATCTCGGCGGGGGATGCCTGCTGCATAGTGTTGTCTCAATCGGTGCTCTTCACACACCTAAATACTCGCGCTCTACGTATAGAGCAAAGGTCACATCAATTCAGTGAGTTTATTGCGGAGATTCTATGTCACAAAAGCCTAATACTGCAGCTGATACTACCACCCCAGCGCGCTTACCTTGTCGCGGCTGTCAGCCTGGTTGTTCAAGTTACGCGATTTGCGATGGCAAACCCTGGCGGTTGGAGTCCCAGCCAAAATCCATTACCCAGTAACAATTCCCAATAACAATGCCCATTAACAACAAACCCGGCTAATTGCCGGGTTCGGTGACAAATCCTAATTTTAAAATGCCTGATCGCTGTACTGCCGCCATGGTTTTGATCACATGTTCATAGGCGACTGCTTTGTCGCCGCGAATATGCACTTCGGGCTGCGGTTGTTGCGCGGCTGCGGTTAACAGGCGCACTTCCAGCTCTTCCATATTTACCTGATTTTCATTCCAATAAATTTGTCCTTCAGCGTTCACTGCCAGGTTTACCGTTTCCGGTTTTAATTCATTGGGGGTGTTATCTGCTCTGGGTAAATCTACCTTTACCGAGTGCGTCAATACCGGCACTGTGATGATGAAGATAATCAACAATACCAACATCACATCCACTAAGGGTGTCATGTTGATTTCGTTCATTACCTCTGTATCGTCGTCGAGTCCACCGCCGAAGGCCATGGCTTAACCCTCTTTACGTGGAGTGAGTTTGGTGATCGTACCTTTATTTTGCATAGGGCTGCCGGTAATAAAATAAGCGTGCAGTTGATGTGCAAAACGGTTGAGTTTATTGAGCACACCTTTGTTGGCGCGGGTGAGGGCGTTGTAACCCAGTACCGCAGGAATAGCGACCGCCAAACCAAACGCCGTCATGATCAGGGCTTCGCCCACTGGCCCTGCAACCTTATCGATACTCGCTTGGCCGGAAATACCAATCCCAACCAGTGCGTGATAAATCCCCCATACAGTGCCAAACAAACCCACAAACGGCGCGGTAGAGCCAACCGAGGCAAGAATCGCCAGGCCGCGCTGTAGGCGCTCGGCACTTTCGTCAATCGAGCCGCGCAAACAAGCGGTCAGCCATTCGGCGAGGGGCAAGTGGCCGTGTAAATCGGTTTTGTGATTGCTGTGATGATCAAGTGCCGCTTGACCTTCCTCAGCCAAATGACGGAAGGGCGTCGCGCGATCTTCACCGAGCGTGCGCAAACCTTCTGCAAAACTTTGTGCGTGCCAAAAATCATTTAAGCCCTGCGCAGGGCGACGTAAACGCCATAAGCCCCAAGCGCGCACGACAATTACCCACCAACTGGCGATGGACATAATTAACAACATAATCGCAACGCCTTTGATCAGCAGATCGCCCTGCTGCCAAATGGAGGCAATACCATAAGGTGAATCCATAAAAACCTCTGACTACAAACAATAGAAAATAAAAGATAGAAAAATAAAGATAGAAAAATGAAAAGTTAAAAAGCGAAAGAATTAGCGCAAATTAAATTCAACCGGCTGTTCGTACCAAAAATCAATTTTTTTGCCGCCTTGCGTCGCCGGTAGGTAACGCCAGCGGCTTACAGCTTTTACGGCGGTCTCATCCAAGCGTTTAAAACCGCTGGATTGTTTGATTTTGATCTCGCCTACAGTGCCATTGGCTTTAATTAATATTTCTAATATCACCGTACCTTGCTCGCGCAACCGGCGCGATAAACTGGGGTACACAGGTGCCGGATTACTCAGCTGCCCGGCTTCTGCACGGGGTGGAACTATAGGTGCCGGGGGGGCAGGCTCTGCCGGTTTTGGTTCCGCTGGCTGTTCTACCGGTGGTGGTGGCTCAGGTTCTGGTGCTTTGACCGCGCGTTCCGAAGGTGGCGCCTTGGGTGGCGGTTTTGGTGTTGGTTTGGGTTCAGGCTTTTTTTCCGGTGGTGGCAGGGGTTCTGGCGGAGGTGGGGGTGCCTGTTCCGGTTCAGCCATAACCAACATGCCTTGAATGGTGGGAATCACGATTTCAACGGGCTTGGGCTCAGACTTGGATAGCATCACTGCTGCAAATACCCCGGCATGAGCACCGATAACGAGCAGCAAAGAAATAAGAGAAGCGTGTTTTGAGTGCATCGGTAACTGCTGTGGATGGCATTGATAATGGTAATGATAATATGGCGCTAATGATAATTCTTATCATCAATAAAGGCAATCGGATCAGTAAAACAGAATCGCGCAATGGTGATAGCCATCGGAGGCTGGGCTGGCGTAGTGCGTGGGTGCTGGTGTTATACTCGCTCTCCCGCGTGTTTGCGCTCTTCCAGTAGGGTTCCATGGAAATCTTTGTATTGCTCGGCTTGATCGTTTTGAACGGTCTTTTTGCGATGTCTGAAATCGCCATTGTCACTGCAAAAAAATCCCGTTTGATGGCACTTGCCGCCAAGGGCAATAGCTCGGCGCAGGTCGCGTTGCGCTTAGCGGAAGACCCCACCCAGTTTTTATCTACGGTGCAGATTGGCATCACTTCAATCGGCATCATGAATGGTATTTTTGGTGAATCGATTCTCGCTGAGCCGTTTGCGCTCTGGCTGCAAACTTTCGGCGTGCCCGTTAATTTCAGTGATAATTTCGCCACCATTTTAGTGGTAGTTGTGGTGACTTATTTGTCGATAGTGGTAGGTGAATTGGTGCCCAAACGTATCGGCCAACTTAGCGCTGAACGTATTGCCTGTTTTGTGGCAAAACCAATGCAGATGCTCGCTATTATCACCAAGCCGTTTGTGTATTTTTTATCGGGCTCTACCCGCGCCTTGATGCGCATGATGGGTTTTCATCACACCCAAAGTCAGCAGGTCACCGAAGAGGATATTCACGCAATTTTGGATGAAGGTTCGAGCTCCGGGGTGTTGGAGCAACAAGAACATGCGATGGTAAAAAATGTATTGCGTTTGGAAACGCGCAGCATAGTGTCATTAATGGTACCGCGTTCAGATATCGTGTATTTGGATACCGCTTTGCCACTGGAAGAAAATTATCAGCGAGTGATGAAATCCCCGCACTCGCGCTTTCCCGTATGCACCAAACAGAATGACAATTTAATTGGTGTTATCAATGCCAAAGAATTATTAGCTGAAGCGATACGTGGCAGCACCGTTGATCTCGAATCCATGGCGCAGCCGTGTCACGTAGTGCCTGAATCATTGACTGGAATGGAATTGTTGGAATTCTTCCGTTCGTCGCACAGTCAAATGGTGTTTGTAGTGGATGAGTATGGCGATCTAAAAGGCATAGTCACCCTGCAAGATTTATTGGAAGCGCTCACCGGCGAATTTATTTTGGGTGAGGGTGAAGACGCCTATGTGATTCATCGTGATGATGGCTCCTTGTTATTGGATGGCATGTTGCCGATTATGGATTTAAAAGATTGTCTGGCGATTGATGATTTGCCGGAAGAGGGCAATTACCAAACGCTCAACGGTTTGATTATGTTGCTGATGGGGCGTATGCCCGCTACTGGCGATAAAGTGGTAATACAAAACTGGCAGCTGGAAATTGTCGATATGGATGGTCGCCGTATCGATAAAGTGCTCGCCTACTGTATCGCTGAAGAATAATAGAATTCAGTTACTTCCGGCTATAAAAAAAACCTCGCTGAAATAATTTCAGCGAGGTTTTTTTTTGGGGCGGGAGTTGCGTTAGTCCAGCTTAAGTTCTTTAACCAAGTGCTTGGCCTTATAAACCTGTTTTAAGGCTTCCGTCATTGCGGCGGGGTGAACCGATACGGCCCGATTCACTGACTCATCAAAAAAGTACGAGCCACCCAGTGAATTGATGTTGCCATCAAAAATCAGACCGACTAATTCACCCTTCGCATTAATTAACGGGCTGCCTGAATTGCCGCCGACTATGTCGTTGGTGGACACCTGATTAAAGCGTGTTTTTTTATCCAATTTTTTCTGCGCTGCAATCCAGCTATCCGCCAGTTTAAAGGGATCAAAATCCGTGGCGCGATCAAACAGCCCGCCGATGTTGGTGAAGGGCGCAATTGTTTTGCCTTTTTCTTCCCAGCCGCGAATTACCCCGTGGGATAAACGTAGTGAAAAAGTCGCATCGGGATAAACCCGCGTGCCCTGATAGGCAAAACGCGCTTTGGCTAATTGATTGGCCGCCGCCTTTTGTACCGGCTCGATATTTTGATCGTAATCCGTGCGGAATTTTCGCGCCTGCTCATCAATTAAATAGGCGAGTTTAATCGCTGGATCATCGCTATTTTTTATCGCATCGACGCCACCTTCCCATAATTGTTTGCGCACTGCTGCATCGCCTAACTTGCTGTGAGTGACAATTTCATTGGCCAAGGCTTCTGGTGATTGTTTGCCCAAAATACTTTTCACCACCGGATTATCAACGCCGAGCTTTTCACGCAACTTGCTCAGCGACCAAGCGAGCTTGGTGCGCTCAAAATCCGAATAGAGTGGGACCTCGGCAAACAGACCGGCTTGTACTGCCGGTAAACTGGCATCAGAAAATTCACGCAAACGGGTATTATCGGGTTTTGCTTTTTCTGCCGTGCCGCGTACCAGAGTCCGCGCCCAATTTACTTGCTGCGACATAGCGCCGAAACCAATTTCCACCATCACATAATCGACGTAGAGATTGCGCCACGCAGTTTGTGTCTCGCTCAATGTTTGCCAAGGGTCGCCATAGGTTTGCGTGCGTGTAGCATCGCTACTGACCCAGGCGCGAAAGGTATTTTCTTGCTCGCGTTTTTGTTGCATCACGCTCGGCGATAGAAGTGCTTGAAACATTCCGGTACGCGCTTTAATTCCATTTTCCACCATGGTTAATTCCGTTTGTGCAATGCGCGCTTTTTCTTCGCTCTGGGTTGAATATTGCAACAGCAGGCCGCGATATTCAGAGGCAAGCATTAAACGAAAAGGCAATACCAGATCACGCTGTGTTTCCAATTCCGCCATGGTCAACTGGCGCTGGGTCGAGCCTGGGTGGCCGAGTGTCATCACCAGCTCGCCTTCTTTTGCACCCTTGGGGTTGATAGGAAACCAATCCGCATTGACGAGTGGCTTGCCCGCGCGATCATAAACACGCAATAAACTCATATCGAGGTTGTAGCGGGGAAAATTAAAATTGTCGGGGTCACCGCCAAAAAATCCAGATGCGTATTCCGGTGAAAAAACCAGACGCACATCCTGATAGCGGGCATATTGATATACATGATATTCACCGCCGCCATAGAGCTCGACAATATCGCAGCGGCGCTCATCGCCAGCATCTCCGACGCAGGCTTTTTCAATCAGTGACTGCTCGGCTTTTTTTGCTTCGCTAAATGCTTTGCCCGACAAACCTGCGAGCGCTTTTTGCATGCGCGCAGTCACATCTTCGGTTTTCTCCAAGCGATTCACTTCCATGCCGGGGCACTGCTTTTCTTCACTCAAAGATTCTGCGAGAAAACCTTTGTTGATCAGATCTTGTTTCTCGCTGGATAAATCCTCTATGCAGCCAATCACGCAGTGATGATTGGTCAGCACCAAACCCTGCGCCGAGACAAATGAGCCAGAGCAACCACCGGCCAGCCGCACTGCACTGCGCATGGATTTATGCAGCCATGTGGCTGTAGGTTTAAAACCGTAGGTTTTTTCCAATGTTGTATGGGGCAAATTATCCATAGTCCACATGCCTTCGGCGGCAACACTCGGTAGTGTCAGCATGCTGTTAGCCGCTAATACACTACCGCTCAGCAATAACGCCCTTGTCATTAGTCGCATAAGTAAACTCCTGCCAGTAAGTGAAAAATTGTTGGTGAGTTAATAATGATTGGTGAGTTAATAATAGTTAGAAGATTCTTGCAATGGTGGGTGGAATACAGCAATAAATTATTTTTGCAGTGTAGACCAATGTGGCTAGTCATTTCCATGACGGGATTCTTAACGGTAGCCGAATCCTCTCACAGGTAATAAACTCCACTTTACTTCACATAAATTTGGTTGTTGTTATGAAAAAGTTAGTTGTCCTATTGCTTGGCGTCTGCGCGTTTTTTTCAATCCTGCCAGTGTTGGCTGATGGCCAGCCCAGTCAATATGCACAAGTCAGTGCCGATGAGCGGGCGGCGGTTGCTACGGTCAATCCTTATGCCACACAAATCGCTATAGACACCATCGCGCGGGGCGGTAATGCGATTGATGCAGCGATTGCCGCTGCGTTTACGCTCGGTGTGGTCGATGGCCACAACTCCGGCATTGGCGGCGGTTGTTTTATTTTAGTGCGCATGGCCGATGGCCGAATATTTGCAATTGATGGCCGCGAGATGGCGCCGGCGGCGGCAACACGCGATATGTTTGTGGTGGATGGTAAAGCCAATCCGGAATTGAGCCGCACTGGCGCGTTGGCGGCAGGCATTCCCGGTTCAGTTGCGGCGTTTGATAAATTGCAAAAGCTGGGCGGAAAATTAACATTTCGCGAGGTGATTTTACCGGCGGCAGATTTGGCCGAAAAAGGCTTTCCAATTTCACCTGCACTGGCAGAGCGCATAACAGCAACGACGGATAATTTGGCGAAATTTCCAGCGAGCGCAGCAATTTATTTGGATAAAAATAATAAACCGCTATCCGCCTTTTCACTGCTGCAACAAAAAGATTTGGCGGCAACTTATCGCTCCATTGCCAAACAGGGTTCTAGTTATTTTTACAGCGGTGATTTTGCGAAAAAAACCGGGCGTTGGATGGCTGCTAATGGCGGCATGATCACCAGTAAAGACTTTGCTAATTATCAGATCAAAATGCGTAAGCCGATTGTGTCGGAATTTGCCGGTTATACACTCTATGGTTTTCCGCCGCCGAGTTCCGGCGGTGTGCATGTTGCGCAAATTTTAAATATTCTTGAGCAATTTGAGTTAAATAAATTAGCCCCAGCGGAGCGCTACCATTTAATGGCCGAGGCGATGAAGTTTGCTTTTGCCGATCGCGCGCACTGGTTGGGTGATAGTGATTTTACCAAGGTGCCGTTGAGTATCGCGGATAAACGCTATGCAAAAGCTATAGCACAAAAAATCAGTTTGGAAAAAACCACAGCGGATATCACCGCAGGCAATCCAGATGTGGATATTCAGCATTTGATGCAGAAACACACTACCCATATTGCCGCTGCAGATCTTGACGGCAATTGGGTGGCGATTACATCTACAGTCAATACCAGTTTTGGCAGTAAAGTGGTTATTCCCGGCACCGGTGTGGTATTGAACAATCAAATGGATGATTTTTCTGCACAAGTCGGCGCTGCCAATGCCTTTGGCTTGGTGGGCTCAGATGCAAATGCGATTGCGGCGCGCAAACGGCCACTGTCCAGTATGAGCCCGACACTGGTGTTTAAAAATGGCGAGCCGGTAATGACACTCGGCGCAGCCGGTGGCCCGACGATTATTTCGCAAGTAGTACAAACCTTGTTGTATGCGCTGAATGACTCTATGCCGGTAGAAAAGGCGATGGCGCAAGCGCGTATTCATCAGCAGTGGAATCCGAATCTATTATTTGTAGAATCGGCCATGCCGGTTGAAATCCAACAGGCACTGCGGAAAAAAGGCCATGAATTAAAAATCTGGCCCAGCATGGGCGCATCGCAAGCAATTCAATTGCGCGATGGAAAATTGGTGCCTGTTGCTGAGCCGCGGGTGATTTTGCAGAATTTAACTAAATAATTCCTTCTCTATCATCGCCAATAATTTGCGATAACCAATACTCATTTTTTTGCGCAGTTGGCGGATATCCACATAATATGCGGCGCGTTTGCCGTGGTATTCCACCGGTGCGCCAATTTGGGTGAAGTGAATGCCAACAAAATTCAAGCTGCGTGCTAGCCTGGGTTCCATCATTACAAACACATGGCGAATTCTGCTTTTGTGGCACAGGGCAATTGCGGATAAATACAAGCTGACGGCAATGTAAGGAAAAAAGCGCAGCTCTTGTGTGGAAAACATTTGTTCATTAATTGCCCCTATGGCGCCGCCGCTGAATTGATCTACCTGCCGTTTTCTAAACGTGAGCGGCACTGCCAGCCGCGAGACTTCACATATCTGGTGCGCGGGAAAATTTCGGGGGTGCAAATTTTCATCGGTAATCGCCTGTGGGCAAAACTTTTCCATAGGTAAAAGTTCATCGGCATTGCGGGTGGCGATTACCCGCAGTGTCCCGGCGAGTGCATTTGAATTGATGTGGCGAATAAAACAGTGAATTGAGCGGCTATCAAACTCGTCTTGTTCGATATGTTTTGCATTGGTTTCCTCAAAATGTAATTCCTCGCAATAAACTTGATAGCGAAGTTTGTACACTTCCTGTTTTAACGGGTCAGATTTGGCAATTTGTGGTTTTAAATAGTGGGAAAAATGCTGCGCGATGTTTTCTGCTTCATCGCTTGCCAATGCGGCAGCATTTTGTTTTGGGGCGAGTTGATTGATGTTGTCAGTGCTTGCGTGATGGATCGATTTCATGGTGTCCTTATCTCCCTGTTAAATCGTCTCACTAACGATTGTAGCTCTCCTTGTCACGTGAATATCTAATTAAATCAATCTATGCCCAGCTTGGTATATTCAGAATAGCGTGTTACGTCGTTTTCATCCTGAGGGGCGCCAAGTGCGCCCCTCTGATTCATTAGTGATTGTGTTTATCCGTTGCCGGTTCTGCAATACCCAGCCAAGTGATTTTATTCGGCACAAAATCCAATTGAATAGTATCGGTCACCTCCGCTTTTTCCAGATCAATTTGTTTAATTTGATTGGCGATAGGGTCACTCACATACGCGATATGCCCAGGTGTTAGTGCCAGTTCAAACTTACTGCCCACCGGTAAGGCGGCGAGGTTGCTGCTAATGGCCTGAACACGTTTTTTTACGCTCCAATCAGCGGTGTTCAACGTTGTTAGCTTGCCTTGGTTGTCTAGAATCACGAACAATTTGCCTTCCTCGGCAAAATCATAAGCGATCGCGCTAGCGGTGGTTGTAACACTGGTGTCAATCCAGTTAATTGCGGCGATGCTGTTTGTGCTGCTATTGATCGCAAAAAACTGTCCGGCGGCAATGCCGATAAACTCTTTAACAGTGTGATCACCAACCAATGTGCCTATTCGGGTTGTGCCAGTGAAGTTAGTAGGGTTGGCAATTTTCCGCGCGGTAAAAGTGTCACCTGCTTGGGTGATGACTAATACACCATCGGTGCAACCAAAACTGATTTGGTTTTCATTTTGCGCGCTGCCGTGCAGACCGGGGCAGGTTTCGCTGAAGATGGTTTCATCCACAAAATAGCCATTGTGCGCGCGATACACTGCAACGCGGTCGGGCAGAGTGCTGGTAGTTGCCGGGTCGCGCACCGTGGAAATTAAATATTCACCGCGCCCCTGTGCGGCACCGTGCATATGGGTGGTGTATTCGAGTAGAGTTCCCGCAGTATTGTTTGCTATATCGGCTTCGGTAAATACACCTACGCTCGCAGGAGTTGCTGTTGCGCTATTGCCGTCATAAAAAATCACTGATTGTTTATCTGTTCCAGTGAAATGGGTTGGGCGCGCTTTATTGGTACTGAATAACATTTGCCTGGGCGCTTGTTGGTAGTCATGCAGATGATCGCCGTGATTTTCTTGCCACAAGCCGCCATCAACCACATCAACGCGATCAGCGGTGCGTTGCAATACAAAACCGTAGCGATTATTTGGGCTTGCATAAAGTGCACTGGGTGTTTCACTTAGCGTAACTTCGTGCAGTAGTTTCTTTTCTTTAATGTCGATCACGCTCACTTTGGCCTGATCTTTGGTGGAAATTAATAAGCGACCTTTTGGTGGGTTTTCAATGTTGTGGTCATGATCTTTTTCTATAGGAATGGGATCTCGCTCAACGATGTTGGTATCGCTGCCGCCGCAACCGCTGAGAAGTGCGGCAATAAGCAGCAATGTCAGGCTGGATAATGAATTGTTTTTCATTTTCTTGATTACCTTTTGACTAATTTTAAATAATAGTTATGGATACCCGCGTTCGCGGGTATGACAGTTAGTGAGCGTTAGGACAGCTGGCGTTTAAAAGTTGCCGCTAATACCCAAGGCAAATGAGCGAGCGGGCAGCGGCGCTTTGTCTTTCAGGAATGAGGCATGTACACGCGCATATTCGTTGGTGAGGTTATGGCCTTTGAGGAAAATTTTCAGGTCGCTGCGCATTTGATAGCTCAGTTGTGCATCCATTAGTGTGTAACCGGGTGTACTGGTTTCGAAGGCGGCGGTTTGGTCTTGTTCAAAATAATGTTGGCCGCTGAGTTCTGCGCGCCAGTTGCCAAGCGCATATTCAGCGCGCGCGCCGACACGCAAGGGCGGAATGCGCGGCAAATCGCCACCTTCATCTAATTGCGCGCGGATGTAATCGCTGGTGAGACTGAGTTTAAATGGTGCATTTAATTGCCAAATAATTTCACCTTCAAATCCGTACAAGTCGGCGTCGCGCGCTTGATAAATAAATACCGGTAACTCGCTGCCGTGATCATGTTCATCGGCTTCATTTTCGTCGCCGTGATCATGTTCACTCTCGTAGGTCATGCCGGTTTCGGCGAGGTAGTAATAATTGTCGATGCGGTTGTAAAACGCATTGAAAATAAAACCGAAATCGCCTTCAAATTTACGCAGCGAAAGATCGATGTTGTTAGATGTTTCCAGCTCGACATCGGCGCGCGCTAAATCAAAATGAAATTCACCCGGTTCATCTTCCACTAGTTGCAGCAGCGCACCTACTTCATATAAACCTGAGCCTATATGTGGGCCGAAGGATAATAATTCGGCGGCAGACGGCGAGCGTTCGGCATGGGTGTAAGAGAGTGCGATGTTGTAGCCTGGAGTGAAATCCCACACCAATCCGGCGGAGGCGCTAAACGGGGTAGATTTTTGGTCGATGAAGAATACGCTTAGGTATTCATCTTCATGCTCGCCTTCGTCGTGGTCATGGTCATTCAAATCGACTTGAAAATTATCGGCAGAAATTTTCACTTGTTCGATGCGTGCACCTAATTGCACTAACACATCGCCAAAGTGACGCTCTTCCATCAGGGCGATGGCAAGGGTGTTGGTTTCACTGGGCGGGGTAAAGGCTTCTTCACCGACGGCTGAAAAATCCGCGTGTTTAAAATGCAGGCTTAATGCGCCGCGCCAATCGGCGATGGGGTGGTGAAATAGATCGATGCGCGCTTCCTGACTTTCGTTATTAAAGGTGGTGCCGATTTCACCGTTTTCGATTTCACTGTGCTGATAATCGGTAAAACCAAAACGAGTATTAATTGCGCTGAAAATATCGTGATCCAGTGACAGTTCACTTAGAAATTGCACGCGGTCTTGTTTTAAATCCGCGTAAACATCCACTTCTTCACCTTCGTGGCCGTGGCCGGGAATGCCGTATTGACGCTCCAAGTGGCCGTAGGAAACGCCGACAAAACCTTCATCCAATATGTAACTGGTGCCCAGATTAAAACCTTTGGCTTCTGTTGCCGAGTTGGCCAAGCGATCATCATCGTGATCCTCATGGTCTTCCTCTTCGTGTTCTTCATGGGTTTCCAGCTCTGCAGCTCCGGGAATTTTGTAATCCTCGGATTCGCGCCAAAAACCATCCAAATGCAAACCGACATTGCCTACACCGGTATTGCCGCTGGCGGAGACGAGTTTATCGTTGGCGACCGAATCGCGCTCAAGCCGCCACTCGCCATAGGTATCCAGCCCCTGGGGTACGCGGTCATCAACAATATTCACCACGCCACCAATTGCACCGCTGCCGTAAAACAAAGTCGCGGGGCCGCGCAGAATTTCGATTTGGCGCGCGGTTGAGGCTTCGGTTGCGACCGCATGGTCAGCGCCAACACGGGAGGCGTCACCCGCATCCAAACCATTTTGGGTGATGAGCACACGCGGGCCTTCAAGGCCGCGAATAATCGGGCTGCTGGCTACTGGGCCGTAATAGTTGGAGTGCACGCCCACTTCATTTTTGAGGGTTTCACCCAAGGTAGATGCCTGACGCTCGCGCAGGGTATCGCCGCCCAATACCGTCACCGGTTGCGCCGATTCCATATTGGAGGCGTGCCAGGGCAGGCCGACCACATTCACCACTTCTATGGCGGTGCTGCGCAATACCAAATCGACGGCTTGATCGCCCTGCGCCAGATGAAAGGTTTTGTGCATAAACATAGGCGCTTTTACATGCAACTCTACCTCGCCATTGACCTGCGGTGGCAGGCTGAATTCGCCTTGGGCATTGGTGCGAATCTGCAGGTTAGAACCCACTACATCGAGCTTGGCGTTACTAATTGGCTGGCCTTGCTCATCGCGCACCACGCCTTGCAACTGCGCAAATGCCGAGTGACTGGCGGCGGTAATCGCCAAACATAAAAGGGTTTTTTTCATACTGAACATGTGTATCTCCACAGCTATACGCAAAACGGATTGCCTGCCCACTGATGGTAAAAACGGTAGACGGCGTTTGAAATTGTTGGTGATGTTATACTATAACAATTTAACTGGGCAACCTTTAATAAAGCGAATCCTAAGCAGGGCGAGTCAGCCTAGTGTTTTTGGGGGACGGAACAGGGTGGCTAGTGCTAAGCTTTGAGCACTATTCGTCAGGTGCAATCGCGGAGATTTTTATGTCACTGGTTACCGAACTTGCAGATCGCCCTTTGGCAGAGCGCATTCAGGCTATGGAACAGCTATGGGACTCACTTTGTCGCGAGCCAAACTACAACCCAAGCCCTGCATGGCATGAAGACGTGCTAACGGAGCGTCGCGCAGAGTTGCAGCGCGGCGAGCATAAGTCATGGCAAGAAGTTAAAGCAGGCTTACGGAATGGTTCTTAATTTATGGATGAGTCGCTATTTTCTATTCGTCTCACCAACTCTGCGGAGCAGGATTTACTTTCCGGTTTTGAGTTTTACGAGTCACAACTTACAGGTCTCGGCGATTACTTTGTTGATAATTTAATTGCGGATATTGATTCGTTATGCGTGGCTGCTGGCAGTCATCCCAAGTCATACGCAGGCTTCTATCGTATGCTTTCCAAGCGTTTTCCTTTCGCAATCTATTATGAGCTACAAGAGCGCACAGCGTATGTGGTTGCTGTGTTGGATTGCCGACAGAATCCTGATTCGATCAAAGAGCGTTTTGATGTCTAGCGCGATCGCGTGGTATTGAGGCCGATCACCAATGCCAATAGGGCAAAGAAGATTAAGCCATTTACCAACAGGCTGGCGCCCATCAACGAATCCGAACCAAAGTGGCTGATGTGCGTGGCTAGCAATAATCCGAGCAACATCGCGAGCAACAGGCGCAAGCCCAGCGAAATCTGGCGGCGATTAGGGATTATGAGAGCGATAAGTGCCAGAAGCAGACTGGTAATCCAGAAAATACCCACCGATGCCATTGGCCACCAGAAGTTAGTTATCCCCGTTAACACCAATGCACAAGGGAAACCCCATACCGCGGCTAGCCACAAGCGCTCGGTGGTGGGGCGCGGGGTGCCGGCTTGCAATTGGCGGCGAAACCAGATGTTCATGCCGGTGGCGCAGATAAAACACAAGCCCAGACCGAGTAAGGTGTAAACGAATTTTACCGGCAGGCCGCCAAAATGGCCGAAGTGCAGGCGATAGCTGGAGGCGTAAATCTGCATGCCGACATCCCCATCCGGCCAGCCCAGGCGTTTGGTTTCTTCTCCGGCCGCGTTGTATTGAATCGCGTCGTACCACACCAGACGATCCGGTACATAGGCACCAATCTCAACCGTTTGGGCGGTGGTACCGGGGTAGTGAATGGCGAGGAAGTAGGCTTTTAAGTCCGGGTAATCGCGCTGGAACTTCTCCACAATCGGGGTCACGTCCATTAGCGGGGCAGCTACTTTGCTGGGCTCCGGGTGCGGCATATAGAGCTGGTTGGTGATTGCGGTGGTATCGCCTTTATGAAAGCCGGTGGCGAAGGTAAACAGCAGCACCTGACCTAAACCGATCAGGGCGCCGGTGAGGGCGATGGCCAAGATAAATGGTGTCGCCCAGACGCCGACGCGGTTGTGCATATCCACCTGCTGCTGACGTTCGCCGCGATTGATGCGCAGGGAGAAAGCATTTTTGAACAAATTAGGGTGCGCCAAAATACCGCTAATGGTCATGGCCACTAGCACCATGCCGATCAGACCCACCAAGGTCATACCCCAAATGCCTGGTATAGTAAGGGCGTAGTGCAACTTGACTACAAAATGCGTCCACTCGTGGCTCACAGTTTCACCCAAACTGCCATCAGCATTCAGATGAAACTCAAAGTGTTCATGATCTTCCTCAGACTCACCCTCTCCATGAGCGGGCGCGGCACCTACGGTAAAACGCGGCATATCGGCGGTGGGCAGGCTGACCCAAATATCCTCCAGACCTTCCGCTTTATCGCCCTTGCCGGCCTGCTGCTGTTGGTGATGTTGATACAGATTCGCCAGCGCCGCTTGCACCTGAGCCGGTGTGACTGACTGGGTGTCGGCGATATTGGCCTGCTCCCACTGTTCTATATCCGGGTAATAAACGCTGACCACCCCAGTTACGCAGACCAAGTAGAGCAGGGCGACAATAAATAACCCCAGCCCTGAATGCGCCTTGAGGTTCGCGCGCACGCTGGAGGATGAGAGCTTGAATGATCTGATCACGGTGAAATCCAATCGAGTAATAAAGAGGGCTAGAAAATTGCCGGGGTCGATAACCAGCCAGCCACACTCAGGCCGATAAACCAGAGCGCCGGTTTGACTAGTGAATCGTGGCTGCGGCTCCACACCATCAATACAGGCCAGAGCAGCAGGGCGACAGAGGCAGCGGCCATCATGCGGTTTACCAAGCTGGTATCCAGCAGTGCATAAACCGCCAAGGCTGCACCAAAGGCCGCGCTCAGTGAGAGCAATCCCACCACCAGAATCTGTAGCAATAAGTTGGGAATTGGCGTGTACCAAGGGGGTGATTGCGGGGCGGATAAAGACTGGCTGTGCGCGGTTTTATCACTGCGTCGATCAGCTTGATAGCGCTCGCGCCAAGGCGTGCGCAAGGCAATTAGCAGCAGGGCGACTAGCCCCGGCAGTATCGCCGCTAACGCCCAACCGCGATCTACCCCAAAAGCAGCAAACCAAGGCCAGTGCGCCAGTATCAATACACTCCAGCCAGCAGCGATCAGTGGCCAATGGCGTTTAGGCTTTTGCCATGCGCGATACAGTAAGCCCACGCCTGCGGCTACCAACAGCAGGGCGAGCAAACTAAACCAAGGGTTTACGGTGGATAAAAACAGCGAGTTCATCTTAAAACTTCACCGTAACCGAGCCGCTGATATTGCGCGGTTCGGCGTAATAAGCCTGCGCATATTCAAAGCTGGTTAAATAGCTTTCGTCAGTGATGTTGTTGAGATTGAGGCCGAGGGCGATGTGATCGTTCAATTGATAACGGGCAAAGGCATCGACCAAGGTTAAGGCATCCTGTTTGATCACAGTGCCGCGCAGATAAGTGTCTGAGCGGTATTCGACAAAGCTGCCCAAAGTTAAGGCCGGTTGCCACTCAGGGTTGAAGCTGGCGCTGAGTTTGAGCGATTGCTTCGGGGTAAAGGTGCGCGCCACTTCGCCCTTGTGATCGTCCACCGTGAGATTGGTGTAACCCAGGGTCATCTTCAGTTGATCGGTGACTTGCCCGGCTAGCTCCAGTTCAAAACCCTGGGATTCATAGTCCGCGCCACCGTAATAAAACTTGCCGGTCTCTTCGTTAAAGCCGAGCTGGATCGCAAAGTCTTGCAATTCAGTGGCAAATACCGCGACCGATGTATTCAGCGCACCCTCAAAAAATTCGCCTTTTAAACCCAGTTCTTTATTGACTCCGGTGGTGGGGGCGAGGCGGTCGAGTTGTGCATCCAATTCGGTTTGCGGGGTGAAGGTTTCGGTGTAACTGGTATAGGCGGTCAGTTGTTGGCTGATGTCGTAAGTCAGGCCGACGTAAGGCACTAGCACGTTTTCGTCGGTATCTTGTGCGGTGGCGTAACTGCTGCCGTTACTGTTATAGCGCGCGGCGCGGGCACCGGCTAAGAGTTTCAAATCATCACTCAGGCTAAATTGACCGGCGATATAAACACCAGTTTGTTTGTCGGTAATATCAGCGCCCGGGCTGGAATCCATGAATGTTGGGTGGGGCGTGTTGCCCGTCCATTCGGCCATATTGTCAATCGCCGGGAAGCCATTGCCGGTGGTGTAATCGTAAAGAGCCAGCTCCTGTAATTCGCTTTCCGCCTGAGTAAAACCCATCACAAATTGATGGGTGAGTGAACCGGTAGTGAAGCTGCCGGTGGTGGCAAGGTCGAACTGTTCCTGATCGGTTTCGCGGTCAAATTTTCCCGCCCAGCCACCCAAACCCGACATATCTTCATTCAAAGTGCCATAAACATAGAGCAGCTCCTGCGCGCCACGGGTTTTGGTGCGGGTATAGGTTGCTTTGGTATTCCAGCCGTTTTCCCAGGTGTGATCCAGCTCCGCAAAACTTTTGGTGGTTTGCACATCCCAGTAGGCCCAATCCGCTGAGCTATTCATGGAACGGTCAAAATCGGTCATATAGTTTTTGCCATCATCGCCTACATACGTCAGGGTGAGTGCGCCCCACATAGGGCTATCGGCCTCACTTTTTTGGCGGCTGATACCAGCGGTGAGCAGCGTGTTAAGCCCTAAATCCGCTTCAATAACGCCATAGCTGGTGGATAAATCCTTGTGGTAGTCATGCAGATAGGAATCCTTACTTTGATCACTCACCACTGCGCGGGCGCGAATACCACTGGTCAGTGAGCCGGATGCATCCAATACCGCGCGGGTATCGTCCCAGCGCCCGCGAGTCAGGTTGAGGCTGGCTTGGGTATCGGCGGTGGGGCGTTTACGTACCAGATTGATGGTCGCCGCCGGGCTGCCCAAGCCGCTCATCAAACCTGAAGCGCCGCGAATAATTTCTACCCGGTCATAGAGCGCCATATCGATATCGCCCTCCAGCAGATCCCAATGCAGGGGGGTGCCCAAACCATCCACTTGAAAGTTATTGATGTCAAAACCGCGCGCCTCAAAGTAGGTGCGGTCAGTCTCGGAGCGTTTTACGGTGATACCAGTGGCGGTATCCAGTGCTTCATTGATGGTGGTGATGTTCAGGTCTTCAATCTGGGCGCTGGTAATCACCGCGACCGATTGCGGAGTCTCGCGAATACTCAAGTCCATTTTGGTCGCCGTGTTCATGCTGCCAGTGGTATAGGCGCCGGTCTGTTCAGTGGTATTGCCCAAGGCATTGGCTTCAACTTTCACCGTCTTGAGCTTACCGGTTGGCTCCTCGGCAAAGCTGGTAAGAGGAGTAAACAACAGGCTGGTGATGATGCTGGCAAGCAGGGCTTTCGGCTGATTCATGGTGATATGGCTCTCCCGTACTGATGAATAGGGTGCCATTGTATTTATAAATGATAATCAATATCAAATGGTATTTAATTCTAAACGATATTGGTTGCTGTATTGATGGGTAAAAACTCCGGCTTGAATAAGAAACGGGAGCCGAAGCTCCCGTTTAACTGGTCTACTGGTGCCTGTGAATCAGGCGCGGCAGATTTACTCTGGAGTATCGAGTGCCGCCTCAGCTGCGGCAATTTCGCGCTTGTATTCTTCGATCTTGGCGCGAATTTTCTTGGCGTCTTTAAACGATGGGTACAAATGTAAAAAGCGCTCGTAGTAGGGGATTGCATCCTGCTTGCGCCCCAGCTCTACCATAATGTCGCCGAGGTTCCAGTAAACTGCGGTGCGGCGCGCGTCTAACTCAACGGTGCGGTAATACCATTTCAGCGCTTCGTCATTTTCATTCATGGTGTCGAGTACATAGGCGTAATTGTTGACGATGGTTGGGTTGTACGGATTTAACCGAACTGCTTCCGCCCATTCGCTTTTTGCTTGTGCGTATTTCTTTTCTTTAAAAAATTCCATCGCCGATGCGTTTAATCGCCGCGCTTGGTTTTTGCGTTCTTCCGAGGTTTTTGCTGCAGTGCTCGATGTTGCATCACCCGTGGCGCTGCTGCTTGCTGCCGCACTTGTATTAGTCGTTTGCGCTTGCTGTTCTTTTTCCAGAGCGATTTCCAACTCCAAGCGGCGGCGCACATTTTCAGACGTGTCTTTGCGCAGTGAGGTTAATTCGGCTTCGATCCGTTTTGAGTCGGCAATTAATTTTTGATTAATGGCCGCTGCGGCATCGCTATTGATTTTAAATACAAAGTCACCACCCTCGCTGCCGAGCAAATTACCGAAGGAGGGCGTTTGTTCTGCATAACTGGATACCACGGGTGCAACATAAGTACCCAGCTCGGAAGCGGTGACGTATCCGTTGTTGTCGGTATCGGCTAAACCATCCAATGCTTGTAAAAAGGTCCAGGTAAAAATCGAGTGACCGCCGGGGCCACCGTCGGCGACTTGTTGATCGGCGCCGCCCGCGGTGAGAATCTGCCGCGCTTTGCGCTCGGTGATCTGATTAATGTAATTAAGTGATTGACCAATACTGACACCGGCGCGGGTTAATGCCAGACCGCTGTAACAAGAGTCCATCACAAAATACACATGCTTGGCGGGAATAAGCGCAGAGAAGTCGTTAATTTGCGTCATGCTAATGCCGCGGTTTTGGAATTTATTTGTGTCCGCATCGACGGGAATTAAATAACCCAGTGCTTTGCCATTGGGCAGGTCGCGGGTCATACCGTGACCTGCGTAAAAAACAAAAACGCGATCATTTTCTTTAACAAGATTGGGGTCTGCTAGTTGATAGCCGAGCACCTCGGTAATCCGCTCGGAGGTGGCCTCTTCATCATAGAGTGTGATGATATTTTCTTTTTTGAACCCCAATTTAGTTTCAAGCCGCGCAGCAACTGCTTGTGCATCGTTTACCGCGTATTCCAGTTTTGGCCAGGATTGGTATTGATTAATGCCAATCACCACCGCCCAGCTGGTGCCATAAAATTCGGTTTTGGGCGCTTGAACTTTTGGTAAGCCCGTTGAATTTTCGCTGAAGCTGCGACCGTCGAGCGTGACGACACGGTAGCCTTCATTGGCCAGTGCGGTCAGCAAGGTTGGCAGCGCATTAACGGTTTGTTTGTGAATATCGTGAAATAACAAAATCCCTTTTTTATATTTTTCCAATTCGCGTAGCGTGCGGTCGGCAATAGATTCCGGAATCGGGTCGGCCCAGTCCATGGAATCGATATTCCACATCACCGATATCATGCCCTCTTTGCTGGCGAGTGCGTCCAAGGCTTTATCGCGCGAGCCATAGGGCGGCCTGAACAGTGTGTTGGCTGAGCCCTGGCTGTTACTGATCAGCAAATTCGTTTTGGTGATTTCGGCTTTGCGCCCTTCATCGGCAAGTTTAGTGAGAATGCTGTGGCTATAACTGTGATTGGCAAGTATATGGCCTTCAGCAATGATGCGTTTGGCGATTGCATCATTGCGTGTGCTAGTAACCGCTTCGCCATCGGCTTCACCCAAATTTCTCCCCACCGTAAAAAAGTAACCGTTCACTTCATACTGTTTAAGAATGTCTAACACCAAACCAGTATTGCGCGCATGGGGGCCGTCATCAAAAGTGAGCACCACGGTTTTTTCGGGCAAGTCGTTGCCCCACATTATTTTGGGGGTCGCCTCGGTCAAGGCATCTTTTTTGGTTTTGCTATCGTTTTCGCCGCGTGTCATATAGCGAAATAATTGTGCTTTTTCCTGCGCGTAGTGACGCAAGAGTTGAGCAGTATCAAACTGGCTGTTGAGAAAACTAATGTAATCAAGCCAACTCTCGTACTGCTGTCCGCGTGTGGTTAATTTATCCAGCGCCTTGCTGTAATCACTGCGGTATTGATCAAATGCTTTTTGATAATCTGCCGCAGCGCGTTCCAATTTAGCCAGTTCTTGCGCGGGCAGTGCACGGGCTTGTTCCAACGCGATTAACTCATCATACAGATCATTAAACGCGAGCAAATCGGCGGGGTGTGATTGCAGTGTTGTTTGGGTATAGCGAATGAGTGTTTCGCTGGCCTGCGTCAGTTTGGACGATGACTGCTCAGCCTCGGCCTGTGTGATTAATTGTTCTATGCCTTCTTGCTTCACCACATACGCATTGCGCGCGGCAAAAATATAATCAGAGAGCGGGTCATTGGATGGGCTTTTGTCGAGCAGCAATATCATCGCCCGCTGCGCGGTGACAATATCGTCCAGTAATTTTTCAGTTGGGTTTGGATTGCTTGTGGCGCTAGCGTGTAATGAGCTGGTTATCACTACCAGCATTAGCAGAATTTGTTTAAACATCACCCTGTATGTTCCTCGCTATTATTGTTTGCCGCAGTCAGGTGTATGGAGAAAATGACTGCATTAGGTAGAGTCCTTAATTGCTTAGCGGGCGATGCTGAGCCGCGCTTCAACCCAAGGCTGCGCTAGTGTGCCACCATTGCATAAACGAATGCTACCTTTGTGCAGCGCGGCAATTTCTTGTACAAAACTCAGACCGAGGCCAGAACTTTTCCCCGCGCCCTCGGCGCGAGCCAGCGAATAAAAACGCTCGTAAATACGCGGCAGCGCGTAATCTGGTATCCAGGGGCCTTGGTTTTGAATCACTAATACCAGCTGTTCTGCTTGTTGTTCTATATGAATCAAAATGTCGCTCTGGCTATTGGCAAAGTTCAAGGCATTATCGAGCAAATTGCTAATGGCTTGCAGCAGTAAAAAACGATCGCCTTTTATTTCAGCAATGTTGGGTGGTGCGGTAAACACTAATTGAAGTTGTTTTTGTTGTGCACGGCTGCGTTTGGTATCGATTTCAGCACTGACTAGTTGGGCTAAATCCAGCGGCTCAGGGTTATGTAATTGATGGGTGTTTTCCAGTGCGGCCAATGCCAGTAAGCGATCAATTAAATCCTGCATGCGGTGTGCGGAGTGAACAATGTTGTGCAAAAACTTTTGTCGGGCATTGGCCTCCATGCCGCCTTCTTCCAATAACTCGGCCGCACCGCGAATGGCGGCCAGCGGGCTTTTCATTTCGTGGGTCAATGTGTGTACATAGTTTTCAATGTAGGCTTTGCCTTCTAATTCGCGGCGCATAGATTCAGTTGCCTCTGCGAGTTCTGCCAGTTCTCGCTCGTGTAATTTCGGCGGTGTTACACGCTCACCTTGCCTGACTTTTTGCACGTAAATTGATAAGAGACGAACAGAGTGAGTGAGCCAATAAGTTAAGAGTGCGCCTATGGCCAGGGCGAAAATTAAAATCAAGCTGCCCTGGGTTAACAGTTGGGTGCGGGCAAATTCAAGAAAGGGCACGCTGCTGGCATTGGGTTGCACCACAGTGAGCACGCCAAATAAATCGCCATTGTTAAAAATAGGTGCGGCCACGTGCATTACACTGGTTAATTCATCATTCGGATCTATACGCGTAGTGCGCGCACCGTACTGACCTTTGAGCGTTTTGCTTACATCCAGCCAGCGCGAATAATCTTTGCCAATTTCATCCGGGTCGGTATGAAAAATCACTCGACCTTGGCGGTCGGTGATGTAGCAGCGCATATCCGATGTAGTTTTTTTAACATCCCAAATAGATGCATTGAGCTGGCGCTGCTGGTAGCGGGCGATGGCCTGGGTAAATTGCTCGCGATTAAATTGATTGTTATGCAGATCGCGCACCACCAGTTCAGCGAGCAGGTTGGCGGTATCGATCAGTGCGTTCTCGGCTGACTGGCGCACAATGGGCCGCAATTGGTTGGCTGCATTGCTAAAAAAAGTAAACAGGCCAATGCCGACCAATAAAAAATACACCAGAAAAATGCGCAGGCTTAATTTCACTCAGGGCAATCCTTATCGCGTTTGGCTAATGAATGCTGATGCTATAGCCCATACCCCGGTGGGTTTTAATGGGGTCGGTATCGCTATTGTCAGTGGCATCGCGCAATTTGGCGCGCAGGCTTTTGATATGGGTGTCCACCGCGCGCTCAAAACTGGATTCGGGTTCATCCCACACTTTATCCATTAATTGGGCGCGACTAAAAATTCGTTCAGGGTGTGCAAGCAGTACACGCAAAATTAAAAATTCATAGCGGGTAAGGTTGATGATTTTATTGCAGTAACTGACTCGCGCTTTATCGATTTCGACACAAAACTTTCCCTTTTGCCAAGGTGCTTGGGTTGTTGGTGCTGGCGCGATCTCCTGGGCGGAGGCTGGCGTTGAATTTTTTTCTGGCGAATTGCTGGGCGTTCTATTCGCTGCGGTGCCAGAGCGCTTGAGAATAGTTTTAACGCGCGCGCTGATTTCCCGTGGGCTAAAGGGTTTGGTGACATAGTCATCGCCGCCGATTTCCAAGCCGATAATACGGTCAACTTCTTCTTTGCGCGCGGTTAAAAACAAAATAGGCACATCTGCATATGGCTCATTGCTGCGGCGAATGGTTTTGCACAATTCAAAGCCATTATGATCGGGCAGGCCAACATCGAGAATAATAAAATCCACTGGCTGCTGCGCAAGATATTGCAGGGCACTTTGCGCCAGTGATTCCCAAGTGACGGCAAAACCTTCTGTCTCCAATGCGTAAACCAATGTGTCCGCAATAGTGGGTTCATCTTCAATAATTAATACGCGGGCTTTCATTGCAATGATTTATCCAATACCTGATGACAGTTGCGGTTACAAGAGCGCTGCATGTACAACATAACGCAGCGGGCCGCCAGAGTTTAATGCATGGAAAGGATAGCAGGTGATCAGGGTTAATTCTGCGTTTTGTTGCTGCAAATATAATGACCGCTTGCTGCTATCTACAATTTCCATTTGCTCGATTTTATAGTTGTAGCGGTGCCCGTCGCTATTTTGTAATTGGATTACATCGCCTTTTTGTAGTTTTTCCAAAAATACAAAGTGTGTATCCCGGTGGCCGGCAATAATCGTAGAGCCCGGTTGACCCGGCGCTGCACTCTGGTCAAGTAAACCCGGCCCAAATGCCAATGCCTGGCCACTGGTGCCTGCGAGCACGTAGAGTGTTTCGCCCGCAGGTGTGGTGAGTGCCGCAACGGGCCATGTGTCGGCCCAGCGCCAGGGTTTGCTGTTGGTGCCGGTAGCCAAAGTGTGCTCCCATGCTTGCGCAATTAACAATTGTGCAAGCATGGCTTTAGCGCTAATCCAACTGGCTTTTATTAAACAGGCCAGAGCCACTATTAACAGCAATCCCGCACATAGGTTTAACCAGCGGTTGCGCTGTGCAAATTTGCTCTTACACATAGCGTTGACTGCGACGGCAATAAATTGTTAACGCGCCGTATGCCAAGAGCATACACGCACCAATCAACCACAATAATTCAATGCCGGTTGCGGTAGAAGGGTAGGCCGCTGTATGGCTAATCGCTGTGCCTTTGGGTAATAGATTGGCGACGTTTTGTTTGGCGATATCGGTTTCTGGTGCGCGACTGATCACTTCCTCAACGGCGACAAAACTGGTGAATTGACTGACGAGTTGATGGGTGAATGCGACATCAATCATTTCGCGTTTAAGCGTGTCAGGATTGGCTTCATGCCGCATGCGTTCGCTGAGCGATTCAATTTTGGCGCGCGCCCAGAGGCTTGCGATTCCGGTTGCATTGTTATTGGTGGTGTCGCTGTGATCCTGAGGATAAACATTCCTGCTCCAAGTCGAGTGACCTTCGCCAATAATGCTGATTGTTGCGGGTAAAGCGCTTAGTTTTAGGGCTAGTAAAATTGGCTCACCTACATAGAGATCGGGAATTTTTTGTGGATAAATATCGGCGTGAATAGTATCGGGAAAGGTTACCTGTATATCGCGCAGCAAGGGTTTTTCCAGTTGGGTAAACAAAGTGCTCATCGCGGAATTTACATCGCTTAATTGGCTGATCAGTGTTTGAGTGCCGCGCCCTAGCTCTGCTGCCTTTTTCATAAAATAACCGTTGGGTGCAGAGCCTATGCCCACGGTAAACAAACGGCTGTCACCGAGCAATTGATGAATAATGCCAAACAGCTCATCCTCATTGCCCACTGCACCATCGGTAATAAAAATCACCTGACGCAAATATTCCGGGTCGCTGGGTAAGGTCAGTGCGCTGCGCAGAGCTGGTGCCATTTCGGTGCCGCCGATTGCTTGCAGGCTATTCACAAAGTTGACTGCCTGTTGTTTACCGTTGGTGGTTGCATGCTCGGATAGCGGAAACAGTTTGCGGTGAATTGAATTAAATTCAATGATGTTAAAACGCTGCTGCTCGGTTAAATGTTCAACCGCAAAAATTAAACTGGCTTTGGCTTGTGCGATAGATTCGCCGCCCATGGAGCCAGAGGTATCGATAATAAAAATAGTCTCGCGCGCTAAAATAGTTTCATTGCTGGGGTTTTCCGGCGGCATCAACATTAATAAACCGTAGTAACTGCCATCGACCTGATCGACAAAAAAAGCCGGTGTTGTTTCATTGGCGCTGGCAATTTTCCAGCGCAATTTAAAATCTCTGTCCATCGGTACATGACTATCTTTGGTGGTGATTTGCCAGGCATTTTTATCTTCTTGCGTCACTATGGTATGGCTATTACTTTCAATGCTGCTCAGGTGTTTCACATTATTAATCTGCACATGAATACGCGCCAGATTGGCGAGCTCTGCCGGCAAATCTTGCGCAAAAATAAAATCGCTGCCCAACGATTCAGCCAGGTTGTTAGCGGCAGGTGGAAGGTAGCGCGGTGTTAAGGTCATAGGAAAATAAAAACTGAATTCATTGCCGGTGCGGGTCAGGGTTTCGATATAGGTTATCTCTACCAATATGGCTTCTTTCGGGGCGATATTGGCTACTTGTGTGGTGAAGAGATTGGCGCGCTGCTGTTCAATCAGCCCCGCGTGTTTACCCTGTTGTAACGCCTGTTGATAAATTTTTTGCGCCTGTTGTTTTTCATGGATTTCGCCGTTGATCACCCGCTCGCCAATGAGCAAGGTCATTGCATTAATCGCGGCATCTTCCGGCAGCGGGAATACATATTTGCCTTCTACAAATGTATCGGACTGGTTGTAGAACTGCTGCCGTACCACCACTCGCGCAACGGGGCCGGTAATTTTCACCTCCACGTCGGTGCCGAGCAGCAGGGCGGGTTGGTAATCTTGATCGGCTGCGCTGCGCACTAAAAAACTGCCGCTTTCCGGCCCGCTGTTATCGGCGGCCTGCAGGCCGCTACTGAATATGAGTAATCCACACAATAGGCTGAGGTAATGGGTAATTTTCATTGACTGCTCCTGTCGCTAATAAAATGGCCTTGGTCTTGGTCAAGTGGGCCGACGAGAGACAGATTAAGTAACCTGTGTGAGGAAACTATGTGATTAATGTGTGGCTCAGGTGAAGATGGCATTAACAAGCCTGGCTTGGCGCTTGACTCACCCCGAGTAACCTCGTACCTTGCGCGCCCGAGGTGTCTGATGGGTGCTTGCTCTGTAACCAGAGCGCGCCAGGATCAGAGTCAATGGGAAGTCGGTGCGTATCGCTCGTATATTAGTGGCGATGCAATCCCGACACTGCCCCCGCAACGGTGTATCACGATTGTTTTGCAATCCTGATGAGTCCGATACCAGCCTCAAACCCGGAGCAATGCTCTTTTAGTTCACGATGTCGCGGAGGGCAACATCGGTGGAAATCTGTATTTTTTGAGTCTTTGGCTCATCGCAGGCTTTTCCGCTTTCCCTCCCTCATCCCATTTAGGATTGAGGAATCTCATGTTTAGCAAATCATCTTCTTTCAAACGTCCTGCTTCTTTTACATTGGCCAGCCTGAGCGCGGCGATTATCGCGCTTACATCCACTCAAGCAATCGCTGCCACTAAAAAGGCGGACGATAAAAAACTCGAAACCGTTTACGTCAGTGCCACACGCAGTGAAACCGCGCAGATGCCTGTGGCGACGCAAATTAAAATTATTAGCGCCGAAGATATTCGTGTTAGCGGCGCAAAATTATTATCGGAAGTCTTGCGCACCCAAGCGGGCATTCAATTAACCGATTCCGATGGCAGCGGCGCGCGCAATGTCACTGCTTCTATGCGCGGTTTGTCGGGCGCTAACAATGTGTTGGTGTTGGTAGATGGTCGCAAACTGAATAATCCATCACTCGCTGCACCGGCATTAAATACAGTTGCATTAAAAGATGTAGAGCGTATTGAAATTGTGCAGGGCAGTGCGGGCGTGTTGTATGGCGATCAAGCAGTCGGCGGCGTCATTAATATCATCACCCGCCGCGCAGTTGTAGGTGAGGTGCACGGTTCAGTAAGCGCAACCGGCGGTAGCGATAATCTTGAAGATTACACTGCGAGCGTCAATCAGGGTTTTGCTAATGGTTTGAGTTACTCTGCCTCGGCACAAAAACGCAATGCCGATAATTATCGTGATAACAACCAAGCCGCTTACGAAAATGTGTTGGCTAATTTACGTTACGATTTCGAACAGGGCTTTGTATTTGTTGAAGGGCAGCAAGTAAATGATGACTTACGTTTACCGGGCAGTATTGGTGATAACCAAGCATTGACAGATCGTCGTCATACAGATTCTCCAAACGATTTCAGCAATCAAGATACAGATACGTGGAGAATGGGGGCTGGTTTGGATTTCTCCGAACATTGGTCATTGCAAGCGGAGTATTCTGATAGAAATGAAGAGGGAACTTATCTTTACGATGATTATTGGTATTTCTCAAACCCTGCACCAACAGAATACTCTTTGCGTGTAAAGAGTTTTACTCCGCGTGTGGTGGGTGAATATGCGACTAATAATGGATCAGCTATAGCAACAATTGGATATGATCGAATTGATAGCGACTATGAAAGCAATAATGTTTGGTCGCCGGTTAACTCTAGCCAACAGCAAGATAGCTATTATGCGCAATTGGTATATCCGTTACTTCCCAAGCTGACAGCAACATTGGGTGCTCGCTTATCAGAAGTAAATGATGAAAACATCGGCGTATCGGGTTTGCTTGAGCAAGAAGATGATTTAACGGCAAGTGAGTTTGGATTGAATTACCAGTTTACTGACGAGTGGAGAGCATTTACGCGTTATGCAGAAAGCTTCCGCTTTGCTAATGCTGATGAAAATGGTTTGGTGGCAAAAGATGTTCTGTTTTTGAACCCTCAAACTGGCGAGTCGATTGAATTAGGAACTGAATGGCAGGTCGGCAACGCGAGTGTTACCTACTCCCTTTATACAATGACCTTGAATGATGAAATTGTTTACGACAGTACAGTTGCAAACAATAAGTTCTATAAGGGAGCAAATATAAATTTGCCGGATTCAGAGCGCAAAGGATTTATGTTGGATGTGGATACCCTACTGAGCGATGAGCTGGCGTTACGCTTGAACTACACCTATACCGATGCAGAAGTTGTTGATGGCCGCTATGATGGCAAAGAGGTACCTTTTGTCGCAGAGCATACCGCTAGCGGTGTAGTTGTATTTACGCCGATTAATCATTTGAATATAACTTTGGAAGGCATCTACACAGGTTCTCGGTATAAGGCGAATGATGAAGCTAATGCCTATCCACGTTTAGAGTCACTCGTGGTATTCAATGCAGCAGTAAATTATCAATACGATCAGTGGGAGTTTGGTGGCCGCATCCATAACATCACCAATGAGCTATATGCTGGCTATCATTCTGTTTGGGGGCAATACCCACAACCAGAGCGCAATTATCAAGCTAGCATCACCTATCGTTTTTAATTAATCCGCGTAGGGTGGGTGGAGCGAAAGCGATACCCACTGTTTAATTCAATGTACCCATTTTTCAGCATGGAAAACCACTATGAGCGATGAACATAACCAAGGCGATGAAAAAGCCAAGCGCCATCAAGAGCGCATGCAACAACGCAAAGAAATTGTCGATGCGGCCATTGCCCGTGCCGACGAAGAGCGCGGTGTAGTGATTGTATTAACCGGCGACGGCAAAGGTAAAAGCTCATCGGGTTTTGGTACTGCTTTGCGCTGTCTTGGGCACGGTTACAAAGTCGCAATTGTGCAATTTATTAAAGGCACTTGGGAATGCGGCGAAAAAAACTTTTTAACCGAAAGTATTTTTCGTGGTGCCAGCCCGCAATTGGAATATTTTGTGATGGGTACAGGTTTTACCTGGGAGACCCAAAACGCTGAACAAGATAAACAAGCCGCAGAAGCGGTGTGGGCAGAATGCGAACATGTATTTCGCGACCCGAGTATTCACTTGGTATTGCTCGACGAGTTGACCTACATGCTCAATTACAAATATATCGATAAAGATAAAGTGATCGCTGCAATTCAAAATCGCCCGCTAAATCAAAATGTGATAATTACCGGGCGCGGCGCAAAAAAATATCTGGAAGATTTGGCGGATACATTCAGTGAAGTGAAATCGGTTAAGCATGCTTTTAATGCTGGGGTTAAAGCGCAAAAAGGAATTGAATGGTAATACCAATTTAGTGTTGTTGATGTTTTATTTATCGCTGTTGTGCAGGTATGTATAGGCTGTGCAAGCGGGTATCTTTTCAGTTAAGCTGATGTGAATAATTATAACTATATCCAAAATTATAACGGTCATCACAATTCAACGACTGAGAGAATCAACATGCACAACAGTTTCAACACTATGTCTTTGGTGGCCTTTTTATTTAGCGCTTTGTTGGGTTTACAAGCTTGCGGAGGCGGCGGTGGCGGCTCTACATCTGCGGCTGCCAGCAGTAAAGCTTTATCGGTAGCACCATCCAGCTCAAGCGCCACAAGTGTATCGGTAATGAGCAGCAGTGTGCCGTCCAGTCTTAGTAGCAGTTCTTCATCCAATATTAGTAGCAATTCTGTTTCCCAATCTTCCATGTCAGTGCCAGCGGGCAATCCGGGTATGCGCAATCCCGATGGCAGTATTCGCCCAGCACATACACCTAATGCCGCTCCCAGTTTCATCAACGTAGTTACCCGCGCTGCGCAGCTGGGTTATACCATCGACCTTGCCAACACCAACAATGACGATAACCCCGGCATTCAGGCGGTAATTAGCGATGCAGCTACTACCGCGGGCAGCACTGTGTATTTTCCTAACGGTACTTACAATTTGAACAGTGTTTCAGTGTCGAGCACAACAGTACACATTGTGATGGCTAAAAGCGGTGTAAATTTGGAAGGCGAAAGCCGCGATGGCACAGTGTTTTTGTCCAATATAGATGCAGGTACCGGCGCGACAAATTATTACGGTATCCGCATATTGGGCGTGAACAATATTGTGTTGAAAAATTTCACTTTCACCAACACCTGGAACAAAAGCTATTCCACCAATACGAATACAGCTAACCCTGATCGCGGTGGTTTAAGTTATGTGATTGCAACCGGGTATGGCAATTCTGCTGCGGCCTACAACATTACCATCGATAATGTTGTAGTAGAAAAATATATCAAAATGGGTGTGCGTATCGCCGCCGGTTCCTATGATGTAGTGGTAAAAAATTCTATCGCCCGCAATGCGACCGATGTGGCCGGTGGCGGAGCCGGTTATGGTTTTGTGATTCAGGGTAGTACACATTTAAGTGCAGCAACCAATCCCTATTTGGGTGATGCTGCAAAAGACACTTATTTTGTTACGCTCGATGGCAACAAAACCGAAGGTGAATACATTCGTCACGCAGTGATTGTCCAATACTGGGCGCATAATAATCTCATCACCAATAATCATTTTGTGAATAACCAGCTCGATGCTATTGATCTTCATGGTGAAGATGAGTACGCCAACGAAGTGTCTTACAACACCGTAGTGAATTCTTATCGCGCCGGAATTGCACTGGGTAATTCCGGTGCAGGTCACGATAAAAGTGGTATTGATAACTGGATTCACAATAACGATTTAATCGGCTGTAACTGGGGCATTAGTGTGCAATACGGCACGGCAAAAACCACTATCGAAAACAATCGTATTCGCGACAATACCGCCAATGCGGTGAGTTCCCCCAGAGGAATCTGGCTGGGCAATAGTGACGGTTCTGTGGTGCGCAATAACACCATTAGCAACAACACAGTGCCAGGCTTTGTTGCGGTGGCGCTGAGAGATGATGCTGCCGAAGGTGAATCACCTGCGGGTGGTCCAATTAATTGGATCATTAGCGGAAATACTGTGATCAACAGCGGCACTGAGTTTGCTAACACGTCTACTTATGCAACAGGCAATAGTATTCAAACGAGTTGGTAAATGAATACAACTTGTTTGTGAGTAAAGTTGTTAACGCTAATTATTTAAAATAAAAGTGGGTGTTGTGTGGTAAGTAAAACCTTAATGGTGCAGGGCACAACATCCGACGCTGGTAAAACCACACTCGTCGCCGCGCTTTGCCGTATTTTAAAAAAGCGCGGCATTTCGGTGGTGCCGTTTAAACCGCAAAATATGGCTTTAAATTCTGCCGTTACTGTCGACGGTGGCGAAATAGGTCGGGCACAAGCATTGCAGGCGCAGGCTGCTGGACTTGAGCCGCACACCGATATGAATCCTATTTTAATTAAACCCACTAGCGATACTCGCGCGCAAATTATTGTGCAAGGGAAAGCGGTCACGGATATGGAAGCGGCGGTTTATCACGATTATAAAACCCAGGCCATGGGGTATGTGTTGGATTCCTACGCGCGCCTGCAACAGCAATATGAGGTGATTTTGGTTGAAGGCGCAGGCAGCCCTGCTGAAATCAATCTGCGCGACCGCGACATCGCCAACATGGGATTTGCTGAAACCGTTGATTGCCCGGTGATTTTAATTGCTGATATAGACCGCGGCGGTGTATTTGCGCATTTGGTGGGCACATTGGAATTGTTGAGCGAGAGCGAGCGCAAGCGGGTTGTCGGTTTTGTCATCAATCGCTTTCGCGGCGATATTAGTTTATTGCAATCGGGTTTGGATTGGCTGGAGCAAAAAACCGGCAAACCGGTGTTGGGCGTTATCCCTTATTTACACGGATTATATTTGGATGCCGAAGATGCGCTCACTGCGAACGCCATTAAACCGAATGCCAATTGCCGTGTTGCGGTATTGGCCTTGCCGCGCATTTCCAATCATACGGATTTTGATCCGCTACGTTTGCATCCACAAATCGACTTTCATTGGGTCGGTCCCAAACAAATAATTCCTCCCTGTGATTTACTCATTATTCCCGGCAGTAAAAATACTCGCGCCGATTTGCAATTTGTGTACGAACAGCAGTGGGATCAACAAATCAAAAAACATGTGCGTTACGGTGGAAAATTAATCGCTATTTGCGGTGGTTTTCAAATGCTCGGCGATGAGATTCACGACCCGCAGGGATTGGAATCTGCGCCAGGTAGCTCGGCAGGGTTGGGCTTGTTTGCTATGCAGACGACACTGGAGCCGCACAAAATATTGCAACAGCGCAGCGGTTTTTTGTGGAATAAAATCAGTGCAGTACAGGGCTATGAAATTCATTGTGGCATAACAACGGGCCATGCATTGCAATTCCCCGCCTGCTATTTGCAGGGCGAGCAAGGCTTGGAGCCAGAGGGCGCCATCAGTGAAGACGGCTTGGTTATGGGCACTTATCTTCACGGTTTATTCGATCACCCAGATGCGCTGAATGCATTGTTTTCGTGGCTGGGCGCGGAGCAAGTGCAGCAGATTGATATCAATCGCGAGCGTGAGTTATCCCTCGATCGGTTGGCTGAGGCGACTGAGTTGGCGTTGCTACCTGATTTTTTGCAGCAATTTTTATAAGAGCGCGTTTTCAGGCCTATACTCCCTTGGTATTCCCATTTACTCCCTCTGTAACAAAGGCAAATTAAGGAGCGCCTTTATGCGTTTGATACTGTTGGTAATTTTATTTTTGATTGGTCATTTAGCAGTGCAGGCGGAGGGGCAGGTCACGAGCCATGCAGCAGACGAACCACCTGGCATCAATTTGGCAACCAATATTTCCTCTGCCTTCACTTCTGATTTACCGTCGGGCAGCACGCAAAATCTATTGCCCCATTTGCAGTGCATTTTTAAGCACATAAAGTGGGATTATCGCGTGCAAATCATGCCGTGGCGCCGCGCCTATCAAGATGTAAAAAATAATCGTATCGATGGTTTTTTCACCGCTATTCCAATGCGCCAAATCGATCCCTATGCGGTGTTGTCCGCCCCCATGGTGTTGGAAAATTGGTATTGGTTTTGGCGCATGGACACAATCGCTCCTGAATCTTGGCGCGAGGGTTATAAATTGGGGTCTATTTTAGGTAGTCAGCAAGAAACATGGTTGGGTGAGGCGGGTTATCGTGTTGATATGAATGCAAACAATTTGCCACAGCTTATTAAATTATTAAGATCCAAACGCATTGATGTGATTCTTGCTGACCGCGAGCATTTTCTTCATGCCGCGCAAGAGTTGAAGATTGATGCTAGTCATTTTCAGAGCCGTTTTTTTCGCTACGTTCCTCTTGGTGTCTATTTTAATGAGCAGTTTCTCAATCGGAACCCCGAATTTCTAATCAACTTCAATCGGCAAATTACCGGTTGTGCAAATACTCGGCTTGCAGTTACGGACTATGAGCAGCAGCTTATTAAAGAGCTGCTGATACGTAAAGTTGAACGTTGGAAGCGTCTGCCGAAATTAGAAGTAAAGTTACGCGCCCAGAATGAAAAATCACGCCGTGTCAGCCAGCAAGAAATCGCCAAGCGTGATAAACAATGGGTTCAAGCCTTTTTACAAGGCGACTTTGCCTATCCTATTAAGTTGGTTGATCAAGAGCTTTCAGCACAATTGCGCGAAGTGAAAAAACAATCACAAGACATGATTACCGAAATTATTATTACCGACGCCTATGGGTTAAATGTGGCCGTAAGTGATATGACCTCGGATTACTGGCAGGGCGATGAGGAAAAATTTACCGAAGTTTTCGGCAAGCCCGCAAACAGCCTTCATTTTAGTGGAATAAATTACGACGAATCTACCAAACGCTTCCAATTACATTTAAGTGTGCCGCTGTTCAGCGAAGAAAAATTTGAACCACTGGGTGTTATGGTATTTGGTATAGATGTAGAAAAAGTGCTGTCGCAAGCGCAGTGATTTGCCCTCCTTATCGCTACTTTTATGATGCCTTTTTATTCATTAAAGTTGATTTTCCTAATGAAATTTTCCCCTCGCTGGTTGTGCGAACAGGGGGGAACCCCCTCAAAAGTAGCCATTTTTAAGCGATAAAAATGACCCGACTTCACAAATTAGCTCAAGCGGGCATTAAGGTCGCATTGACTTTATTGCCATTTGATCTGATTGTATGACATTATGTGAGCGCAATCATTCTATAAGGCTTTTTAATCGACGAGCCGCATAATAATCAGCGAATACCGCGAGAGGTGTAAATGATTGCGTGTAGCAAATAGGGTTATATCACTCTGAGCAGCCCTAATCACTGACTCTGGTCGAGCTATCTATCTAAACCTGAACGGTTGTTTCAACAATGTTAACGTTTTACCGGAATGCCCTCGCAGTATTTGTCGCGATCTTGGTGTTTAGTGCGCTAGTGGTTTACGTGGGTGTGATGAAATCCAGATTAAATGCGTCGTTATTTCCGGGGCGCGATGCGAATTTTCTTTGGGTGTCCGCGATAGAGCCGCAAGAGCCTGTTGGCAATACCCGGTTAAAGCTGAAGGGCGAGGTGGGTACGGTAGAGTATGATTTTTTTCTGGATGCAGATACTCCATTTCCCTACACCCATTATTCCATTTATTTTGTTGATCCAATTCAATCATTTGCCCAAGTTGATCTGCGCCGGTTCGCAGAAATTTCATTCAAAATTCAATGCGATCCCAAAAATGTGCTGATGTTGGTGTTATTTAGTTTTGATGACAAAGTCACTGATTTGAATAATATGTCATCGCGCCGGGTGTCTTCTACTGCGTTTTCTTGTGATAAAAACTGGACTGAATTGAGGATTAATTTAGCGGATTTGGATACCCCGCACTGGTGGTTGGGGCGATACGGTTACGAATTTAGCGATACCGGTTACCAGCTGAATAAAACCATGGGTTTTGCTTGGGTGAATTCCTTGCAAAGTCCGCTTAATACACCCTCCCATGTAAAATTGACCGATGTGAAATTGCTCGGTACAGATCGTCGTTATATTTATGTGTCAGCGGCGCTATGCTTTGGGGTGTGGATTGTATTTGGTGTGTGGTTGTTCCGCCGCTACGTGGCGGTGTTGACGGTGGATATCAGAGAAAAAGTAAAACAAGATCAACCGTTAATGGCCTATAAAAAGCTATCAATCGAACCGCAAAAAGACAAAGAAAAAAGTGCGGTGTTGCGTTTTATGGCGACAGAATATGCCAATCCAGAGTTGAGTTTGGAACTGGCTGCTGCGTCGCTTGGGGTTAATCGAACAAAAATAAATGACATATTAAAAGAGGAGTTGGGTCTCACCTTTAGTACCTATTTAAATAAGTTACGTTTAACGGAAGCGGCGCGGTTGTTGTCAGAAAATGAAGAGGCTAACGTATCTGAAATTGCTTATTCGGTTGGCTATAACAATGTTTCTTATTTTAATAAATTATTTAAAACTGAATATGGGTGTGTGCCCAAAACTTTCAAATTTCTATATCCGTTGAAAAATTCTGATCAACAGGAAAAGTAGTTCTTATCTTGATTCTTCCTGCAAGTTATCAACTCTGATGAGTTGAGCACCCCTTAAATAATCTTCTCTTCAGATCTTGCAAAGCTTTGGTCTATTACAGAAATAATTTTTTGGTAGCGAAGCAGTTCTCATTGTGCAAGTTGTCGTTTTAAATTGCATTAAAATAATTACAGTAAGACTTCAATTTTCTGCAGTTTTATATAAAACCTTTCAAAACTGCAATGTTAAATCCCTCTGTTTCCTTAGTCTTGCATCCAGCGCGGATCGACTCATTTGATCGGCGAATGGCTCCTTTGAGTTTTTAATTTCGCACTACCACTACTTACTTTTCTAATAACCATAACTGGAGATTTGCATTATGCATACATCACAATATCCCACTAACCCTTTTGCTCAGGTGCTAAAACGTACCTGCGGTTTGGTTGGTGCTGGGGCCGCTTTGGCGGTGTTATCTCACTCAGCATTTGCTGCATGTACTTATACCATTGAAAACGAATGGAATACCGGTTTTGTTGCCAGCATCACCATCAAAAATGATACGGGCGCACCGATTAACAATTGGAGCGTGAATTGGGGTTATGCGAATAACCGTATCAGCGGAACCTGGAATGCGAACTTTTCTGGTTCAAATCCGTACACCGCATCGAACGTTTCCTGGAACGGTAATATTGGTGTAGGCCAATCCGTGTCGTTTGGTTTTCAAGGTAATAAAAATAGCGCGACTGCTGAGCGTCCTACTGTAAGTGGGGCTGTTTGCGGTGGTGCAGTGGCAAGCAGTGTCGCGCCAAGTTCGGCACCGCGCTCCAGTGTTGCGCCTAGCTCGGTTGCTCAATCAAGTGTGGCACCCAGTTCCCAACCCGGTGTTAGCAGCCGTTCTTCATCATCTGCGGGCTACACAGTGCCAGCCAATAATTTTGCACAAAATGGCGGCGTGGAAAATGGTTTAACTAACTGGTCAACAACCGCAGGCACTGTTACTCGTTCAACGCAAGATAAACGCAGTGGTTCTGCGAGTGCGTTAATTTCCGGGCGCACAGCAAACTGGCATGGTTTGACATTTACTGCGGGTTCGCTTGTTAACGGTAGCCAATACGATGTTGCTGTGTGGGTGAAGCTTGCACCCGGAACGCCTGATAGTGTTATCCAACTGACCGCCAAACGTCAGGATGACAATGACTCATCCACTTACAACGAATACACTCAAGTTGCGACTGCGACCGCATCGTCTACTGAGTGGCGTTTGGTGCAAGGTTATTACACTCAGTCGGGATCTACTGCCTTCCAACATTTCATCATTGAGGCTACCGATGCAACGATCAGTTTCTACGCCGATGATTTTTCTATCGGTGGTCAAGCTCCGGTTGTTCCAAGTTCTTCATCGCGCTCATCAAGCAGTGCTCCGGCCGCCAAAAAATTTATCGGCAACATTACAACTTCCGGTGCAGTGAGATCAGATTTCACCCGTTACTGGAACCAAATCACCCCAGAAAACGAAGGCAAATGGGGTTCAGTGGAAGGTACGCGCGATGTGTATAACTGGGCGCCGGTTGATCGCATCTATGCTTACGCTCGTGCCAATAATATTCCGGTAAAAGCGCATACGTTTGTGTGGGGTGCGCAATCGCCTTCATGGATTAATAACTTGAGCGCGTCTGAAACTGCTGCAGAGATTGAAGAGTGGATTCGCGATTACTGTGCGCGTTATCCCGATACAGCAATGATCGATGTCGTTAACGAAGCAGTAGTCGGGCATCAACCAGCAGGTTATGCGCAAAAAGCATTCGGCAATAATTGGATTCAACGTGTATTCCAATTAGCTCGTCAATATTGCCCCAACTCAATTCTGATTCTGAACGACTACAACAATATCCGTTGGCAGCACAATGAGTTTATTGCACTCGCTAAAGCACAAGGGGATTACATTGATGCTGTGGGTCTGCAGGCTCATGAATTGAAGGGTTTGACCGCAGCGCAAGTTAAAACCGCGATCGACAATATTTGGAATCAAGTGGGTAAACCCATTTACATTTCTGAATACGATATCGGCGATACCAATGATCAGGTGCAACTGCAAAACTTCCAGGCTCACTTCCCCGTGTTTTGGGATCACCCACACGTTAAAGGCATCACTATCTGGGGCTATATAAATGGTAGAACCTGGATTGAAGGTTCTGGGTTAATGTCGGACAACGGCACTCCACGCCCGGCAATGACTTGGTTGCTGAATAACTACATCAATAAGTAAGCCCGTTTTATTGCAGCTCATAAAAGGATTTTATGAGTTGCATATTTTCATCAAACACAATTGTTTTTGTAAAAAATCCCGATTCAACACAATAACGATGAAGCTATTCTTCAACGGAGATTATGATGATTAACGACAAAATTTCTCCCAAAACTCTCGTACAAGTATTTAAACGTACCTGTGGTTTGTTGGGCGCCAGTGCTACCGTGGCGATCTTGTCCCATTCTGCATATGCTGCATGCACTTATACAGTGGAGAGTGAGTGGGGCAACGGATTTGTTGCCAATATCACTATTAAAAATGACACAGGCGCACCGATTAACAATTGGAGTGTGAATTGGGCTTATGCCAATAACCGTATTAGCGGTACATGGAATGCTAATGTTTCCGGTTCAAACCCTTACACGGCCAGTAATATTTCCTGGAACGGCAGTATCGCGGTAGGCCAATCAGTGTCGTTTGGTTTTCAGGGTGAAAAAAATGGCGGTGCTGCCGAGCGGCCAACGGTGAATGGTGCTGCTTGTGGTGGCGCTGTGGCTTCTTCAGTTGCTCGCTCCAGTGTTGCGCCTTCGAGCGTTGCGCCCAGCTCGGTTCCTCGTTCAAGTGTCGCCCCCAGTTCCGTCGCACCTAGCTCACAGCCAGTGGTTGTTAGTAGCCGTTCATCATCATCCGCTGGTTACAATGTTCCGGCCAATAATTTTGCGCAAAATGGCGGCGTTGAAAATGGTTTGATTAACTGGTCAACAACGGCTGCAACAATTACTCGTTCAACTCAAGATAAACGCAGCGGTTCCGCCAGCGCATTAATTACTGGTCGCACCAGTAGCTGGAACGGTTTAACGTTTAGTACCGGTTCGCTGGTTAATGGCAGTCAATACGATGTTGCAGTGTGGATAAAACTCGCACCTGGCACACCGGATAGTGTTATCCAACTTACGGCCAAACGTCAGGACGATAGTGATACTTCAACCTATAACGAATATACACACGTAGCGACTACGACCGCATCATCAACTGAGTGGCGTTTATTGCAAGGCTATTACACTCAATCTGGGTCAACTGCGTTTCAGCATTTTATTATTGAAGCAACCGATGCAACGATCAGCTACTACGCCGATGATTTTTCTATCGGTGGACAAGCGCCTGCTTCAAGTTCTTCGAGCAGTTCTTCTAGTGCGCCGCCGCAAACTTGTGAATTAAAAGCTCCGTTGCGCTGGACATCAACAGCACCGTTGATCAGCCCGAAAAATCCTGGCTGGGCATCGATTAAAGATCCGTCTGTTGTGAAGTACAACGGTACTTATCATGTGTATGCGACTTACTACGACACGTCTTATAAATCCATGTATACCAGTTTCACTGATTGGAATAACGCACAGCAAGCGCCCCACATTTCTATGAATGGCAGCCGTGTGGGTAATGCGGTTGCACCGCAGGTGTTTTATTTCCGTCCGCACAACAAATGGTATTTGATCACCCAATGGCCCGGTACTTACGCTACCACTGATGATATCCGCAACCCTAACTGGTCAGCCAAACAACGTTTGTTGCAGGGTGAACCATCAGGTTCGTTGGATTTCTGGGTAATTTGTAATGACACCCACTGTTATTTGTATTTCTCGCGCGATGACGGTGTGTTGTACATGTCCAAAACGACTATTGCCAACTTCCCCAACTTCTCTGGCTATACCGTTGTGATGCGTGATAATCGCGGCAACGGCAATCAATATTTATTTGAAGCGCCTAACGTTTATAAACTCGATGGACAAAATAAATACTTGTTGTTGGTAGAAGCCTGGCCAAGTGGCCCACGTATGTTCCGCTCTTGGACATCCACCAGTCTCGACGGCCCCTGGACTCCGCTGGCGGATACCGATGCAAATCCATTTGCGGGTAATAGCAACGTAGAGTGGCCAACCGGTAAATGGTCTGACGGTATTAGCCATGGTGAGTTGGTGCGTTCAGGTTACGACGAGCGCCTTACCGTTGACCCTTGCAACCTTGAATTCCTCTATCAAGGTAAAACGGGTAATGGTGCAACCTATGATCTGATCCCGTACAAGTTGGGCCTATTGCGACTGAAAAAATAGTTGCATTGGAAATAGTGATATTTGAAATGGTTAGGATTCAAAACCTGTAAGTAAAAAGTTGCGACCCAAAAGTCGCAACCAAAAAATTCGCTGATTTATTCGGCGGATAAACGCAGCAGTGGTTTAACTGTGCCACTGCTGTTTGTGTAAGTCTCCTACAGTCATAGTTACCCTTGTTTCAGCCCGGTGTGTTACCGGGCTTTTTTGCCGCGACTTATATCGGAACTTTTATCGGAACTTTTGTGGCGACTTATATCGCAACTTTTATCAGAACGATTGTTGCAATTTTTATCGCAAAGATTGTTGCAACGATTATTACAGGAATGCATAAGTATTTGCTGAGTGTTTATCCAGTTGAAAGTTTAATAATAAGAGATTAATCAACTATCCGGCATGCCGTTAATCAGCACATTCATGACGGCGTTTTCTTCATACACTACTAAGGATATGAATAATGTATAAAAGCAATTCTTCCCTCAATCGAATGGTGCGGTTACAAACGTCGGCCAGATTTATAGGCGCAGCATTGTTGCTCGCGACAGCGGCGCAATCAGCATCGGCCAGTTGTACTTACGCGATCAGCAGCGAGTGGCCAAACGGTTTTACTGCGAATATCACCATTAAAAATGACACCGGCGCGCCGATCAATAATTGGAATGTGAATTGGCAATATGCCACTAACCGGATGACCAGCGGTTGGAATGCAAATTTTTCTGGCAGCAATCCTTACTCTGCGACCAATATGTCTTGGAACGGTAGTATCGCTGTTGGTCAATCTGTTTCGTTTGGTTTGCAAGGTGTAAAAAATGGCGGTAGTGCCGAGCTCCCAACAATTACTGGCGCCGCTTGCGGTGGAACAACTACGCCAGTCAGTTCTGCGGCAAGCAGCACACCGGTGGTGAGTTCTTCGCGCTCCAGCTCATCGGTTGCTGTTGTTTCATCATCAAGAATCAGTTCATCGGTTGCATTAAGTTCATCGTCGCGCGTTGCTTCATCTGTTCCCACAGGTGCTCGTAACGCTATTACCGTGCGTGCACTTGGCACAACAGCGACCGAATCCATCACTCTCAGCGTAGGTGGTACTGAGGTACAGTCCTGGACCTTGAGTACCGTCATGAACAATTACACGGTAGAAACGGCTCTGGTTGGCGACGTAGTTGTTGCATTTACTAATGATGATGGAGGCAATGCAGATGTACGTATCGATTACGTCAACGTTAACGGCGTAACCCGTCAAGCAGAAGTGCAGGCAGAAAACACAGGAGCTTGGGGAAATAACCGTTGCGGTGGCGGTGCGCCCAGCGAATGGTTGCATTGCGAAGGCTACATCAATTTCGGTAGCGTCACGGGCGAGCCTCGTTCAAGCAGCTCTTCGGTCTCTAGCAGTTCGTCATCTAATGGCGGTACTGGTACCGGTTCTGCTGGCTGTGGTGCCCCGGCAAAATTATCGAATGGCCGTCGTACCATTAACGTTAACGGATTGAACCGCGAATACGTGTTGGATATACCAAGCAACTACAGCCAGAACAATCCCTACAAGTTGGTCTTTGGTTGGCACTGGCGCGGTGGTAGTGCGAATGATGTTGTCGGTCAGGGCTACTACGGTATGAAAAGCCTCTCTAACAACAGCGCGATTTTCGTCGCGCCTGATCGTGCCGCCGGTACCGACGGATGGACAAATGCCAATGGCCGCGACATAGCGTTCTTGCAGTCGATGCTAACCCAACTCAAGTCATCCCTGTGTATCGACGAAAGCCGGATCTTCTCTACCGGTTGGAGTTACGGTGGCATGATGTCATTTGCAGTGGGCCGCGAATTGCCAACCACGTTCCGTGCTATCGCGCCTGTATCAGGTGCTTTCTTGACGCCGCATGTGGATAGCGGTTCAGCGACTGCGGCCTGGATTGCGCACGGCACTAGCGACACTGTGGTAAGCCATAGTTCTGGCGCTCAAGCTCGTGATGCTTATCTCAGAGCAAACGGTTGCTCTAACACGACTGTGCCGGTGCAGCCATCTCCCTGTGTGGAGTACCAAAACTGTTCAGCAGGTAAACCTGTTGTCTGGTGTTCGTTCAACGGTGGGCACACCCAGCCGTCGTTCTACAGCTCTGGAGCATGGAACTTCTTTAATCGGTTCTAATTGCCGTGAGGCAAAGACGACAGTGATAAAAATAGCGCTCTTATTTATTAGTTAGCTTTAACCTTGTTTTGTTTGTCCCTCAGGTTTTGCCCGGCCAATGCGCCGGGCTTTTTTTTCGATTTTTTTGAGGGGGGTGGATAGGTGAGCGCGGTAATAAGGTGTAATTTTGGTTGGCGCTTACTTGTGGGATAGTCTTTAATTGGTTTTTTGTTGGGGTAAATTGGTGGCTGTAGGTTGGGGCGGGTCGCGTAGATTGAGTATACGAACCGCAACAGTTTGAAGGTCGGTAGCGTGCCCAAAGCGGAAGTCAATGTGGTAATTTAAATAAAAATGCAGACTATGTGCCATGAGAATCAAGTCCTAAAAAACCCGCAAAGCATTGTACGTTACTCGCTCCACTAGTTTTTAACTCACAGTTGCTGAGTAAGGCTACGTAGTTGAAGTGTTAGTAATTTTTCACAAATTATCAGACCGAATTTAGAGGTTTATTTGCCCCTCAACATGAGGGCGCATGTTTTGGTCTAATTAATTAATGGATAGTTTATATGGTGAAATTAGTATTCAAAGTCCCTCCTTATGCGCGTTTCTATCCAGAGCGAAAGGAAACAATAAGTGTTGCCTATTTATTGGCGGATAACTGGGATGACTTTAAGTTCAAATCGACATTTAATCTGATGGTCTATGATGCAAATGGAAATGAACATGATATTGGGGGAATTAAAATTGGCTATGCTGGCCAGGAGAGTGGGTGGACTCAAGAGAAACTCCCGAGAGAATTTTCAGCATTAGATAAAGTTTTCTTTTCGCTTGGGCAAAGCGATGAATACTATAAAAATCTTTACAATTTAGATGAAGCACTAAGAAAATACATTTTAGAAAGTTTAAATGATGTGGTGCATAATCATGCCGCTTATGATCTCGCTATCAATGAACAGGTAATGAAAGAATCCTTATTGCGCGTAGTGAGTATTGCGTCAATAAAAGGGCAGTTTAAGCGACTGCTTAATGGCGGCAAGCTGCGTACGGAGTTTGATTTTTCTTATTCGCTTCCACAAGGAAAGCGTACTGCTGGATTAGATATGGACTTTTATGTGGACCCAGAATCTAACCCGCCGTCGAATATTCATGTCTTGATTGGTCGAAATGGTGTTGGCAAAACATACCTGCTTCATACAATGGTTAAAGCGCTTGTGGATAATGACGCAACCCAAGAAAGTGATGGTTTTTTTTCAGTTGTAACTGGTCGCAAAGAGTCAACTAAAAGAGCCGATCTTCAAGAAATGTTTGCTGGTGTTGTGTCTGTGGCGTTTAGCGCCTTTGATCCTTTTGAGCCGATACCAGAGCGGAAAGATAAAACTGAAGGGTTAAAATATTCTTATGTTGGTTTAAAACAGAAATCAACGACTAAAGATGGTGAGCACATTCCTATGAGTCGTTCAATGCTTAATAGAGAATTTTCTCATTGTTTGAGTAACATTCGCCGATTTGGATACCAAGAACGATTCGTTGAGGCTATTCGAGATCTTGAAACAGATAGCCTTTTTAAAGATATTGCTCTCGCCGACGTAATACTGTCATCAACTAGTGATTTGGAGGAGAAGACGAAGAGGATTTTTGCCGAATTAAGTTCAGGACATGCAATTGTGTTGCTTACTATTGCCAAACTAGTTGAAAAAACTGAAGAGAAAACTCTGGTTCTATTGGATGAACCTGAATCACATCTGCACCCGCCGCTACTTTCAGCATTTATACGCACGTTATCTGAATTATTATCTCATAGGAATGCAGTAGCGATCATTGCCACACATTCTCCTGTAATACTTCAAGAGGTGCCTAAAAGCTGCGTGTGGAAGTTACGGCGAAGTGGCTTAGATGCTGTTGCCGAAAGACCAGAAACTGAAACTTTTGGTGAAAATGTGGGGGTATTAACAAGAGAGGTATTCGGTTTAGAAGTAACGGATTCGGGCTTTCATCAGGTGCTGAAAAAGGAAGCTGAATCGGCAGACTCCTATACGCAAGCGCTGAGAAGATTCAATGGTCAACTTGGTGCCGAGGCTCGAGGCGTATTGCGAGGACTATTTCTCGACAAAGAAGCGGGAAGGGATGAAGTATGAGAGTAATTGGTAAGCCAGATTTGGTTGCAAAAGAGGTATATAAAATTTGTGTAAGCAAGGTTAGAAATACAATTCTTAAAAAAAATTTCCATCAAATAACAGGTTCTATCGTAGCGGCTGATATTGAATATCAAGAAAGGTCTTCTGAACAACAATGGTTTTTGATTGCGAGTAGTGATGGCGTTGACGGGGTGGTGGGTCAGGCCGAGATGGAAAAAGTTTATACACAAAGAATGGTTGGGCAAAGAGCTCCCGGAAGATCGTTATATGACCAACTTAAAAATGCTGCGCCAAATGGGATATGCCCCTTATGCGGACAAAGAACAGTCTCAACCTTAGACCATTTTCTACCAAAAACTAATTTTTCCGCATTGGTCGTTGTACCGCTGAATTTGATACCAGCTTGTTCGGATTGCAATAAGGCAAAATTAGATAAGATTCCTGGTTGCAAAAGCGAACAAACATTACATCCTTATTATGATGATGTTACACGTGAGCAGTGGCTATTTGCTGAGGTAAAAGAAACAACTCCAGGATCTATTCGATTTTATACATTGGATGTTGAAGCTTATGATGAGGTGCTAAACAAAAGAATTGAATTTCACTTTAGAGTGCTGGGGCTTGGTTCCCTGTATGCATCGAATGCATATTCGACCGTTACTGAAATACAATTTCGACTAAATAGCCTTCATGAAAAAGGTGGAAAAAATGTTGTGAAGGCCTACCTCCAAGAAGAGGAACAATCACGAAGAAAGAATCATGTTAACTCATGGAACACAGCGGCTTACCAAGCGATGATGAACAGTGATTGGTTTTGTGATGGAGGGTTTAACGAATTTAAAAGAAATTGATGCTGTGCTAAAACTATGAGCAATGGGAACAAACCTCATAATTAACATTGTAAGGTTGCTGGCTTTGGACTTGGTTTGGTTATGTGACGAAAATATTGGTCTCATATGTAGACCCCCCATTGTTAGTGGCAGTCAAACTTAGATGGCTCCGGCGATTGATGTTTGGCCAAGTGCCGTGAAAAGCAAAATTGCTCAGGTAAATAGAGATTCTTTTATTTGGCGAGGTGAAGTATCGCGATGCAAACCCACGTGCCACCCCAACACTCAAACCAACAAGCAGATCCGGCGCAACTTCGGCATGACGCAACCAAGTTCTTGTTTGAAGACAATAGGCCAGTTACCGATTCACAGGTGCGCTTGCAATCTATAGCTAGAGATGGACAGCCTACGGGGCAGCTTAAATCCATGCAGGCAATGATGGCAGCGCATACGAATTCTCGCTTGCAAGCTTCAAAAGAATTGACTGGTGCAACCACCGCGCCAACGCAAGCGGATATCGTCGTGCAAAAAAAACTGGTGCCACGGACGTGGCAGTTGTCGAAACCTATGGTTCAGCGTAAAGATACTATCCAGCTTAAATTGGAGGATGCACTGAAGTATTACAACAAAATAACAGGCGAAAATGCAAAGCTGAAAAAAGATGTCGATCTTGCAAAACTCAGCATAGGGCAACGGCGTTACTTTACCAGACTGGAGAATCAGGTCGGTTTGAAGAGGCGTAAAATAGGATCGAGCACAGGCAAGACCTACAGGCTGAATAAACCCCGCCAAATCCGCGTGAGGTATGGCAGTACAAAAGCGCGATTTGCGCGCAGCGAGCGCCAGGAGAGGCATGAGAAAGGCAAGTACAGCGGATACAATTACGCAACAGCCAAAGTCACACTGACCCATAAAGTTAACGGCAAGATAATGACCGTTTACATCACGCGCGGCAGCCAGGATGGAACGACACATTCCGAGGGTGCGATAAAAAATGTTATTAAATTGCTGCAGGCGCAGCATGTAATCTCCGTGGATTGGGTATACACCGAAAGGGAAGCTTGCGGGCCTGACAACCAGAATTGTCGTGGTGCCAATAAATTGAGTGACACGAGTATATTTGGTCAGGATGTACCCATCTATTACAGCGTGGATTGGCCGGATACAGCGGAAAAGGGCGCGGCGGCAAAGGATCATCGAAAAAAAGGTACTAATTTGTTGAAACGGATTGATACCCAGGTTGGCAAATCAACAAGTATTCACAATTATCAAGAAAAGACAGACCCAGCGGTTCATGCATCCGAACCTTTCCAGCAAGAGGATGATGGCGTTGTTACCAGTGATGACGAAAGCAGCGATGAACGCGATATTTTGCAAGGTGGTTACGAGGGGGCAAGAAAAGACTACATGGAGCTTTCATAGCTCAACCAACTGGTTGGTTGGATTTGGCTTATGAGCCCCGCGCTTGTGAGCCTTGCTCAGTCATTCAAAATTATCCTTGTCTTAAAAAAATTGGAGTTAGAGCAAAATTAAACGTTTTTGGTGTGCTCCTTGAAGAGGCGGCGCTTTCCCCGTGAGTGAAATGCCACTCGGCTATCGCCCGAGCTGAAAGCAACTGGAGCAACTATGGAGGTAACGAAATAGTTGAAGCCTCCGGTATCCTGTTATCTCATCACTGACTCAACTCCAAAATCACTGAAGGAATATTTCTATTTATGAAACCCGCAATACTAAGAGTCGCACGTCCCACTGATAATTTAAAAGCAATCAGTAAAATGTATATGGATGGCTTGGGATTTAAATTGCTTGGAAGTTTTGAAGATCATAATGGATTTGATGGATTTATCATTGGGCATGAGAAGTATAGCTATCACTTAGAGTTTACCCACCATCGCGGCACTAGTGTCGGTAAAGCACCGACACAAGATAATTTATTGGTGTTTTATTTTTCTGAACCACAAATATGGACTGCGTATTGCGAAAAAATGCTTGCAGCAGGCTTCGAGCCAGTAAAATCCTATAACTCTTATTGGGATCAGATGGGGAAGACGTTTGAAGATAATGATGGCTATCGCGTGGTTTTGCAGAATCGTGAATGGTCGCTATGATAATTCCGTAACCAAAAATGTTGGGCATCGCTGCCCAACCTACAATATTGCCGCAACGTACAACCTATAATTGATAAATAAACCCAATATCGTGAAACGCAAAAATGGAAATCATCGTAATTGTTGGCATTCTAATTTTTATCGGCTCATGCATTGCCTTTTGGCATCACCGGCGTATGCGCTCTATTGCGCTAAGCCGTAGCGGCTCCGATATTTGCCGTTACGCACGATCATTTGATTACCGCAATGTAGACACCAAAATAATGCGAGAGGTCTACAACCATGTTCAGGAGTGGGCGGGTAAGTACGAGGGTATTCCTTTTCCCGTTGAGGCCGATGATTGTTTTGATGAAATTTATAAAATGGACGCCGATGAACTGGATGATATTTATTTAGACATCGCGCAGAAATTAGGGATCAGTACCGAAAATCCGGAAGTGAATCCCTATTGGGGTAATGTGACCACCGTAAAAAATTTAGTGTTGTTTTTGCATAATCAACCGAAAGTAAACGACAGTCAGATCGTGAAGGCTTTGGTGTGATGTTGCTTGCTATAAAGATTTATCCTCATGATCGTGAGGATTTTCTCTAAAAATACCTCCATTTCATAATAATCCTCACAATCGTGAGGATTATTTATACAGATACCCATTGATAGTGCAGATGCCATAGGTAAGGTGGTACGGGCGAGTCGCGATTTCTCTGGGGGCGCGCTAAAATCTTTACACGCTTTTAACCGATTTTTTTAACCACTCCAGCGCGCCTTGTTGTTGCCAAAGTTCCAGCGTGTCATCGCGATAAAACCATGCTTCTGGTTTGCCACCCATTTTAATTCCATATTTATCGGCAGGCGGTTGTTTGGGGGATTTGGCGAGGAGCATTTTAATCGCCACATCAAAACGTGATGCGATGGTTTTCAAGCGTGCGAGTGCTTCTGCGTGTTGGTTGTTCAAGTAAAGTGCCAGCACATGATTCAGAGGTACAGCGCACATGGCGTCATCTTCATATTGACTCGCAAGCAAGATCGCCTGTTCCAGTTGATTGTTTGTTATATACGCTGTTGTTAATTGCGCGCGAAACCCGTGGTTGTCGTTGGGGTTTAGTTGAAGTAGGCGTTCTGCGTGTTGGATAAAGTTTTGGTTTAAACCTTCGGTGAATTCCAACAGTGAGACCTTGTGCGCTAGCAGGCGCAGTGCGGGTCTGTTTTCCAAAAATAGCCAAGGTAGCTTTGTGGTAGATGGATGGGCGGCAAGTTGCGTATTCAGTAGGTCAGTCGCTCGATCAAGTAATTTATCGAAAAAAGCGAACCAATGTTCTTGCATTCCACCCGCGTTAAGAATTGCGTCTACCCCCATTACCAGATCATCCAATAACTCAAAACTATTCCATAGCAGGGGCTTGCTTTGCAGTAGCGGTAACCAGCTTTCTGCGCGGCTCCAGAAATCAAAATCGTCATTGCTGAGTGATGTCAATTGCGGTTTATTGGGTTGTGCTTTTGCAGCCCATTGGCGCTCCAGTGTCGCTAATGCTTTTTCGGGCTGTAGCATTGCCTCACCAGCGTGAATATCCAAATGGTAATGCACGGCAATGGCCGGAGCGGAATTTAGTAAGTGGTTTAATTCCTGCAGTGCTGGCGGCAGGGGTTCTTCGGTTGATGCCGCTGCTCTCAGTGCCGCACGCGGATCTTGCGTGCATTGCGCGAGTAAATCCAAAAACTCGGGAGTAACATCGGCGTTGCGTTTGAATCTTGCAAACCAAAATACTGCGCGCGCTTTGGCCTGATCAAATTTTTCTTCTGCGCACAGCAGCGTTAACTCCAGCACTGCCAGAGACGGCGCATTAGGGTCAAGCTGTTGTGCGATGGAAAAACTTTTCCATGATGATGCGATATCCCCTGCGTCCATATCAATGGAGGCTTTGCGCTGCCAGGCATCCGCGCGCAGTTGTTTATCCTCCGCTTCGCAGGCGCGTTGCAGTAGGCGTTTGCGCTTGAGTGGTTTATCTATATCCAGGTACACATCCATCAAGATATCGAACAGCCAGCGGTGACGTTTGGTGAGCGGCACATCGGGTTTAAACCAGGGTTCCAGCAATGCCAGAACGCGATCCATTTTTCCTTCTTCCCGCCATTGTTCTGCTACATCAGCCAATGCTTCGTTGTTCACCTTGCTCGTGGGTAAGGTGGCAAGCATGGTTTTGGGTGCGCATTCCAGTGTGTAATACAGCATGTTGAAATCGGCGAGTGGGGATTGATGCATTTCCAACGGGCTACAACACTGTTTGTATTTTTTGCCTGAGCCGCAGGGGCAAGGCTGATTGCGCTCGGGTTTTGGTAGCGGATGCACAGCAAAATCGTGATCAGGTGTGGGTGTGTGGTTGTAAATCTGAACGCCCAAGGCGCGAAAAAACAGTGAGGCAGAGCCGGTTGCCGGGTCTATCTGTTTTGTTATTTCAGGCGCTAGTGAAGGGCCATGCTGTGCAATCCAACTGAGAAAATTCACAGAGTCCGCTGAGCGATAGAGGATTCCGGCAGCAACGCGAAGCAATAATTCAAATTCCTCTGCGCTTTCTTCAGAATTACCTTGCAATGTGTAATCAGTCATATTTTTTACCGGGCAAATGAAACTTGCTGGCTATGATAGCACTCGTTAGGTGAAATGAAGGAGTTCGATATGCTGCACATAAAAAAGCGGCGGCCAGATATCTGGCCGCCGCTTTGTTTGATCTTGTTTATTATTCAGACTTGATTTCGTGCGAAATTGTTTTGTGTGAAATAGCGTGTGAAATAGTTTGAGGTGGCTCGCCCAAATAAGCGCGTGTTGCCAGTAGCCAACTGAAATCTGCACCGGCACGCTGTGCGCCCTGATGACAATTCATGCAGCTGTCGTACTGGTGATAAGTTTCCATAGTGACGTTTGCTAATTGGCATTGTGGAAATGGCATACCACCCGCTTGTACCTCAGTGCCATCTTCACAACCAAAATCACCATCAGTTGGGGTTTTGGGGGAAATGGAAGGCAGTTGCGGCCATTGGCTGCCAATCAATTGATAGTGTTCCCACACTGTGCCTTTAAGCATTTCGCGATACATTTTATTCATGCCTGTGGTCGAATAATCTTGCGCGCCTTCCGCCGGTTTTGGTGTGTCTGGAATCTGGCTGAGACGCACAACGTTAATCGGTTCGGGATTAAAATCGTTGGCGTCCGGCACGCGATTAGAGCCGGGGTGTGCCGCCGGATTTGCGCGCAATACGTTCGGATACTTTTTATAAAGTTCCGGATCGTAGTAGGAGGGCTGCATATCTTTTGGCGTGCTGGCATCTTCGCCCAGGTTATCCACCTGCTCGAAAGTGGCCCATACCCACTGGGGAAAATCCGGGGTTTTTTGCGCTATGTGAAACCCGACCAAGCCGACCGTAGTGGGTTCACAATCGCACACAATCATGCTGTTGGGTTGATCGCTACAGGTATCGGGAATGGAAACCAATGCATTTTCCAGTGTGAAAAAACGCGAGTGGAATTTTTTATCCACTTTGCGTAGATCGCGCCAAGCGGCTTTGACTTCCATAACGCCCGCTATTTTTTCACCATCGCCAGCGGGCAAAATAATACCGCTTTCGGGCCAGTTAATTTTGTTGTAGTAGCCGTTATTACGCACAAAATCATATTCAACTTTATTCATACGCACTTCATAACGGGTAAACAAACCGGTTTGGTCGGGCAGTGGGCCGCCAAATGCTTGATCCAGTTCATCTGCGACTGAGGTGAATTTTGAACCACTCATTAATACCGGGCGAGTATCGCCCGGTTTAATATTGCGACAGGCAGCGGTGCCATTGTTTTGCTTCCACGCAATCGGTTTGTCGCCATTTTGCGGAAACAAATCAAATGCAGATTTCCAGCCCAGCCACACAGGTTGGAGATCTTTAGTGTATTTACCAAACACTTTTGCATTTTGCGGCTGGTAAGGAACGCCGTGAGATTTCACCTGGCTTGGCCACATGAGCGCAATAAAATTTTGCCAATTAAAATAATCAAAGAAAGGGCGCTTTACCACGCCCGAGGCAGCAAAGGGTTGCGCTGGCACTTCGTTTAAAGGAGTGCCGCTAATGACCGGTTTTAAATCTTTATAAATATTGTCTTGCGCGATTGCACTGCCACTGGCGATAGCAAGCACACTGACGGCTAATAATAATTTTTTCATTGTTATTCCTCGCAGGCTGCAGCGGCTTTGCCTTTGGCTTTAAACAGCGACCACTCTTGCAGTGCAATTTGCATTTGCAACGAGGTGTCCAGATTCATGGTGTCGGGATAATTACCGCCGGTATAGGCTTGTGGGAATTGAATGGTTTGGAAATATTCTGCATTGTCCTGGCTGTATTGTTCACACAGGCCGGGGAAGCCAAAAATAGGTGGGCTATAGGCACCTGTCGCAAAGGTATTACCTGCGGTATTGGCAAAGGCACCACCGTGACAGGACATGCAAGAACTGAGTTTGTTATCCACCGGGCCAGCGAGACGGCCATTGCAACCAAAGTGTTCAAATGCGGTGATGGATTTATTCAACACACTTTGGCGCGCAGGAATGGATTCAGATTTAGGAACCGCAGGGAATGTCCAGGCATCCATTCCCCATTGCAAACCGACTGGCTGTAAATTATCCCATAGGGTTTTTCCCTTGCCGTTTATATAAGCGAAGGTGCCGTAGACCCAACGGCTGGGGGAGTTTTTATCGACAACGGCAACATCCACTTGAACCAAACGCACTTCTTGCACTTTGCGCGCGCATGAAAATTTTTGGTTAGTTTCCACGTGACGATCTGCTTGCCAAACCGGACTGCCGGCTAAGTAGGGCACATCGGCGGGTGTGGCGGTGGTAAATAAAAATTTCACCACCACAGTGCCTTCCATAAATGGCATGCCTTTAGTGGAGGTAATGCCATTGATGGTTTCGATATTGGGCGTGCCTTTTTTGCTCCAGCTTTGGCCAATGGTGTAGCCGCCATAATTGTTATACATACCAACTGCCCAGGTTTCAAATCCGGCTTCGCTGCCGCTCTTGGCATTGGGCAGCGCGTGTAAACCCTGCCGTTCTTCACCGTAAAAATCACTGATGACCGCAGTGCGCTCGTTCGTTAACCCATGTACAAATTCGCGCCCGGTGTGTTGATTAAATGCCATCCAGGGAATATGAAACCATTGCTCCTTTCCATCAACTTGGGTTTTAAATCCTTCCGTATTATTAAGGTCGAGGGTTTGTCCTTTTTTGACGTAATCCAGAATACTCATGATGTATTGGTTGTACACCGAATTTTTTTCCCAGGAGGGTATGCCCGCTGCGGAAAAATCGGTTTTATCCATATTCAAATCAATTGCCAACCAAGGGCATTCAGCGGCAGTGCATGCAGCCGGTTGCTGTTTGGGGTAGTTATGGCTCAGTTTAAAGGTGGGGCCTTGCCAGTCTGCTGGTGCGGGTATAGCGGCATTGCGATAGGCTTCAGTCTTGGTGTTGGTGGCCAGCGTTGTATTGGCGGCAAGCACACAGGCGAGTGCAAATAAAGTGCGTTTCATAACACGGTCCTTATTAATAATCAGATAAGTTTAATAATTAAAAAAGTTTAATAATTAAAATGTTTTGGTAATGGAAAATTGTGATTGCGATATTTTTAGTATGCAAAATACTGTTTTTTTAGCGCGCGATAATTTCCAAATAGGTGCTGTAGACCGCTTCGGCATCAGCACTGAGAGCAACGTCGATCGGACAGCCTGCGCTCTTATCCACGATGATCATTCCTGAGTGATCATCTTCTTCGTTGAGTTCTTGCTCGATACGCAGCGATAAGGTTTGGGTAGTCACCAGTGATGGGTTGGTTAATACGCAAGCGGCAAGTGGGTCCCAAAAGTCGAGGTATTTACCAATCCCATCTTTAATTGTGCTGCTGGTTAACACGGCGTAAAGAAAGTTGGTGGCGGGATTATTGATGCGTTTTATTTTTTCCACAAAATCGGCAGTGATAGGAACTTGTTGGGTTGCGTTTAATGCAACCAGAGTGATGGGAATTCCGCTGGAAAAAATTTCCTGCGCGCCGCGTACATCCACAAAAATATTCCATTCTGCAACTTTATTGGTGTAGTAGGGCGTGGGTTGCATGGTTGCCTGAATATTGCCCTGCGCACCGTCAAATCCGGATGGCGTAAATTGCGGTAGCAAATTGCCGCCCATCATCACGATTTTGGTGAGATTTTTTTTCAGCGCCGCACGCAATTCCGGATCGTTTTTGGCTGATTCAAACAGGCGCCCATAATTTGATCCGCCGCCAATGCACAATACCGTGGTTGGCATAGTGCTGTTGATAAAATAATTGCGTAGAAAAGTGTGCGCGCAATCAATGGTTGGTGTGGGATTGGTTGCAGGAAAATTCGCGTTGTAATGCTCATTGGCTGCGGTGCGGTCGCTACCGGGAAAGGTGTTGCTGTAAATCATCGGTGCTTTGGCACCGCGTGCGACAGGAATTTTTAAAGCAAGGGGGTCATCAAGCAAAGTGAGCATGTTGCTGACATTACTGACGCCGGGTGTTAAATGAACATCACCGGTTCCGGTGACGGTAATGCCAGTCACTTGAATGGCGGGGTGCTTGAGTAAATAAAGCATCGCCAGGTAGTCATCAAAATCGGCATCAGTATCAATTAATACTTGTGTTGCGGAGGTAAGCTGGGCCATAACAAATCCTTATTTTGATTAAATGTTTGTTAAGTTATTTCGCTTGTGTGTCAACTCCCTGTTTGGCGAAAAATTCTGATTAAAAAATATTGCAGTAAAAACTACTCATAATATAAATCGATACAATATGAGCAACCACGATCATAGTAGTCGGCGCAATAACACCGTGGGAATTACGCGATATTACCGCTGCAATGTAGCTGTTGATTTAGATGACGATCGAGGTCATTGTTGCAGTGCAATAATTATTAAAATTTTGCACTGACAAAAATGTAGAGGGCAATTGGCTATTTGGCGAATAAAAAAAACGCAGATTATTAAAAATAATCTGCGTTTTCTTTTTTATTTGTCGCTTCTAATTACATCAGCGAAGAATTCAACCATAAGTGCACGCCAATACTAGCGAAGTAACCCAGAGCGATTACCGGTGCCCATTTCAAATGGCCCATAAAAGTGTAGTAGCCGCGCGCTTGACCCATAAGCGCAACGCCTGCCGCCGAGCCGATAGAAAGCATGCTACCGCCTACACCTGCAGTGAGGGTGATGAGCAACCAGTTACCCTGAGACATTTCCGGGTGCATGTTGATTACCGCGAACATAACCGGAATGTTGTCGATAACCGCTGAGACGGCGCCGAGAATAATATTGGTCGTTACTGCGCCCATGTTGTTGTAGAGCAAATCAGACATAAGTGCGAGGTAGCCCATAAAGCCTAATCCGCCTACACACATTACTACGCCGTAGAAGAACAACAGGGTATCCCATTCTGCGCGGGCGACTTTGTTAAATACATCGAATGGCATAACGTCGCCCAAGCGGCGCATGGCCTCCATATCGCCGCGGCGCTCTGCATCGGCGCGTTTGCGCTCCAATGATCGGGGCAGTGTTTTCTGTAGGAAAAAGCCAAAAAATTGCAGATAACCCAAGCCCATCATCATGCCTAGTACTGGCGGTAAATGGAGGAAGCTATGGCAGGCTACAGCGGTAGCAATGGTGAATAAGAATAATGCCAGAATGCGGCGCGCGCCGCGTTTGAGTGTGGTGGCTTCACTGGTGTCTGGCTCGGGTTTACGATTTTCAACAAAAAAGCTCATGATCAATGCTGGCAAGCCAAAGTTGACTACAGCGGGAATAAACAAGGCAAAGAACTCATGGAAAGGCAGAATGCCTGCCTGCCAAACCATCAGCGTGGTGATATCGCCGAAGGGGCTGAAGGCGCCGCCAGCGTTAGCGGCGACCACCACATTGATACAGCAGAGATTGATAAAACGTTTGTCACCTGCGCCGACTTTCATAATCACCGCGCACATCAATAACGCGGTGGTTAGGTTGTCGGCAATGGGAGAAATGAAAAACGACAAAATACCGGTTAGCCAGAACAGGGTTTTATAACTGAAGCCTTTTCGGATCATCCATACCCGCAGGGTATCAAATAGATTGCGCTCATCCATGGCGTTGATATAAGTCATAGCCACCAATAAAAACAAAAACAATTCAGAGAATTCGAGGAGGGTATGTCGGAAGGCTTGTTGCGCCGCCTCTTGTTGACCCGCTGCGGTATACACAATACCTATGGCGATCCAGATGATACCAGCGGCAACCAGTACCGGTTTGGATTTACGCAGGTGTAGCGCCTCTTCAGCCATTACCAAGGCGTAGGCAACTACAAAGACCCCGATAGCAAAAAAGCCAACAGCAGCATTGGTTAGGTCGATCCCTCCGGTGGCTGCTTGGGCGCTGCTTGCCAGCCCCGCGAATGGCAAGATGGGTAAGATGTGTTTTAGTCGCATAGGTGCTCCGTCTCAGAAGATATTAATCGTATCGTCATTAGTTATAGGTTATTTGACTCTAGAGTGTGGTACTGGATACAGAAAAGGCAGCTCGTATGAGCTGCCCTTGGGGTTTAAGTTTTCAGTGGTTTGTACTTCATACGCTTGGGTTGTGAATCATTGCCCTTACGCTTGACGAAATCCTCGTGGTAATCCGTGTAATTGCCTTCAAAGAAAACAATATCGGAGTCGCCTTCGTAGGCGAGGATATGAGTCGCGATACGGTCGAGGAACCAGCGGTCATGCGAGATCACCAATACGCAGCCGGGGAAGGCGAGGATTGCATCTTCCAAGGCGCGCAGGGTTTCGATGTCCAAGTCGTTTGACGGCTCATCGAGCAACAGCACGTTAGCGCCTTGCTTTAGGGTGTTGGCCAGATGCAAGCGGCCACGTTCACCACCTGACAGTTCACCCACACGTTTTTGTTGATCGCCACCTTTGAAGTTAAAGCGACCCAGGTAAGAGCGCGAGCTCACTTCGTAGTTGCCGATTTTCAACACGTCTGCACCGCCGGATACGGCTTCCCAGACAGAATGTTTATCGTCGAGGTTTTCACGGCTCTGTTCTACATAGGCGACTTTTACGGTTTCGCCGAGAGTGACAGTACCGCTGTCCGGCTTTTCGCTGCCGGCGATCATGCGGAACAAGGTTGATTTACCCGCACCGTTACCACCGACTATACCGACCACTGCACCTTTGGGGATGCTCAGTGACAAGTTATCGATCAACAGGCGGTCGCCATACCCCTTGCTCACGTTTTCCAGCACGATGACTTTATCGCCCAAACGCTCGCCCGGCGGAATGTAAATTTCGTTGGTTTCGTTACGCGCCTGGAATTCTTGCGATTGCAATTCATCGAAGCGAGCGAGACGCGCCTTGCTCTTGGCTTGGCGGCCTTTAGGGTTTTGACGCACCCATTCCAGTTCGGTTTTCAATGCTTTTTGGTGCGCAGCTTCAGTGCGTTGTTCTTGTTCTAAACGCGCATCTTTCTGTTCCAGCCAGCTGGTGTAGTTGCCTTCGTACGGAATGCCATGACCGCGATCGAGTTCCAGAATCCAACCAGCGGCGTTATCGAGGAAGTAGCGATCATGGGTAATCGCCACTACGGTGCCGGTGAAGTTGTGCAGAAATTGTTCTAACCAGTAAACGGATTCGGCATCCAGGTGGTTGGTGGGTTCGTCGAGCAGGAGCATATCGGGGCGCGACAATAGCAAGCGGCACAGAGCCACACGGCGGCGTTCACCACCGGAAAGCACAGTCACGTCGGCATCCCATGGCGGCAGGCGCAACGCATCGGCGGCGACTTCTAATGTGTGTTGCAGATTGTGGGCATCCCAAGCTTGAATGATGTCTTCGCACTTGGCTTGTTTTTTGGCCAGCTCATCAAAGTCGGCATCGGGTTCGGCGTAGGCGGCGTAAATCTGGTCGAGTTCGGCTAGCGCATCTACCGCTTCGCGCACACCGTCTTGTACATTGCCCAGAACATCTTTGGCTGGGTCGAGCTGCGGTTCCTGAGGTAAATAGCCGATTTTCAGGTTCGGCATAGGGCGAGCTTCGCCATTAAAATCCTGATCCACACCGGCCATGATGCGCAAGAGCGTGGATTTACCCGAGCCGTTCAGGCCAAGTACGCCGATTTTGGCGCCGGGAAAGAAAGAGAGGGAAATATCTTTAAGGATTTCGCGCTTGGGCGGTACTATCTTGCCAAGGCGATGCATGCTGAATACATATTGAGCCATGATGTAACTTTCTCATTCGCGGTAAAAGAGGGTGCCTACTATAAAGAAAGCGGCGCGAGGGGGAAAGGCGCAATCTACGTTGTAAAGGGGAGTACCTATAAAGGGTTCAATTTGAGTTTGTCGCGTGAAATGCGTATAACCTTTTTATGTTTGATGTCTTGATAAATCTGCGAGGAAGCAATGCCAAGTAAAACGATTAACCCTCTGCGTGACCCCAATACGCACTTAACGGTACGCAATGCGACGGTAAAAGATGTTCCCGCCATTGTTGCTTTGTCTGAACGTGTCTATAAACCGCTAAAAATGGAAGTCTATTCACCTGCGGCGATTGTCGGGCAGATTAATAATTTTGCCCAAGGGCAGATTGTCGTGATGGTTGGCGACGAGTTGGTTGGTTATTGTGCGACTTTTCGTATTGCCGAGAAGATTGGTTTAAAGCCGCATACCTGGCATGAAATCACCGGAAATGGTTATGCCTCGCGTCACGATATTAATGGTGATTGGCTGTACGGTATGGAAGTTTGTATTGACGATAGTTATCGCGGTTATCGCATTGGCCAGCGGCTCTACAATGAGCGTAAAAAATTATGTCAGGGCTTGGGTTTAAAAGGCGTGGTTTTTGCCGGGCGAATTCCCAATCTGGCAAAACGTATCGGCAAGTTCAAAACTGTTGAGAACTATGTTGACAATGTAGTCCATAAAAAAATCAAAGATCCGGTATTGTCATTTCAATTGCGCAATGGTTTTGAAGTGCTCGGAATAATTGAAAATTATTTGCCCGATGATGATCAATCCATGGGGTATGCCGCGCACATGGCTTGGTATAATCCCAAAGTGCAACTCAAAGAAGAGAAACCAGTAAAACAATTTGGGGTGCGCATGCCCGATGTAGTGCGTATCGCCACCGTGCAATATCAATTGCGCAAAGTGAGCTCTTTTGGCGAGTTCATGAAAAATATTGAATATTTTGTCAATGTGGTCGCCGATTACAAAAGTGATTTTGTCGTGTTTCCGGAATTATTTACTCTGCAATTGTTATCTATTGAGGATCAGGAACTATCGCCCAGTCAATCGATAGAGGCGCTAACTAAATATACGCCGCGTTTTAAAGAATCCATGCGCGAGTTGGCTTTGCAATACAACGTTAATATCATTGCCGGTTCCCATCCTACCCGTGTAGAAAATGGCCGCATTGAAAATATTAGTTATGTATTTTTGCGCGATGGCCGTTCGTTTGAGCAACCGAAAATTCATCCGACACCGAGCGAGCGCTACTGGTGGGATATAGAAGGCGGCAGCAGCCTGAGTGCAATTGATACTGACTGCGGCCCCATCGGCGTATTGATTTGTTACGATTCCGAATTTCCCGAGCTGGCACGTCACTTAGTCGATCAGGGTGTGCAAATTTTGTTTGTGCCTTTCTGTACCGACGAACGCCAAAGTTATTTACGTGTGCGTTATTGCTGCCAGGCGCGCGCGGTAGAAAACCAAATTTATGTAGTGATGTCGGGCAATGTGGGCAACTTGCCCAATGTGGCGAATTTGGATATCCAATACGCGCAAAGTTGTATCCTGACGCCGTGTGATTTCCCCTTCGCCCGCGATGGTATTGCGGCCGATACCACGCCTAATGTAGAGATGGTCGGCTTTGCTGATTTGCGCCCCGATTTATTAATCCAGGCACGCAATAGCGGTACAGTGCAAAACCTGAAAGACCGTCGTCACGATTTGTATCGCGTACAATGGCGCGGCGACAAAAAGCGCAATTAACAAGTGAAAAAGAGCAGCTCACCATTTTTTGTTGAGCTGCTTTGCTGATTTTATGGCTATTACGGAGATAGATCTTGATGGATAAAGCCCAAATTCTGCACGCGTTGGAGCAAGGAGCTTCATTCTGGAATAGCTGGCGTAAGCGTCAGGCTAATGTTGACATTAATCTGGATGGTGTCGAGTTGGAGGGAATGAATTTTAACGGCTACGATTTTTCTAAAGTATCCTTTTGTAACGCGCGGGTTGCTCACTGTAGCTTCCAATATGCGGATTTGATTTTCGCAAATTTGCAGGGTTCCTTTTTTCAGCACAATGATTTTTCTTATGCAAAACTTATTGCAGCTAATCTATCACGCTGCGATCTGAGCGGCTCAATTTTATTTCTTGCCAAAATTCTTACCGCAAATACGCGTAATGCCCGCTTGGAAAATATTGATTTTCGCGGTCATGATATCAGCAGTTTGATTCTGCGCGATGTATCACTAGCGGGCAGTAATTTGGAAGCGCAACAGTTGGCGCGCGTGGATTTTAGCAATTCCAATCTGGCGGGCGTTAATCTGTGCAATGCGGATTTATCCAATGCTATCTTCACGGGCGCTAATTTGAGTTGCGCCAATATGCGCGGCGTTAACTTGTCGGGAGCTGTGTTTAAAGCGGCTAACTTAACCGGCGTAGATCTGCATCAGCTGGATTTACACAAGGCCGATTTTGCGAGCGCCAATTTATCGGACTGCGATTTGCGCGGCGCCAATCTCAGCAAGGTCAGATTGACGGGGGCTACTATTACTGGCAGTAAATTATGGAAAATTACCAGTGCTGGTTGGAATATCGCTAATATTAAATGTGCCCATGCTTATTGGGATGAAAATGGCCAGGAAAAAACCGTTTATCGCCCTCATGAATTTGAGCGCATTTTTGCTGAAGCTATTACGATTGAGTTGCGCTACCCCTATCGCCTTGCCGACCATGAGTTGGCAACACTGCCCATTTTCTTGGAGCATTTAGCCGCGGTTCACTGGGGCACAATATTGCGTCTAAAGTCTATCAGTGATGTCGCTGGCGGCGCGCTGGTAAAATTTGTAGTGGAGGAGGTGGGCAGGCACAACCCGACCGAGTTAAAAAATCAATTGCAAACTGAAGCTGAGCGTATTCAGCTCGCGCAATTAATGTTGCGCACTAATACCCAGTTACATGTGCAGCTGAAAGAAAAAATGGCGGCGATTCGCGAGGAGTTCTGGCCGCGATTATTGGAGCTTGCCGCTGACCATGAACAAGAACAAGTGCGCAAACTCACTATTTTGTTTATGGATTTAAAAGGTTTCTCCCAATGGGGGAATGACGAGCTTTCGGAAAAGTTAGCGCTATTTCGCGGCTTGGTAAAACCGATCCTTAAAAAGTGGTCGGCAGATCATCCCAATATGGAAGGTGACTCACTGCGCGTGACCTTTAAAAATGCCACAGCAGGTTTGGCCTGCGCGTGCATGATGCGCAACGTTTTACGCGCGGCCGGATTTGAATTGCGGATAGGTGTGGAATTGGGTGAAGTGAGCATAGTTCACAATGAAGTGACTGATATCCCTGATTTAGAAGGGGTTGCAGTAAGTATGGCGGCGCGGATGGAGGCTGCGGCAGAGCCGGGCGAAGTATTGGTCAGCCACATGGTGCGTCACTACGCTGAGCGCAGTGATTTGTTTAGCTTTACCCCGCGCCGTGTGCCACTGAAAAAATCTATTGGCACACTGGCGCAAGGTGAACATGTTGAGTGTTTTGCGGTAGAGGCGACAAAAAATTTACAAGATACACTGGCGTAATCTTGTTTACAGCCAGCCAGATTTTTTAAACCGATAATACAAATACACACAAATTACTGACACAATGCCGAGTGATACTGGATAGCCGTATTTCCATTTTAGCTCTGGCATGTGCTCGAAGTTCATCCCCCAAATACCTACAAACGCTGTAGCGACGGCAAATATGGCAGCCCAAGCGGCGAGGCGCTTATTCACTTCGCTTTCGTCGATGCTCACCATGGATAAGTTGACTTGAATCGCGGTGCTAATAGTGTCGCGAATCGAGTCGATTGAAGTGTTGATACGATAGAGGTGATCTTGCACGTCGCGGAAATAATCTTTGGTGTTCGCCACTATTGGCGGAACACGGCCGCCATCGAGTTTGCCCACCGCCTCCAGCAAGGGCGCAACTGCGTGTTTTAAAATAGTAACCTTGCGTTTTAATTCATAGAGTCGCTCAATATTGGCGCGCTGCGATCCTTTGGTAAAGATTTGATCTTCGATAATTTCCAGTTCGGTTTCAAAGGCGACAACGACGGGAAAGTAGCGGTCGACAACCGCATCCATCAATGCATAAAAAACAAATGCTGAACCTTGGGCAAGATGATGTGGTTCGCGTTCGCACCGGGCGCGTACGCCGAGGAATCCTTGCTGGGTGCGATTGCGGGTAGAGAGTACATAATTCTCCCCGACGAATACATCCACTTCGCCCACATGTAATTCACCGTCATTAAATTCCACGGTATGCATGACGGCAAAAAGTGAATCGCCATACTCTTCAATTTTGGGGCGCTGGTGACCGACATGGGCATCTTCAACGGCTAGTTCATGTAAACCAAATTCCTGTCGCATTTGGTCGAGTTCATTCGGTTCAGCATCTTTTAATGCGACCCATACAAAGCAATCATTCTTTTTTACGTACTCACTGATTTCCACTACAGGGATATCACAGAGCTTTTTACCTTCTTGATAGGCAACGCAATTAATTAACATGGGAGCACCAAGTGAAAAGCGGAATCATAAGGCCATTCTAGTGCAAATTTCTTTGATAAAGACGATACTGGATCATGAATTTTCGATGCTTGGAGAGGCTTTATGAATGCCCACAGTAAAACTAAAACCAGTTTTTATCGCCGAATTTATGTTGCCTGGTTAATCGCGCAGGGAGTTAACACAGTTCCTAAAATAATCAGCGCTACAGGTATGCCAAGACGTACCGCTCAAGATACTCTGGCCGCTATTCATGAGCTGGCTATCGAGTTGGAAAATATCAGCGGCAGTTATCGTGTCGTGGCTTGGGGGGCAGTGAATAGGGATTGGGTGGCGGAAAATATCTTGCAGTTAAAACAGGTGCTGGAATATCCGTGAGGGAAGAGGGTTATTTGGTGCCCATTGTAGTTGGGTGATTAATCGTAAATTTGTTTTTTCTTCCACTTATCATTTTCCTCGTCGAACTGCTGCCACTCTTTGCTGGATGTGATATCGGCAGTTGCACCAGGTTTTGTTTCGGTAGACGTTTCGGTGCTCTCTGGTGTCGCATCAGCTTTTTCTTGCAACTTGGCGATGATGGTGTCCAGTTGTGTTATTTGTTTGTCAAAGCTACGCCCGGCTTTTTCCGTGATTAAGGCTTTGCGAGCCAAGGTGTAATAATGAATGGCCAGGCGAATTTTACCGATTTGTTGTGATTGGCGAGCGTTAAAGACATGGCCATCTACGGAGATTTGCAATACTAGCCGGTTGATCTGATCGACATAAGCATCAGTTTGCACTTGATTAATTAGATGCAATGCGGATTGTTGCATCACAAACTTGTGTAGCTCTTGTAGTAAGCCTTGCGCTTCTTTCATTTGCTGCGGGTTATCCAAGCGCGTACGGGTTTGGTCAGGGGTATCTTTTTGCGCGGCCAGCAGATTTGTGTAAAGGTTGAAGTATTCAGCGTGAGTTGGGTCACTAGGCTCAAGGCGTGAAAGTTGCTCGCTGCAGTCTATTAGTGCGCGATAGAGCAGGGCAGTTAAGTCGGCAGATAAAAAACCTGAAGGAAAACCAGTGGCAAGATCGCGAAAAGAGTTGCGTCGTGCGCGTAGTGCGGTAATGAGCCGCTGGCGCCGCGCGCGTCGCTTTTCAATCGCGTGAGATAAAAACAAATACCCCGCCAGCAAGATCAGCAACAAAAGTATTATGGCAATAACGTATACCGACATGATGTATTAAAGACCTTATTGGTTAATTGCTGGGCATATAGTTGCCTCAAGTATAGCACCGATAAAAATGGCACTAGAGTTTGTATTTTATTTCTTGTTTAAGTTCGCTAAGTGCTTGTTTCCACTCCGATAAAAAAAGAATTAAAAGTGTTGACACAGGCGGCACCTGTCCCTAGAATGCGCCCCACTTCTGACGCAGACATCGACTTGAAAGAGTAGGTTAAGCGTGAGATGGTCCGGGTCCCCTTCGTCTAGTGGCCTAGGACACCGCCCTTTCACGGCGGTAACAGGGGTTCGAGTCCCCTAGGGGACGCCAATATGCGGGAATAGCTCAGTGGTAGAGCACAACCTTGCCAAGGTTGGGGTCGCGAGTTCGAGCCTCGTTTCCCGCTCCAACTTCTCTCACCGTGAGAAGTTAGTAGTAACTCGTAGTAAAGAGTTAAGTAGTAAAAAATTGTAAGTTTTAATCTGTTAGTGAAGTACGTTTTATAGTTGCCGCCTAGGTAGCTTTGAAAATGTCCCCTTCGTCTAGTGGCCTAGGACACCGCCCTTTCACGGCGGTAACAGGGGTTCGAGTCCCCTAGGGGACGCCACATTTTGCGGGAATAGCTCAGTGGTAGAGCACAACCTTGCCAAGGTTGGGGTCGCGAGTTCGAGCCTCGTTTCCCGCTCCATTTTTACTCAGTTCATCTCTTAGTTTACTTTCCTCATTCTCTCAAAATATATTTGCCCGCTTGGGCGTCGCATTCCCTTGCGTTTATTCTGTTTAATGCATTCCCATTGTTTTTGCGCGCGCCTCTTTATAGCTGAACGGCACTTGTTGCTCTTTTGCCTCTTCGCGTTGCTCGTCTAATCGTTGGAACACCGCAATTTCTTCATCCGGCATAAAATGCAGGCAATCACCACCAAAAAACCACAGCAGGTCGCGATACAATAACGGCATCAAATGCGGATAGGAGCCGACAACTCGGCACATGAGTGTTTGGCCTTGCTCAAGAAAGCCTGGCTCATGGGATCGGTGGGGCAACTGGGTGAGTGCGGCGAGAAACTCCTGATCATCCTCGCTAGGGGGTTCTGTATTAAAAGGCGGCAATTCTTGAACTTGCGCGCTGAAAGCGGCGAGCAACTCCAGATGATAGGTATAATACTCTTGGTCGTAAATGGATTGTTCCAAACTTGAAATCGACATACAGCGCCCTGATCTGGTGATAAATTTTTTGACTTTCATTCATTATTGCGAGGGGTTATGACTCCGGCACTCTCATTAAGAAATCTGCGCAAAGTTTACAACGAAAAATTCGAAGCACTAAAGGGTATTTCCTTGGATGTGATGCCCGGGGATTTTTTTGCTGTACTTGGGCCAAATGGCGCAGGTAAATCCACCACCATTGGCATTATTAGTTCATTGGTGCGCAAAACCTCAGGCTCGGTGGAGGTGTTTGGTAAAAATATTGATACGGATTTTTCCAGTGCAAAAAAATACCTGGGCGTAGTTCCGCAAGAATTTAATTTCAGTATGTTTGAAAAAGTGGAAGACATAGTGCTGCAGCAAGCTGGGTATTATGGGTTGCCGCGCAAACAGGCGTTGCAGCAAACTGAAAAATATTTAAAACAATTAAGTTTATGGGATAAGCGCCACACACCTGCGCGCATGTTGTCGGGAGGGATGAAGCGGCGTTTGATGATTGCGCGGGCACTGGTGCATGAGCCACAGCTGTTGATTCTTGATGAGCCTACAGCGGGTGTTGATATAGAACTGCGTCGTTCCATGTGGGATTTTCTGCGCGAGATCAATGCGGCAGGCACTACAATTATTCTCACCACCCATTATTTAGAAGAGGCGGAGAGTTTGTGCCGCAACGTGGCGATTATTGATCAGGGTGTCATAGTTAAAAACACCAGCGTAAAACATTTACTGCAACAGCTTAATAAAGAAGTATTCATTTTTGATGTGGTGGGTGATTTGCATAATTTGCCAAGCCTAGCGGGGCATCGTGTCGAAAAAACTGATGATCACTCTTTTGAAGTTGAAGTGGATAAAGGGCAATCGCTTAACGCGGTATTTACGCAATTAACCGCACAAGGGTTTGAGATTGTCAGCATGCGCAATAAATCCAATCGCTTGGAGGAGTTGTTTGTTGCGATGGTCAATGGGAATAAAGATTTGTTGGCCGCTACACAAAAAGAGGTGCAATCATGAATGTACAAGAGCAGTGGATTGCCTTTCTCACCATTTTGCGCAAAGAAATTAAGCGTTTCACCCGTATTTGGATTCAAACTTTGTTGCCACCAGCCATCACCATGATTTTGTATTTTGTGATTTTTGGCAAGTTAATTGGAAGCCGCATCGGCGATATGGCGGGTTTTAGCTACATCGAATTTGTTGCACCGGGCTTAATTATGATGGCGGTTATTACCAATGCCTACGCCAATGTTTCATCGTCTTTTTTTAGTGCAAAATTCCAGCGCAGTATTGAAGAACTGCTGGTTTCACCCACCCCTAACTATATTATTTTACTGGGTTATGTCATGGGCGGTGTTGCGCGGGGAGTGGCGGTAGGTTTTATTGTGACTATCATGTCGTTATTTTTTACGAAATTATCTATTCATCATTGGGGGGCGACGCTATTTATTGTGTTTATGACGTCGGTGCTGTTTTCCTTGGCTGGTTTTATCAATGCAATTTACGCCAATACCTTTGATGATGTATCCATCATTCCCACCTTTGTATTAACCCCGCTCACTTACTTTGGTGGTGTGTTCTATTCCATTAACTTGTTACCGGAGTTTTGGCAGCAGGTATCGGTGTTTAACCCCATTCTGCATATGGTAAACGGGTTTCGCTATGGCATGCTGGGCGTTAGCGATGTGCACATAGGTTCGGCATTGGTAGGGTTAACTATCTTTGTGGTGATCCTGTTTACGGTTGCGATGCATTTATTAAAAACCGGCAAGCGTTTGCGCGCTTGATCTGGCAGGAGTTGCGATGAGCCACAATCCCCTTGGGCAGCAAACTGATTATATTTCGGTGTATGCCCCGCAATTATTATTTCCCATTGCCCGCGCTGAATCGCGCAGCTTGTTGGGTATAGGCGATGAGTTGCCGTTTTACGGTGTGGATATTTGGACTGGTTATGAGTTGTCCTGGTTGGATAAAAAGGGTAAGCCGGTTGTGGCTGTGGCTGAGTTTTTTATTCCTTGTTCCAGTGAATTCATTGTGGAATCAAAATCGTTCAAGTTGTATTTGAACTCGCTGAATCAAACGCATTTTGATAGTGCGGTTGAGGTTGAGCAACTGATTGCGCAAGATCTTGCGCGCGTCACCTATGCAGATGTTCGTGTTGTGATAACACCGTTAAATACACCGGCGCGTGCTGCGCAACATTTGGCGGAAATCGCAGAAGTGCAAGGTGAATTATTAGATGAGTTGGATGTGGTGGTTGATAACTACCATCCCGCTCCTGAGTTGCTTACTACTGAACTTGAGGTGGTAGATGAGTGCTTGGTGAGTCATTTATTAAAAACCAATTGCCCAGTGACGGGGCAGCCGGATTGGGCGAGCCTTGTGATTCGCTACAAGGGCATAAAAATTCAACGTGAGAATTTGCTGCGCTACATTATTTCATTTCGCGAGCATCAAGATTTTCACGAGCATTGTGTGGAACGGATTTTTAGCGATATTACACGCGTATGTATGCCGGAGGAGTTGGTGGTATATGCACGTTATACGCGGCGGGGCGGGTTGGATATTAATCCGTTTCGCGCTAGCAACCCGAATCTTAAACCAGAGCTGCGGCGTTTGATTCGCCAGTAGTGCATGCCGCGCTACTGGTTATTGCTTAGACTATGACTTTATCTTTTAAGCGGTTCGCGGCTTTTTCAAGTGACTCAATAACTTTTTGTTTGTCGTAGTTACGCACTTTTTCCATATCTAAATACATAGAAAAGCCTTCGGCGCGATCCTCGAAGTAGCTTTGGTTTTTGCCCATCTCTTTGCGTAAATCTGCCACTTGATAAACCTTTACCGGCAGCGAAAAACCTTTCACCTGAATTTCACCTTTGTCACGGCACATGACGGTATCTTTTACCAGTGACCAGGTTTCATGCGATATCAGAATCTCATCCGGTTCTGCGGCAGATTCAAGGCGGCTAGCCAAGTTAACCTGAGTGCCCAAAACGGTGTAATCAAGGTGATTGGAGGTGCCAAAGGTGCCCACGGTGCAATAGCCAGTGTTAATGCCCATGCGTACTTGCAGTGGCTTTTTAATGCCTTGGTTAAACCATTCAACCTGCATAGCTTTAATGCGTTTTTTCATTGCAATCGCCATGGCGGCACAGCGGGTTGCATCGTCTTTAACTCCCTTGCTGTTGCTATCGCCAAACAGCACCATAATACCGTCGCCCATAAATTTATCGATAGTGCCGCCGTAGTGCGCAACGATTTTTGACATTTCGGTGAGGTAGTGATTGAGCAGTTCGGTTAATGCTTCCGCCTCAATTTCTTCTGAGAGTTGGCTGAAATCTTTAATGTCAGAAAAAAACACACTGATGCGTTTGCGCTCTGCCTGCAGATTTTTGTCATCGCCGCGATTAATCGCCTGCCATACGGTGGGTGGTAAATAACGTGACAACTTATAGGCGCGAATCTTATGCCATTTTTGTTCGTTTTCGAGCTGTTTTTGGCTGATCATTAATTTGTGAAAGCGTTGATGCATATATATGGCATAGACCAAAAAGTAGGTGGCGACACCGATCAGGCTGGCGGCGCTTATTTCTATACTGCTGGAGAGCACTAACTGGGGTTTATGAATAATTAGGCTTAGGATGACACCTACCGCAAACGCGCTATTGTCTTCCAGCAGCTTGCGTACCCCGCCACTTATTAGCGCGTTAAATTGAATCATGGTTAAAAACATGACGCAGGGTAGGATACTAAAGTCAGTTAGGCTCAATACAACACCGATCAATGCTGCATCCACATGGGATAGCCAGCGATTGATGCGGCTAATTTGCTCGGGAATTTGTTTGCGGGTGAAATAGTAGGTGGCGTAAGCGTAGATAAGCAAAAATACAATGACGCCCATATGGGCGATACTGGGATGATTCCAATCAATAAAGGAGGCAAGGGTGCCGGAGGCGGTAAAACAGATGAGGGCGCGAAAATAATACTGTTGTATGGGAGATTCAGTTTGCAGTTGTTGACTGTCGGTCTTACTGTTCATTGGACTGAAAACCTTGTAGTTATTTGGTCAGTAAGGAATCCCTATAAAATGGTGCTCTGCTTGCCTAAGCCAGTGAATTAAACGGGTTTTTATTGGAAATGTCTACCTGTTGTGGAATGTGTCACTGAATTATCAGATTGCTTATTATTTAAACTTCAATTCCAGGTATTTTTCTTCTAATTCGGTATATTGCTTGCGTAATTCAGTAAATTCACGCTGGATTTGTTGTAGATTTGCAGGGCTTTCCCTTGGTGTTGTCAGAGTATCTTCCAAGTCATTTTTAAGTTGATTGTTTTCCCGTTCCAAGTCTTCCAGGTTTCCCAGCAGTTCTTTGCTTTCATGGGTAAAATTTTGCAGTGTCTCTTTGATGCGCTGATTTTCCTCCTCAAGTAAATGATCGTGTTCAATTTGCTCCCCTTGTTTGGCTAGTTGCTCATGAGCTTTGTTGAGTTCTTCCTCAAGCAGTTGTACACAGGTGTCTGATTCTTGAACAAAGCGCACTTGTCGTTGCAGTTGTTGTTCTAACTCCTTAATTACAAGATCTTTCTCTTCAGCGGTTTTCGCGTCTTCCAGTTTGCGTTGCAGGTTGCTGATTACCCGGTATTGGTCAGCCGCTACATTGCGCAACTTCATGATCTCTTCTGTTGCGCGCGGATCCTGACGAACAATATTAATGGTCTTGCCCTCAACTGGTTGCCCCGTAATCGCAGCATTGGTGGAGTGCATATAATGAGTTATCTCATTGTAACTATTGCCATATTGCTCAAGCAGCATCTCGTATCTCTCTCGATCCTCTATACCATCGGCCATAGCATAAAGTTCGTTGTAATAACCTTGCGCATTGGCTTGGGCTTCGTTCCAGCGTTTTTCCAGATCAAAAAACAGTTTTTTAAATTTCTCTAGATTCTCAACTCGCTTTTTATACATCTCCAGCTCTTCATTACCGTCTGCATCTAGAGATGTGCCAAGTTCATTGTCAATGCCAGTTTGAAGCAGCGGTTCTAGTGTTTGGCGAAAGACGTTCCAATAGCCTTCACTGCCAGGCACTTCGGTAGTGCCCAGCTCTTCTGCGCGCAGGAATGCATAGCGCAGAGCAACAATACGTTGGTTGATCGGTAGGTTGGAGGGTTGTGCTTCGCTGATATCGCTGCGCGGAGCAATCAGTGCAAAGCGATCTTGCGTTAGCTCCAGCTGGTCGTAGATCAGTTGTTTGTAAGATTTTGTCGCTGGTGAAGCGGGGGAGCTGACAGCGTTGATTGTTTCAATCAGCTCGAGCAGTTTTTCTTGTTGTCGGCGAACCAGCTGTTTTTGTTTGGATGCATAAAGAATCACAACAACAGTCGCGATAAGCAACGCCAGATAGATTTCTATGGCTACCGCGAGAACAAGAGTCGGTACTTGCATATTATTGTCGGCCGAAAAGATTCTGGTTGGCAATGGGGTTATCGCAACCTTAAGTACGCAATCGACTTTATAATCGCCGAATAGTGTATTTAGCGGAAAGTATGGTACAGATTTGGCCAATATTCGACTTGGCTATAGTGTATTACGCAGCTTTCCCTGTGTTTTGAACGATTTTATCAATGAGGTTTCAGCTTTATGGATGCTATTACAGCCTTGCATCAGCGTGTATCAACTCCCCGGCTCACTGCACCGGCACCTACGCCGGAGCAACTGAACACTTTGTTTCGTGCGGCGATGCGGGCTGCCGATCACGGCAATATGCGCCCGTGGCGCTTTCTCATCGTGGAAGGGGAAGGGCTTATTCAGCTTGGAGGGCTGTTTGCCAAGGCCGCTACAGCAAGAAATCCAGCGATTACTCAGCCTGAATTGGATCGCTGCCATGCTATGCCCCAGCGTGCGCCAATGATTATTGTCTCCATCGCGAAGTGCCAGCCTAATCTGAAAGTGCCGCAGGTTGAGCAAATCATTGCGGCGGGGGCTGCTACGCAAAATTTGCTTAATGCCGCATTTGCAACACATGTTGGAGCAGTGTGGCGCACGGGCGATATGGCTTACGATCCAATAGTAAAAGAAGCATTGGGTTTAATTGAGGGTGAAGAAATTATCGGCTTTATTTATCTGGGTACGCCCACGGTTCCGCCGCATGCACCGCGCGAACAAAACCCTGCTGACTTTTTTAGTGCATGGCCGCAGGAATAAGATTGCGTTTACGAGCTTGCTTGTGTACATTAGCGCGCCTTCGCAGGGGGTACTTTAGCGAGTATTTTTTAGCGAAACCGCGCGGTTGTAATGCGGAAAAACGGTGAGGTGTCCGAGTGGCCGAAGGAGCACGCCTGGAAAGTGTGTATACCGCAAGGTATCGAGGGTTCGACTCCCTCTCTCACCGCCATTTTTTAAAAGTTTAACTGTACAGTGTGGCCCATAGCAGTGTTTAGTTTGCTATTTGCACAGGTTGATCGAAATTTGTATTTCATTGATTTATAAAGCATTAATTTGAAAGTTTCACAAAAGAAAATCAAATAAATGCTTGACTCACTGAACCCCGATCAATAAAATGCGCGCCTCAACAACGCACTCATAGCTCAGCTGGATAGAGTACTCGGCTACGAACCGAGCGGTCGGAGGTTCGAATCCTCCTGAGTGCACCATATAACGTATCAGATTAGTCCGATACGACCTGAAACCCCGCTTATTGCGGGGTTTTTTGTTTATACTGCATCCTATACAGTCCGATGAAGTACCCCCTAATCCGATAGGTTTTGGGGGTACTTTTGGGGGTACCTCAGATACCCCCAAAAACAGGTACCCCCAATTGGAGGTTGATAGGATGGCGCTCACCGATATTCAAGTCAAAACAGCTACCCCGAGAGAGAAAGCCTACAAGATGGGCGACTCAGGCGGTATGCACCTATTAGTTAAACCCAATGGCGGTAAATACTGGCGATTGAAGTACCGCATGGCCGGTAAAGAGAAGCTAATGCCCTTGGGTGTATATCCCGAAGTGACTTTGAAAGAGGCTAGGGCGAAAGCCAACGAGGCCAGAAAGCTGATAGCTGAATCCATTGACCCGATGGCGCAGCGTAAAGCTGAAAAACATGATGCGTTAGGCGCTGCCGAAAACACGTTCGAGGTGATCGCCAATGCGTGGTTTGAAATTATCAGCCCTGAGTGGTCAGAGACTCACAGGGAGCGCACCCAAAACCTGCTCAAAAATCACCTGTTCCCGTGGATCGGCAAACGTCCTATTAATGAAATAACCCCGCCCGAATTATTGGCCGCCTTATATAAGGCACAAGATCGCGGATTATTAGAAACCGCCAAGCGCGCCAAACAGACTGCCAGCCAAGTATTCAGGCACGCCATACGCATGGGCAAGTTAGCCAGTGACCCAAGCCGTGATCTTAGTGGCGGCCTAACCACCCCCAAGCAAAAACACTATGCAGCACTTACCGAACCAAAAGCGGTAGGTGGGTTAATGGTGGCTATCAGTAATTATCAAGGCACGCCGGCAGTAAAAGCAGCTTTGCAACTGTCGGCGTTGTTCTTTCAAAGACCTGGCGAAATTCGCACAATGAAATGGGCGGATATTGATTGGGAGGCAAGCGAGTGGCGCTACTTGGTCACTAAAACGCAAACCCCGCACATAGTCCCGTTATCCACACAAGCTCTTGAAGTATTAAACGCGCTCAAGCCCTACACAGAACGCAGTCCTTTTGTATTTCCGTCTGCGCGCAGTGCTTCGCGGCCATTGTCTGAAAATGGAATTCGTGTGGCGTTACGCACGATGGGTTATACCAATGACGATATGACAGCCCACGGCTTTAGGGCGATGGCGCGTACTATTTTAGATGAAGTGCTGGGTGTTCCAACTGAATTAATAGAACACCAACTCGCACACAAGGTTAAGGATGCTTTGGGTACCGCCTATAACCGAACCAAGCATTTACCCCAGCGCAAAGCCATGATGCAAAAGTGGGCTGATTACCTTGATGCCCTGCGCCTGCAAGCACTCACCCCCAATGTCATCACTGCGAATTTTGGCAAAGCTGGCTAAAACGTTTCGGCAAAGTCGGTTTTGCAGTGGGGAACGTGGGGACACTGGGGAACGGTTACTCTCTCACGTAAGAAAATCAAAGAGTTAGATATAGTTTTATGTGTATTTATCGTTCCCCACTTACTTTTTAAAGAGTGGGGAACGTGGGGAACAATTGGCGCTTTGCGGCAACGGGCGAAACCTCAATAATGATAATCATTCGCACGAAAAATGACCGTTGCGCAAATTGTAGCGTTTACTACCTGAGGTTTTGATATGCCAGATGATGGGAAGGTTATAGAGGTTAAGCGTTATCGCCCGCTTTGGAATGTGATTAGAGCCGAATGGGATGATGATTGGGATGATCTGAAAAAAATGCAGGCGATCATCACGGGCGGCGATAACCCAAGTCACATTAAAGCTTGTGTTGATGGTGATGTATTAAGTGTTCGCACAGTTTTAAATCGAATTAATGAGTTTATAGCGAGTAGTGAACCACCGCCTAGCCATGCTTTTAATGGAATCAATTTTGATTTAAACAGTGTAAAGGTACCGCTCAAAAGAAGTGTTGCGGTGATAGATGAGCTGTTGGCTAAAACCCCTGACTTATCCACAAAAAATGCAGAAAAATTGCTGCTCCTTATGTTCGAGCTAGGAACACATGTAGGCGCGATAAATAATCAGGATTTAATGGCAAAAGGTATGGAAAGCATTAGAAAAACGCATCGAGGCGGGCATAAAAACGGTCAAGATAAAAAGGAGTTAGGTGAACGCCGAAAAGAGGCATATGTGTGCGCCAAGAAAGCAGCCCAAGAAGCTGGGTTTAAACCGACTGTTGGAGGCCTTAGAAACTATCTCAAGTCCTTAGGGGGTAATAAATTTAAGACCGGCATCAATGAATGTGCAGAAATTTGGCTAAATGGAAATGGCTTCATGGATTCACTTGATAGCTATAGCGATAGTGGCGTTTCAAAAATAAAAATAAATTAATTTTTGCACTAAGCCCAGCTCACTGAAAAAAAGTTTTCAGTGAGCTGGGCTTAGTGCAAATAACAGTTCTTTTTTATATTCGTATTGCCCTATTAAATACGAAGCCATGTGAATCAGTCCTAAGGAGACTAAGCATGGCAAATCCCACCCCCATCAAAAACCAAGAATTTGGTTTTTATCGTGTTTCACACATCACTGATTTACTCTGCATATCAAAAAGCACTTGGTGGCTATGGGTACAAAATGGCAAGGCACCCAAAGGCCATAAGCTATCACCTGGCGTCACTGTATGGAGCCGTTCAAGTATTCACGCCTTTATTGAGAAATTAGAGGCCGAAAGTACCGACACCACACCGCCCGAGGCCGCCTAATATGACCTCTCGCACCCAATCCCAATACACCCACGCCCAAATCATTGAGCGCTGCGCCTGTATCACTCTGGATGATCTTTTGTCCCGTGGTGCTAACGCACGCAATCCCATGTTTAAACGCCTCGCCAGCTTTATAAATAACGCTATCGCCTACGATTGCGGGGCGCATTTATTGGAATGGCCGGACGGTTCGCTAGTGCTTGTTATCAGCCACCATGCCCGCGAGTTTTCGCAACTATCACCGGACACAATTACCGCCGCTTATTGTTACGCGGTGCGCGGTTGTGGGTTGATTTATCGTGATGCTGGGGGTGTTGGCCATGTTGCATAGTTTGCAGCTTTTTAGCGCCCCTATGAGTGAGACCGAAATACTCAAGCCGCATATTTGCGAGAGCGTGGGCGAGTTAAAACACGCATTAAAACAGACTGATAAAACCATGGGGGAACCTGAGCTTTTCGATTGCTTAATAGCCAGCAAAAGAGCGCGAAAAACCCTGTCTTTTACGGCTGTTTTTGCATTTTGGCGTGATGGGAATTGGGCTTGTTTTCACGATGAGTTTTACAGGGATGCAAGCGTAGCGCCCGGGCAATTACAAAAGGGCTATTACGCCAGCCGTGATGAAGCAAAGCACTTTTATCACCTCGAAACTGATACCGCCCGTGATCTTATTTTGCATCGCTAAAGGTGGCTTATGAATGATGATTCTTTTTCTTTATTTATCGGTGAGCGCCTACCACTTCAAAACGCCAGATTTTACTTTCATGAAGTGACGCTAAATATGATGGATTTACCTGGCTTTTCTCAGTCAATAAAACACGGGTTTTTGAGTGCGCTTTATGACGATTGGTACAAAGAAAAATACTTAGCATTCGCTGCATTTGATGATGACCATTTTGTCCTACTGGTTAGCTATTACGAATTCTCCCCCTGTGACTTTACCGACTATGAGCTTATGCAAATACTGGCGCTTTGTGAGGCAGATATGGAGGTTAGTTACGGCTCGCCTTGCGTTATTAATGTTGATCGCCTCCACAAGCACCGCTTTAAGTTGGCTTGGTCGCGCTGAATGCTGCTTTTATCGGGCGTGGGAAATACACTTTTTATATTGAACAAAAGAGTTTTTTAAAATGGGTAAAAAACTAGATTTTAAGAAAATAAATTCATTGGCTTTGGCGCAAGCTGAATCCATTGTTAGCCGTTACGCACCGGACGGGAAATTAAATGGCCGCGAATGGGTAGCGCTTAATCCAAACAGAAACGACAACAAGGCCGGTTCGTTTTCAATCAATGTAGATACGGGTGTTTGGTCTGAATTCGCATCTGGCGAGTCTGGCGGGGACATAGTGAGTTATGTGGCTTATGTGCTACGCCTAAGCCAAGGGGATGCATTTAAAACACTGGCCAATTATTTGGGGGTGAGTGATGAGCCTTTGGGCGAATTTGAGCGCGTGAACACCGCAACACCTACACCCCCAAAGGCACCCAAAGAGCCTGTATTTAAACCGATACTCCCACCGCCACCAGAGGCCGCCAAAAGCTGCCCGTTTAATTTCCCACAATTTGGGAAGGCTTCGCACTATTGGGATTATAAAAACGCCGCCGGTGATTTATTGATGCGTGTGTGTCGCTTTGATCGCACCACCAGTGCGGGCGAACGCGCCAAAGAATACCGCCCTGTGGTGTATGGCACTGGCACCAGCAAAGGCAAAGAGCGCACCGGCTGGCACTTCCGCCAATTACCGGATAATCGCCCGCTTTATGGGCTGGAATGGTTGGCGGTATCCGCTGATTATTTGCCGATTATTTTAGTTGAAGGTGAAAAAGCGTGTGAGGCTGCGCGCTCTTTGTTTATTGGTAAGCCATGCATGACGTGGAGCGGTGGCAGTAAAGCGATAGGTAAAACTGATTTTTCGCCCTTGGCTGGCCGTGACGTATGGCTATGGCCGGATAATGATTTGGCCGGTGATAAAACCGTTGATACGCTGCGCCCTGTACTGAATGCCATAGGGGTTAAATCGTTTCGGGTATTTGATTTGAATGTGTTCGCCCGCTTTGCACCTGGCAATGATGGGCAGTTGATCGAGGCCGCCACTACATGGCCAGAAAAAGCAGACGCCTTTGATGCGGTTGCCCTTGGTTGGTTATCGCCACATCTAACCGCGCTTATAGAACGCAATGCGCTTTTATTGCCGCTAGAAGGCGAAACACCCGCACCCATACCAGTTATCACCCCCAATACAGAAAACGCCACCAGCGATAAGCCAACCGCCGTGCCCTATGGTTTTAAAGTCGATGATGATGGGGTGTATGCCTACGACCCCAAAGCAGAAAAGCACCGGCGCATTTGTTCGCGCTTGGATGTGGTGGCTTATTGCCGTGATGCAAATGATGCCGGTGATAACTGGGGAATTTTGGTGCGCTTTAAAAATCGCGATGGGAAAGAAAAACAGCTTAATTTTCCGTTGGAATTATTTGGCAGTGATGGCGGTACCGAAGTAACCAAACGCCTATTAGGTATGGGGCTGGAATATGACGCGCACCGCGAAAGCAAGCGCAAAGTGTTGGAGTATTTGCAAGGCCACAAAACCCAAGAGCGCATAGGGCTGGTGCATAAGACCGGCTGGCACAAAAGCGCCTTTGTGTTGCCGGATCGCATCATTGGAGGCACCGAAGAAAAACTATTGTTTTATACCGAAGGCGCAACCCTGTGCAAATTATCCGAACGCGGCACCTTGGCAGAATGGCAAGACAATGTAAGCCGGTATTGTGTAGATAATCCCTTGGCATTGTTTGCAGTTAGTGCGGCTTTTTCCGCGCCCTTGGTTGATTTATTGGGGGTGGAAACAATGGGCTTTCACTTTTACGGCGATAGCTCTTGGGGCAAGTCCACGCTGTTAAATATTGCGTGTTCGGTATTTGGTAAACCAGACGATTACAAAAAGGCGTGGCGCTCAACTGACAACGGTATGGAAAGCCTCGCCGCCTCGCATTCTGAAATGTTGTTAGCACTGGATGAAATTAACCAGTTTGATCCGCGCAAGTTGGGTGATGCGGTTTATATGCTGGGCAATGGTAGCGGTAAAACCCGCGCTAATGATCGCGGTGGTGCGCGTGATGATTCGCACCGCTGGCGCTTTACATTTTTATCCAACGGTGAAAAAACGTTAGAGCAATACATGGGCGAAGCCGGTAAAACGCAAACAGCCGGAATGGAAATGCGTTTTTTAGAAATACGCGCAACCTTGCACGAATCCGAGGCCGATATTAAGCGCATGGGGGTGTTTAATAATGCGCATGGGCTAATGGGTGGCGCGGCTCTTTCAGAGCTGCTTAAAGGCACTATGGCGCAATACCACGGCACAGCCTTCCCCGCGTTCTTAAATGCGCTGGTGCAAGAATTGGAGGGCGACAAGCACGGGCGATTTATTGCGGCCATGCTGTCACGGTTAGAAAAATTCAGAAAAGAAAACTTAAATGATAATGCCAGCGGGCAAGTACACAGAGCCGCCGTTAAATTTGCGTTAGTGGGTTGGGCTGGTGAACTTGCAACCCACTGGGGAATTACAGGCTGGCAACAAGGACAAGCGAAAAGCGCGGCCGCTGCCTGTTTTAATACCTGGCTTCGCACCCGTGGGGGTGATGGCAATTTTGAAGAAAAGCAAATGATCGAGCATGTGCGCCAGCAATTCACCAAATACAGTGAATCACGCTTTAAACGTTGGGACGATCCAGAGGAAAGCAAAAACGCGGTTATAGATTCCCATGTGACTATTACGGCTGAATGCTGGGGCTACAGGCGCGAATCACGCACTAAAGATTATTTAGAGGGTGATTCATCCGAAGTGGTTTTTTATGTATTTAAGGACGCCTTTAAAAACGATATTTGCAAAGGCTTTGACCACAACCGCATCGCCAAAATGCTGCGCACTTTGGGAGCCTTACAGCCCACCATTGAAAGCAACGGTAAGGAGCGTATGGATAGAAAAGAAAAGCTGCCACGCATGGGCAATAAGCGCGTGTGGTGCTACAAAATCACGTTATCTGCATTAATGGCAGAGGGTGAAGAAAACGAAAGTGATTTACAAAATGCGGCGGGGTTTTAGTAAGGGTGAGCAATAAAAAGCCGGTGTTTTTTGCACCGGCTTTTTGCTTTTTTATAGAATTCCGTGTTCGGCAAAACTAAAATTTTTATCACCGCCGACAATAATGTGATCGAGTGTTTTAATTTCTACCACGGCCAAAGCATCTTTAATTGTTTGGGTAATTCTTTTATCTGCCTCGCTTGGTGTTGTATTTCCTGATGGGTGATTGTGAGCAAGTATCACCGCTGCCGCATTGACCACTAAAGCAGCCTTGACAATCTCCCTAGGATATATGGCCGCGCTATCTATTGTGCCTTTAAATAATTCTGCACTTTCAATAATACGATTTTGACTATCCAAAAACATTACTAGAAAAACTTCGTGATCTTTATCGGCCAACGCTAAATTAATAAGCAATCGAGCTTCTGCACTGGCAGTTACAACACAGTTCACGCAAGCACCATCCTTTTTGAGTTTGGTTTTTAGTAGTTCAATTGCCTTGCGCACAAGGCGCTGTTCTTTTGCGTCATAACCCGCAGCCGGTAGGCATTCGCTGATATGTTTTATTGCTTGCATAGATGGCGCCCTCAATGAATAACGCGAGTTTTAATAAATGCTTTCGGGTTGGTCTTACGCACGCGCTCAAGTGTTGCGAGTGCTTCTATCTGGCTGCTGAATTCACGGGCGATCAATTGCACGTCCCGCACTTTCCGGCGCCAATCGGTAATAACATCAGTGTGGATAGTAAAAACGGCTTGGTGCGCGGTTAAAGCGGTTTGTGATAAAGTGCTGGTACTCATTAGCTGATCCCCATTTAATCGGTTAATGATGAAGCCCAAAGGTGTTAGCGCACTCTTGGGCTTTTTTATTGGCTTTACATGGTCTAATATAGACCTTATTAAGCACAATAACAATCTATTCTGTGCTTTTAATTGTCTAAATTAGACCTATTTGGAGGTGTTATGTTGTCAGGTGCTCAATGCCGAATGGCTCGGGGCTTGTTGTGTTGGAGTGTTCAGGTGCTTGCAGACAAATCAGAGGTTGGAACTACCACCATAAAGCGCGTTGAACTTATCGATGGTGTCCTTGAAGGGGCGCAGATTCGCACCCTACAGGCGATAGTCAAGGCTTTTACTGATACCGGCAAGGTTCGCTTTGATGGCCTTGATGGTGTGTATATCGTGGGGGTGTGATTGCGTATGGCTTAATGTTCCACGGCCTCCCTGTGTGCTATTCCTTCCATCTTTTGTCCGTTACTAATCCCGTCTTTCACTGTACCAAGTGAGCATCACCCCCATATTATCGCCCGTGCATGGTCTTATTTAGTCCTTGTTCCCCACTTTTACAAACCGGTGGGGCACGGTGTTTGGGGAACTTTTAGCAATTTAAAATCATATAAATCAATTACTTATAAAACGTTCCCCACGTTCCCCGCGTTCCCCACCTAAAAAAGTAGGTAGCTGGTATCTGTACCTAATATAACGAATCCCCCCGCCCCCTTAATGGGTGCTATTAGCGCGCTATGTTCCACGGAATTAAAGCGCGGGTTGTTGCTTTCAGGTTTATACGGATTAGCTTTTTTTGGCTGTTGCTGGTGTGTATCTGGCAAGTGAGGTGCAAGCGTTGGGGCTATCTAAAAGTTTTATCCCTTAGCCTGAATGACCGTTCCCCCAGCATTTCTTTCACAACAGGGCAATTGAATACAAAAAGCCACCATAAGGGAGGGGTGGGTTTAAACCGTGGAGGTGATGAGCCGGACACCGCACCTTCAATGTAATTTTTATGCGTACCGAAATGAAAAGAGATTCACCACGTAGTATGCGGCTATAGGTGGTAGGGGGGTTAAAAGCTTGGAAGGTAACGCGACCTAGACCGATCCCCTCGCTCTGTTTTTATTAGCGGGAGTTTTGGGAGGGGGGGGTACCAAATTTAACGAGGCAAATTTTTTAGGTTCTTCCCTCTACTACATTCCTCACGGGTGAAAAGTCCTCTTGTTTCGCACAGCTATATTTTCTTCTGGCTTGGTTGGTTAGTGGCGCCCCCCACCCTTTAGGTTCTTCCCGAGGGTTTTAATCATACGGAGCAATGCCTCGCACAAAAGCGCCAAAGGTAATCGCTTATAGGGGGTTGTGGTGGTAATTAGTTCGTTAAGAAAGTGAGGCACAATTAAAGTTTGGGGGTACTTTTGGGGGTACCTACAACTATCGAATAACATTAATTCTATATAAAACATTGTCTTATGTTGCTTATTCAAGTGATCCTGAGGCACCATAAAGCAGTACCGAGAACCCCGATAATCCTGGCGATTATCGGGGTTTTTGCTTTCTGGTTGCGCATTAAATACGACTAACGGAATGTGCGAGTGCCAACAGATGGGTAAATAAATTGCTGTTCTAATTACTTACATTTGATGAGTAAAGGAGGAATCAGAATGCAAATTACCACGATTGAGCTGCCAGATTTATTTGTCCAGTTGGGATTGCCAAATACGGAAGCTGATATAGCGGCTTTCGTAAAGGCGCATCCTTTACCGAAAGATATCACCTTGCCTGAAGCGGATTTCTGGACAGATGGTCAGCGGCAATTTTTACGCGAAAGCTGGCAGCAGGATTCCGATTGGTGTGTTGCTGTCGATAAGTTGGATGCTTTGTTGCGTCACTAATAAAGTATTGATTGGCCACCCCGGTTGGGGTGGTTGACTGCGGCATTATTCAGTTAGTTATGATTTTTGTCGCGGCACTCAAACAAAAATCTGCATTTCATCGCCAATTTTTTTGCGCATGTCCATCAGCTTGATTGCGGCGGCGTGTTGCTGTTTGTCCTGATCGGTTTGGGGAACCCATTCAGGCACAATGACTGGGTGGCCAGATTCATCAACGGCCACCATTATCACGATGCAGTGAGTGGTGAGGCGTCGGTTGCGCGATTTGGGGTCGCAGGCATTTACTTCGATGGCAATGTGCATAGAGGATTTGCCGGTGTAGATAATTTTTGCGCCCACTTCCACCAAGTTGCCTACATGAATAGGTGACACAAACCGAATACCTCCAGCATAGGCGGTGACGCAGTAACGGCTGCTCCAGCCAGCCGCGCAAGCGTAAGCTGCGAGGTCGATCCATTTCATAACGGCGCCGCCGTGAACCTTTCCACCAAAATTCACATCTTGCGGCTCCGCTAGAAAGCGTAGAGTGATGTCGCGTTGTGGGTCGCTCATAGTGTCTCCCAGGCTGGGTTGGTGTTGTAGCTTGGGAGGATAAAACACTTTGATCTTTTATTCACTGCATAAAAACTGCTGTATCCGGCTCCTGTTGAAGGGCTCTTCTCGTCGTCTAATTCTGTTGATAAGGCCAGTGTTAAGGCTTTTTTGTTCTCGTTTATATTGGGATATAAATTCTAATTATTTTAAAATATTAGGATTTATATAATTTCCACCTTTTGTTTATTTTCAATAGTCTTTTGTCTTACTAAATTGTGAGTAATCGTTTACATTTGTTGTTTTTGTAATTATGTAAACGTATTCATTGTGTATGGTGAGTAATATATACACACATTGATGATTCATTAAGTAATATTTATAGGCTTTTGTTGCAAATAGAAAAGATGAGAATAATAATAATTTTAGGCCGTCTATAAGGATGCTTATTCCCCATGTTTGCCACTGCACTGTAGTGGCTTTTTTCACGAATAGGTTTCTTGATTGTGTCTGCCACAAATAACTTATAAAAAAATTTAGCTCTTGAGGCTAAGCCTTATCGGCATATTCGCGTCGTTAATATCAATAAAAATTAATTGGGCCCATCACAATAAAACACGGGAATAGCTATGAAAAAATTTACTCTTAATCCACTTGTATTCGCTATGGCAGTTGTATCTATAGCACCAGCGGTTTATGCGCAAGGCTCGTCAGATAATGCTGTAGAAGAAGTTGTTGTCACAGGTAGTTTTCGTGACAGCTTAAAAAATGCGCTGAATTTGAAGCGCAATAATGTCGGTGCAACCGACAGTATTGTTGCTGAAGATATCGGCGACTTCCCCGATAACAATCTTGCTGAAGCTATGCAGCGTATCCCTGGCGTGAATATTGATCGTGTAGGCGGTGAAGGCAAGCAAATCAGTGTGCGAGGTTTAAGTCCTGATTTTAGCCGTGTTCGTATTAATGGCATGGAGACGATTGCTACCGGATACAACAACAAAGCCCGCTCGTTTGATTTTAATATTTTTGCATCGGAGTTATTTAGCCGCATTGATGTAAGAAAATCTCAAACTGCAGAAGTAGAAGAGGGTTCATTAGGTGCAACTGTTGATTTGTTCACCGCTCGCCCACTGGATTCTTCAGAAGACTCATACACTGTGAGCTATACCCAAGGCTATAACGATCTGTCGGGGAATAGCGATCCCCGTATGACCGCCTTGGCAAATATCGTTAATGATGAAGGCACTTTGGGAGCGTCTGTCTCTTTAGCGTATTCAGAGCGCAGTATCGCTCAAGAAGGCCACAATTCTGGCCGTTGGGAACAACTTGGTTCCCCTACCACTGGCAATAACCGCTGGAAAAATGCGGCCACTCTCCCAGCGGAAGTAAATACTGCAAACATTCCTCGCTTTCCTCGCCAGCTCGACAGAAGTATTGATCTGGAGCGTTTGGGGGCCACCGCAACAATTCAATGGGCTCCAACAGATGCAACCAAGGTGACATTGGATGCGCTCTATGCTGAGCTCGGCTATCAGCAAAATGATTTGACTTTAACGCCAATTTCCATGGCGCGTACTGGTGCTACGGGTCGCCGTGAAACTACAGTTGTAGACTATGCGTATGATGCCGCAACTAATTCATTGCAGTACGCCAAATTAAGCGGTGTTGACGTTCGTGCTGAAAACTCTTTAGTGGATGCTGACACCAGTTTTGGTCAGTACTCACTCAACGTAACTCACGAGTTTACCGATAGCTTTCGTATAAAAGCGCTTGCAGGTACTTCTGAGTCAAAAACCGAAGTCCTACAAGAGTCAACCGTAATTTTGGAGCGCTTTAACGCTGACTTCACTTACGACTATCGTGGCAATGCATTAAATCCAACTTTAACTTACGGTTTTGATTTAAAAGATCCTGCCAACTGGAAGATTTCAGAATTGCGTGATCGCCCTGCTGACACAACCAATGATTATGATGTTGGTCAGTTGGATTTTATTTGGGATCTGACAGAAGTATTCACCTTGAAAGCGGGTGCCTCGTGGAAGAAGTTTGGCTTTGATAACAATCAAGCTAGACGCGATCGCGCGGTGTTGAGCCAAGCGGCCCCTCAAGGTGGCAGCGTCAGTGTTCCTGCGGGCTGCTCGCTTACACTGGCTGATATGAATGTGACATCTGATCTAGGCTCACTCTATACACCAGGCAATGGCGCCAACGAATTCTTCCTGCCAAACATTAACAAGGTTGCTAACAAAACGGGCTTGTTTACCGATAGCGTTTGTTTCCCTGCGGTTGTTCAAGCTGGTGAGGATCGTTCAGTAGAGGAGTACGACCGCGGTCACTACGCACAAGTAGATTTCAATACCGAGCTGTTCAGCTTGCCGTTCCGAGGTGATGTTGGTGTGCGTTATGTGGAAACTATGCAATCCTCACGCGGTATTGTGAGCGGTACCGAAGTCAGTGTTTCGCGCGATTACACCGATACTCTGCCAGCTATTAACCTCGCCTTGGAGCCAATAGCTGATGTTATTGTGAGAGCCTCTTGGGCAGAAGTAATGACCCGCCCAAGCTTGGGTAACTTGACGCCAGGCGGCAGCGTAGACGTGTTCAACCGCGCCTACACTGCAGGCAACCCTAATCTAGATCCATTCCGCGCCAAGGCTACTGATATTGGTGTTGAGTGGTACTTTGCAGAAGAAGCATTGGTGTCATTGGCCTGGTTCAAAAAAGACATTGAATCCTTCCCTGCAGCAATTCCTGTCAATGTGCCCTGGACTTCGTTGGGCTTACCAGACAGCTTGTTAGGTAATGGCCCCGCAACCAAGCAAGATATTTTCAACTACCGTTCAAACATCAACGGTGAAGGTGGTGAATTAATCGGTTGGGAATTGCAATACCAGCAGCCGTTTACCTTTGGCCCAGAGTGGCTGCAAAACTTCGGTATTAAAGCCAACGTCACCTCGATTGAGTCAGAGGTTAACACCGGCACTGCAGCTTTACCTGTGTTGACCCGCTTGAATGGCCAGTCAGATGAAAGCTATAACGCAACGCTTTGGTATGAAAATGATTCTGGATTCTCTGGACGTATTTCTTACACCTTCCGTAGCGATTATCAAACTCAAGGTGTGACTGTCTACAAAACCCCGGCGGGCGCGGCGATTGGCAGTGACAACACCGATGATGTTGCTGTAGTCGATGCGGCGTTTAGCTATCAATTCAATGACAATTTGAAGTTTACTTTTGATGCATTGAATCTGACTGACGAAGCTGAAACTACATTGATCAGTGACTATGGTTTGGTAGATACCACACTTAAATCAGGTCGCCAATTCTACCTGGGTGCCCAATACTCGTTCTGATTCGGTAGCTCTGGGTAAACTAAAAAGGGGGTGCCAAATTACAGGCACCCCCTTTTTAGTTTTTGTGAGATCTTGGTACTGTGTTAAAGATCATCCAAATACTTTTCAGCATCCAATGCGGCCATACAACCAGAGCCGGATGAGGTAATTGCCTGACGGTAAATGTGGTCGGCCACATCGCCTGCGGCAAACACACCCTCAATGCTGGTTTGCGTCGCATTGCCTTCCAAACCGCTTTTGACTTTGATGTAGCCATCTTTCATGGTTAGTTGGCCTTCAAAGATATCGGTATTGGGCTTGTGACCAATCGCGATAAACACACCGGCGACATCAATTTCTTGGGTGGCGCCATCTTGGGTGCTTTTTAAACGCAAACCCGTTACACCGGAATCATTGCCCAGCACTTCATCTAACTGGTGGTTCCAGATCACTTTGATATTGCCATTGGCAACTTTGGCCATTAGCTTGTCTTGCAAAATTTTCTCTGACTTCAATTTGTCGCGACGGTGAATCAGGGTGACTTCGCTGGCGATATTAGACAGATAAAGCGCCTCTTCAACTGCGGTATTGCCGCCGCCGACTACCGCCACTTTTTGATCGCGATAAAAGAAGCCGTCACAGGTGGCACAGGCGCTCACGCCTTTGCCCATAAAGGCTTCTTCAGACGGCAAGCCCAAATACTGAGCTGAGGCACCGGTAGAGATAATCAGTGCATCGCAGGTGTAAGTGTTTGAGCCGATCAGTTTGAACGGGCGCTCGGTCAGCACGGTTTCATGAATATGGTCAAAAATAATTTGGGTGTCAAAGCGCTCGGCGTGTTCTTGCATTTGTACCATCAAATCCGGCCCTTGCAGGTCATGCACACCGCCTGGCCAGTTTTCTACCTCAGTAGTGGTGGTCAATTGCCCGCCTTGTTGCATACCGGTAATCACAACCGGCTTGAGGTTGGCGCGCGCCGCGTAAATAGCAGCGGTATAACCTGCAGGGCCTGAGCCGAGAATAATCAGGCGATGATGTTGTACGTCACTCATAGGAAGTCCTTGGTCTTGCTAAAGAAGGGGGTGTTACGCAATGTGGGGGCATGATAGGTCAATCACAATAGCCGTGCAAAATTGTCTGACTCAATACGCCATATTGGCATTGGCTATTTGGGTATTTCTTGATCGCTGATGCTGCGGGGTGCAATTAAATAAATCGTTTAACCTGTCATAACTCCCAGTGTGGATAAATGATTACTCCACTCTTGCGCGTTGTGGGTACGCAAAAGTTGTTCAAAGGCCATGGGCGATAGGGGTTTTGAGAAGAGATAGCCTTGCAATAAGTCAGCACCATAATCGCGGCAGATGCGCGCTTGTTCGCGGGTCTCTACCCCTTCTACTACGATAATTAAATCCAGGCTTTTGGCAAACACAATCATGGCGCGCAGAATGCGGCAATCGGCGGCATTGTCAGGCACACCCATGACGAATTTGCGGTCTATCTTCAGAGTGCGTGCGGGCAGCTCTTTTAGATAAGACATGGACGAATAGCCTGTACCAAAATCATCGACAGCAATATCGACGCCGTAATCGCGGATTTTTTTTAAGCTGTGCGCTGTGTTTTGCAGATTTTCAATCAGTACTGATTCGGTGATTTCCAAGCTCACGCAGCGGCCGGGTAGGCCGGTGCGCTCAAGATCATCAATTATTCCCTGATATAGATCTTCATCGGTAAGTAGTTGAGCGCAGACATTGAACTTCATGTTGAAGTCGTCATTGACTAGCTTTTGCGCGCGCCAATCTGCTAATTGTTGGCAGGCATTAAAACGACTGCGTGAATCAATTTCACTGATCAAGCCAATTTCTTCGGCAAGGCTGATAAATTCGCTCGGCGGCAAAATGCCACGCTCAGGGTGATCCCAGCGAATCAAACCTTCCGCACCACAAATCTCAAAGGTTTGTGCATCCACAATAGGTTGATAAAACAAAATAAAATGGTCGGTAGGGATCAGTGCGCGCAATTCTTTTTCCAGGCGTAAACGCTCCTGCATTTGCGCTTGCATAACCGCTGAGAAAAATTGGAAATTATCGCGGCCATCTTGTTTGGCGCGGTACATGGCCATATCGGCGGCTTTAAGCAGGTCGCCCGCGTTATCACCTGCTTCAGGAAAAGTGGCGATGCCAATGCTGCTAGATATGCAGTTCTCGTAAGTGCCGATCATAATGGGGCGGCGCAAGTCCTCAAGAATACGCTGTGCTAATTGGCTTATGGCTTCTTCAGAATCAAAATTGTGCGCGAGTACTGCAAACTCATCGCCACCCAAGCGGCAGACAATATCGCCCGCGCGCACAACTTGTAGTAAGCGATTGGCTACTTCTTTGAGTACAAGGTCTCCGATCGTATGGCCTAGTCCATCATTGATAAATTTGAAGTTATCCAGATCCAGAAATAGCAGAGCAAGTTGTTCATTGTGGCGTTTGGCTCGCTGTATTGAGGCGCGCAAGCTTTCATCAAAATAATAGCGATTTGCCAAACCGGTTAGAGAATCGTTTTCGGCTAGTGCACGCAGACGTTGATGGCTTTCTTGTAGTTGTCGCTCTAGTAGATGACGCGCCTGTGCGTGAGTAATGGCGCGGGTTAAATGTTTGTGGACTATTTCTGATTTAAATAATACATCTTGCGCGCCAGCGGCAATAAACTCGCGCTCAAGTTCATCGTCAGCATTGGCACCGGTGAGGATGATAATAGCCGCGTGATTGTGAGGGTGCTTGTTGAGTAGCTGCAAAACTTCCATGCCATCAATATCGGGCAAGCGATAATCGAGCAAAACCGCATCAAAATCATTGCAATCGAACTGCGCTAGCCCTTCATTGGCGGAACTGGCCTGGGCAATGGTAATGTCCCATTCCGTTTTCTTAAAAGTGCGAATAATCGCTTGACGGTCAAGCTCGTTATCGTCAATGAGTAATAACTTCATGCAAGATACCTCTTTGCAGTGATCTAGATCATACAGGTTTACATTTATGGTGTTTTTGTCGGTAATTCAATGACCCGCCAGTAGTGATCAAGCAGGCTGATCACTTGCATAAAATCGCTATCCATACGCTGCTTTAATAAGTAGCCAGCTACGTGTTCCCGGTAGGCAGCAATAATGTCTTCATCGGATTTGGATGTGGTCAATACAAATACCACCGCATGAGTAAGCTCGGGATCGGCGCGTAAAGATTCTAAAAACTCCAAGCCATTCATTCGCGGCATGTTGATATCTAATAAAATAATATAAGGGCTAGGTATTCCGCCATTACGCAATATTTCAAGAGCTTCCAATCCATCTTTGGCGCGATAGAGGGGGTTAAGTAATTTCAGTTTATGCAACGCTCTTTTTAATGCCGTTGCATCTATATCGTCATCGTCAATAATTAACAGGCTAACCGCTTTAAATTCCTGGTTGCCGGTGGGGTGAATTTTATCAATCATGATCTTGTTTCCTTTTGATATGAATTGGCCATGTAAAGGTAAAGCGGCATCCTCGGCCCTCCGAAAACACACTGATCTTTCCGCCGTAGGTCTCCACAATTTTTTTAATCAACGCAAGCCCCATGCCACTGCCTTCCAAATCGTCACGAGATTTCAGGGTTTGAAACATGCCAAATACCCGCTCCTGAAATTTGAGCGGGATGCCAGGGCCGTCATCGCTAACACTAAACTCGTAAAAATTCTGGTCGATAGTGCGTGCGTTTACGCTAATAACACCTTCAGCGGTATCGTGATGTTTGATGGCATTAGAGAATAGGTTGCGCAGGGTTTGTTCAAAGGGAGTTTTTAATGTCTCAATACTGGGTAGATTCTCAGCCAATACCAGGCGCAATCCGGGCTTGGTGTTTTGTATATCAAATAACTCTTTGGCCATATGGGCAACATCAATCCGGCTTATAGTCCCGTCGGTTTTCCCCGCGCGGTAAAAAACCAGCATGTCATCCAATAATTTTTCCATGCGCAAAATGCGGTTGCGCAGCATATTGGTGTGCTTATTCACTTCGCTAAATTCTTTGGATTCCAGATCTTCTTCAATCCAAGTAGAAAGTTGGGCAATGCCGCGCAAGGGCGATTTCAAATCGTGTGAAGCGACGTAAGCAAAGGTTTCTAGCTCCTTATTGGTTAACGCTAGTTGTTGATTAATTTGCTCCAGCTCTTGTTGATGTTTGATCAGTAGTTCCGCATTTTTTTTTCGTTCACTGACGTTCTGGGCAAAGACCTCCAGTGTTCTTGCCATGTCACCTATTTCATGTGGGTAATCAAGATATGGAATGGCGGTGTCGCTGTTGCCCTGCGCAATATCAAGCATGGCGCAGCGCACTTTAGTCAATTGTTGATTCAAACTGCGCGTGAGCAATACCGACACCAAAAATCCCATAATTAAAAAACCAAAGATAACAATGAACATTAAATTTTCTGCGTGTTGTTTTGTCTGAACAGCTTCGGCATTTAATTTTTCCATCTCCTTCTGGGCGCCATTGATGATGGTGTCGCAAATGGTTTCCAAAGCGACAATACTGCGTTGATTATTATTGAGTGCGTTCTGTCGGTACCCTGCAATGTCCCCTTGCTCAAGCTGTTGGAAGAGGTTGTTGACCATGGTTGCCCATTGCGTAAATTGCTCACGTAAGGCGTGCAAGTTTTGTTCGTGCTCTTGGCCATGAGTAAACTGCTCAATTTCTTCTTCGATGTTGTCGATCGTCTGTTCAAGGACGAGACGGTACTGGTTGGATTTTGCCAAGTTGGGATCCATGCCAATATCTTTAATGGTGCGGTTGAGTAAATTTATGTGGTGCTTTATCCGGAGTGCAGCGCTATTGGTTTGAAATGGTTCTTGATAGAGTTTTTGTGAAATGGCTGCAACACTATTAATTTGTAAAATGCCAATTGAGCCTATACCGATAAAGAGAATACTCATAAACATAAAACCAATCGTTAACCGGTTGAAAAAATTTAACCGTGTAAAGGCCGTCAGAATGTGAGGGTATAAGCTGATAATAATCGCCGTGGCATAGGTAAAAAAACAGAGTGCTGTATGGGGCGACATTTTGCGCCCCGCCCAGACTGAGCTGGGGAATAGGTGCAGGCTGTGCCCGATCATGATCGCGCTGGCAATGGTGATAATAATCAACGCGATGAAAGCGGTAATCAGGATTCTTGTTGGGGTGAGCAACTGGCTAAGCAGTAACAGCAGCGTAATGGCCGTAAATACAAAGGTAATTGAGGTAATTGATGATGTGGGAATGGGGGCTGCAATAGGGGCTGTAACAGCAGCCTTAAATAATGTTTCATACCAATAACCCGAATCAAACGGCAGATCAAATAGCATTTCTGTGACACTAATGCTGCTAAGTATTAGCAATCCAAGCGACAATGCTACCCCGGTCAAACGCAATTGATTTAACAGGGCGATTAACGCCAAACCGCATAATAAAAAACTGGCAGCGGTGTTGTATGCCATTAGGGTTGCATAGGGGCGTAGGGTTGGGAACAGTGACGGGATGTGCCATATGATGATGACCCCGCTACTAATCAGCAGTAATAGCGCAGCCCCTGCTGCTATAGGCACAGTGGCGATAACGTTGCTCGAAGTTATTCTGTGCATGTCTCGTTTAATCCATATCCATTGAGATACATTTTTCCTCGTTCTCGCAGAAGAAAAAGCACTAATCTGTGTGAGTGTAGATGAGCTATTGATAAATACTCTTAAAAAATATCTGTAGCGATGAAAATAATTAGTATTTATCGTTATTTATACTGATGTGTCATAACCATCATGTATTGAAGTTGGAGTAGTCGATTTATGGCGACAGTGGAATCACCTTGTGTTCGCAATTGCTGTCTGAATAACAATGATATTTGTGTTGGTTGTTATCGCAGTTTGGCTGAGATCACTTATTGGAGTCAGGCTGATGATGAGGCAAAGTTGTCAATCTTGGCTGCTGCCAGGGCGCGCCGCGAGGACAAACATCAAGTAATTCCCGGGAGGAAAAAATAATCGGCTGGCACATTATTCATCATTGGTTTATTCTTTGCGGCCTCACAATAATCATAAATTAGTTATACAAATTGCCTTTATTAGAACTAGACTTTTTGAATAACACATCACCGTAGAATGCTTATGCAGTCTTTTACCGCTTCACTTAAACTCTGGCTCAGCATGCAATGCCAAATGCTGGGTAACGTCAGCGCGTCAATGTTAGTGCAAACCCCCTTTGGTGTTTCGCCAAAAATTCTTGCTAAATGGCCTAATGCGGCGGCAAATAATGCCGCCTTGCGCGAGGCGCTTAAACAGGTGGCGGATAAAAAACGGTTGCATCTGGCGCCCGACGGTGAGGGTTATTTTATTGTTGGCCACCCGCTGGTGATTGATGGTGAGTCCTGGGGGGTGTTGCTATTGCGTTTGCAGCTTCAGGATAAAAAAGAATTACCTGCCGTATTAAAGAACCTCAAGCTGGGCCAGTACTGGCTGCAGTTTATCTTGCAGCAGTCCGCCGAGGCTGAGCCGGTGGTTGTTGTCCCTGTTATTGATAAAAATTCCGCTAGCCCAGCATTATTGCAGCTCAGTGCCAGTTTATTAAAAGAAAACTCACTGCAAGAAAGTGCAATCAGCCTGGTGAATATGCTAGCGGGCTTTCTGCAATCTACCCGCGTAAGCCTTGGTCTTTGTCACGCCAGCCGTATTGAGCTGGAGGCGGTGTCATTCTCGGCTAATTTTGATAAGCGCACTCAGGCGATGCAGGCAATTAGCGAAGCTATGGCTGAGGCGATAGAGCAGGGCGCAGCCATTCATTGCTCGCCCGTTATTGATCAGGCTGTTGATGCTGCTTCAGCTCCAAATTTAATTAAACGCTCCCATCAGCAATTGCTGCAGCAACAACAGTTGCAGTCGGTGCACAGTTTATTGGTGCGCAATGGTGATGTGATTGTAGGTGTGCTCACCATAGAGTTAGATAAACAAGCTGATTTATCTGACGAACAACGCAGTTTTGTTCAGCAGGCATTGCAGTTTGCCGGAGCGATTCTCGCATTGCGGCAGCAGGCGAATGCCAATCTGTGGCAGGGTTTAAAAAGGCGTATTGCGCAGCGTTTGGAGCGTTGGTTTGGAGAAGATTCCTGGCGCGGCAAAATTATTACGTCCCTCATCTTGGTATTTTTGGTCGCTTTATTTGTCCCAATCGATTACCGCATTACTGCCGATGCCGCGCTGCAAACAACAGAAAAATATTTAGTGGTATCACCGCACGATGGCTATTTAGGCAAAATCAGTGTGCACCCCGGCGATAGCGTAATAAAAGGCGCAACCTTGGCGCAGTTGAATGACGAAGATTTGCGTTTGGAACGGCGCAAGTTGGCGAGCCAGGTGCAGCAATATCGTCAGGCTTACGATACCGCATTGGCCAATTCCAATCGTGTTGAAGCTGCGATTGCCAGCGCGCAAATGGATCAAGCCAGCATCCAGTTGCGGTTGATTGACCAACAATTAGCGCGCACCCAATTAATCGCCCCGATGGATGGCATTATCGTCTCCGATGATATTTCACAAAGTCAGGGCGCGCCGGTCAAACAGGGCGATGTGTTATTTGAAATTGCGGCAGCGCGAGGTTTTTTAGTGCAGCTGTTTGTCGATGAGCGCGACATTGCCACCGTGCAACCCGGCCAGCAAGGCCAGGTAAAATTTTCCAGTTTGCCCGGCGATGTGTTTGCCGTGCGCATTAAACGCGTCACGCCTATCAGTGAAGTGCGCGAAGGGCGCAATTATTTTCGGGTGGATGCTGAATTAACCCGCGAGCTGGATGTATTGCGCCCTGGTATGACCGGTTCCGGTAAGTTGATGGTAGGGCAGCGCGCCTTGGGCTGGATTTGGTTTCATGATTTGTGGCATTGGCTGCGCTTGAAGTTGTGGTGATGCTGTTATGAGTGAACCCCAATCTCTTAACGACAATCCTATTTGGCAGCGGCTTGAAGCACTGCGCCCCGCGTTGCCGCGCCATATTCATATCCAGCGGCGCGACTACAACCATGAGCGCTGGTACATACTGCAGGATAAAAGCAATGGTCGTTTTCATCGCTTGACGCCCTCTGCTTGGCGTTTGATCAGTGCCATGAATGGTCGTAATTCGTTAGCACAAGTGTTGGCTTCGGCGGCCCAAGCTGAGTTTTATCATTCCGCCGATGAGATTCCCACGCGCGATGATTTAATTCATCTCCTGCAATATTTACATGTCGCCGATTTATTGGTGTGCGATCTTCCGCCCAATACGCAGGAATTATTTGCACGGCGCGAGCAAAAGAAACAACAGCGCTGGCTGCGTTTGTTGATGAATCCGCTCACGTGGAATATCCCGCTTGGCAATCCTGATCGTCTGCTCGACAAATTAATGCCGCTAGCGCGTTTACTGGCATCGCGCACTATGGGAATCGTTTGGTTGCTAGTGGTTGGCTATGCGCTCTTGCAAGTGGGCGTGCATTGGACGCAGCTGACACAGGGGCATCTGGATCGGATGTTATCGCCCGCCAATTTATTTCTGCTTTGGCTAACTTACCCCTGTTTTAAAGTGTTACATGAGCTAGGCCATGGTTTATTTACCAAAGTCTGGGGCGGGCAGGTGAACGATTGTGGTGTGGTCTTTGTAGTGGGCACACCCTTGCCCTATGTCGATGCCAGTGCCGCGACCGGGTTTCAATCCAAGCGCCAGCGGCTAATGGTTGGGGCGGCGGGCATGGCGGTAGAATTATTTTTAGCAGCGCTTGCACTCTTGTTGTGGTTGCAATTGCCGAGTGGTTTTCTGCGCGATTTTTTATACAACATCATTATTATCGGCGGTGTATCCACCCTGTTTTTTAATGGCAACCCATTGATGCGTTTTGATGGTTATCACCTGCTGACTGATGCGTGTGATTTACCTAACCTTGCTACTCGTGCGAATCAACAATTTAGTTATTTATTGCGCCGCTATGCCTATGGTGTGAGCGGTATTTTTTCGCCTGCAGTGAACATCCGCGAAGCTGTGTTGTTAACAAGTTACAGTGTCGCAGCGTTTGCTTATCGCGTGTTTATGTTGTTTTTTATCATTTTGTTAGTGGCCAATTATTTTCCGGCTCTGGGGTTGGTAATTGGCTGTTGGTTATTGTTCTTTCAGTTGTTCTGGCCAGCACTAAAAGCGCTCAATTATGTGGCGCGTGACAAACAACTGGCTAGTACGCGCGCGCGCGCGCTGGGGGTGACTGCGGCTGGTGTGGTGCTGGTGACTCTTTTGCTCGTGGCGGTACCCATGCCTATGTCAACCACTGCCGAGGCTGTGCTTTGGCTGCCGGATGAAGCGCGAGTGAAAGTGGAATCAAGCGGTGAAGTGGTGCAAGTCCTGGTTGCCGATGGTGAACGAGTAGGACAGGGGCAAGAGTTGGTGCAGCTAGATAACCCTGTGCTGATCGCGAATCTCGCAACGGAGCAGGCGCATTTGCGCGAATATGAGGCGCGCTACCAGCAAGCGTGGATCAGTGATCGCGCCCAGGCGCAATTGTTTGAGCAGGACATCAATGCCATCAAGGCGAAAATTGAACTTTTGCAGTCCCGCGTGGTGAATCTGGTGGTGCGCAGCCCTGCCGAAGGGGTTTTCCGGATTAATCGCCAACATCATTTGCCGGGCAGTTTTTTGCGGCAGGGCGATGAATTTGCGCTGATTGAAAAACCAGATCGGGTGCGGGTTCGCGCTGCTTTGTTGCAGGATGAGGTGGGCTTGGTTCGGCAGGCAACTCAAAGTGTCAGTATTAAGTTTGCCAGTAATCCTCAGCGCACGCTTACGGCGGAGCGAGTACAAGAGGTTCCAATCGCAACCCAGGAGTTGCCCAGTCAGATTTTGGGGGCACTGGGTGGTGGGCGTTTGGCGGTAGATGCGACTAATCCGTCCGGTACAAGAGTAAAGGAAAAAGTGTTTTTGCTCGATTTGGCCCTGCACGATTTTGTGCAATCTGGCCATTATGGCGAGCGCGCCTATGTGCGTTTTCAGCACCCAGCAGAGCCTATGGCCGTGCAGTGGTATCGCAGGTTGCAGCAACTTTTTATACGTCATTTTTCGTAACGCGTTTTTTTACACTATAGTAATAAGCGAATTGTATTTTATAGCGCCACTAAATTTTAGGGCGCCTTATGTTTTTATAGCGGATTCAACATGCATAAATTGTCTGGTTTTTCACTGTTAGTTGCCTTGTTTGGCAGTGAAGCGTTGGCGCAAACACAGGAGCCAGCGCAGCTCAATTGCCGGATTGAACCCTCCGTTGTGGTGGAAATGAGTAGCGCAGTTGAAGGTGTTATCAGTGAAGTGTTGGTTGATAAAAACGACAAGGTTAAAAAAGGTGATGTAGTAGCGCGCCTCGACGCGGGATTGGAGACGGCAACTGTTGAGTTGCGCCGTGTACAAGCTGAATTAACTAGCGATGTACAAGCTCAGCAGTTGGCATTGGAGTTTAGCAACCGCTCGCTGGCGCGGGTCAAAGACCTTTATGAAAAGAAAGCAGCTTCATTTTCCGAGCTGGATAAACTCAAAACCGAGCACGCCATCGCACAGCAACAGTTGCAGCAGGCGCTTGACCGCAAACGTCAAGCCGAACTGGAACATAAGCGTGCTCTGGCCGATTTGCAGCGGAGAACATTGGTTAGCCCCATCGATGGCGTAGTCGTGGAGCGCCTTAAAGAGCCTGGCGAGCACATAGATTTTGAACCTGTGCTCAAGTTGGCGCAGCTGAACCCACTGCGAGTAGAGGTCTTTGCGCCTGCGAGTCTTTACGGCAAAGTAAAAGCTGGCATGACAGCTAAAGTGCAGCCGGAACTGGGTGCCGTCGATCAAAGTTATACAGCAGAGGTAACGCTGGTTGATCAGGTCATTGACGGACCGAGCAATACCTTTGGAATAAGGTTAGAGTTTGCCAACCCCGGCAACCGCTTGCCCAGCGGCCTAAAATGTCGAGTCAGCTTCGATGGTGTGACCTTGAATTTACTCGATACACGCAACTTGCCCTGATAGCGATTACCGCTTTTTGTACGCCGCAGCGCGAGACCAGATTATTTTTGTATGCATCGGTGTTAAAGTTGAAAAATGTGCCAAAATAATAAATCAGTATGTTTTTTGAACTTGTAGGGTTGAACCTGCAGAGTAGTAGGCTGGAACGCATAATTCTAAAGGATGCCACGGTTTCCCCCAGCCTTAACCCTTGTCTGTATTGCCCTGGGCGGGAATACAGATTTTGAGACGTTTTTGCCCATGTCCAACGCAACGCGTAATCGCCGTCCGTTAATTGAAGCTTTAGAGCCAAGATTATTGTTTTCTGCCACTGCAGATATTGCTGTCTTTGATGACGGTCATTCTGATGGGCAGTCTTTGGCGCATGCCGCAGAACGGCTCGATCTGGTAAGCATCTATATGCCAGATGCCCCCCCGATAATGGAGAGCCAAGGGCTCGAACCCGATTTTGATGCTGATCCACAGGCCGATATTGGCCCTAGTGCGCAATCGACCATTACCACGCTCGTATTTGTCGATACCGGAGTCGCTGACTATCAGACTCTGGTTGAAGATATCCGCAACCACACCGATGCCAATTCCACCGCCATTATTTATATCGATGCGACAAAAGATGGTGTTGCCCAGATCACTGATTATCTTGCTGGTGCCAGCGGTATTTCCGCCATTCATGTGATTTCCCACAGTGTTGCGGGCAGCCTCCAACTTGGCAATCAAGTGCTTAATGAAAACAATATTGGCCAATACGCGCAACAATTGGCCGCATGGAAAACAGCGCTGGGTGAAGAGGCCGATATTCTGTTGTACGGCTGTGATTTGGCGGCTAATCAAAGTGGTATTAACTTGTTGCGCCAGCTGAGCGATTTGACCGGTGCTGATATAGCGGCGAGTAATGACCTGACCGGTACTCTTGCAAATGCAGATTGGGATCTGGAGATAAAAGTTGGTCAAATCGAAGCTGCTTCAATATTTACCTCTGGTCAATCTATGGCGTGGGAGGGAGCTCTTGCAGATGTAGTACATCTTTATTCTGGCGCGGCAACTAATGAACAAGTTATTTCGATTGGCGGCGACATCAAACAGGGTGTGCAGCTCACTTCCAGCCAGACTGTAGACCGCATTCAGGTGATGCTGGCCAATTACGGTACTAGCTCTTCCAATGTGCAAATGACCATTTACGAAGCGACCTACAACGGCCCTGTAGTTGCTAGCGCCTCGGTGAGTACCAGTGGGATTACCAACACGCTTGGTTGGATAAATTTCGATTTTGCTCAAACTACATTTAATGCTTACACCGTTTACTGGGTTGAATTCAAAACAAACGACGGTGCTGATAACCTGATCAGCCTTGGTTACATCAATAGCAACGTGATAACCGGCGAGTTTGTGGTAAACAATGCAGGCGATTCGTCAAAAGATATGGCGATTGCGGTGGTGGATCGCGAGAATACGCCACCTCAGGGCTTCAATTGGGCGATAGATACACCCGAAGATACACCCCTTGTATTAACGGCGGCTAATTTCGGTTTTAGTGATCCAGTCGATAACCATAATTTTGCGGGGGTAGTGATCAGTAGTTTGCCTAGTGCAGGTAGCCTGACCTTGACTGGTAACGGACTTGTCACCACCAATCAATTTATTACCATTGCCGATATCAATGCGGGGAAATTGGTTTTTACGCCGGCTGCAAATGAAAATGCCACGAATTATGCACAGATCGGTTTTCAAGTGCGCGATGATGGCGGCGGTACAGATACGGATCCGACACCTAACACATTGACCATTGATGTGAGCTACGTGAATGACGATCCCGTTAATACAGTTCCGGCGGGGCCGATTACTACAGCAGAAGACACGACTGTTGCTATTTCGGGCGTTAGTATTAGTGATGTCGACGACTACAACCTTTGGGATGTGGAAGTAACCTTAAGTGTTAGCCACGGCGTTTTATCTGTTAGTGGTGGCTCAGCCGCTATTGCAGGTAGTGGCACCGCTACCGTGGTATTAACCGGCACTATGGCGCAAATTAACGCAACACTTGCCGCTACGCTTAACTACACCCCCACCAGTAATTATTTTGGTGCCGATGTTTTTACTATAGTGACCAATGATAAAGGTGCAGGTCGTACCGGAGACTTTGATAAAACAGATACAGACACAGTAGCCATCAACGTTACTTCAGTTAATGATGCACCTATCGTTGCCAATGCAATTCCCGATCAATCAACGAATGAAGAATCACTTTACAGTTATACATTTCCAGCCAATACCTTTAACGATGTTGATGGCAATACACTGACCTACACCGCTACTTTATCGAATGGAAATCCACTTCCTGCGTGGCTCAATTTCAATGCGGGTACGCGTACGTTTAGTGGTGTCCCTGATGACGGCGATATTGGCACCATCAGTATTAGAGTTACCGCCAATGATGGATTTGGCGGAACAGTAAACGACACCTTTGATTTGACCGTAGTCAATATCAATGATTTGCCCTTTGTAAATATTCCGATTCCTAATCAAAGTGCCACTGAAGATGCAGCGTTCAGTTACAGTTTTCCAGCCAATACATTTGGCGACGGTGATGTAGGCACGAGTTTTACTTATACTGCGACCCTAGTTGATGGAAACCCATTGCCAGGTTGGTTGAGTTTTGACTCGGCCACGCGCACATTTTCAGGTACGCCAGCAAATGACGATGTTGGCACTCTCTCGGTAAAAGTTATTGCCAATGATGGTGCGGGAGCCACAGTCTCGGACAATTTTGATATTGTTATTGCCAACACCAATGACGCACCGACTGTTGCAAATCAAATTCCGAATCAGACGGCGACGGAAAATGCACTGTATAACTACACCTTTCCAATCAATACATTTCATGATCAAGATGTCGGTGACACACTAACCTACACAGCGCAGAGGCCCGGCGGAGCACCACTACCTGCATGGCTCACCTTTGATGCGGCAACTCGCACGTTCAGTGGTACCCCATCCAATGGTGATGTAGGCAATATCACCATTGAAGTGATTGCCAACGACGGCACAACCACTGTGTCGGATTTTTTTGATTTGCAAGTCGATAACGTTGGCGCCACTAACGTTAATTATGAATCTTCTGGTCCAGCTACAAATACTCAATCACTCTCATCGGGCGTGCCTTTGTATCAGTCGTTTGCACATGACAGTGTGGGCGCAACTTACACAATTGATTCGATTATTTTACAAATCAGAAAAGATCCCTCTGCCAGCGCACAAACTATTACTGTCTCATTAATATCATCTACCTATAACGGTACTGTTGTTGCGAGCGATACCAAAACCTCAGCGGGATTAAATACAGTATTGAGTTGGGAGGCATTTGATTTTTCTGGCGTCGCGCTAAATGACAATCAAATTTATTTTATTAAAGTAGAAACCACCAGCTTTGATGGATTGGTGAGTGTCGGTATTCATAATACCAATGTGTATCCCAATGGATCTTACCACTCCAGTACGGGCACGCCTGACCCCGATCGCGACTTGGCTTTTCAAGTTTCCAGCGGCATCAATAATAACCCTCAAATTGCCAATCCAATTCCGAATCAAAATGCCACAGAAGATGCAGCCTTTAATTTTCAATTTGCCGCTAATACCTTTAGCGATGCTGATGGCGATACGTTGACCTACAGCGCAACTATGGCGGATGGCAGTGCATTGCCTGGGTGGCTAAATTTCGACGCGGCAACCCGCACATTTTCGGGTACTCCCGTCAATGCAGATGTGGGCACTATCTCGATAAAAGTAACTGCAGATGATACAAAAGGCGGAACACCGGCAACAGATACCTTTGACTTGGTGATTGCAAACACTAACGATGCACCTACCATTGCTAACGAAATTCCCAATCAAAATGCGACTGAAGATGCCGCATTTAATTTTACTTTCGCTGCCAATACGTTTAGTGATGTCGATGTTGGCGATACGCTCAGCTACAGCGCACAACTAGCCGGTGGTGGAACATTGCCTGCATGGTTAAGCTTTGATGCAGCCACACGCACGTTTAGCGGCACACCTACCAATGATTTTGTCGGCACAGTTTCAATCGATGTAATCGCCAATGATGGCAATGGCGGCACAGTAACTGACACTTTTGATATTGTTGTTGCTAATACTAACGATGCGCCCACGGTTGCCAATGCAATTCCCAATCAAAATGCGACTGAAGATGCCGCGTTTAATTTTCAATTTGCCGCTAATACATTTGCCGATCCGGATGTTGGCGATACGCTCACCTACAGCGCACAACTAGCCGGTGGTGGAGCACTGCCTGCATGGTTAAGTTTTAATAGCGGGACACGCACGTTTAGTGGCACACCTACGAATGATTTTGTTGGCACAGTTTCAATTGATGTGATTGCCAGCGATGGCAACGGCGGCACAGTAACTGACACTTTTGATATTGTTGTCGCCAACACCAATGACGCCCCCACGGTTGCCAATGCGATTCCTAATCAAAATGCTACCGAGGATGCCGCCTTTAATTTTCAATTCGCCGCTAATACCTTTAACGATGTGGATGTGGGTGATACGCTGACTTACAGCGCCCAACTAGCCGGTGGCGGTGCATTGCCAGCGTGGCTGAGCTTTAATGCGGGAACCCGTACCTTTAGCGGAACACCTGCAAACGGTGATGTGGGTACAGTATCAATCGATGTAATTGCCAATGACGGCAATGGCGGAACGGTCACTGACACCTTTGATATTGCTGTCGCCAACACCAATGACGCCCCCACGGTTGCCAATGCCATCCCCAATCAAAATGCGACTGAAGATGCCGCGTTTAGTTTTCAATTTGCCGCTAATACATTTGCCGATCCAGATGTTGGCGACACACTGACTTACAGCGCGCAACTCGCCGGTGGCGGTGCATTGCCAGCGTGGCTGAGCTTTAATGCGGGAACCCGTACCTTTAGCGGAACACCTGCAAACGGTGATGTGGGTACAGTATCAATTGATGTAATTGCCAATGACGGCAATGGCGGTACGGTCACTGACACCTTTGATATTGTTGTTGCTAATACTAATGATGCGCCCACGGTTGCCAATGCCATCCCCAATCAAATTGCGACTGAAGATGCCGCGTTTAATTTTCAATTTGCCGCTAATACATTTGCCGATCCGGATGTTGGCGATACGCTGACTTACAGCGCCCAACTAGCCGGTGGCGGCGCATTACCCGCGTGGTTAAGTTTTGATGCGGCAACGCGCACCTTTAGCGGTACACCAACGAATGCTTTTGTCGGCACTGTATCAATTGATGTAATTGCCAATGATGGCAACGGCGGAACAGTAACTGACACCTTTGATATTGTTGTTGCTAATACTAACGATGCGCCCACGGTTGCCAATGCCATCCCTAATCAAAATGCTACTGAAGGTGCAGCATTTAATTTTCAATTTGCCGCAAATACATTTGCCGATCCGGATGTTGGCGATACGCTCACTTACAGTGCGCAACTTGCTGGTGGCGGTGCATTGCCAGCGTGGCTGAGCTTTAATGCGGGAACTCGTACCTTTAGCGGAACACCTGCAAACGGTGATGTGGGTACAGTATCAATTGATGTAATTGCCAATGACGGCAATGGCGGCACAGTAACTGACACTTTTGATATTGTTGTTGCTAATACTAACGATGCGCCCACGGTTGCCAATGCGATTCCTAATCAAAATGCTACCGAAGATGCCGCCTTTAATTTTCAATTTGCTGCTAATACATTTGCCGATCCGGATGTTGGCGATACGCTCACCTACAGCGCACAACTAGCCGGTGGTGGAGCATTGCCTGCATGGTTAAGCTTTGATGCAGCCACACGCACCTTTAGCGGCACGCCGACTAACGAATTTGTCGGCACAGTTTCAATTGATGTGATTGCCAATGATGGCAACGGCGGAACAGTAACTGATACCTTTGATATTGTCGTGGCCAACACTAACGATGCGCCCACGGTTGCCAATGCGATTCCCAATCAAAACGCTACTGAAGATGCCGCGTTTAGTTTTCAATTTGCCGCTAATACATTTGCCGATCCGGATGTTGGCGATACGCTAACCTACAGCGCACAACTTGCTGGTGGCGGTGCCTTGCCAGCGTGGCTGAGCTTTAATGTGGGAACCCGTACCTTTAGCGGAACACCGACTAACGAATTTGTCGGAACTGTATCAATCGATGTAATCGCCAATGATGGCAACGGCGGCACGGTGACTGATACTTTTGATATTGTCGTCGCCAACACTAACGATGCGCCCACAGTTGCTTTTCCAATTGCAGACCAGAGTGCAACTGAAAATACCGCTTTCAACTTCACCTTTGGCGCCAATGTGTTTGCTGATCCCGATGTTGGCGACACACTGACTTACAGCGCGCAACTTGCTGGTGGCGGTGCACTGCCAGCTTGGTTGAGCTTTAATTCCGCTACCCGCAGTTTTAGCGGCACACCGGCTCTTGGCGATGTGGGCAGTATCAACATTGAGGTCACTGCGAATGACGGGCAGGGTGGCACAGTGAGTGATGTTTTTGCGCTCACTGTTACTGGTTTGCCTGTCAATGCTCCGCCGTTTGTGCAGTCGCCTATTGCCGATCAAGTAGCTGCTGAGAATCAACGCTTTGATTTCAGTTTTCCCGTGTCGACCTTTGTTGACCCAGAGGGTGACCCGCTACGTTATTCCGCCCAATTGGTAGGCGGTGGGTCTTTGCCAGCCTGGTTAAGTTTTGATGCCGCGACGCGCAGTTTTAGCGGTACTCCGACGGCGGGCGATGTGGGCAGTATCAATGTATTGATGACGGCGAGTGATGCAAATGGCGGCTCTATTAGCGATAGCTTTGTTATTGTCGTGAACAACGTTAATGACGCACCGGTGCTGGTAAATCCTCCGGCCAACCAAACCGCGCTGGAAGATCTACCGTTTAGTGTGACCTTCCCCGCCAACATGTTTACTGATGCAGATACGGGAACCACCTTAGTCTATAGCGCGCAATTATCCGGCGGCGCGCCCCTGCCCAATTGGTTAGTATTTGATGCCGCGACTCTGAGCTTTAGTGGTACACCTACCCAGACGGATGTTGGCAACCTGAGTATTCACATTATCGCCAGCGATGGTATAGCCACTGCGACAGCACAATTTGAATTGACTGTGGTGGAAGTCAATGATGTGCCGGAAACCACCGGCAGCATTGTTATCAATAATGTTGAAGACGCAGCGGGTGACCAAGTTGATTTATGGGCGCTTTTTAGCGATGAGGAAACTGCCACCCGCAATCTGGTGTTTTCTGTCGTTAGCAATAGCAACCCGGCCTTGGTGAGCAATGCGAGTATTGATCTTGCTACCGGTAAATTGCAGTTGAACTATGGCGCCAATCAGTTCGGCAGCAGCGATTTAATGGTGCGTGGGCAAGATGAGCAGGGCGCCTGGGTTGATACATTGGTGCGCGTCAATATCGCATCGGTAAACGATGTGCCTGTATCGAGCGGCATAGCGGATATTAACGTCAAGGCTGGCACTGCACCTCAGCAGATGAATTTGCGCACCGTATTTAGCGATGTGGAAAATGGCACGGCGTTGAGCTGGACGCTGATGCAAAACAGCAATAATAGTGTGGTTCCAAACGTTCAAATCGACCCGGCTACCGGCCTTATGACGCTCTCGTTTGCATCGCAAGCGGGCGGGGAATCGGTTGTGACCCTGCGCGCGCAAGACAGCGATGGCGCTTGGGTAGAAACCTCGTTTAAAGTCACAGTTGCTGCGTTGGAAAAGCCACCTGTTACAGTGCCACCGGTGGAGCCTCCTCTACCACCTGCGGTGCCGCCTACAACACCTCCTGCAACGCCACCAACCACTGAGGGGCCTAAACCACCTAAGGATGGTGCAGTTACAGAGCAACCAGAGATTCCCAGCGAATTGCCAAATCAAGGTGGTAATAGCAGCCTTGAGCCGCTTCTTCCAGATAGTTTGGGCGCCCAACAAATTATCGTGGAAACCGGTGATAGCAACCGCACTGACACGGTGATTAATGATAAGTCCAGCCGCGACTTTGAGCGCGCAGAGGAGGCGCTTAGCAATGGCAATATTCCGCTTACGACATTAACCGCTTCACCTAATCTGGCTGGTCTGATTGCGCCAGATGCCGGTTTTGCCCCTTGGGAAGAGGTGGATTTTGATAATGAAGTGCGCCGTTTGCGCGCCCAAATGGATGAGGCCATGGTAGAAGAACAGGATCGCAGGGCCGTGGTGGCTGGCCTGACTTTTTCTGTCACTACCGGTTTGCTGGTGTGGTCTTTGCGCGCGAGCAGTCTATTGTTAACCATGATGTCTATGCTGCCGCTCTGGCGCGGGCTTGATCCGCTGCCTATTCTGGATGAAGTAAACAAAAAGAAAAAAGAATTGGAGCAGCAGCGTAAAGACCGCGAACGTGAAGACAAAAATGCCAAAGAGGTGGGCTATTTATTTGATCATGCCCAGCGTAAAGAAAGCGGCTCATAACCTGCTAATTCATAAATACAGAATCAAGGCGCGATAATGGTTGGTTTTACTCCTGCGGTCAGGTTAAGTTTGGGCTTGGTGGTGCTTACAGTCTCCATCTTGATCCTTGCCCAAGCACTGGGTTTGACTCCCGGTGCCGAGCGGCAACAATTAGATGTACGCAAGCGCTTGACAGAAACTCTCGCCTCGCAGGTGGGGGTGGCAATCATGCGCGGCGATGAAATTTTGCTGCAATACTTGCTGGAATCTACCGTAGAGCGCAATCCGGAAATCGAGTCCGCCGGCGTCAGGCGCAATGATGGGATTATCGTTTCGCAAACCAAGCTGCACCCCAAAAAATGGGTGGGCGCTAAACCCTATGAATCCACCCCCACGCATGTGCGCTTCCCGATTATGATTAACGGGGCCAAGCGTGCCGAGTTTGAAATTACCTTCGAACCCTTAATGAGTGACCATCACCCGATTTTCGGTGTGCCCAGCTTTATATTGCTGGTGATTTTTGTATCGCTTAGCGGCTTTGTGGGTTTCTGGTATTACATCAAACGCGCGCTAAAACATTTGGATCCCAGTGCTGTAGTCCCTGCGCGGGTGCGCAATGCGTTGAATATTCTCGCGGAGGGTGTGTTAATTCTGGATCGGCGTGAACAGATTGTATTGGCGAATACCGTCATGATGGAGCACCTGGGGCGCACCGAACAAGCCATTATGGCCAAAAAAGCCAGCAATCTCGGCTGGTATTTAGATCCGAATCAAGAGGTGCGCGAATACCCCTGGCTCACTGCCATTAACACAGGTATTAAGCAAACCGGTGTGCGTGTACTCTTGCCGCAAGCTGATGACAACGACAAAATTTTTCATGTTAATGCGGTGCCAATCCTCGATGCTAAAGGCGCGAGCCAGGGCACTATTGCCGTGTTTGAAGATATCACCGAATTGGAAACCAAGAGCCGCTTGCTGGAAAGCATGATTCAACAATTGGCGGCGAGTCAGGTTGCGATCGAAGTTAAAAATAAAGAACTAACCTATTTGGCCACGCGTGATCCGCTGACCAACTGTTTCAACCGCCGTGCTTTGTACGAGCATCTCGACGGCAAGTTCGATGGTGCGCGTGCGTCTGATGCTGAATTCAGTTGCATCATGGCGGATATCGACTTTTTCAAAAAAGTAAACGATACCTACGGTCATGCGGCGGGTGACGAAGTGATCAAAATGGCAGCCAACAGTCTGCGTGAAGTGGTGCGCGATATGGATATGGTGGCGCGTTTTGGCGGCGAGGAGTTCTGTGTGATATTGCCGGGGGCACCGCTGGAGCAAGCGCAGATGATTGCGGAGCGCTGTCGCGAAAAAATTGAGGGTAAAGAAACTAACGGCATCAAGGTAACAGGCAGTTTTGGTGTTACATCGATGCGTATGGGTGCCACTACCGCAAGCCAGCTTATCCAGCAGGCTGATGAGGCGCTTTACTACTCCAAGCAGCACGGGCGCAATCAGGTCACTTGCTGGGCGCCGGGTATGGAAAGCCTTATCGCTGAGACTCAGCATTAGCATTTGTGCTTGATAAACATAAAGTTGCGCGCAAGACGACCAAAAAACCCGCTCATTTGCGGGTTTTTTGCTTCATTTCGTCCCAGAGTGATCTTGCCGGTGGTAAATCTGCCGCCAGTAATTACAATAGCCCTCGTTTATTTACTTACCGCTTTAGGTTATCAATCGGGAAATTCCATTGAAATCAGTGACTCCACAACGCCGCGCGCCCGCTTCTGAGCAAGCGTCCAATCTTCTCGTTCGTCTGTTAAAGGAGGGCGCATTGATTGGCTTGGGTGCAGTCTGTCTGTATTTGATGATTGCCATGGTCAGTTATGACGCGAATGATCCGGGCTGGTCTAAAACGGGTGAAAACAACATAGTACAAAATGCAGGTGGCCCTTTTGGTGCCTGGATTGCCGATGTGTTCTTCTCGCTATTTGGCTATCTTGCCTACTTATTTCCAGTGATGATCGCCTATCGCGCCTGGTTGGTGCTGAAAGATCGCACCCGCCAAGGCGGCATCGACTGGCTGTTTTTCGGTCTGCGCGCAGTGGGTTTGATATTGGTGATGGTGGCAGGTGCAGGCATTGCCGCTATGCATTACAGCGACGGCGCATCGGTGCTGCCTTATTCCAATGGTGGCTTGTTGGGCGCTGCGGTATCCGATGGTGTTTTCAACGCGTTTAATTACACCGGTGGCACGTTGCTATTGTTGACCATGTTTCTGGTCGGCATGACCATTTTTACCGATCTATCCTGGCTCAAGTTAGCGGAAGATATTGGTCGGTGGATCTCCCTTGGCGTTGCGCGCGCACTGGAGAAATGGCAAGTGTATCAACGCGAGCGGACTGAAAAACAAATCGCCGCCAAAGCTCAGGAACATCGCCGCGAAGTGGTGGTGCAGCACGCCAAAGTAGAGGCTAAGCGTCAGGCACCGGTGATTATCGAAGAGCCGGTTAAAAAGAAACCCGCGCCAAGCCCGCGCATCGAAAAAGAAAAACAGCCCTCGTTGTTTGAATCCCTGGAGCCAGCCGTAGGCACCTTGCCGCCGCTGAATTTGCTCGACCCTGCCGACAAACGCAGCGACAAGGGATACTCCAAAGAATCGCTGGAGGCCATGTCCAAACTGTTGGAGTTTAAACTCAAAGACTTCGGTATCGATATCGAAGTGGTGTCAGTTCAACCCGGTCCAGTCGTGACTCGTTTTGAAATCCAGCCAGCGCCCGGCATTAAAGCGAGCCGCATCACTGGCCTCGCCAAAGATCTCGCCCGTTCACTGGCGGTGGTATCGGTGCGGGTAGTGGAGGTTATCCCCGGTAAATCGGTAATGGGGATTGAAATCCCCAACGCACACCGCGAAATGGTGCGCTTGTCTGAGGTGATTTCATCTGAAATTTACGATAACGCCAAGTCTCCTTTAACCATGGCGCTGGGGCACGACATCTCCGGTGAGCCGATTGTGGCTGATCTCGCCAAAATGCCCCACTTGCTGGTGGCCGGTACTACCGGTTCCGGTAAGTCGGTGGGCGTTAACGTGATGTTGCTCAGCCTGCTGTACAAATCCACTCCCAAAGAAGTGCGCCTGATACTGGTAGACCCGAAAATGTTGGAACTTTCGGTTTATGAGGGTATTCCGCATTTGCTCACCCCGGTGATCACCGATATGAAAGACGCCTCCAATGGCTTGCGTTGGTGTGTGGGGGAGATGGAGCGCCGCTACAAACTGATGTCCGCAATGGGTGTGCGCAACCTCGCAGGTTTTAACCGCAAAGTGGAGGATGCCATCAAAGCCGGTGAACCGATCAAAGACCCGCTGTTTAAGCCGGAAGAGAATTTTGACCCGGGTGCAGAAGTAGCGACTGCGCCAGACTTGGCGGAATTGCCGTTTATTGTGGTAGTGATCGACGAATTTGCCGACATGATGATGATTGTCGACAAGAAAAAAGTAGAGCAGTTGATCGCCCGTATCGCGCAAAAGGCACGTGCTGCGGGAATCCATTTGATTCTCGCCACCCAGCGTCCGTCGGTGGATATTATCACCGGCCTGATCAAGGCCAACGTGCCGACCCGTATCGCCTTCCAGGTTTCCTCCAAAATCGACTCGCGCACGATTCTGGATCAGGGCGGGGCAGATCAATTGCTCGGTCACGGCGACATGTTGTATCTGCCGTCCGGCACCAGCGTGCCCATTCGTGTACACGGTGCGTTTGTTGATGACCACGAAGTTCACAAAGTGGTCGCCGACTGGAAAAAACGCGGTGCGCCGCAATATATCGACGGTATTACCGATGACGACAACAACTCCATTCCGGTTCCGGGTTTACCGAGCGAAGGCGGTGAAGATAGCGATGGCGAAACCGATGCGCTGTACGATGAAGCGGTCGCCTTTGTGATCGAATCGCGCAAAGCCTCTATCTCATCAGTGCAGCGTAAATTGCGCATCGGCTACAACCGCGCTGCGCGTTTGATCGAAACCATGGAGTCGGCAGGTGTAGTCTCCACCGCAGGCCATAACGGCAACCGCGAAGTATTGGTCGGTAGTGGACGGGATTAATGCACGCAATTAGGTAGGGTGGGTGGAGCCTAAGCGATACCCACCGAAAATCAGCAAAAAAATTTATCTCAGGTTCATCCACACCCGATAGGATCTAGGTGTCAGTCACTCACATTTATTTGGAAACTCTATGAACATCATTTCACGAATGATTACTGGCTTGTTGTTGCTCATGTCCGTCGCTGCTCATGCCGCCGATGATCAAGCTGCAGCGCAACTGCGTAAACAGCTCGATGCCATGAACACATTGCAAGGTGATTTTGTCCAAACCACCTACGACAAAAAAGGTGTTGAGCAAGAGTCCAGCAGCGGCAACTTTATGCTGATGCGCCCAGGCAAGTTTTATTGGAAAACGCTGGGTGATATGCCGCAGCTGTTGGTATCAAACAATAAAACTATCTGGTTGTATGATCCTGATTTGGAAACAGTGACTATTCGTGAATTTACTGAAGATTTGCGTCAAACCCCTGCGCTCTTATTGAGTGCGGATGTTGAGCAGTTGCGCAAACAATTTTCCGTGACACGCGATGCCAAAGTGACCTCTGCAGAAAAATATACGCTTACTCCAAAAGTGACCGAGGGCATGTTTCAGCATTTAACGCTGGTATTTAAGGCGAATCAGCTCACCGAGTTTGCGATTCAAGACAGCCTCGGCCAACTCACGCGCTGCGTATTAAGCAACGTGCAGCGCAACCAAACCCTGCCGGAAGAAAAGTTCTTTTTTCAGCCGCCGGAGGGTGTTGAAATCCTGAAAGATTAAGCGCGATGGATCTTTTTGGATGTTCTGCGCCCGCCTATCAACCGCTGGCGGCGCGCATGCGCCCGCGCAATCTCGACGATTATATCGGCCAAGAGCATCTGCTCAGCGCCGGTAAACCCCTGCGCGAAGCGATTGCGCGCGGTCAATTACATTCGATGATTTTGTGGGGGCCACCGGGTGTAGGTAAAACCTCACTGGCGAAATTATTTGCCGAGCAAGCGGATGCACGGTTTGAATCCTTGTCGGCGGTTTTATCAGGCGTAAAAGAAATTCGTGCCGCTGTTTCCAGCGCGCAACAAGAGCGAATTTCCAGTCGCCGCAAAACCATTTTGTTTGTCGATGAAGTGCACCGCTTTAACAAATCCCAGCAGGATGCGTTTCTCCCTTATGTGGAAGACGGCACTTTTATTTTTATCGGTGCGACCACCGAAAATCCCTCGTTTGAATTAAATAACGCATTGCTTTCGCGCTGCCGTGTTTATGTACTGCGCGGCCTGCAACCGGAGCAATTAAAAAACGTATTACAACAAGCGCTCGACGATAAAACCCGCGGCTTAGGCGAGCAAAATATTCGTATCGACGACGATACGCTCATGACGCTTGCACAAGCTGCCGATGGCGATGCGCGCAAAGCACTTAACCTGCTGGAAATTTCTGCCGACCTTGCCGATGAAGACGGCGATCACAAAGTCATCAATGAGCAGGTTATTGCTGAAGTACTGGCTTCTGATGTGCGCCGCTTTGATAAAGGTGGCGATATTTTCTACGAACAAATCTCGGCGTTGCATAAATCCGTGCGTGGCTCATCGCCCGACGGCGCTTTGTATTGGTTGGCCAGAATGCTCGATGGCGGTTGCGATCCGCTCTATATCGCCCGCCGCGTAGTGCGCATGGCCAGTGAAGATATAGGCAATGCCGACCCGCGTGCGCTGCCGCTGTGTCTGTCGGCGTGGGATGTACAAGAGCGTTTGGGCAGCCCGGAAGGGCAGTTGGCTATTGCCCAAGCGGTCGCCTATCTCGCCTGCGCACCCAAAAGTAATGCTGTGTATAATGCGTTCAATCAAGTCATGGCCGACGTGCGCAATCAACCGGCTTATGATGTTCCCGTGCATTTACGCAATGCCCCAACCAAGCTGATGAAAAGCATGGATTACGGAGCGGAATATCGCTACGCCCATGACGAGCCAGGCGCTTATGCCGCAGGTGAGAACTATTTGCCGGAAGACATTGCCCAAGCTTGCTATTACCAACCAGTCGAGCGTGGGCTGGAATTAAAAATTCAGGAAAAACTTGCACATCTGCGCGAGTTGGATAAACAAAGCAAAAAGAAACGCTACAAAAAATAAGTTGGGATATTTATGCAGTGGTTAGCAATCGCATTAGGTGGTGCGCTCGGCTCAGTGCTTAGATTCGCTGCTGTTGGATATTTAACGCCGCTGCTAAATTACCGTTTTCCGCTGGGTACTTTTGTAGTCAATATTGTAGGTTCTTTTTTGATTGGCATGGCCTATGTGCTGTTAGTTGAAAAAGCCACTGTGCCAGCCGAGTACCGGTTGTTTTTTATCACCGGATTATTGGGTGGGTTTACCACTTTTTCGGCGTTCTCGTTAGAGATTTTACAGTTGTGGCAAGAAGGGCATGTGTTTAATGCACTTATTTATGCCAGCAGCTCGGTGATTTTAGGTTTGCTAATGGCCTTTATTGGAATGGCCTTAACCCAAAAATTATTTTAGTTTTTATTATTCATATCCTTCAACTTTTAAATAGATAATTACTCATCATGTTAGATTCAAAATTACTCCGCACCGCTACCGAACAAGTTGCCCAGGGTTTGGCCAAACGTGGCTATGAATTAGATGTTGCCAAAATTCAAGCACTGGAAGAAACCCGCAAAGCAATTCAAATAAAAACCGAAAACTTGCAAAGCGAACGCAACTCTATTTCCAAAGGCATCGGCAAAGCCAAACAAGCGGGCGAAGATATAGCGCCCATGATGCAAGCCGTTGAAAACATCAAACAAGAATTGGCGACTGCAGAAGTAGAGTTGGCAAAAGTTCAAGCCGAGTGGGATGTATTTGTAAACGCGATTCCGAATGTGCCAGCAGACGAAGTTCCCAATGGCAAAAGCGAAGACGATAATGTTGAAGTGCGCACTTGGGGTACTCCACGTTCTTTCGATTTTCCCGTTGTTGACCACGTTGACCTGGGCGCAAATCTCGCTGGATTGGATTTTGAAACTGGCACCAAAATTACCGGAACTCGTTTTGCGGTATTGCGCGGCGGTGTAGCGCGGCTGCATCGCGCACTGGCGCAATTCATGTTGGACACTCACATCAATCAACATGGTTATGAAGAAGTGAACGTGCCTTTTATCGTCAATCGCGATTCGCTTTTTGGCACGGGTCAGCTGCCAAAATTTGAAGAGGATTTATTTAAGCTGACTGATGACCGCGAATTTTATTTGATTCCCACCGCCGAAGTGCCGGTTACCAATATCTACCGCGATGAAATTATTGATGAGTCACAATTGCCTATTAAATTGGTATGTCACTCACCTTGCTTCCGTTCCGAAGCAGGCAGTTATGGTCGCGATACGCGCGGCATGATTCGCCAGCATCAATTTGAAAAAGTGGAGCTGGTTAAATTTGTTCGCCCGGAAGAATCCGATGCGGCCTTAGAAGAATTGGTTGGCCACGCCGAAACGATTTTGCAAAAACTGGGCTTGCCGCATCGCACGGTAATTTTGTGTGGCGGCGATATTGGCTTCTCCTCTGCCAAAACCTACGACATCGAAGTATGGGTGCCGTCACAAGGTAAATACCGCGAAATTTCTTCGTGCAGCAGCTTCCGCGACTTCCAGGCCCGCCGCATGATGGCGCGCTACCGCAACAAAGAAACCGGCAAACCTGAATTGCTGCACACCCTCAACGGTTCCGGTTTAGCCATTGGTCGCACCTTGCTCGCGGTGATGGAAAACTACCAACAAGCCGACGGCAGCATAATTATTCCAGAAGTATTGCGCCCCTACATGGGCGGCACCGAAGTATTAACGCCAGCGCAAAAGTAATTGCAATATTCACTCATGTGAATCGTAGGGTGGGTGGAGCGCAAGCGATACCCACCTTTTTTATGTTGAATTACTGATTGATGTCGATGCAAAAGGTAGCGGCCTCAGTACTCACATTCATTGCCTTGTTTCCCGCCAATAAGTTACTATGTACGGAAACCCCGTACGTTATAGGTGCCATATGGAAACGGTAAGTGTTAATCGCTTTCGCGATAATCTGAAAGTGTTGGTGGAAGATGTCATCGACAATCACGCCCCCTTAAAAGTCACCCGCCGCGCTGGTGAGGATTTTGTGGTGGTGAGTGCCGCTGACTGGGAGCGCGAGCAGGAAACCCTGCATGTGCTGCAATCCAGCGACCTGATGCAGCAAATTGCCAAATCGATGAAAACCCATGCAAAAGGCTCTGGCTATCAACCCACGGAAAGGGAACTCGATGAAATCACTGGTATTTGAAGGCGAAACTTGGGCGGCCTATGAAACTATGCGTGAGCGCGACAAAGCGCTGCATAAAGCCCTGTGTAAGGTACTGAAAGAATTACTGCGCGCTAAAGATCTAACCAAAGGAATCGGTAAACCCGAAGCGCTTAAGCACAATCTCTCCGGTTTTTGGTCGCGACGTATTTCGCACAAAGATCGTCTCATTTATAAATTTGATGACCACGCGATTTATATTTTTGCCATCGGTGGGCATTATGATCAGTAGATATAGTTATGGATTATTTCCCCGTCTTTCTCGATTTAAAAAAACGCCGCTGCCTGCTAGTCGGCGGTGGTGAGGTTGCTACCCGCAAAGGGCGTATGCTCGCAAAAGCGGGTGCGGTGTTGCGGGTGGTTGCGCCAGAAGTTTCCAGTGAATTGCGTGAGTTAATTGCCAGTTCCGGTGGTGAATTTTTTGCGCGCGAGTATCAAACAAGTGATTTGCAGAACTGTGTATTGGCTATCGCAGCGACGGATATTGAATCGATTAATGAAAAAATTTCTGCTGATGCGCAAGCCTTAAATCTGCCCGTCAATGTGGTTGATACACCTGCGCTTTGTACTTATATCACGCCAGCAATTATTGATCGCTCACCCTTGGTTATTGCGGTATCGAGTGGCGGTGAAGCGCCGGTGCTTGCGCGTTTAGTGCGGGCAAAATTAGAAACTTTAATTCCCGCGAGTTACGGCAAGCTTGCGCAAATCGCTAGCCAATGGCGCGATAGAATTAAAGCGCGTTTTACCGATGGCGACAGCCGGCGCAAATTTTGGGAAAAAATTCTGCAAGGTCCTGCAGCAGAGTTGATGATGAATGGGCAGGAAACTGCTGCAAATGACTTTATCGCAAATGAGTTGGCGGCAGATCAGGCTGAATTAACGCAAGGCGAAGTGTATTTGGTTGGCGGCGGCCCAGGCGATCCAGAATTATTAACCTTGCGTGCATTGCGTTTAATGCAGCAAGCCGATGTAGTGCTTTACGATCGTTTAGTTTCCGATGGGGTGATGGAGTTAGTGCGCCGCGATGCCGAGCGTATTTATGTTGGCAAACGCCGCAGTGAACACGCTATGGAGCAGGAAAATATCAACCAGCTATTGGTTGATTTGGCCAAGCAGGGCAAACGTGTTTTGCGCTTAAAAGGCGGCGATCCGTTTATTTTTGGTCGCGGGGGCGAAGAGATCGAACTGCTTGCGCAAAATCATATTCCGTTTCAAGTTGTACCGGGTATCACCGCTGCTTCGGGTTGCGCCGCTTATGCGGGCATTCCTTTAACCCATCGCGATTATGCCCAATCAGTGCGTTTTGTAACGGGTCATTTGAAGTCGGACGATACCAATCTCCAATGGCCGGAATTGGCCAATCCCACCCAAACATTGGTGTTTTATATGGGGCTGGTCGGCTTGAGAGAAATCTGTGAGTCCTTGATTGCGCACGGTCGCACTGCCAGCACGCCAGTAGCCTTAATTGAAAAGGGAACGACTCAGGAGCAGCGGGTACTAATTTCAGATTTGAATTCGATTGCCGATGTGGTTGCGCAAAATGATGTTCATGCGCCCACGCTATTCATCGTGGGTGATGTGGTCAAACTGCACAACACGTTAAAGTGGTTTAAAGCCGATAGCTAATATTGTACAAAATGTGGTCTGTGCGTCAGAAATGTGTTGAAGGTGGTTTTAAGGTTAAAGGAATTCAATGTTTTGCCGATAAATTGACTGTGATGTAATTATTTAGGTGCAACAGGAATCTCTATGGTTTATCTTGGCCCCATACAACCCCGACCGGTATCGGTAAAGGTGCCCAGCCGCCCATCTGCAACTACGGCGGTTAGCGCCTATGCTAATGAGCAGCAGAAGAACCAGCGGTCAGCCGGGCTTGAAGGAGTTATGCCGCCCGGCGGCGTGGAGCGCCGTAAAAAACAAGATCGCCGCAATAAATCTGCCGCCCCCATATTAGAAACTCGCGCGGGAAAAGACCGGCGCAAATCCCCGCAGCCTAGTATTAGTATTTCGATTTAATTTTTTCCGTGATATTAAACAGGTGTTGAAACTGAGCTGCGTATTTGCACCGGAACAGATTTAAACGCGGGCGTTTTGCTGCGTGGGTCATGGGTAGTCGCAATCAACACATTGGCTTCCGGGTAATAGGCCATTGCATTGCCGCGCGGTAAATCAAACGCAAATACTGTTACTGCTTTCATCTCGCCTTGTGGCGATTGAATATCCACACAATCACCCGCCGCAATTCCCAGTGCATCAATATCAGCCTGATTCATCAAAATCGACCAGCGTGTATTGGTGCCGCGATAGGAATCACTCTCTTCATAAATAATCGAATTAAATTGTCCTTCGCTGCGAATACTGGCCAATAAAAAAGGATGTTCGTTAGTCGTGGTTGGCGCAGGCAGTGGATTGGTTTGAAATTGCGCTTTACCATTTTCGGTTTTAAATACAGGTGAATCCAATAAACGATCTTTGATCGTAAATTCCTGTTTGGTTTGCGCTATATCTTTTAATTCACTCAAGCCGGGAATAGTGGCTGCAATAGCAGCGCGAATCGAATCGTGTTGTTTCAATTGATTAAAATCGAGCGGGCAATTGGGTAATAAACGTCTGCCCAACTCACACAAAATTTCTACTTCGGGTTTTACATTGTGCAAACGGTCAATGCCGCCATCGCTCAAGCGCACATAATTAAACATGGATTCTTGTGTAGTAGGTTGCCATTCTTCATCGCGCGCGGTGACGGGTAAAATTAACGCTTCGCTAGTTTCCATGCCGGTGATATGGCCAGCGTTTAAGGTTGTTGTTAAATAAACTTTGAAGTTAATTTTATCCAGCGCTGCTTGTGCCCACTTGCTATTGGGTGTGGCGGAAAATAAATTACCACCCATGATCAATGCGGCGCCGATTTTTCCTGCGTGTGCCGCCTCTAAACAGGCGAGGGTATCCATCCCTTTGCTGCGCGGTAGCTGCACATTCAAGTGCTGTTCAAGCTGCTGTAATACATCCTCCGCTAAAATAGGTTTTACCCCAACGGTACCAATACCTTGCACATTGCTATGGCCGCGCAGTGGCAATAAACCTGCAGCCGGTTTGCCGAGCATGCCACGCAATAAGGCTAAATTAGCAATAGCTTCGACATTTTCCACTCCGTGTAAATGGTGGGTAATACCCATGCCCCAAGCAAAAATAGCTTTGTCTGCGCGCGCATAAGCATCGGCCAGCGCAATTATTTTTTCTTTTTCAATACCACAGGCGTTAACCAGCGTTGGCCAGGTGGTATGTTCAATATCGTGTTTAAACGTTTCAAATTCGTTGGTGTGTTGCGCGATATAATTTGTCGCAATTTGATGTTTTTCTAATAGCGCTTTAGCGATGCCTTTGAATAAAGCCAGATCACTGCCAATTTTTGGTTGCACATATTCCGATGCAATCCAGCTGCCGCCGCTGAGCATAGACTTGGCGCTTTTCGGTACGGCAAAGCGCACCAGCCCAGGTTCTTTTGCTGGATTAATCACAATCACTTGCCCGCCGCACTCACGGCAATTTTTTAGTTGATGTACAAAACGTGGGTGATTGGATGAGGGGTTTGCACCTATCACAAAAATACAATCGCAATTGCCAACATCCTCTAATGAAACTGTCGCGGTGCCAGTGCCTATCACATTGGATAAACCAACACCGGTCGCTTGATGGCAGTAGTAGGAGCAGTTGTTGACATTGTTGGTGCCATACAATCGGGCGAGCAATTGCAACACAAAACCGGCTTCATTTGATGAGCGACCAGAGGAATAGAAAAAGCTGCGCTCGGGATTGGTTGCAGTAAATGCGCGAGCCATTTTATCCAATGCAAATTCCCAGCTGACGGGCGAATATTTATTGCCCTCGGCTGATTTAAACAGCGGATTGTTTAACCGCCCGAGGTGCTCTAACTCATAGGCGCTGAGCTGTTTAAAATCGTCGAGCGTGTGATTGAATAAATCCGTTGGAATAGGCTGTTGAATGTCGGTTGACTGCGCTTGAATACTTTTATTGCACACCGAAGGAAATTCATCTTTTTCATTTGTCATGCCGCCGCGCTGACCACCCATACCCAAACCGCAGGCTTTACAGGCATTTTTGCTATTGAGCGCCTTAGCCGAATTGAGCAGGCCGATGCGCGCAACGGTTTTTAAGGTGTAGAGAACTTTTTTAGGACCACCGCCAACAATAGTAATGGGTTCGGTGGGAGTAGATTCTTTTATAGACATAGCGTTTAACCAGACAGCAATACAATAACAAGAGGTTAGGGGGGATTCTGTGGTATTGCAATACGTTAAATGGCCCGCTTTCTTGTAGAATCTCGCAATGTGAAATAAAAATTGCCGGATGCGTACCATGCCCCATATTTTAATTCTGGAAGATGAACCGTCGATTGCCGAAAGCCTGATTTTTGTATTGCAAACGGAAAGTTTTAGCACACATTGGGAAACCTTAGCCTCCAAAGCGCTTGCCTATATCAAAACACAACAGGTGGATATGGTAATTATGGATGTGGGCTTACCGGATATGACGGGTTTTGAAGCCTGCAAACAACTGCGTAAATTTTCTGAAGTGCCGGTAATGTTTTTAACTGCCCGTACCGATGAGTTGGATCGGGTAGTTGGCTTGGAAATTGGTGCAGATGATTATGTAGTAAAACCCTTTAGTCCGCGTGAAGTGGCGGCGCGGGTAAAGGCAATTTTAAAGCGTATGCGACCAATGATTGCGGCGAGTGACTTAACCACTAATGAACTAGTGTCAGCAGCAACGCAGCGGGAATTTGTAATCGATCTAGAGCGAAAAACAATTCATTATCAACAGCAATTATTGCAGCTAACTCGTTTCGAGTTTTGTTTGTTGCAAGCATTAGTTGAGCAGCCGGGGCGAGTATTGAGCCGCGATCAGTTATTGACTGCCGTGGGAGTGGCCGCAGATGCCGGTTATGACCGTAGTATTGATGGCCATATTAAAACCTTGCGAGCGAAGTTGCGCGCGGTGAATGCAGTGGCCGACCCCATTAAAACCCAGCGCGGTTTTGGTTATTGCTATCAGCCGGAAGCATAATAATGTCTTTGAGCTTACGTATATTTATTATTTACATGCTATTTGTTGCACTCTGCAGTTATTTTGTGTTGCGCACGGTAATGGAAGAAATTCGCCCCGGTGTGCGTCAATCAACGGAAGAGACATTAGTCGATACCGCTAATCTACTCGCTGAGTTTTTGCGCGAGCCCATGCTCAATAAAAAAATTAATAGCGAATTTTATGCCGATATCTTTCGCGCATATGGTCAGCGCACGCCTAATGCCAGTATCTGGGGTGTGAATAAGTTCGCAGTAAACCACCGTATTTACGTGACTGATAAACACGGTATTGTATTACTCGACTCAAAAAATGTTGCGGTAGGGCAAAATTATTCGCAGTGGAATGATGTGCATTTGACGCTACAAGGGAAGTACGGTGCACGCTCCTCTCACGAGATGGAGGGCGATGAAAGCTCCAGTATTATGTATGTGGCAGCACCGATAAAAAATGGCGATGAAATTATCGGTGTGGTATCGGTCGCCAAACCTAATCGCAGTGTGCAGCCGTTTATTGATCGTACCCAACGGCGTTTGAGCATATTAGGCGGCGGCTTAATATTATTGGGTTTATTGAGTGGTGCGTTTTTTTCCTGGTGGTTGAGCCGTGAGTTGCGCAAGCTGCGTGAATATGCGGTAAATGTCAGCCAGGGAGAGCGCGCGATCATTCCCGAAAGTAAAATCGCCAGTGGTGAGTTGCGTCAGCTTGCACAAGCATTGGAATCTATGCGTACGGAATTAGATGGTAAAGCCTATATTGAGCGCTATGTGCAAACACTTGCCCATGAATTAAAAAGCCCGCTTGCGGGTATTCGTGCCGCCACTGAATTGTTGCAATCACCGCTGCTAGATGCACCAGAACATAATGAGCAACGGCAGCGCTTTATTAATAATATCGACAGCGAAAGCCTGCGCTTACAGCAGCTGATTGAGCGTTTATTAAACTTGGCCTTAGTTGAGCAGCAGCAAACCTTGCACAATCCGAAACCGGTCGATCTTAATGTTGTGTTGGATGAGTTGCTCGCAAGCCAAATGGCGCGTATCACCCAAAAGGAGATACAAATTAAGAAAGAATACGTGGGGGATGCGAAAGTAAATGGGGAATTATTTTTGTTGCGCCAAGCGATAAATAATCTGCTGGATAATGCACTCGATTTTACTCCGCAAGCCGGCGTTATTTTCCTGTCTACCCGCACAGAATATGATCGTCTGCTATTGGTAATAACCAATCAAGGCGAACCTATTCCCGATTTTGCATTTGCGCGTTTAACCGAGCGTTTTTTCTCTTTGCCGCGTCCGTTCAGTGGTAAAAAAAGCACGGGGTTAGGGTTAAACTTTGTTCAGGAAGTGGCCGCATTGCACCGTGCTGAATTGCAATTATCTAATACACCTGTAGGTGTTGCAGCGCTCTTGAATCTTCCCAAGGCGTAAGTCTCTCATCAATATAGACTTTCTCCGGTATTTGCGGGAGTACAATTATTTACATCTTCACTCTGCGCAAAAAAATAAGCTCCGCTTTCTGATTCAGCTATCGCTTGAATTAATCCCTTCTGTAATACAAGAGTGAAACTGATAATGTCTTTCATAAAATTCGTTGTGTCTGTCCTGTTGATATTCCCCCTCTTAGCCTGCAAAGATGTACTTGATAAACCGCTGGCTGGGATGGATGCGCCGTCCTCGCTAGAGCAACTTGATGGCAGTTGGCTCGCTGAAGTTGGCGGTGCGCGACTGGACATTTTCAGTGCCAACAAAACGGGTTGGCATAGCTTTAAGTATCAGGAGCAAAATAGGCAAGCAGAGGGGCGATTTGTGGTTTCTTATTTTAAACGCAAGCGCGTGCTAAATATCGATTTGGCCAGTGTGACGGTAAATGGTACACCTATTGTTATTGGCTCTACTTCAGCATTTCTGATGGTCGATGCGGCGGTTGACGATGAACAATTGCTACTGACACCTGCGGATATGGACAAATTTGAGAAACATTTTGCGCAGTATTTTTTTGCTTCGCCAATTCAAGCAGAGGCATTGTGCCAAAAAGATAACGAGCTATGCACCTCCACTTTTTCCTCAGGCAATGTATTAATATCCAAACGTTTGCGAAAGTTTAATGATGAATTAATTAAAAAATATCGCACTGTATTTCCCTACAAAAAACAACTTGTCTTCAATGTAATGGGGGTTTCGTCTGAGTAGTAGTTAAGTTGGGAATGTATTGAATCATACCTTTTGTGGTCATGCCCGCGAACGCGGGTATCTATTGCTGCATCAAAACTCCACATAAACTCCATATTTCACACACAAGCCACACATCATTGGGGCGCATGATTTCTCCTACGTTAACCTTCAGGAGAAACCCATGAAACGCCCTCTACTATTTAAATTTCTTGCGATTGGCGCATTGATTTTATTGCTGTTGATACCGCTGGGTATGATCGGCAACTCAATTGATGAGCGCCGTGCTTATAGTGAGCAAGTGGTGCGCGATATCGCCAGTAGTTCGAGCCACAGTCAAACGTTGGTTGGGCCTGTACTCGTAGTACCTTATACAAAAATTGAACGCACCTGGACAGTGAACGAGCAAAAAGAACGCGTAATGGAAGAACGTAGAGTCACCGGAAAATTGCATTTTTTACCGGATCTCTTTCGTGTCAATGGCGAGGTAACTACTGAGTTGCGTAAGTTGGGTATCTATTCTGCGCGTCTCTATCATGCAGATGCTACGGTAGATGGGAATTTTGTCGTGCCGGTAAATTACGGTATTAAACAAAATTTAGCCGATTACACATTCTTAAAGCCTTATGTGTCGGTCGGTGTTAGTGATATTCGTGGCATCAAGAATTCGTTGCAGCTGCAATTGAATAATCAATTTTACGAGTTTGAACCAGGGTCAGAACTTAAAATTCTAGGCGATGGTGTACATGCCGGGTTTCCGTTAAATGTGTTAAATCTGGTGGGTGATCAGCCGCAAAAACTCAATTTTTCGTTTAAATTGTTGTTGGACGGTACGGAGCAATTGCATTTTTCTCCCATCGGAAAAGAAACGCATGTGGCGCTACATTCTGATTGGCCTCACCCACGATTTATGGGCAACTTTTTACCCGTAGAGCGCAGTGTGACGGATGCCGGCTTTTCCGCTCGCTGGCAAACATCCTACTTCGCAACTAATTTTTCTGAATACTTTTTTACTTGTGTGCGTAGCAATCAATGCGACCAATACCAAGAGCGTCAGTTTGGTGTGGGGTTAATTGATCCAGTTAATCAGTATGTGAAAAGTGATCGTGCTATTAAATATGCGCTGTTATTTATCGCCTTAACCTTTGCTAGTTTCTTTTTGTTTGAGGTGTTGAAGCGGTTGCAAGTTCACCCGGTGCAATATGGTCTGGTGGGTATGGCATTGGCATTTTTCTATTTATTGTTGTTGTCGCTTGCCGAGCATATAGGTTTTGCCTTGGCTTATCTAATTTCTGCAATTGCCTGCGTGTTGTTGATTGGCTTTTATGTGTCGCACGTATTGCAAAGCATTGGGCGTGGTATTGGCTTTACAGCCGGCCTTAGCTTCTTATATGCATTGCTGTATGGCTTATTAAGTGCGGAAGATTACGCATTGCTGATGGGTTCACTGTTACTGTTTGTGTTGCTCGGTGTCTTTATGATGCTCACACGCAAAGTGGATTGGTATGCCTTGGGGGCGGGTAAAACAGATTGTGTGAAGGAGTGAAACAGTAATGAGCACATTTGCTTCAATTCTGATTTTAATGATTCTTTGTGCAGTAGGAATTTTGGCTTTCTATTGGTTGTGGAATTATAAAAAAAGTGGGCTTGTTGTTTTGCTAGGGGTTTTTATGTGCGGTTCTCTTGAGGCTCATTCAATTATTTATCCGCAACAAAATTTGAAAGAGAAGTATGCCAAATTGATTGGTTAATGGTTAATGGTTGATCTAGGAAGGGGGCACGTTAGTGCCTCCCTTTTTTCAGCATTTTATTTCAAAATGCCTTCAATTTTTGCCAATTCATCCGCACTGAACTCAAGGTTATTGAGTGCTGCTACCGAGTCGTCAATTTGCGCTGGGCGGCTGGCGCCGATCAGGCAGGTGGTGACTACCGGGTTGCGTAGCGTCCAAGCAATTGCCATCTGTGCCAGCGATTGATTGCGTGATTCGGCAATCGCATTTAACGCCTGCACTTTTTTAAGCTTTTCCGGGGTGATGTCTTTATCGCCTAGGTAGATTTGTTCGCTGCGTCCTGCGCGGGAATCTACCGGAATACCGTTTAGATATTTATTCGTCAGTACACCTTGCGCTAGCGGTGAGAAAACAATGGAACCTACACCTTCGGTTTTTAATACATCGGTCAGGCCTTTTTCAATCCAGCGATCAAACATGTTGTAACGCGGTTGGTGAATTAATAATGGCGTGCCCAGCTCGCGCAAAATGCGCACCGCTTCTTGTGTTTGTGCCGGTTGATAATTGGAAATTCCCACATAGAGTGCGCGGCCGGAGCGAACGATAAAATCCAGTGCTTGCATGGTTTCTTCCAGCGGTGTTTCCGGGTCCATGCAGTGGTGATAAAAAATATCAAAATAATCGAGGCCGGTGCGTTTTAAACTTTGGTCGCAACTGCTCACTAAATATTTGCGTGAGCCGCCAATGCCGTAGGGGCCTGGCCACATATCGTAACCAGCTTTGCTGGAGATAATTAATTCATCGCGGTAGTGAGCAAAATCCTGTTTGTAAATATTGCCGAAGGTGGATTCCGCAGAGCCAAAATTGGGGCCGTAATTATTGGCTAAATCAAAATGGGTGATACCCAAATCAAATGCGCGACGCAGCATCGCTCGGGCATTGGCTTGTGAATCAACTGCACCGAAGTTTTGCCATAAGCCCAATGACAGGCGCGATAAACGCAGACCACTTTTTCCGCAGCGCTGGAATTTCATGGTTTTGTAGCGATCAGGATGGGCGACATAAAGCGGATTGGGTTCGTGGGTTATCATTTTTTATCCTGCAGTGTAGTGAATGTAGATCTTACCGAAGGGGCGCATTTTACCTGAAAAGACTCAAAGACAAGCCTGGCTGAGTGTAAAGAAAAGTAGCTGCCTAAACGCGAAAATCCCCGGCAATTTATCTGGCGGGGATTTTCGTTTTAGTGTTTGTCGTGCTTTTTACCGTTTCCTTTTTTGCCTTTGCCATCGGATTTTTTATGATCGTTATCTTGATGGTGTTCGCGTTGATAGCTTTCTTCATATTCGATTGATTTTACGAAATATACTGGTCGCTCGCATGCATGATATTTATGGCAATGTTTACCCCAATTTTTTGCATGGCCAGGCGGCACATGCAAATAAACGGGCTGGTATTGGGAATAGCGAGAGTTTTTCACGATCACCATAGGTTGCGGATAGTAAATGGCTGGATGTGAATCTTTGCCTAATTCAACCCTGCCATAGACGCCGGGTGCTACCTCACCTTCCAAAACGACGTTGATGCCTAGGTCGTCCGCTTGTGCTGGCATATGCGTTAACACGACGACACACATCAATAGGTTTGCAATTTGTTTGTTCATAATAGGTACCTCTGTTGGTGATAACTGGATCAGCATAGCGTGCTGGTATGAATGGTTCAGTGCGCCAGTGCATGTAATGCAACTTCTTGCGCCATCGCTGTGTTAACGGGTTGCGTAACTTGCGACTAATATCCCCCAAATAACCAGCATACAAATATTGCCCAGCATATAAGCGCGCAGGCGATGGATAACATTGTTGCTGTGCAGATGGATCCAGCTATGAGCGATACGCGCCAAGACAAAAATCCACGCGGTGATAATCATTGCTGGCGGTTGTATGCCGAGGGCAATGGCAGTAGCGCCGGCAGCGTAAAACAGCACCGGCACTTCAAACAAATTGCTGTAATTGCGTGCTGCTTGAGCGATGGCGTCGGGCATTTCACCGCTGTTAAGGCGAAATTGGCTGAGCCGAATATCGCCGGCTTTAACGGCTTTAACCCGTAAGCGAAACAGATGAATAGCGACCGCACAGGTCACCAAGACCATGGCAAACATTGGGTAGAGCATAGGAGTATCCTTAATTAGGTGTTATCAGTTGGGTTTCACTATAGCTCAAGAACAGGGTGATTCCGCAGTTGCATATGCCATCTAATCGCCATAGGGGACATTCGCGGATTCAGACACTATAATGGCCGCCTTTATTTGCCGGGTCTGTCACAGACAGCACTTTCTTACCCACCATCACAAGGTAAACCCATGATTATCAAGCCTAAAGTTCGCGGTTTTATTTGTACCAACGCCCACCCGCAAGGCTGTGCAGTTAACGTTCAAGAGCAAATCGCCTTCACTAAAGCTAAAGGTCCTGTGGCCAATGCCCCCAAGAAAGTCTTGGTATTGGGCTGCTCTACCGGTTTTGGTTTGTCTTCACGGATTACCGCTGCGTTTGGCGGTGGAGCCGATACGCTGGGTGTTTGCTTTGAAAAAGAGCCAAGTGAGACTAAAACGGCGACTGCCGGTTACTACAATACCTCGGCGTTCCACGATGCGGCCAAAGCAGAAGGCCTGTATGCCCAGACTATCAATGGCGATGCGTTTTCTGACGCGCTGAAAGAGCAAGTTATCACCGAGTTGAAAAACTCCATCGGCAAAGTCGATTTGGTGATTTACAGCCTGGCATCACCGCGCCGCACTGATCCTAAAACCGGTGAAGTGTACAACTCTGTACTCAAGCCAATCGGCAAGCAGTACGTGTCTAAAAACCTCAATACCGATACTCTGAAAATTGCCGATGTCACCATCGAGCCAGCGTCGGATGAAGAGATCGCCAACACAGTTAAAGTGATGGGCGGTGAAGATTGGGAAATGTGGATCGATGCTTTGAAAGGCGCCGATCTGCTTGCCGACAACTTCCAAACCGTGGCTTACACCTACCTCGGCGACAAGTTGACTTGGCCGATCTACGGCAAAGCAACTATCGGTAAAGCCAAAGAAGATTTGGATCGCGCCGCGAAAACCTTGAGTGCAAAACACGGCGGCAACGCCCGTGTTGCGGTATTAAAAGCGGTAGTAACCCAAGCTAGCTCGGCCATTCCGGTAATGCCGTTGTATTTGGCGATCCTGTTTAAGGTGATGAAAGAGCAGGGCACCCATGAAGGTTGCATCGAACAGATTCAACGCTTGTTTAAAGAGTGTCTGTATTCAGATACCCCTCGTTTGGACGATGCCAACCGCTACCGCGTCGATGAACTGGAATTGAGCCCATCGGTGCAAACCAAAGTGGAAGAAATTTGGGAACAAGTGACCGAAGAAAATCTGTTTGAGTTGACCGATTTTGCCGGTTACAAAGCGGAATTTTTGCGCTTGTTTGGTTTCGGCTTAAACGGTGTCGATTACGACGCAGAAACCACCCCGCTGGTGCAGACGAACTTCTAAGCCTGTCGCAATAATCCCTCGCCTCGGCGGGGGATTTTTTTATCGGTTATTGTTAAATAATTATTGTGTAGAACTGTATTTAAATAGGAGCATAAATGCGCAAACGTATTGCGATAGATATGGACGAAACCATCTGCGATACCATGGCTCGCCACTTGGATTGGTACAACACGGAGTTTCAGCAACGTTTAACTAAAGCTGATTTATACGGAACTAAAATTTATCACAAAGTGCCCGAGGCACATGTTGCCCGCGTGCGAGCATACCCTGATATCCCCGCGTTTTTTACTGATATTCCACCCTATGACGATGCTATCGAGGTGATTCGTGAATTGCATGAATCCTATGGGATTGTAATCGCCACTGCAGCGATGGAGCATCCCACTTCGTTCGCACCTAAATATGAGTGGCTGGTGAAATACTTGCCGTTTTTGTCGCCGATGAATTTTATTTTTTGCGGAAAGAAAAATCTGGTGCAAGCAGATTATTTAATTGATGACAGCTCGCGTCATTTTGATGGATTTGTAGGGCAGGGGATTTTGTTTTCTGCCCCGCATAACATGGAAGAGGCGGCAGAAGTGCGGCTCAATGATTGGCAAGAAGTGCGCGCCTATTTTTTGCGATAAGTTTTTGCGGCATTGTTCTCGCAAATAAGCGCGCACAAGTATTGGTTATTGCAAAGGTTTAAAAAAACGCTCGCTGCGCGGTAAAAAATAATCCTCGTAGTCGAGTGACATTACCACGCTGCGTGAGCGACCGACAAACTCGCTGCGCGGTACAAAACCAATCATGCGTGAATCAGCACTATTGTCACGGTTGTCTCCTAACATTAAATAGTGGCCCTCAGGCACGATGACTGGGTCAAAATTGGCGTAGCCCTGCGCATTAGGATCCAAGCGGACAATATGTGTTTGTTCCGGTAGTTGCTCCAGCCAATCGCCATTGGTTGCTGCGGTATAGGAAAGCGCTTTACCGTTGATAATTAAATGGTTGTCGCGCATGGCAATAGTATCGCCCGGTACGCCAATCACACGTTTAACCAAACGCTTATCCGCTACTTTGGAATCGAATACGGCAATCTCACCGCGTGCGGGGTCGGCAATCTTATAAAGTGAAATATGAGTGAAGGGAATGCGTAAATCATAGGCCATTTTATTCAGGCCAATCCGGTCGCCTTCGATCAGGGTGGGTTTCATTGAGCCGCTCGGCACATCATTCCAATCGGCGATGGCGCTGCGGAAGCAAAACATCAGAGCCAAGAATAGGATGAATGAGCGATTTTCTTTCCAGCAGGATTTACATTGGCTCAACATGATTGATTTCCTTTAACAACAGTGAGTTGATTGAACAAACACCAAGGATGAATAAAACTGTATGAGTGTGTATTGACCGGGTTTTTTACCCTCGGTTCAATGTATGAAACATTTACTTTTTAGCAGCTATTATTTATGTCTATTTTTCGCCATCTAGTGGGTGTTATCACAACGGGTTTATTTATCGTTTTCACCAGTGCGGTGTTTATTCCCTTAATGGTGTTAGCGTTGCTGAAGGTGGGTATTCCACTGGCGCGCTGGCAAGCGCTGTGTAACCGCTGGTTGGATGGATTGGCCAGTCTGTGGATGAATGCCAACGCAGGGCATCAGAAGTTGTTATTGCCCACGCAGATTGAGATTGAAGGGCTGACCAATTTGAGCCGACAGGAGTGGTACATGATGGTGGCTAATCATCAATCCTGGGTGGATATTCTCTTGCTGCTGCGCATCTTTAACGGGCGCATTCCCTATCTTAAATTCTTTTTGAAACAATCTTTGATTTGGGTGCCGCTGCTCGGCCTCGCCTGGTGGGCGTTGGAGTTTCCCTTTATGCGGCGCCATACCAAAGCGCAGATTGCACGCGACCCGTCCCTGCAAGGGAAAGACATAGCGCAAACCCGCAAAGCCTGCGAAAAGTTCCGCTACAACCCGGTGACAATCATTAACTTCCTTGAAGGCACGCGCTTTACTAAAGAAAAATATGCGCAACAACAATCTAGTTATCGTCATTTGCTGATGCCCAAAGCGGGCGGTTTGGCGTTTACGCTTGCGGCGATGAATGGGCAGTTGCATCGCCTGCTGGATGTAACCATTTATTATCCTGACGGTATTCCAACCTATTGGGATTACGCCTGCGGCCGTGTGAAGCGCATTCAAATACACATTCGTCAGTTGCCTATCCCCACAGAATTGATTGGTGATTACACCGGAGACGCTGAATTTCGCGCGGGTTTTCAGCAGTGGGTGAATCAATTGTGGCAGGAAAAAGATGCGCTCATCGAACAGATGGCAAGCCGCAGGGAAAATTAAACTAGGTAGTCGCGCCGGTTGAGGCTATTCTAGCGGCGAAATCTGTCGAAACCGGCAAATTTAAATGATCACATAAATTCGTAAATGATCAGGTAAGTCCGTAAAAACCGACTGGAGGGCTACATGTTCTACACGCTAAATGATCTTTTTGCCAAATTGGGGTTGCCCAATACTCCCGCCGAAATCGAGGCTTTTATCGCCAAACATAACCCTCTGCCGCAGGCTGAACCACTGGCCAGCGCGCCTTTTTGGACTGCAGAACAAGCGGAGTTTTTGCGTGAGGCGCGTCAGAGTCACTCGGACTGGGCGGAAGTGGTCGATGAGCTTAATTGCTTATTGCGCGACTAGCTTTATTCCGTTTGAAGCCTAGCGACCGGCCAATGTGCCGGTCGTTTTCATTTGGCAGTCATGTTTTCTATGTTATGGTTCGTCCTTCCTAACTTGAGGTAACAGGATATAGCTATGCATAAATTGACCATTGTACTCACACTGACTGCACTCACCACGACTGCGCTTGCCGATGAAAAAAAGCGCCCTTGGGATGTCGATGTAGATGTAGGTGCAATCGCCACTTCCGGCAATACTGATTCAACCAGCCTGCAATTTAAGGTGGATGCCAAGCAAAATCTGGAGAAATGGGAAAACCAATACATCTTCAATTCGCTTTTCAAGGAGGATGAGGTCGAACAGGATGACGACACAACCAGCAAAGAAAAAACCGCTGAGAAATATTTTGGTTCGGCTAAATTTGCCTATTTGTTAGGTGTGGAAAAATCCTACGTATTTGGTTTTGGATCTTATACTGACGATAAATTTGGTGCTTATCGCACCTACACCACTGTCGCACTGGGTTACGGTGATTGGCTTTATTCCAGCCCTACATTCAATTGGTTTGTTGAGGCGGGTCCGGGTTATTTTGAAGGTGAAAAAGTAATTGAGAGCGACGATGCCAGCATCCCCGATAGTATTACCGATGAAAGTGGTGCAATGCTGCGTGCAGCCACAGCGTTGGAATGGAAAATAACCAAGAATGCAGAATTTAAACAAGTGATTAGTGTGGAATCGGGCGCGGATAATACCCGTACCCAAAGTGAAACCTCACTGGCAACATCCATCAATGGCAGTATGAAAATGAAAGTGGGTATTGCCATTGCCAACGATACCGACGTAGCGCCGGGTAAAGAAAAGACCGACACGACTACGTTCATTAATTTGGTTTACAGCTTTTAAATTGATTGTTTAATCTCGCGCAAAGCACCTGACTGAAAAAGTACCTAGGTGAATTTCTGGTTAGGTGCTTTGTTTGCGAGCCGTTATAATTCGCCCAGTTTTTCAATCGCAGTCATTATCTGCCCTTTGTGTTTTAAATCCCTATGGCATCATCTCATTTTTCGCGGACGCTATTAGCCCCCAAACATTGGTTGACTTGGCTGGGTGTTGGTCTTTGGTTTTTAATCGCCCAACTTCCCTATCGCTGGCAGTTGGCGATGGCGCGTGGCCTCAGCCCATTGTTGCGCAAAAACAAAAAACGTTTACATCAAGCGCAGACTAATTTGCGTTTGTGTTTTCCTCATATGAGTGATGCTGAACGCGAAAAACTGCTAAAAGAAACTTTGTTTTCCACTGCGATGGCAGCGTTTGAAACAGGCATAGCCTGGTTCTGGCCAAAGTCGCGCTTACGCAAGTTATTTACCATTACTGGCCTTGAGTATATCGAACAGGCGCAGGCTGAAGGGCAGGGTGCACTGCTGCTGAGTTTGCATTTCACTACCTTGGATATTGGCAGTGCCATGCTGGGGCAGTATTTGAATTACGATGGTATGTATCGCCCCCATGCCAATGCTGTTTATGATTATTTGCAGCAATCGCGCCGCGAAGCTTATTGCAAAGGTGGCATGGCATTTAGCCGCGACAATGTGCGCGCGATGGTCAGCCAATTGCGTAAAGGCCGCATGATTTGGTACGCGCCCGATCGCGATTTAGGTGAAAAAATGTCGGTGTTTGTGCCGTTTTTTGGTGTGCCAACTGCAACGGTCACCGCGACTGGCCAGTTTGCGCGTATGGGGCGCGCGAAAATAATTCCTTTTACCCAGCGCCGTTTGGATGATGGCAGTGGTTATGCCGTTACGATTCACCCGCCGTTTGAAAATTATCCAACCGGTGATGATATTGTGGATGCACGCCGCGTGAACGAATTTATGGAGCAGGAAATTGCAAAGTGCCCAGGGCAATACTTTTGGGCGCAACCGCGTTTCAGAACTCGCCCGCAAGGCGAGCCTCCGGTGTATTAAGTTATTTCTTTTGCACGGGTTTGTCGGAATAGTGGACTTGCCCGTTTTCATCCGTCCAGCGGTAAATAGTTGTCGCCGGTTTTTCATCTACAGCGGCAGAGCCCGTTGGCACTTGCGCAGTATTGCTAGACACTTCGTTAATATTCTGTACACGATAAGTTCCCATACCATTAGCAGGTGTGGTCTCGCTGCTAAAAATAATTTCCGTTAACTGATTGAGTTTTGGATTCATCATCAGCGGTAGTTTATTCGATGAATTTAATTGCTGCTGAAATTCCGGGTCGTTAAGAATCGCAATTACACGTGGGTCGTGTTTGATTGTTTGTACGCGGCTCCATGCTTGTACCATTTTTTCAGCCGCTGCTTGCGCGCCGTGTTCGCTGGTCACATCGGATTGTGACATAAGCGCCTGCACACTGGGGTTATTCATCAGTTCCTTAAAGGCGGGATCGCGCATCAGTGCGTGGGTATCACCGGTGGTGAGAATGGATTGGATTTTCTCATCGGCCATCAAGTTTTTCATCTGTCCATCATTTGCCACTTGTTGCACATGGGTGAGCATGGTTTGCGGATTCTCCACAAACGCTCTGGTTATTTGTGTAGTGGTCTTATCATCCAGTGCTAAATCCACCGCCGTGGCGGCGGCAGTGCCGATTAATTTCTTGGCACTGGCTTCAATAAATGAATCATTTGTTTTGGTAAGGTCTCGTATATGAGGTACTCCGCTTGCGGGTGCGTGCTCAGTATTATTTTGCACTGTTGAACTATCCAGTGTAGGTGCGTTGTTCGCCTGTAGCTGTGGTTGAGCCTTGGGTGTTATCACCAGTCCAAGTCCGTAGACTACGAGCAAACCCATCATCGCCCCCATTAATACCCCCACACCTGCACCGCCGATTTTAGATCCGGTTTGCGTTGCATCTGTATCGGGTATTAGTTTGGCCAACTGATTGAGCAGTACGCTGACTAAAAAGCTCACCAGCAAAAAAATGCTGCTACCCGCAATAAAATACACAATCAAACCCTCTAGCGAGGTGTTTTGCATAATCAATTTTGCCAGCGGTTTGGTAAATACAATCGCCGCTGGGTAGGCCACAATCCAGCCGAGTATGCGGGTGATGGAACCGATAAAACCTTTCTGATAGCCGCGCCAGGTAAAAAACGCGAGCAGTGCAAAAAAGATGATCGTTGTCAGGTGCATATATATTCCTTAGTGCATTACTGGTTGAAATTCTTATTGATGTAATTTTTTTTGCTAAACAGTTGTAGCAATAAAAACTACAAGGATAGGCGCAGTTGCTTGTTTATTTCATTGCTAAAGATTTGTGGCACTGCGGCCTTGTTGGCGTAGGTTTGCCACCGGCTAACCACATCTTGTACCTGTTCAATAATTAATTTTGCTTCTTTGGTGAAGTTGCTAATCAGTTTGGCGGCGATTAATAAATCTTCGCGGGTAAAATTATCACGTTTGCCATTCACGCTTAATTGGTGCGAGTTGACCCAAGGCGAGCCGGGTTTATAACTGTAGGCTACGTCAAATGCGGGCGCTAATTGCCATTGCGCGCGCGGGCCAGACAAGATAAAGCCGAAGTTTTTGCTGTGATCATCGTGGTTGCGCGCAACAATGTTAAACACCATGCGGCGATAAATTTCTATCGCCTCCGCACGGCTCAAGCGCAGTTGCCGCGCAACGGAAAATAATTGTTCATAGCTGTAATGGCCGGGCATTTTAAAATCGGCGTGATCCATGGCGCAGAGCGATTGGTAGTGCAATTTATGATTGCCAATGCGATCAAAACGCTGCGTTAAAAAATGCGCGCGCTCGCCATCGATTAATAATTCGCAAGGTGTCATCGCAATGCCTGCGTCTTTTGCCATCAAATAATAGGCGTATTCCATCCGCCCAAAACCCTGCGGGTCACCGAAGGTTTCACGATTATTGCCTTGTTCTACAATGCCATCAAATTTTAATAAGTAATGTTCAAAGCCTTCCGGTGCATCCACTTGGCCGGAGCGAATTTCGCTGCGATTTTTATTGATCGCCACCAAGGCTTTGGCGCGAGCGCCGCCGGCAGATGTGCCCACCTGCAAAATTGCGGTTAAGTCATCGTTTCCGGCGCTGTGCAATTGGCTGCTCACGCCGGCGCGCTGATCCAATACTTGCTGCGCCATGCTGATCAGTGAATCCATCTCCAGTTTGGTATTTCCGGTTTGGGTCTGGCGCAGTGCTGGTGCGTATTCCAATGCACCCATGCCGCGTTTGCCGCTGTAAAGCAATCGCTCCAGCGGATTAAAACTCTGCGGATCGCGGCCATTGCGTGCCAGCCAGGCATTGATAACCGCATTGCCAAAATCATCGGGCAGGGTATCGGCAAAACAGGCGGGCAAGCCTTTGTAAGTAGCGCGATTAAGTTGCGGGAAGTGAAAAATGCGCGTGCTATCGCTGCGGCTGGGCATGTGCAGCGGCGCGATTTGTACGCCGGTTTTGACCCATTCAGGGGTGTATTCAAAGGTCGCGGTTGCGGTGTCTGGCGCCCACGCCAGTGCGCCCACCAGTTTGTCCCACAGCCAGACTTCAGCGAGATTTTGCATTACCAGTCCAACCCGGGTTCTTCTACACCCTCTGCCGTATTTGCCGTTGCTGTTTTATAGGGTGTGTGGCGTGCGCGTTGACGCTGCTTGCCGCGCAGCTTTAATTGCTCCAAGGGGCTAGGGGGAGTTGCAGGTAAAAAGTTTTCTAACTGTTCCAGTGCATTGAGCGCGCGCAGAGCGGCCACCATGTTTTCCAGCTTGCCGCCACCGGCAACCAGTTGGCGATAACTTTTGGGGGTAATGCCAATTTCGTCGGCCAGAGCCTGCTGGGTTATGTTCTGCTCCAAGCGCAGAGCCTCAAGGCGATTGCCCAGCTCAGCCGCAACTGACGCATTTGTCATAGTATAAAAGTCCATAATGGGTATTTATTTACCTTTATGTGTCTTGGTTAGGCCATTTGGGTTAATTTATACCTATTCTCGCTTCTTGTCTATTTTTGGGTTGTTTTATACCTATTAACCAATTTAATGATTTTTATGGGTATTATATGACCTATTAATATTGGAGATGTGGCTATGTGGCTGGTGTATTAACAAGCGGCAGCGGTGCGGCTTTGGTGTTGGTTGGGAAAAACTGACTTCGCAGTCTCATAAAAGGTGTTTCTACCAAGAGATAGAGAAGCCATCCGCAAAAAATACTTACCGCCATAATAATTGCCACGCCCAGCCAGCCATTAATATCGACCTTATATTCCGTTAACGGTGCTTTCAATACTTGAAATATAGGTTTGTGAATTAGATAAATCGCGTAAGACCACAGCGCTAAACTTGCTGCTCCCGGAATTCGTATGCGATGCAATAGTGAGTTGGGGCTGAGTGCAGCGAGTACCAGAATGCCAAAACTGATTGCCAATAACGAATAGCCAAATGTGGTCACCATGAACGTGCGTCCATAGCCTTCGATGTAGGCAAAGTTCTGAAATACGTAAAACATGGTGCCCACACTTGCCAAACCTATTGCTAACAAAAGATTGCCTCTACGCAATATTGCGGCGTAAATCGTTGGGTGAAAATTTTTCAATAAGGCGATCGCTATGCCGGGTAGTAGTTCATCAAAGCGGGTAAAACTGGAATAGTAAATATGTTCCATAAACGATTGCATGGTGATTGCAGCTTCGCCGTGGGCCTGCCAATTGTATCCGCGTAAAAAAATCGCGAGCAGCATTGCGCCAATAATGGCTATCCAGCCAAGTAGAACAGAGCGTTTAGCGTAGGCGATGAGTAATGCGATAACCGGAAAAATTAAATAGAATTGCTCTTCAATGCATAAAGACCAAGAGTGTGTAAAGGTTTCCCCGGCGCGCATGTCGAGGTTTTGGGTAAAGGTGAGAAATGACCAGAAGGGCGCCGTGGCGGTACCACTCAATGCGACTGGAAAAATAAAATAGAGCGCGAGTACAAAATAATAATTCGGCAGGGTGCGCAGAAAGCGGCGAATGTAAAACAGTTTCAGTGAAAAGTCCTGCCCTTTGGCAAATGCAGAGAGAATCTGGTTGCCAATTAAATAACCGCTTAACACAAAAAATAAATCGACACCTGCCCAACCAAGTTGGCTCATGAAACCGAAGATGTTTTCCCAGCTCACCACCACTTTGTAGTGGTAGATTAAAACGATAATAATAGCAATGGCGCGAAGAGTATCCAGTCCGTAAAGGCGATTATTGTTATGGGCTTCCATGGGGTGATGCATGTGTCGTCCTGATAGATTTAGTATGTTAGTTGTGATGGGAAATTGTGGAGAATTGGTGCTAAGTTAGGTGGGCGGCATTATCACCGTAATTCCCGCATAAGTTCAATCAATCGCGCAATCCGCTCATTGGAAAGTTGGCGGTAGTCAGGATAGGGTGCAACAATCAGGCGATGTTCCTTGTTGATTGCAAAGTACTGCTCTAGCCACACCAGCGAAGGCAGATCCAAAGAAGCGGCGTATGTTTTTCCCGCGATGATATGAATTGCGTTATTGTTTTCATCAAGTTCTGGCGCGCTAAACAAAAGCGCTTCTTGCGATTGCGATTGAAATAATTCCGAATTGCGATATTCCTGCCAGCTCGGCGGTAAATTCTTGCGCTGATTTAGCGAAAACCAATCAAACAGTAATTTGGCGTAAACATTAAACGCTTTACGCCAGTGGTTGCTGGTGTGTTGCACTATATGTGCGAGCTCACCCGGTGCCAAGCTGCGAAGTTCATTCATCGATGAGTAATCGCCAATCTGCGGGCGATTGGCGATATAAAAATTGATGGTGCTGTTGCGTGAGCCTAAACCAACAATATTGATCGTCATTTTTTAAGGAATATATCCGTTTACTTATTCTCTCTCCCTTGGACAAGGGGAGTTGATTGTTGGCTAACAATTTGGCGCAAGGCATCAATCGCGAGCTGATGATCGGTTTCCTGTGGTAAGCCGGATACGGTCACTGCACCAATGATTCCACAGTTTTGAATGCGCAGTGGAAACGAGCCGCCGTGTGCGCAATATTCTTTGGGGTCTAAGTGCGGGATTGCCTCAAAGTCGCGATTTTTAGCTGCATTGTATTGCCCTTCATAATAAGAGCTATGGCCAAAGCGCATAACCGACTGCCGTTTGCGGCGTATCCAGTCTTGTTGGTCTTTTGTTGTGCCGGGCATTGCATAACTAAATACCACTTGTTCGAAAGCGTACACTTCAATAGAAACCGCTACGGAAAGATTTTCTGCTGCAACCTTTATTAAATTGCCCAATTCCCATGCGGTGGTATTGTTAAAGTGGTGGAGTTGCAGTTCTGCTTCTTGTACCAAGAGTTCTTTTAATATGTCATCGTTCATAATTAAATACTCGCCAGACGCGATAGGGTATCGGGATATTTTTCTACCAGCTTAATAAGCATAACCGCTTGTGAATTGGGTTTTACCCGACCTTGCTCCCAGTTTTCCAGTGTGCGTTTATTGATGCGCAGGTATTGCGCAAACACAGCCTGGGAAACATTAAGTTTTTCGCGCAGCTGAATAATTTCCTCGCTCTTTAATTCCGGCGGCGCCACTTTTTCTTGCGGAGGTTTTTTTAAAGAAGCTTTCCCCGCACGTTTCTTGCGAAACGCGTGTAACCCTGCAGTAATTTCGTCGAATGGATTGCGTGCCATAATCACCCCTTGCAAAAAATTGAATAATTAAAAATATACGCTAGATGCGTATAAATGGCAAATGGGATGGTATTGGATATTGCTATCTAACCTGTGGGTTTAGGCATCAGGGCGAGTAAAAATAAATATTATTACCGCAATAAATATCGCCGCCATGATGCCCAGTATCCACCAAGGCGTGCCAATTATTAACATGAACAGCCAGCTGGTAGACATCATAAAACTGGCGAGCCACTTGGCGCGACGAGGCACCGCTCCGTGAGTGTGCCAAGCCGTTAAAACAGAACCAAACCGAGGGTGGTTGTGAAGCCATGCATGAATTTTTGGCGACCCTTTGCTCGCCGCCCAAGCGGCCGCTAACACAAACGGTGTGGTAGGCATTACCGGCAAAAATACGCCGATAATTCCCAGCACCAGAAAAAACACAGCTAAGCAGGCATAGGCTTTGCGCTTCAAAATAATTCCTATAGACGGGGTAAGGGTGGTTACTATTTTGTACTAACAATTGCGCATAATTATCAATCGGCGTGAGTTTAGCAACAAAAATAAATGCCATTATTACGCTGCCTGAATCCGATATTTTTTTGGTAGGTTGCGGCGAGCCGCGTAGGCAGTCATGCACAACGTGGGTGGTAATTTGATGATGTGGTGTTGGGTATTCCCACTCAACACTCGGGCCAAAAAGTTTAACTGGTTGTCTTTGAGGCAAGTCTTATTAATTTTAACTCTTCGTTTTCCAGCTTCTGTTGGAATATTCACAGTTGGTTATCAGTGGCGCTGCTCATGTTCAATAATCCTGTTGCAGAGAAATATCTGCAACAGGATTATTTTCTATCTTGGGTTCCATTCCAGGCGAATTTTTTGCGGCACATACCAGTTTATTCCATCCGGTGAGCGCCACACGCTGTGCTTAACATTATTCTCCAGCAGCCAAAGGTAATTTTTAAAAAGAGCTACCTGGCTGCTAGATAAATTAGCGTTGATAATTGGACTGTTGACTAATTCCCAATCGATTCCATTTGCCGAACGCCAAGATTCATTCTTTGATCCGAAATCATTGCCGTTGCCACCAATCAGGTAGAGTTTGTTATTGAATGCAATAACCTGATGTTTTTGTCGTGGACTAAAGTTCGCATTTTCCTTTTCTTTAATCCAATTGACTCCATCATCTGAGCTCCAGATATCGTTTTTAATGACAAAGCCTCCTGGACCAAAGGTTAGGCCTGCAATTAGCCAAAGCTTATTTTTAAATGTCACCATTTGCTGTCCCGTTCGGGATTTAAAGGGGGCATCTGCAACTGCTTTTTCCCATGAAAAGCCATCCGGGCTTGACCAAATTTCAGTGTTGCCGTAAGCCCCGCCGGTGATCCACATTTTTCCATTAAACACAATAAAGCTATGGTCGGCCCTAGTGCTCATAGGTGCATTGTGTTGAACCTGTGTCCAGTTGACGCCGTCTTCGGAGCGCCAAAGTTCATTGCTAAAGTAGCTTCCTTGCTCGGTACATATGTCGCCGCCATAGAGCCAGAGAGAGTTATTAAACTCAACTACTTGATGTTTGCTACGTGCAGTAAAGGCGGCATTCTTTTTGGCTTGATTCCATGTAAAACCATCTGTACTTGTCCAAATTTCATTATTGCAAATTGGGTTGTCAGTATTTTGGATTCCACCGATCACCAATAATTGGTCCTTAAAGGCTATTAGGGCTGCATTGGATCTGTATGAAAATTCTGGGGATCTTTTTTCAACTCTTTGAAAGGATGCGATATGCGTATTATTTCCGACAGCTACAAAACCCGGCGTCGATACATTAAGCAAATCTTCTTTGATAGGTAGCGCGCTGGCTGAGGCAATGTAAAGCTCTTTACCATTTACACAGGAGTTAATATTGTTGTGATTGCAAGGAATATTAAATGTTCTGAAATAAGAAACAGCACCGGATTGTTTTTCCCATTCTACTAATGTCTCATTTAATCCAAGGTCAGCAGTTATTTTATCGACAATCAGGGCAACCGTAAGCGAGTACTCTGTGTTGCTGGCAGAGTAATCAGCGTCTTCCGCCTTACTTGCTCTGACAGTAGCTTTGCCTTCGGTAACCGGTGTAATTTGGCCAGTAAATTTATCAGCGTGCGCGATATCTTCGTTGCTACTGCTGTAGGTGATCAATCCGTTCCCACTACCGCCGGTTACAGCATTTAGATAGGTTGTATCTCCCAGATAAACTTCAATAGCTGATTTTTCAAATGTTAATGGATTTTGCGGCTTTTTAATAACGTTCAGGGTAAAAAAAGCACTTATCTCCTCAAATTGTTCGTCTGCTTTTTTAAGGGCCGTGATAATGGTTTCACCATAATTTAATACTTTAATAGTTCCTTGATCTTTATCTAATTCTGCAACTACGGGGTTGCTGCTAGTAAAGCTTAGCTCTCCTGTGCCGCTACCGCCTGAGAGAGAGTTTGTAAAACTATCAGCATCCAAGTATTTTTCCAGAGATGAGCTTTGAAACACCAAAGGGGATTGAATTTGCTTTTTAATAATTAATGAGTATTGCGTTTCAACTATTTCATACAGGTCATTGCCCGTTTTAGTGGCAACAACTTGCGTTTCACCCGACTGCAATGGGGTTACAACTCCGGTCACAGGATCAATAGTTGCCAGTAAAGTATTTTGAACTTGGTAGGTAATTGGTGTGGCCGTGCTGCCACCTGTAGCAATGAGTGAAACTGGCGAATCGCCCAGACGAGTTTCCATTGTAAGTTGCGGGAACTGCAGCGGTTCCTGTGCCTTTTTTGTGATTGTTAACGTAAAAGAAGTGCTGGTTTCTTTAAATGTGTTGTCACCCGATTTGTTAGCAGAAATCACAGTGCTACCGATGCCTGCAATGGTGATTTTCCCGCTGGAATCTATAGTCGCTACATCAGTATTACTCGATGAGTAAACAATTGCTCCACTCCCTGCTCCACCACTTAATGAATAAGTAACTTCCTGGTCGAGTTGTAATGTCTGCGCTGCTGATGAAAATATTAGTGGTGTTTGATCAATTTTGACTGCTGCGGATGATGCATTGTTTTTTCCGCCACCGCCACCGCCACCGCCACCGCCACCGCAGGACGCTAAAAATATACAAAAGGCAAAAACAACTGTTGCTCGATTAATCTTCATGATTTCTATTTGAACTCCATAGTAGATATTAACGTGGTATTGTTGGTTATTTTGTTTATTCTTATTCAGTTGGGATATATAGTTCTGAGGGATATTTGAATTTTTACAGGCTACGAATCACTCCGCAGCCCCCGGCTCATAAGCCAACACCGGACTCATCCACCGCTCAATCTCCTGCACACTAACACCCTTACGCTGCGCCAAACTTTCCACCTGATCTTTTTCAATTTTACCAGTATTGAAATAGGTTGCTTCTGGGTGAGCGAAGTACCAGCCGGAAACGGCAGCGGTTGGTAGCATGGCGAAATGTTCAGTCAATGTGATGCCGGTATTTTTTTCGCCGTCTAACAATTTAAACAATTGGGTTTTTTCCGTGTGATCCGGGCACGCAGGGTAGCCGGGTGCGGGGCGGATGCCTTTGTATTGTTCTTTGATTAAATCTTCGTTTGATAAATTCTCTTCGCGGTCGTAGCCCCAGAATTCTTTGCGCACACGCAAGTGCATGTGTTCAGCGAAGGCTTCGGCTAAACGGTCGGCGAGGGCTTTTACCATGATGCTGTTGTAGTCATCGCCTGCGTCTTGGTATTGCTTGGCGAGTTCTTCGGCGCCTATGCCGGTAGTGACGGCAAAGCCGCCGATGTAATCCTGCTTGCCGGTTTCTTTCGGTGCGACAAAATCTGCTAGCGAATAGTGCGGGCGGGATTCCATGCCTTGTTTTAAGTGTTGCTGACGAATGTGGTGCAGGGTATTAATTTGATTGCCTGCAGCATCGTACACCGCAATATCATCGTGATTGACAGAATTGGCAGGCCAGAAGCCGATAACACCGTTGGCTTTGATGAGTTTTTCGTCGATTAATTTGCGCAGCATTTGTTGTGCATCGGCAAACAAGTTGCGCGCGGCTTCACCGACAATTTCATCGTCCAGAATGCGTGGGTATTTTCCGGCCAGATCCCAGCTGATAAAAAATGGTGTCCAGTCGATAAAATCAACCAGAGTATTCAAATCGTAATCTTCAAATACTTTTACCCCGGTAAATGCGGGTGCTGGTGGGGTGTAATTATCCCAATCCAGTTTCAGGCCTTTGGCGATAGCTTCAGGGTAGGTGCGCACTGTGCCGCGTGGTTTGCGGTTGGCGTTGCGTTCACGAACCTCTATGTATTCTTGTTTTAAATCTTCTACAAATTTCGGGCGCAACTCGTCTGACAACAAAGTGCTGGCTACGCCTACCGCGCGTGAGGCGTCGGCTACGTAAACTACTTGATTGAGTTTAAATACTGGATCAATTTTTACTGCAGTGTGTGCTTTGGAGGTGGTGGCACCGCCGATCATTAGCGGCAGATTAATACCACGGCGTTCCATTTCGCGGCCTACAAATACCATTTCATCCAGCGATGGAGTGATCAAACCCGAAAGGCCGATAATGTCGCAGTTTTGTTCAATGGCGGTATCGATAATTTTATCGCAGGGCACCATTACACCCAGGTCAACTACTTCAAAGTTATTGCACTGCAATACCACGCCGACAATATTTTTGCCGATGTCATGCACATCGCCTTTTACGGTAGCCATTAAAATTTTACCGTTAGGTTTTGAGGCTTCGGTTTTTTCGGCTTCGATGTATGGCTGCAAATAAGCAACTGACTGCTTCATTACGCGCGCGGATTTCACCACTTGGGGCAAAAACATTTTACCGGCGCCGAACAAATCGCCGACCACGTTCATGCCGTCCATCAGTGGGCCTTCGATCACATCCAGTGGGCGAGGGTAGTGTTGGCGTGCTTCTTCGGTGTCTTCAATAATGTGGGTAGAAATGCCTTTTACCAGTGAGTGTTCGATGCGCTTGGCAATCGGCAGCGAGCGCCATTCGGCATCTTCTTTTATTTCACCGGTTGAACCGTCACCGCGATATTTTTCGGCGATATCGAGCAGGGCTTCAGTGCCGTTGCTGTTGCGGTTGAGGATTACATCTTCCACTTTGTCTTTTAATTCTTGTGGCAAGTCGTCGTACACCGCCAACTGGCTGGCGTTAACGATACCCATGTTCATGCCCGCTTTAATTGCGTGATACAAAAATACCGAGTGGATAGCTTCGCGCACCGGGTTGTTGCCACGGAAGGAGAAAGATACGTTGGACACGCCGCCGCTCACACCAGCGTGGGGCAGGTTTTGGCGAATCCAGCGAGTGGCTTCGATAAAGTCCACTGCGTAGTTGTTGTGCTCTTCAATACCGGTTGCGACCGCAAAAATATTCGGGTCGAAAATAATATCTTCCGGTGGAAAATTTAATTTATCGACGAGGGTGCGATAGGAGCGTTCGCAAATTTCTTTCTTGCGCGCCATGGTATCGGCTTGGCCAGTTTCATCAAACGCCATCACCACCACGGCAGCGCCGTAGCGCATACAGAGTTTGGCTTTGGCGAGAAATTCTTCTTCGCCTTCTTTTAATGAAATGGAATTAACAATCGGCTTGCCTTGAATGCACTTTAAACCGGCTTCGATGATTTCCCATTTGGAGGAATCCACCATAATCGGTACACGGGCGATGTCGGGTTCGCCTGCAACCAGATTCAAAAATTTCACCATGGCTTTTTCGGCATCGAGCATGCCTTCGTCCATGTTGATGTCGATAATCTGCGCACCGTTTTCAACTTGTTCCAGCGCAACTTCTAATGCAGTGGAATAATCTTCTTCCACAATCAAACGTTTAAAGCGCGCCGAACCGGTTACGTTGCAGCGCTCGCCGACGTTTACAAAAAGTGAATCTTTAGTGATGTTGAATGGCTCTAAACCGGAGAGGCGGCAGGCGGGTTCGATCTCGGGAATTTGGCGCGGAGCGTATTTGCTCATCACATCGGCGAGGGCTTTGATGTGCGCGGGTGTAGTACCGCAGCAGCCGCCGATAATATTTAAGAAGCCGCTTGCGGCAAATTCTTCAACAATCTCCACCATTTCTTGTGCAGTTTGATCGTACTCACCAAATTCATTGGGCAAACCGGCATTGGGATGAGCGCTGACAAAACAGTTGGCCACGCGCGACAGTTCTTGCACGTATTGGCGCAATTCTTTGGCACCCAGTGCGCAGTTTAAACCCATGCTCAGTGGACGCGCGTGGGCGAGGGAGTTGTAAAAGGCTTCGGTAGTTTGGCCGGACAGGGTGCGGCCAGAGGCATCGGTAATGGTGCCGGAAATCATAATCGGCAATTCAAAACCGACCTCATCAAAATATTTTTTCACCGCAAATACCGCGGCTTTGGCGTTAAGCGTATCGAAAATGGTTTCGATCAAAATAATATCAGCGCCGCCGTTGACCAAACCGCCCAGGGCTTCCACATAGTTTTCAACGAGCAAATCAAAGGTTACGTTGCGTGCGCTGGGGTCGTTGACGTCGGGCGAAATCGAACAAGTGCGGCTGGTCGGCCCAAGCACCCCGGCGACAAAACGCGGTTTGGCTGGATTCTGTGCAGTCATTTCATCGCAGAGGTCGCGCGCAAGTTTGGCCGAGGCAAAGTTCAGCTCGTACACCAAATTTTCCATGTCGTAATCGGCCATGGAGATGCGGGTGGAGTTAAAGGTGTTGGTTTCCAGAATATCCGCACCGGCCTCTAAATAGGCGCGCTGAATATCGCGAATGACTTCGGGTTTGGTGATGCTGAGCAAATCGTTATTGCCGGCGATATCCATGTGGTAATCGGCAAAGCGCGCACCGCGATAATCCGCCTCCTGTAGCTTGTAGCTTTGGATCATGGTGCCCATGCCGCCATCCAGAATCAGGATGCGCTCTTTAATGGCGTTGTGGAGTGAATCGATACGGGCTTTGAGTGCGGCTGGAATAGTCATCGGGAAACCTTTGCTATGGGCTATCGCCCGCATGAAAGTCGGGCAATATCAAAAAAGTTTGATATAGAAAATTGGCGCGAATTCTAGCAGAAAACCCGCTAGCAGGGGCGCAGCTGTGCAGGATTTATCGGGTAGATAGAGTCGGGAGAGCCAGCCAATCCGCATATGAGTTTAGTCGGGATTGGCTGTTGCGGGGTGAGCTATAACCGCAAGCGGTTATTTATCGATATGTGCCAGCTTTTTATCGGAGCGGTCTTTTTCCTGCTCGTTGGGGCGCAGGTTGCTCAAGGTGAGTGCGGCGAAGAACGCGAAGCCACAGCCAGCCACCACAATCGACTCAGGATGGAGTGCGCCAAACAGCATATTGCCGATGGCAAGGCTGAGGTAAATGGTGATTCTCAGGTTCTTGGCGTTGAGTAAAAAGTCTTGGGATTCGCTCATTTTGAGCCTCCGGTTGATGCTGGTGGTACAGTTTTTTGCTGGTGTTGATTAAAGCATAGCCTGATTAATGCAATCTTAAATGACAATTGTGACAAATATCACGTTTATTTGTTAAAGGAATGTTAACGACAGATGGTCGGTAGCCTGGCGAATATGAATGGTAGGCTCGCACTAAGCTGATTCCACTGCTTAGATATTCGTTGTAAGCCTTGGGGCTATGGTAGCGATTGTAAATTACTTGTTTCTTTTAAAACTTTGCTAGTGCCTGAAAAGTGACTTTGCAGTAGAATACCTGAGTAATTTAATCAGGTATTAGGTACTTACAGAAAGGTTACTATGGTCAACGTCGATATCACCGAATCCGCCCAAAAGTATTTAAAAGAGCTGCTGGATAAGCAGAAAGACAACGATGGCATTGGCATTCGTATGTTTGTCGCCAATCCGGGCACATCCAATGCGGAAACCTGCATCGCTTACTGTCGCCCGGGCGAAGAAAAAGAGGGCGATGTAATTGTTCCGCTCAATGGCTTCAATGCCCACTTTGAAGAGCGCAGCCTGCCGTTTTTGGAGGACGCCAAAGTGGATTACTCGGCAGATCGTATGGGTGGCCAATTAACCATTCGTGCCCCCAACTCCAAAATGCCGCGCGTGACCGACGACAGTCCATTGGAAGATCGCATCAACTATGTGCTGTATAACGACGTAAATCCAAGCCTCGCCGCGCATGGAGGCAATGTCAGCCTGGTAGAGGTGACTGACGATATGATCGCTATTCTGAAATTTGGTGGCGGCTGCCAAGGTTGCGGCTCAGTAGCAATTACCCTGAAGCAGGGTATTGAAGTGCAATTGATGGATAAATTGCCCGAGCTGAAAGGCATCCGCGATGTGACCGACCATACCGATCGCACCAATGCCTATATGTAATTCGGTTTAAAAAAATTGCGCAAAAAATACCGCTTCAGAGCATTCTGAGGCGGTATTTTTTTGCCAGAGAATTAGTGCATATGTACCGCGTAATTGGAGTTGGCTCGGTTTTTGAGCCTATCCAGCGTTATTTTTGGTGCATACAACTCGCTTATTTGCTCTGCTAAACAATCCCGATGCCCCATCAGGGCGGCTTGTAGCCTCCCTCTCTACGTTTTCTAATCCTTAGCGTGGCTTCTACACATTTCTCAGGTTCCGCTTGATTTTTTTTATTCTCGCTGAGAGAATGAGAATCGTTAGTATTTGCATTAGTGTTAGCTGTATCGCGCGGCTAATGTCATATTGAGAGTTCTATATCTGTTAGGTAAGGGGTTGGTATCGTGAAGAGATTGTCTGTTCTGTTGGCTGGTGCCGCTATGTTGCTGAGCAGTGGCGCGTTGCAAGCACATGTCAGTGCTAAATGTACCGATGCTCCGCGCGAACAATGGCTGCACATCTTAGATGTGCAAAAAAAGATCGTGAATGAACATGGCTTTGCGATCAAAAAATTTCAGGTTGCCGGTACCTGTTATGAAATTTACGGTTGGGGTTTAAGTAAAGACGGTAAAAAATTTGAAGAAATTGAAGCTTATTTCGATCCAGTGACTGGTGCTCTGGTCAAGAAAAAAATCCGTGACTAATGCGCATTGATTTCCTGAAAACAAGACATTCAATTGAATAATGAATGCATGTCTGTACGCAAACCGTAATACACACACATACAAGAACTAGGTAAAAAAATGTCTAAGCAGATCAAAACTATTGCGAGTTTTCGCACCCCTACTTATGCCAATACCGCGCTAAACAAAAATAGTCTGGCCGCTGGTATTGCCGCTGCCATGTTGTTGCCTTTGGCTGCATTTGCCGCAGATGAAAAACAAGATCAACCTGATAACAAACTCAATGTTGTAAAGGTTGAAGCCGCTGCGATTGACCCTAATCCTAATGCGCAACCAGGTGTTCCGTACAAAGCGCAATTTTCTGGCGACGAGCGCCATACTCGCCCACTGGCCGAAACACCCCAAAATATTTCTGTGCTCACCAAGGCACAAATCGATGAATCTGGTTATACCGACCTTAAACAAATTCTCGATGCACAGCCAGGTATCACACTGGGTACGGGTGAAAATGGGAATGCCTTTGGCGACCGTTACATTATTCGTGGTCAGGAAGCGCGCAGTGATGTGTTTGTGGATGGTTTGCGCGATCCCGGCATGACAACACGTGAAAGTTTTGTAGTTGAGCAAATTGAAATTTCCAAGGGGCCTAATTCCAGTTTTGCCGGGCGCGGTACCTCAGGCGGTGCAATTAATGCGATCACCAAGCAAGCCACTACTGATTATGATTTCAGTACATTGGCAACGGGTATTGGAAGTGATAAACACACGCGAGTAACCTTGGATACCAACCAGGTAATCAATGAACAAGCCGCTGTGCGCGCTAACCTTTTGTATGGTTATGAAGAAGTACCTGATCGTGCACCGGCAGATCGCGAGCGTAAAGGTGTTGCGCTTTCCGGCCTTTATATGCCATCTGACGAATTAGAAGTTGTACTCGATTATTACGGTATGGATGCAAAAGACAATCCGGATTTGGGTGGCTTTTTGGTTGGAGATGTTCCTAATCGTAAGCCCGCAAAAAGCGTTCCGGTGTACGCGCAACAGCAAGACTTTCAAGAATCTGATGTCGATACTTTTACTGCGCGAGTGAAGTACCGTTTCAATTCCGATGTGCGTTTAAGCAACATTACTCGTCAGGGCACTTCGGAAAATGGTTATGTGGTGACAGGCGCGCGCAGTGCAACCACTGCAGCTACTAATCCGGGCGGAATTTACGAAACGATTACTTTAAGTACTCACCAAGGCTGGCAGGATGTTGATTATTTCGCCAATCAAACCAATTTGTTTATCAACAAAAATCTGGCGGGTAAAGATCACGAATTTATAGTCAGTTTGGAATACACCGATCACAGTGTATTGAACGGTGTCTACAGCGTTGGCAGTTCAGGTCAAAACTGCATTGTTCCCGGTCGTACAGCAGGCACTACAAGTTCTACATGGTGCGCAGTGGGTGCTAATGGCAAAAGTGTAAATGGCTTGAATACCTTGATGAATCGTCAAATAACTAAAGGTACTTGGGATACTGATTGGGCGGTAGAAACCACCTCCTTGGCGTTAATGGATACGGTTGATTTAACTGATGACTGGACAGTTTTTGCTGGTGTCCGTGCCGACCAGTTTGATTTTGATTTGAAAACACAAAATACCAGTACTCTTGCACAGGCGGAATACGATTATTCCGATACGCTGGTGAACGGTTATGTAGGTATTACCTATGATATAAACAGTGTGGGTAATATCTATTTCAGCTACGCCACCGCCAGTGATATCAATGGCGGTGAGTCAGACGTAGGCACCAGTAGTGGTTATGGCGGTACAGTGATTAATAATGGCGAAGTTGCCGCTGCTGATCCGGAATCTTCAAAAAATATCGAACTGGGTACCAAGTGGAATATTTTTGATGAGCAGTTGTTGTTAACTGCAGCGATCTTTCAGATTACCAAATCCGACATTATGGAGGGCGCGAACTACGATTCGGTCGGTACATTTAATACCGGTGAAAACCGTGTAAAAGGGATTGAGTTTGGTGCTACAGGTGCGATAACTGACAAGTTAACTGTGCAAGCCGGCATTACCATTATGGATGCAGAAGTGCTTGAGTCGGCTACTGCAACCTATGTCGGTAAAACCTTGAGTAACTTTGCCGAAGAGACTGCGGTGCTGCAGCTGAAATATCAATTTACCGATAATTTTTCATTTGGCGCCGCTGCTAAATACGAAAGTGAAAAATTTGCCGGTCAACCTGATACGGCTGCAAGCTTCAATGCAGCAGGTCAATACAGTCAGCCAGTGCCTTCCTATACTGTGTATGATTTGTTCTCTACCTACGAGTTTAATGAAGACTTGGAAGTTCGTTTGAATGTTGGTAACGTCACTGACGAAGATTATTATCTTGCTGCTTATCGTTCAGGTTCATTCCTGTACATGGGTGATGCACGAAATGTTCGCGTGACTTTAACCTACGATTTTTAAATCGTAATTAACGAGAAGCCGGGCCTTGCCCGGCTTTCTTATATCTATGACTAATCTATTAAAATCATTAACGAGTATTCCTGCGGATATTATTAGCGCGCAGGACTACGAAGCTCTTGCGCAGCGGTTTATTCCTGCGCCCACCTATGCCTATATAGCTGGTGGTAGTGCACAGGATCAAACTCTCGCCGCAAATCGCGCGGCATTTTCACAGTATGTAATTTGCCCGCGTTTATTGCGTGATCTCTCCAGTGCAACCACGCATACAGTCATCGCTGGAAAGCAATTTGTACATCCGATTTTATTGGCGCCCGTTGCCTATCAAAGTTTAGTGCATCCTGGTGGTGAAATAGATAGCGCGCGAGCCGCTGCCGCGACGGATTCCACGCTGATCCTCAGTACTTTATCTAGCCATGCGCTGGAAGATGTTGCCGCTGCCACGCCTGCCAATAAATGGTTTCAACTTTATTTTCAGCCAGTGCGCGAGCACACGCTTGATTTGGTTAAGCGCGCAGAGGCTGCCGGGTATAGTGCTTTGGTAGTCACGCTGGACGCCTCCATTCAAGTACCAAGCCGCCGCGCGCAACATGCAGGTTTTTATTTGCCGCCTGAAATTAGTGCGGTTAATTTGCGCTCCTATTGTTCAGAATCGTCTGCTGCTGCACCTGCAAAAAATATTTTTTCGCTGCTGCGCAATGCTCCAAACTGGCAAGATCTGCAATGGCTGCAAGCACAAACCAAGCTGCCTATTTGGGTTAAAGGCGTGTTGCACCCAGAGGATGCCAAAGCCCTAAAAGCACTCGGCATTACTGGCATTGTGGTATCAAATCATGGTGGTCGCGGTTTGGATGGTGTGGCTACCAGTGTGCAAATGTTGCCACTGATTCGTGGTGTGGTAGGTGCAGAATTCCCATTGCTGCTAGATAGCGGTATCCGCTCTGGCAAGGATATTTTTAAAGCGCTAGCTCTGGGCGCCGATGGAGTGTTAATCGGCCGCTTACAAATTTATGCGCTCAGTGTGGCCGGTGCATTGGGTGTGGCGCATATGATGAAATTATTGCGTGAAGAATTGGAAGTGTGTATGGCAATGGCAGGCTGTTCGGCCATTAGCGATATAGATACAACCTATTTAATGCCTGCGGTCCGCGCTCCCACTATTGGCGTTGTCCATTTTTCTGGTGAGTAAATTTATGCTGATAACGATTCAACACGTATTAACGAGCGAAGAAATTGCACAATTTCGTCAGCACTTGGCACAGGCCAATTGGCAGGATGGCGTTAAAACCGCGGGTACATTGGCGCGTTCTGCAAAACAAAATCTGCAACTGGATGACGCGAGTGAATTGGCGCGCAGCTTGGGCAATCATTTGTTGCGCACGTTAGCGGCTAATTCTCTATTTGTGTCTGCCGCGCTTCCTAACAAAATTTATCCGCCTAAATTTAATTGCTACACCCAAGGCGGGCATTACGGCACTCATGTGGACAGTGCCATTATGCATGTGCCCGGCACTGCGGTTTCGCTGCGCAGCGATTTATCGGCAACCTTATTTCTGTCTGATGCAGAAGAGTATGAGGGCGGCGAGCTGGAAATTGAAACTGCTTTTGGTGTGCAAGTCATTAAATTGGCCGCTGGCGATATGGTGCTCTATCCATCCAGCAGTTTGCATCGCGTGACACCGGTGACAAAAGGCGCGCGGATCGCGTCATTTTTTTGGATCGAAAGTCTCGTCGGTGATGAAGCTGAGCGCAGTATGTTGTTTGATTTGGATCAGGCGATTCAAGCACTCACACCGACAGTCGCACCAAATGATGCCAATTTGCTGAAACTTACCGGTGTGTATCACAACCTGTTGCGCCGTTGGGCAACGACTTGATCGCTGTTTAAAAAAATTAATTTTTACTTAATCGTTTGTGTGAGGTATTAAATGACCTGGTTGGGTTCTGTGCGCCAGTGGCATTGGATGAGTTCGGCGCTGTGCCTCGTGGGTATGCTGTTATTTGCAATTACCGGCATTACGCTAAACCATGCTGCGCAAATCCCCAGCAAGCCAGTCGTGAAAACACTGGATGCGTTTTTATCCAAGCCATTATTGAAAGATCTGCAGCAACAAATAGCAAAGGATAATTTCCCCACCCATGCTCCGCTACCTGACGCACTTATAAACTGGCTGGATGACAATCACTCTATCGCGCTTGTCAATGGAATGGCTGAGTGGAGTGAAGATGATATTTATTTATCGCAACCACGAGCCGGCGGCGATGCATGGGTCAGTATTGACCTGACTTCAGGTGAGGTAATTTACGAACAAACTGATCGCGGTTGGATCGCCTATTTTAATGATCTTCACAAGGGCAGAAATACCGGTGGCGTTTGGAGTTGGTTTATCGATGGGTTTGCCGTTGCCTGCATTATTTTTTGTATTACCGGCTTGCTGCTACTACAGCGCTATGCCAGTACGCGCTTTGCAACTTGGCCATTAGTGGGCTTAGGGCTTGTATTGCCTTGGCTGCTCATATTGTTGTTTATGCACTGATTTTTTATAAGTGTTGAATTATTCATTGGTAGGGAATTTTATGTGTCGTTATTTGTTTTTGTGCGGGTCTTTTTTCTTCAACCTATTTTTGTTTGTACCTGCAATGGCGGGTGAGCTTGAGGTGTCGCTTGAGATTCCGCGCCTTGATGTGGCTGAGTATCATCGGCCTTATGTCGCCATTTGGATTGATGGCGCAGACTCTTCGCCCATTAATCTTGCAGTGCTTTACCAAACCCACGAAGATGGGGAGGAGAGTGATCACGGTGAGGATTGGTTAAAAGATTTGCGCCAGTGGTGGCGCCGCGATGGGCGCAATAGGGCTATGCCGATTGATGGTGTTAGCGGCGCAACCCGTGGGCCAGGAAAACATCTATTCATATTCCCTGAAGGGCAATTGCCATTAGGCAGCTTGAAACAAGGTAAATATACATTGATGGTTGAGGCTGCACGCGAAGTCGGTGGACGCGAATTAATTAAAATTCCTTTTACATGGCCTGTCGAAAAAGTGGCAGAGCATAATCAAAACGGTCGCAAGGAATTAGGTAAGGTCAGGTTGAGCCTAAAACCATAGTGAGCCTGCTTATTTAACTTCTGATACAAGCGAGAGCAGTGTGCGTTATCTTGCCGCAAGTGTATTAATTTTTTCTTATCTTATTTTTTGTTGGTTGTGTTGGCGGCAATATCGGCGCAAGCAGGGCGTTGCTGTAGCGGGCGAAATAGAGGGTGCGGACTGCATTTTGATTGGTTACGCCAGCCAAACTGGTAGCGCTACCCGTATTGCCCAGCAGACGGCGCAGCAGTTAGAGCAGGCGGGTAAGTCGGTAACCCTATTGCCGCTAAATCAAATTGAATCTGAATTGCTCACACAAACCGCTAAGCTACTGCTGATTGCCAGTACTTATGGTGAAGGTGAAGCGCCTGATAATGGCAACCGTTTTATTGCTCGTACATTGCATGGGCTTGACGCCAAAAGTTTGCAACATCAACAAGTATTAATTCTCGGGCTGGGCGATTCCAGTTATGACTATTTTTGTGGCTTTGCACATCAACTGCAGCATGCGTTGCATGAGCGTGGAGCGCATCTTATGGCCGATGTGATTGAAGTTGATCGCCTTGATGAAAGCGCACTGCGTCATTGGCAATATTATCTAGGTCAGCTTTCCGGCAATACTCACTTCAGCGATTGGAGTACGCCGACCTATGAAAAGTGGGGGATTGTAGCGCGCGAATGCGTTAACCCTAACGGGGTCGGTGCTCCTGCATTTCATATTCAATTGCAGCCTGTGCAAGGGGAAATTACGCCTGATTTGTGGCGGGCGGGTGATCTGGTTGAAATCGGGCCCTGTAATTCGCGCGCAGCAATCGATACTTTTTTACAGCGACTCGGGCGACCCATTGCCCCGGAATTATTAATCACCCGCAGCTTATCGATCAGCGACGAAAAACTCGCTGAACTGAAAACGCAGGATGATCAGCTATTGCTTGAATCGCTCCGCGAATTGCCACATCGCGAATACTCAATTGCTTCAGTTCCCAGCGAAGGCTCGCTGGATTTGTTAGTGCGTCAAGTGCGTGATTGCAATAATCAGTTAGGCTTGGGCTCCGGTTGGTTAACGCACTACGCGGGTTTGAATCAAGCTATTCGTTTGCGTATTCGTACCAACTCACATTTTCATCCCCCAGTAAATTCATGCCCGCTGATTTTAATTGGCAATGGTACCGGCATCGCCGGGTTGCGCGCGCATATTGCAAATCCTGAGCGTGCCAATGCGCGTCAATGGTTGTTTTTTGGCGAGCGAAGTGAATTGGCCGATGATTTTTTTAGTGCAGACCTGCACAGCTGGCAGCAATCTGGTCGGTTAACACGCGTCAATAAAATATTTTCGCGCGATGTACCGCTCAATGAACAACCTAATGCGCCGCGTTATGTGCAGGATTTATTAATGCCTAATGCAGAAGAAATTCAGCGCTGGGTTGCTGACGGTGCTGCCATTTTTGTATGCGGCAGTTTACAGGGAATGGCGCAGGGTGTTGACGCTGCGTTAGCCAAAATTTTGGGTGCCGATGAATTGGAATCTCTCGCCGACGCGCAGCGTTATTGTCGCGATGTTTATTAACCTCACCTGATTGTCTATTGCTTGTTGTTAACCCTCGAATAGCAAATTTCGTTCTTTAGCGAACAGAGGTTCCAGCGTTACGTCGATTACCATTAATTACTTCTTATTATCGTTTTCTTATCAGAAATAATTAATCGAGTGTGGATGTTATGTCGGATCGAGTGTTTGGAGTGGCAGCTGCTGTTTTTACGAATATTTGGGTGAGGCTGTCACGCTACTTTTTTATCAGTCTTATAGTTGCGAGCAGTCATAGCGTACTTGCTGAACGCGATTGGATTTCGGCCAGCTGGGACAATGATTTTTTTGCTGGAAAAGACGGTGGCGGCTATACCAACGGCATTTATTTGTCCTGGGGGCGGCGCAATGAAGAGGGCGAGGCTATCACCAAGCCACCCTTGCTGACATTGCCGTTAGCTTGGATGGTTAATGATGAACCCACATACGCCTATAAGCTGCACTCACTGGGACAGGCAATGGTGACTCCCAATGACATCACCAAAGAAATTCCCGACCCTAGCGATGCCCCTTACGCGGGCTTATTGTATTGGCGCTCCAGCTATGTCGCAGTCGAAAATGATTTTGCTGATCATGTGGCCACATTGGTCGGGATTATTGGCCCGTCTTCGGGTGCAGAGGAGGTGCAAAAATTTGTTCACAGAGTAGTAGATGCCGATCAGCCTAAAGGTTGGGAATACCAGTTAGATGATGAATTTGTTTGGCAATTACAGCGCACGGCTGTGTGGCGCTTCTCTACTAGTGACTCCAGTCCAGTTGATGCTGTTTTGCTGGGTAATGTAGCGGTGGGAAATCTGGAATCATTGGCGGGTGCAGGGCTTTTCTTAAGGGCTGGTAATAGCCTTGCGCGAAGCTATTCGACGATGGGGTTCATATCAAGCCGCATTAGTACACCGATCGCCGCTTCCGAAGGTTGGTATGTGTATTTGGGTGGTACCGGAAACTATGTCCACAATCAGATTCTGGTGGATGGTAATGAATTTGGTCGGAGTGCCTCCAAAGGTTTGGAGCATTACCAGTATTCGTTAATGGCAGGGTTTACCTATGCGTGGCAACGCGCGAGTGTTTGCGTGTCGTACCAATCGGATACGGAACCAAATAAAAGCCAAACTGCACGGAAAAACTTTGGTGCAATCACCTTGGCATGGCAGATTTAAACGGAATAATTTAGTGTGATTTTGGCTCCATTCGTTGCCTCCAGTGCTTAAGCTCCCCTATACTCCCCAGCCCGCACAATCGTAGGTGCGGGCTTTTTTTATTTGCGGTTCCCGCTTTTTATCACGTGACCTTTGGTAGGGGTCACCACTGACAGAGGTTTATCATGCTTGTTATTACTCTCCCTGACGGTTCCAAACGTCCTTTCGATCATCCCGTTTCTGTTTATGAAGTTGCCGCCTCAATTGGTGCTGGTTTGGCAAAAGCCACGCTAGGTGGCCGTGTCAATGGTCAACGTGTTGATGCCCATGACTTGATTACTGACGATGCTGACTTAGTGATCTTCACCCCGAAAGACGAAGACGGTTTGGAAATTATTCGTCATTCCTGTGCGCACTTGCTCGGTCATGCGATCAAGCAGTTGTTTCCCGATGTGAAAATGGCCATTGGCCCGACCATCGACAACGGCTTTTATTACGACATCGACCTTGAGCAAAAACTGACGGATGAAGATGTTGCCCGCCTTGAAGCGCGCATGCTGGAATTGGCCAAAACTGAATATGACGTAGTGAAAAAAGTGGTTAGCTGGCAAGAAGCCTACGACGTTTTCACTGCGCGTGGCGAGACTTACAAGCTGGAGATTTTGGATCGCGACGTGCCTAAAGACGCGACTCCCGGTTTGTACCACCACGAAGAATACGTCGACATGTGCCGTGGCCCACACGTGCCCAACATGCGCTTCTGCTTAAACTTTAAATTGATGCGCACCTCGGGTGCCTACTGGCGCGGCGACTCCAACAACAAAATGTTGCAGCGCATCTACGGCACTGCGTTTGCCGATGCCAAACAATTAAAAGCCTATTTGAATCTACTCGAAGAAGCGGCCAAACGCGATCACCGCAAACTGGCGAAAAAATTTGATTTGTTCCATCTGCAAGATGAAGCGCCGGGCATGGTGTTTTGGCACCCCAAGGGCTGGACTCTGTGGCAACAAATCGAGCAGTACATGCGTGCCAAACAAAATGATTGGGGTTATCAAGAGGTAAAAACCCCGATGATTATGGATCGTGTGCTCTGGGAGAAATCCGGCCATTGGGAAAACTATCGCGAAGGTATGTTTACCACTGAATCGGAAAAGCGCGATTTTGCGGTTAAACCGATGAACTGCCCGGGCCACGTACAAATCTTTAATCACGGTCTTCGCTCGCATAAAGATTTACCTTTGCGTTTGGCAGAATTTGGTTCCTGTCATCGCAATGAAGCTTCAGGTGCGTTGCACGGTATTATGCGCGTGCGCGGTTTTGTGCAGGACGATGCGCATATCTTCTGTACTGAAGATCATATCGTCAGCGAAGTATCTGACTTCAACCAAATGCTCAAATCAATTTACGATGACTTTGGCTTTACCGATGTTGCGGTGAAATTGTCTTTGCGCCCCGAAAAGCGTGCCGGTAGTGATGAGGTTTGGGATAAAGCGGAAGATGGCCTGCGCCATGCGCTGCGTGAATCTGGCCTTGAGTGGGAAGAATTACCGGGCGAAGGTGCCTTTTATGGCCCCAAGATTGAATATCAAATTAAGGATGCGCTGGGTCGCTTCTGGCAATGTGGTACCATACAGCTCGATTTTGTCCTGCCTGAGCGTTTGGATGCGGAGTATGTGGCAGAAGATAATGCCCGTAAGCGTCCAGTGATGTTGCATCGCGCCATTCTTGGTTCTTTCGAACGCTTTCTCGGTATTCTCATTGAACACTATGAAGGTTCCTTTCCAACTTGGTTGGCGCCAGCCCAGGTTGCGGTGATGAATATTACCGATAATCAGGCAGATTACGTCAAAATGATCGAAAAAGCCTTGCGTGAAAAGGGCATTCGCGTCATTCCGGACTTGAGAAATGAGAAGATCGGCTTTAAAATCCGCGAGCACACAATTCAGCGGGTACCCTACCTGCTCGTCATTGGCGATAAAGAGGTTGAAAATCAATCACTTGCAGTTCGCACAAGGGACGGACAAGATTTGGGTGTAATGAATCTGGAAGCTTTCATCGCGCACTTGACCGCCGATATAGCGCGTCGAGGTCGAAATATTTCTGCCTAAAAGAAATTTTTTTGACGAATAGATCGCTAAAGCGAAAAAAGATTTGTTTTTATTAATTTACTGGAGATACAACTATCAAACGAGATAACGCTCCCGCAGCCAAAGGCAATTCTAAAAAAGCGCGGATCAACGATCAGATCGAAGCCAAGCAGGTTCGTTTAATCAACGCAGAAGGCGAGCAAGTCGGTATTGTGAGCCTGAGTGATGCACTCGCTCAGGCGCAAGCGGCAACGCTGGACCTGGTGGAGATCGTTGCTGATAGCGATCCAATAGTCTGTAAGATTATGGATTACGGCAAGCATCTGTTTGAAATCAAAAAAACCAAAGCTGCTGCTAAAAAGAAGCAAAAGCAGCAGTTGGTGAAGGAAATGAAGTTTCGCCCAGGGACGGAGGAAGCTGATTATCAGGTCAAATTAAAGGCTCTGATGCGCTTCCTAGAGCATGGGGATAAGGCCAAGGTGACGTTAAAGTTCCGTGGCCGCGAGCTCGCCCACCAAGAGTTGGGGATGGAAATGATGCAACGCATCGAGACCGATCTGGCTGAAATGGGTACCGTTGAGCAGGCTGCCAAGATGGAAGGTAAGCAGCTCACCATGGTTATCGCCCCCAAAAAGAGAAAATAGTCGGGCTTTTAGCTGCCTTGATTATTAATACTATTTACCTAAATGTGTGGAGTTTCATCACATGGCAACCAAAGCTAAAGTACACAGTGGCGCGTCAAAGCGCTTCAAAAAGACTGGCGCGGGCTTTAAGTTCAAGCACGCTAACAAAAGCCACATCCTGACCAAAATGACCACCAAACGTAAGCGTCAATTGCGCGGCACCAGCATCGTTGATGCAGCCGACGTACCACGCGTAAAACGTTTGTTCCGTGCTAATTAATCAGCGCTAATTGCGAATTTTGAGAGGATAGAGATATGGCCCGTGTTAAGCGTGGTGTAGAGGCGCGTCGTCGTCACAAGAAAGTTTTAAAAGCAGCTAAAGGTTACTACGGTGCACGTTCGCGTACATTCCGTGTTGCCAAGCAAGCCGTTATCAAAGCAGGTCAGTATGCTTACCGCGATCGTCGCGTTAAAAAGCGTAATTTCCGTGCTCTGTGGATCACTCGTATCAATGCTCAATCGCGCGCTGAAGGCATGTCCTACAGCCAATTGATTGCTGGCTTGAAAAAGGCGAGCATCGTTCTCGACCGTCGTGTACTGGCTGATTTGGCTGTGTACGACAAAGCGGCATTTGCTGCTGTTGTTGCGAAGGCTAAATCAGCTCTGGCTGCTTAATCGTCCAACAACCTTAAGCTCGCAAGAGCTTTTGCGAACGCGATGAAAAGGGGAAGGGCTTTAGGGTTCTTCCCTTTTTTTATGTTCAGGATGAACGGTATGCCGCGGGCGCAGGACGCGCAGGAGCGGCTCTCTCCGGTTAATCCAAAGCTGGAACTCTATTCATTATCTTTACGATTACATACTGGAAAAGCAGATGGAAAATCTCGCTGCGCTTACCCAAGAAGCGCTCAAACTCGTTGCCGATGCCCAAGATCTGACTGCGCTGGATGCGGTGCGGGTAAATTATTTAGGTAAAAATGGCAGCATCACCGCGTTGATGAAAACGTTGGGTAAATTATCCGCAGAGGAGCGTCCTGCTGCAGGTGCTGAAATTAATAAAGCCAAGGATTCCGTGCAAGAAGCGCTTAATCTGCGCAAGGCGCTATTAGAACAAGAGGCGATTAATGCCAAGCTGGCGAGTGAAGTCGTTGATGTGACCTTGCCTGGCCGTGGTCAGTACACGGGCGGCCTGCATCCGGTAACCCGCACCTTGCAGCGCATTGAAGAAATTTTTGCTGCAGTCGGTTACAGCGTTGAAGTGGGTCCTGAAATTGAGGATGACTACCACAACTTTGAAGCGCTCAATATTCCGTCTCATCACCCTGCGCGGGCGATGCACGACACTTTCTACGTGGACAATACCCACGTACTTCGCACTCATACCTCACCAGTGCAAGTGCGCACTATGGAAAACAAACAGCCACCGATTCGGGTGATTTGCCCTGGTCGTGTGTATCGCTGCGATTCCGATGTAACCCATTCGCCGATGTTTCATCAGGTTGAAGGTTTGGTGGTCGATAAAAATATCAGTTTTGCCGATTTAAAAGGCACCATGGATCAATTCCTCAAAGCCTTCTTTGAGGCTGATGTTCCCGTGCGTTTCCGCCCCTCTTATTTCCCCTTTACCGAGCCATCGGCCGAGATGGATATCCAGTGCACCCAATGCCGCGGCAAGGGTTGTCGCATGTGTAAAAACACTGGCTGGCTGGAAGTGGGCGGCTGCGGCATGGTTCACCCAGAAGTGTTTAAATCCAGTGGCGTTGATCCAGAAACCTATACCGGTTTTGCCTTTGGCATGGGGGTAGAGCGTCTCGCTATGTTGCGCTATGGCGTAAATGATTTGCGACTGTTTTTTGAAAACGATCTGCGCTTCTTAAAACAGTTTTAATGGAACGAATGAATTATGAAAATCAGTGAATCCTGGCTGCGCGAGTGGGTTAATCCAGCCATAGGTACCGATGAATTAATTGCTCAGCTGACCATGGCCGGGCTTGAAGTGGATGCAGTTGAATCTGTTGCGGGCGATTTCACTGGCGTGATCGTCGGTGAGATTGTCGGCTGCGAGCAGCACCCGGATGCAGACAAACTGCGTGTTTGCCAAGTGGCTGGTCTGCCTGATGGTCCCACGCAGGTGGTCTGCGGTGCGGCTAATGCGCGTGTTGGAATTAAAATCCCCTTTGCCACTATAGGTGCGCAATTGCCAGGCGACTTCCAGATCAAAAAGGCCAAGCTGCGCGGTGTTGAATCTTTTGGCATGCTCTGCGGCCAAACAGAATTGAAGGCCGGTGACGACGATACAGGCCTGTGGGAGTTGGCAGCTGACGCGCCTGTGGGTGCTAATTTGCGTGAGTACTTGAATCTCGATGACAAATTAATCGAAGTTGACTTGACTCCCAACCGCAGTGACTGTTTGAGCGTAAAAGGTATAGCGCGCGAAGTGGGTGTATTGAATCGCGCCCCAGTGACTGCACCTGCTATTCCCGCTGTTGCAGCTTCTATAGCCGATGAATTCCCGGTGTATCTCGAAGCCGGTTCCGCTTGTAGTCGTTATGTGGGTCGTGTGATCCGCAATATTGATATTAACCGCCCAAGCCCAGCATGGTTACAAGACAAATTAGTCCGTTCCGGCTTGCGTAGCATTGATGCGGTTGTGGATGTGACTAACTATGTGCTGCTTGAGTTGGGGCAGCCTATGCATGCGTTTGATCTGTCCAAACTGAGCAATGCAATTCATGTGCGTATGGCGCAACAGGGGGAGTTGCTCCGCTTGCTGGATGGCCAGGAAATCAAACTCAATGCCGATACCACGGTAATTGCCGATCAACACAAGGCCTTGGCCGTTGCGGGCATTATGGGTGGTGAAGAAACGGCAGTAACTGAGACAACGCGCGATATTTTCCTGGAAAGCGCGTTCTTTAATCCATTGGCGATTGCCGGTCGTGCCCGCTCATACGGTCTGCATACCGACTCATCCCATCGTTTTGAGCGAGGTGTAGATTACAGCTTGCAGTTGGATGCCATTGAGCGAGCTACCGCTCTGCTGCTGGAAATTGTCGGTGGTGAAGCTGGTCCGGTTGTCCATGTGACCAACGAACATTTGCCACAGGAGCGCCAAGTCAGCTTGCGTAAGGCGCGTATTGTCAGCGGTTTGAGTCTGGAAATGGCCGATGATGAAGTGGTCGATATTCTGGCGCGTTTGGGTTTGACGTTGCTATCGCAAAATCCGGAAGGTTGGGTATTTTCAGTGCCCAGTTATCGCTTTGACATCTCCATTGAAGCGGATTTGCTGGAAGAGTTGGCTCGTGTGTATGGCTATAATCGTTTGCCTACTCGTAGCTTGGCGGCACCGCTCGATATAGAGCCGCATCCCGAGGCGAAAATGGGCTTGCCTGCGTTGCGTAATCAGCTGATCGCACGCGGTTATCAAGAGGCAATCACCTACAGCTTTATTGAGCCAAAATTATCGGCTCTGTTTGACCCCAATACTGCACCAGTCCTGCTGCGCAACCCGATCAGTGCCGATATGGCGGCCATGCGTACCAGTTTGATGCCGGGCTTGGTGAGTGTGCTGCGCAACAATCTGAACCGCCAACAAAATCGCGTGCGCTTGTTTGAGTCTGGCTTGCGCTTTGTTCCATCTGCCGATGGCCTTAAGCAAGAAGCCATGCTTGCCGGTCTTATTTACGGCAGTCGTGCGCCTGAGTCTTGGGCGAATGCTGCAGAAACTGTCGATTTCTTTGATCTCAAGGGCGACCTTGAGTCACTTTTGGCCCTAACTGGTGATGAGTCTGCATTCACGATTCAGTCAGGTTCTCATTCGGCGCTGCATCCTGGCCAGACGGCCGATATCTATCGCGATGGCGAATGGCAGGGTGTTATAGGTGCGCTGCACCCCAGTTTGCTGCAACAGTTGGATATTCCTCAATCAGTCTATTTGTTTGAAGTGCGTCTCAGTTCATTGCTAAAAGCGCGAATTCCTGCCTTTACTCCTTTGTCAAAGTTCCCTGAAGTGCGCCGCGATTTGGCACTTTTGGTGGATCGCGATGTGGCTGCTCAGCAGTTGTTAAATGCGATTAAAGAACAGGCGGGAGACTACCTTATCGACTTAAAGGTATTTGACGTATATATGGGCAAAGGTATTGATCCACATAGAAAAAGTATTGCAATGGGGTTGACCTTTCAGCATCCTTCACGCACTCTTAATGAAGATGAGATCAACGCCTCCATTGACTCGATTGTTCAGTATCTGGGGGTGAATTTTTCCGCTACCCTCAGATAGGGAATAATAATTATGTCGGACGGCGCTCTGACCAAAGCTGATTTGGCCGAGAAACTTTATGAGGATCTCGGACTCAATAAACGGGAAGCCAAAGAATTGGTGGAACTCTTTTTTGAAGAGATCCGCCACGCTTTGGAAAATAATGAACAGGTCAAACTTTCAGGTTTCGGCAATTTTGAATTGCGCGATAAAAGTCAGCGTCCGGGCAGGAACCCTAAGACGGGTGAAGAGATTCCTATCAGCGCCCGGCGTGTGGTTACTTTCCGTCCAGGACAAAAACTTAAGGCACGAGTAGAAACATATGTTGGAACCGAGTCATAACGACGAACTTCCCGTAATTCCCGGCAAGCGATATTTCACTATTGGTGAAGTTAGTGAATTGTGTGCGGTAAAGCCACATGTGCTGCGTTATTGGGAACAGGAATTTCCTCAGTTAAAACCAGTTAAGCGCCGGGGGAATCGTCGCTATTATCAGCGTCAGGATGTGCTAACGATCCGCCAGATTCGCAGCCTCTTATACGATCAGGGTTTTACTATCGGTGGTGCGCGTCTGCAGATGTCAAGCGAGAATACTCCGTCCGAATCGGGCCAGTTAAATCAATTGGTTGTGCGCATGATTGATGACTTGGAACATCTGCTAGACCTATTGAAGATTAAATAAAGTGAGCTTTATAGCAGTTCTTTTTCAAGTGATTGTTTGTTAATTGAGCATCGGTGTTATTTCTTAATTCTTTGATTGCATTGACAATAAATTAAGGTATTATGCCCATCCCTCGCGATACAGGCGCTAAAGTTTGTGTTCGCAAAAAATATCGGAGCGTAGCGCAGTCAGGTAGCGCACTATACTGGGGGTGTAGGGGTCGTGGGTTCAAATCCCGCCGTTCCGACCATTTTTAATTAAGAATCAATAACTTAAAAGCCTGCTTTTTAGCAGGCTTTTTTGTATTTGTAATTTATGTTTACGCTAAGGTTGATTAATGTTCTTCTCGCTGTGGCAGTCGTTTGTGAAAGTGCTACCATGCGGCTTTATTTTTTGCTTTCCATCCCTAGTGTTTTTTCCAAGCCGAGACAATAAATAGAGGTATCCTCGTGGCAAAACAACTCATGATTTATGACAACATTCAACCACTGTCATCCGATGTTCATCGCAATTGGTCTGTTCAGGTTGATAACTATGCATTTGTATCGCATATGATTTCTGCCCCCTTGTTGGCCACAGAAATTCCATTTGCCGCAAGTGAGTTTCCCATTGTGTTTTCTGCAACGGCAAACGAGGGTGAATATATTCCCTTGGCGATTATGGGTTTGAAGGAGGGCGAAAACCTTTCTTTGGATGAAAACTTCCAGTTCACCTCGCGTTATATTCCTGCTTTTATTCGTCGTTATCCGTTTGTGTTGGGTGGTGATAAAAACGCAGACACTATGGCATTGTGTATTGACGCCGACAGCCAAACTGTATTGAAAGATGGCAGCAAAGGGCGTCGTTTGTTTGAGGAAAATGGTGAACAATCAGCTCATTTAAAAGAAGTGGTAGAGTTTTTGAAGGATTATCAATATCGCGCTGAAATGACGAAAGTGTTTTGTAAGCGTTTGCATGAGCTTGATTTGTTGGAGCCAATGCAAGCAAATATTACATTCAAAGGACGCGAAGAGTCTAATATGAATTTGATGGGCTTTTACGTAGTGAAGCGTGAAAAGCTTAAGGCTTTGGGCGATGCAGAAGCGTTGGATTTATTCAAAAAAGACGGTTTGGAATTGATTTATAGCCATATGCAGTCACTGGCCAACCTGAATCACCTGATCAGTAAAAAATCAGCCAAGTTGGGTGCGGTAAGCTAAGCAGGTATATTGCCTATTGATAGTGTCAGAGCCGGGATCAGTCATGATCCCGGCTTTTTTCATTTGGGGGAAATGAAATCGTTTGGCGCTTTGGTCTGTGATTTAACGAGTGTTGCGTTGGCGAGCGACCAGCTGTTTAACTTTGCGTTCTGCACTTGAAAAAGCATCACGCACTGCAACGTGTATGGATTCGTCATCCTGAGTGATGGCCATTGGGTGGCCGACTATATCCAGCTCAATAGAGGCTCGGAATTGTTTACCTTTGTGCTTGTGGTGATGGGGGGTGTCAAGAACTACGCGGCTATGAACAATTTGGTCGGTATAGCGGCTGAGCTTTTCAAGCTTCTTGGTGATGATGTCATTTAGAGCGGAAAATGCAACTGAAGAATCCAAATCACGATATACAACGTCGACAGCAGGTTTCATCGTAAGACTCCTTAACGTTTATGTTAGGGGGCAGGGGTTCTGCATTGAGTTCCGCGAACAATCCCGACCCTCCCTATCTATATTGGTGATCTTCCGCCGAATAGCAAGTTTTTGTTGAAACTTCTTAATAACATTTCGATCTTTGTTTAAAAGCTAATGATCTTAGCGGCCATAAGCATGTCAGCTTTTACCGTCTCAGTTCTGTTTGGCCTCTGTGCCTGCTGGCTGTCTTTTCGGTTGTTTATTGTCTATTGGTGAGGTGTTGACATTTGGTTGAATAATTATTTTTTTGAATTTTCCTTGAAATGATTTTGTATGTCCTTATCTCATTTGTGTGATGGCTCGGTAGAGGATCACGTGATTTAAATGACTTGATCGATAAAATAAGTCCAACTCTTTATATTGCTCAATTGAGGATATTGACTATGCGTAATTTTGATTTCACTCCACTTTATCGTTCTGCCATTGGTTTTGATCGTATGGCTAATTTGCTAGATAGCCTATCTCGCGCAGAACAGAATCAACCCAGTTATCCGCCTTATAACATTGAACTGACGGGCGAAGATAAATACCGAATTACTATGGCTGTTGCCGGTTTTGATCAGTCTGAGTTAAATATCGAGGTGAATCAAAATAATTTAACGGTTTCAGCAAACAAGGCTGCTGATGAGCAGCAGCGCACCTACTTGCATCAGGGCATAGCGGCGCGTAGTTTTGAGCGGCGCTTTCAGTTGGCTGATCATGTGCAAGTTAAATCGGCCAATTATGAAAGTGGATTGCTGCATATAGATTTGCAGCGCGTGATTCCAGAATCGATGAAACCACGCACTATTCCAATTGGTGTGCAAACCGCAGATAAGTTGACGGTTGTGTCTGCCGGTGCAGATGCGGCATAAGACGGCGTAATATATGCCTTCAAAATAACCCTGGTATCATTGATGCTGGGGTTATTTTTTATAATTGATGCAAAAAATCAGGTGCTGAATAATTTTGCGCGCACTGTATCCCGGTAGGCATTGGGTGTGGTTGCTAGTTTTTTCTTAAAAAGAATGGTGAAGTAACCAGTGTCTTGATAGCCCACCTTGTCGGCAATTTCGTTAATCGACAAATTACTGGTTTTTAATAAATCCTTAGCGATGTTGATGCGAATTTCTTGTAAATAATCCAGCGGTGTTTGCCCTAGTGCATTTTTGAAACGACGATTTAGCGTGCGTACACTCATGCCAAAACGCAGGGCGACTTGTGGAAATAAAATCTCGCGCTGGTAATTGTCCTGTAGCCAGATTTGTATTTGGGTAATGTCTTCATCTGGGTGTCGATTTTCTTGTGCTTCAAAAAAACCTCTTGTCTCATAAGCCTGACGAATTTCGTGGGAGAAATGCCGCTCTACATGGCTGGCAATTTTTTTACCAAAAAAACGCTGGATAAAATGCACGGTTAAATCGGCCAGTGAGTTGACGCTTGCCGCACAATAAAGATTGCCTGCTTGGGTGATGAAATATTGGCGCTTCAGTTGTACGGCGGCATAGTCTTTTTGAAATTGATCAAAGTAGTGCCAGTGAGTTGTTGCTGCTTTGCCATCTAATAATCCTGCTTCTGCCAGAAAACAAACTCCCGTGCCGACAGCGCTAATAATTGCTCCGTTTTGGTGTTGTTCGCGTAGCCACTCCAGCGTTTCGCCGTGTTGTTGTACTACTGGGCGGGGGTTGCGCCACAAGCCTGGAATGTAAATCAAATCGCTGGCTGGTTTGCTGGTGATGGTTACATCGGGCTGCCATAAAAGCCCAGTGCGGCTGGTGATGGGGGCAGGGTTTAGGCTGATGGTTTTGATATCGAGAGGGCGCTGCTGATCTTTGGGCAGCATGCTGGTCACAGCGCTCTCAGCTGCGAGCAGCATTTCCATTGGCAGAGTGCTGCTGGTGGCGAGCATGCGCTCGCAGAGCAAAAAGTGAATACGGATTGGCGGGTTTTTGCTCATAGAGTGGTCGCATGGTATGAGTGAGTCTGTTGTGGCCAATTTACCATCGATAATGACCAAATTAACAGGGACATTCAGATTTAATACTCTTACACTTTATCGAGTTTTTAACCTTGCGAATCTTGGGAGTTGTTATGTCTGTTGCGCGTTTGCCGGTGATTGTGGGCTTTGGTGGGTTCAATGCAGCGGGTCGCAGTTCCGGTCATCATGCTTATCGTCGCATGGTAATTGAAAGTCTGCAGCCATCAGATCGACAAGAAACTATGGCTGGATTAGCGGTTATGATGGGTTTGGTTAGGTTTGAAGATAACAGCTATCGCGACGCTGAGGGAGCGGCTCTTAGCTTGGCTGATTTGGAAATCCGTTTTGGCGAGCAGATATTAAATGGCACCTTGATACGTCGAATCGATAAAGAGTTTTTTGATGTTGATGCTGCGCACTGGCAAAAGTCGGCCACCTTGGGTGCAGGTGATTCACCTTTGGTGGTGGAGATGCGCAAGCGCGATTTACCTGAGCCTATGCCTGCAGATTGGCAAGTGGAATCTATCGACGATGATCGCGTGCGTGTCATTGCGGCATCTGGGTTTGAGGTTAAGTTCGACAGTTATCGCGACCTGCCGGTAAAGTCAGCCGGACAGCTGCCGCAGGGTTTTAATCCGGGGGCGCTGTACAACTCGCACTATCATCCTCGCGCATTGCAGTTAGCGGTAATTGGTGCCTCTGATGCAATTCAATCTACCGGGTTGACGTGGCAGACAGTAATGAATGCGATTAAGCCTGATCAGGTTGGAGTGTATGCCAGTAATGTGATGAGCCAGATGGATGAAAATGGGTTTGGTGGTTTGCTGCAATCGCGCCTTAAGGGCTCGCGGGTTAGCGCCAAGCAGTGTCCGTTGGGTTTGAATACCATGCCAGCAGATTTTGTGAATGCCTATCTTTTGGGGAGTGTTGGTCAGACGGGCGCAATCACCGGTGCTTGTGCATCATTCCTCTATAACTTACAGGCAGCAGCTGATGACATAGCATCCGGCAAATGCCGTGTTGCGGTAGTGGGCTGCGCAGAGGCGCCAATCGTTCCGGAGATTATCGATGGTTATGCGACTATGGGGGCGCTTGCCAGTGAAGAAAAACTGAGAAAACTGGACGGGGTTGAAGAGGCTGACCTGCGCCGTAGCAGTCGTCCGTTTGGTGAAAATGCTGGTTTTACTATGGCTGAGGCCAGTCAATATGTGGTGTTGATGGACGATGCTCTGGCTATCGAGCTGGGTGCTGATGTTCACGGCGCGGTAGGTGATGTATTTATCAACGCCGACGGTTTTAAAAAGTCGATTTCAGCTCCGGGCCCGGGAAATTACATCACCATGGCAAAAGCTGTGGCTTCGGCGCGTGCCATTTTGGGTGATGAATCGATTCGGCTGCGCTCGATGGTGCAGGCGCACGGTTCCAGTACACCGCAAAATCGGGTGACTGAATCGCAAATTTTTGATCAGATCGCACAGGTATTTAATATCACCAGTTGGCCTGTGTCTGCAGTAAAAGCCTACGTAGGTCATTCCTTGTCGGCTGCCAGCGGTGAGCAGTTGATCGCCAGTCTCGGTATTTTCAAATACGGTTTGATTCCCGGCATTAAAACCATCGACAAGGTCGCCGATGATGTTTTTGCTGAGCGTTTGCAGATTTCCACAAAGGATGAAAAGTGCAGTCAGCCTTTGGATGTTGCCTTCCTTAACTCGAAAGGGTTTGGTGGCAACAATGCAACGGCAAGCATTTTTGCGCCTCATGTGGTGGAGTCTATGCTGGCGCGTCGTTATGGCGATGCAATATTTAATCGCTACAAAGATAAGCGCGAGCAAGTGCGCGCGGCGGCGTCGGCCTATGATCAGGCTGCTTTGCAGGGCAGTTTTGCGACCATTTATCACTTTGGTGAAGGGTTGATTGATGAAGCTCTGATTCAGGTTGATCAAAAGCATCTGAGTCTGCCTGGGTTTGCGCAGGCGATTGATCTCACCTTTGGTAACCGTTTTGCGGACATGTGTGACTAGATATTGTGGTAAAAAATACCTCACCCCATCGGTAAGGTGGTGAGGTTATCTTACTTAATAATTTATTAGCCTATACAAAGCCCAATCTTTCCCTTAAAATGCCGCGCCTTTCGCACAGCTTATTGTGCGACTAACGATTTTTTAACCTTAAAGTCGATTTTTAACTGGGAAGGTTCGCTTTCCCCCATAAGTAAACACAGGAAGAAGACCTCAATGGTAACTATTCGTCTGTCACGTGGTGGCTCTAAAAAGCGCCCGTTTTATCATCTGACCGTAACCAACAGCCGCAGCGCCCGTAACGGCCGCTTCATCGAGCGTATTGGTTTCTTCAATCCAGTTGCTCGTGGTCAAGAAGAGCGTTTGCGTGTTGATGCTGACCGTTTGGCTCACTGGGTTGGTCAAGGTGCACAGTTGTCTGAGCGCGTTGAACAACTGGTTAAAGAAAGCAAAAAAGCGGCTTAATAGCCTCGCTAAATAAATAGTCGAAGGCGCCTGATGTCTGCGGAATCCAATTTAGTTAATGTCGGGCGAATTACCGCTGTTTATGGTGTAAAGGGTTGGGTGAAAGTCCACTCTTACACCGAGCCGCAAGAAAATTTATTTGAATACCATCCTTGGTGGTTAAAAACCAAGCATGGGGTCAAAAAAATTGAGATAGATGAGGCGCGTCCTCATGGTGATGCATTTGTTGCTCATATTGTCGGTGTTGATGACCGCGATTTGGCTGCGCAATACACCGCTGCAGATATAGCCGTTGAGCGCGATTTATTACCTGAATTGGATGATGGTGAATATTACTGGAGTCAGCTTGAAGGCTTGGTGGTGTTTACTCAGTTTGATGGTGGGCGTAAGCGTCTCGGGGTAATCTCCAAATTGATGGAAACTGGCGCAAACGACGTTTTCGTCGTAACGGCGGATGCAGAAAGTATCGATCAGCGTGAGCGCTTGATACCTTATGTGCCTGAGCAGTTTGTGCTGGCTGTTGATCTCGACGCTGGTGAAGTGCTGGTTGATTGGGATCCCGAGTTTTAAGCTTTATAAATTAAAAGTTTAGAGCTCAACTTTATTTTGGCGTAAACGCTGTGAGGCGAGAGGGGTAATCGTCAATTGCTTAAAATTGCGGTTGTTTCCATTTTTCCTGACATGTTTAACGCGATTGCCGGCTTTGGGATAACCAGTCGCGCGATTAAACAAGGTCTGGTGGAGTTAAAAACAATAACACCACGGGATTTTGCTCATGATCGTCATTCAACGGTAGATGATCGCCCTTTCGGCGGTGGTCCTGGAATGGTGATGATGGTGCAGCCGCTGCGTGATGCCATCGCAGCAGCAAAGGTTTGGGCAGGCGATGATGCAAAAGTCATTTACCTGTCACCCCAAGGTAGAACATTGGATCAGTCCGGTGTCGCTGAATTGGCAAGCTACAGTAATATGGTATTGGTGGCTGGTCGTTACGAAGGTATCGACGAGCGATTAATACAAACAGTTATCGATGAGGAATGGTCCATCGGTGACTATGTGTTAAGTGGCGGTGAGCTGCCCGCAATGGTGCTGATCGACGCGGTAACACGGTTGATTCCGGGTGCTCTTGGGCATGCGCAATCGGCAGAGCAGGATTCATTTACCGATGGATTATTAGATTGCCCTCATTACACCCGTCCTGAAGAATTTGAAGGAATGCGTGTACCGGAGGTGTTGGTATCTGGTAATCACGAACTGATTCGGCGCTGGCGCTTGAAACAAGCGCTAGGGCGAACTTGGCTGAAAAGGCCTGATTTATTGCACGCAATAAATTTAACCGAGGAGCAGCAAAAGCTGTTGACGGAATATCGTCGTGACCTTGATACGACAAACTCTAGCTGTGAAGCTATAGACTCTTAGGAGAATATCAATGAGTAACCCAATTATTCAGGCGTTGGAAAACGAGCAACTGAAAGCAAACCTTACTGAATTTTCACCAGGCGATACCGTTGTTGTAAACGTGAAAGTTAAAGAAGGCGATCGTGAGCGTGTACAGGCTTATGAAGGTGTTGTAATCGCTATTCGTAACCGTGGCCTTAACTCTGCATTCACCGTGCGTAAAATTTCTCACGGCGTAGGCGTTGAGCGTACTTTCCAAACTCACAGCCCCATGATCGACAGTGTAACCCTGAAGCGTCGTGGTGATGTGCGTCAAGCTAAACTTTACTACCTGCGTGACCTTACTGGTAAGGCAGCTCGTATTAAAGAGAAGCTGGTATAAGATCAAATCGATATTCATATCGATTTTCAGAAAGCCGAAGCGGGAAACCGCTTCGGCTTTTTGCTTTTCTTTGCCTTGCTTTTTGATTGCCTTACTAAGGGCGAGTGGTTACAGTCGGTTTTTCGCTTTTGGTTTGGATTATGGTTGCTGCTAAGTCGTTGGAATTAACTCCGGTACTTGCAGATACGCAGCTTATTGCTGAGTATTTGGATGCGATTTGGATGGAAAAAGGGCTAAGCGACAATACCCAGGAATCCTACCGGCGTGATCTGGAGCAATTTGCCCTCTGGTTAAATCAGCAGGGGCAGCAGTTAATTGGGGTTGATGCAGCGCTGGTGCAGGAATACTTGGAGGTGCGCCTGCAGCAAAAACTGTCGAGCCGCACATCGGCTCGCTTTCTCTCCTGTGTTCGGGGTTTTTATCGCTATTTGTTGCGTGAGGGTCGAATTGGCGAAAATCCTGTTGCTTTGGTCGATAATCCGAAATTATCACGCCCTTTGCCGAAATCTTTAAGCGAAAGCGATGTCGAATCTTTGCTTAATGCGCCAGATTTATCCGATCCAATCGGGTTGCGTGATCGAACCATGTTAGAGGTGCTTTATGCCTGTGGTTTGCGTGTAACTGAGTTGGTGGAATTGACTATGCCGCAAGTTAACCTGCGCCAGAATGTTGTGCGGGTCATGGGCAAAGGCAGTAAAGAGCGTTTGATTCCTATGGGAGAGGAGGCTGCAGCATGGTTGGCGCGATATTTACGCGAAGCGCGACCTGTGTTGCTGAATAATATGCCGGATGAGGTAGTATTTCCCAGCATGCGTGCCCAGCCGATGACTCGCCAGACTTTCTGGTATCGTATCAAGCATTGGGCGATGCTGGCTGGCATCAAAAAAGAATTGTCGCCGCATACCTTGCGCCACGCCTTTGCGACTCATTTATTGAATCACGGTGCCGATTTGCGTGTGGTACAGTTGCTCTTAGGGCACAGTGATTTATCGACGACACAAATTTATACGCATGTGGCTAAGTTGCGCATGAAGCAACAGCACGCGCAACATCATCCGCGCGGTTAAGTTAGCAATCAAAAATTTATAAACCTGTAAGAGATATGATTATGATAAAAACATTAAAAACGCTTGGCTTTGCTGCTGTGGTGAGCTTCTCTTTGTCTGCTTTGATGGCGGTTCCGATGGCGTCTGCACAAGGTGAATTGCTCAAGCGTAAAACGGTTGAGGAGACAATTTTGGAAAGTCTGAGTAAGGCGCGACCGGATATTAATTTTGGTCAGCCGCGCCCCTCTATGATTAAAGGCTTGTATCAGGTACAAGTTCCGGGTGGCCCAGTTTTATATGTAACCCCCGAGGGCGATAAATTTATTGCGGGTGAGATCTTTGGTATTGATAGCAACGGTTTCGCTAAAATTGAAGACCCCTATGTTATCGAAGAGCGCAAGAAAGCACTGGCTGGTCTCGATAGTAAAAAGAGCATCAACTTCAAACCAAAGGGCAAGACCAAAGCAGTTGTCTATGTATTTACCGATATCGACTGCGGTTATTGTCGTAAGCTGCATAGTCAAATGCACACTTATAATGAAGGCGGCCAACAGAAACCCGGCTACAACGATTTGGGTATCGAGATCCGCTATCTTGCTTATCCGCGTGCAGGAATTCCCAGCCCGTCGGCCGATAAGTTGATTTCTACTTGGTGCGCAAAAGATAAGCTGGATGCAATGACCAAACTCAAGTCTGATCAGTCAGTTCCCAATGCCACATGTGATAACCCGGTCGCGGCGCAATTCCAATTGGGTGGTCAATTAGGTGTGAATGGTACACCCGCATTATTCTTGCCTGATGGCAAACTGGTGCCTGGCTACACGCCCCCAGAAGAGCTGGCAAAAACTCTAGGTATTTAATGATTGATCGTGCTTGAAAGCACCATCTTTACTATATTGAGCAGCCGCTCCAAAGCGCAATTGACACTGACGGCCACCATGAGTATGGTGGCCGTCTTTTTTAATATTGGCCTAAATTTCACTAGCATTTGACGAGGAATCCACCTTGAATCCGGTAAGAATTGGTATCTGCGGTCTGGGCACCGTGGGCAGCGGTACAGTTAATATTCTCACGCGCAACAAAGCGCTGATTGATGCTCGTGCCGGATGTGACATTACCATCGTGCAGATTGGTGCTCGTCGCGATAACCCTAACTGTGATACTTCAAATTTCAACGTAACGCGCGATGTGTTTGATGTTGCAAATAACCCCGATGTCGATGTGCTGGTTGAGGTTATGGGCGGTACTACCGTAGCCAAAGATCTGATTCTCAAGGCCATTGAAAACGGTAAGCACATTATTACCGCAAACAAAGCGCTAATTGCCCATCATGGAAATGAAATTTTCGCGGCAGCAAACGCCAAAGGTGTGACTGTAGCATTTGAAGCAGCGGTTGCAGGCGGTATTCCCATTATTAAAGCTATCCGCGAAGGTTTGGCGGCCAACAAGATTGAATGGTTGGCGGGCATTATCAACGGCACCGGCAATTTTATTTTGACCGAAATGCGCGATAAAGGCCGTTCATTTGAAGATGTATTGGCCGAAGCGCAAGCCTTGGGGTATGCCGAAGCTGATCCGACTTTTGATGTGGAAGGTATAGATGCCGCACACAAGTTAGTGATTTTGGCCTCGCTGGCGTTTGGTATTCCATTGGAAATTAACAAAGTATTTACTGAAGGCATTACTAAAATCGCCACCGAAGATGTGGTCTATGCCGAAGAATTGGGTTATCGCATTAAAAATCTGGGTATCGCACGTCGTACTGAAGCGGGCATTGAGTTGCGTGTACACCCCACATTAATCCCAGCCAAACGTTTGATCGCCAATGTTGATGGTGTGATGAACGCAGTATTGGTAAAAGGTGACGCTGTGGGCGCCACTATGTATTACGGTGCTGGTGCCGGTGCCGAGCCAACCGGTTCATCGATTGTGGGCGATATAGTTGATGTCGCGCGTACATTGACCGCTGCACCTGAGCATCGAGTTCCCTATTTAGGTTTCGGTACCGACTTTGTAACCGAGCAGCCGATCATGTCGATTGACGATGTGGAAACTGCTAACTATCTGCGCATGTCAGCGCAAGATAAACCCGGTGTGCTATCCAAGATCGCGACCATTCTCAGCGATGCCGGCATCAGTATCGAAGCGATGATTCAGAAAGAAGCAAAAGAAGGCGAGCTTACCGTGCCGCTGATTTTGCTCACTAACAAGGTACAAGAAAAGAAACTGGCTGCTGCGATTCGCGGTATTGAGTCGCTCTACGCAATTGCCGGGCCGGTGCAACGTATTCGCGTTGAAGCATTGAAATAAGCGAAATTAAAAATTTTTTAAAGGTTAGCTATTGTGAAATACATCAGCACTCGCGGCCAAGCGCCCGCACTCAGTTTTGAAGAAGTGGTACTGACCGGTTTAGCCCCCGATGGCGGTCTGTATGTACCAGAAACTCTGCCTAAATTTAGCAAAGAAGAAATTGCTTCCTGGGCTGGCCTGTCCTATCAAGAACTCGCCTTTAATGTGATGAAACCTTTTGTTGCCGGTGCGGTTAGCGACGAAGAATTCAAACAAATTATTGCCGAGTCCTACGCGACTTTCCGTCACGATGCGATTGCGCCCTTGGTGCAGACCGGTCACAACGAATGGATTTTGGAATTATTCCAAGGGCCAACTCTCGCGTTTAAAGATTTCGCGTTGCAGTTTTTGGGTCACTTGCTCGATCACTTGCTGAAAAAGCGCAATCAAAAAGTTGTAGTGATGGGTGCTACTTCAGGTGATACAGGTTCTGCTGCAATCGAAGGTTGCCGTCGCTGCGATAACATCGATATTTTTATCATGCACCCGAACAATCGCGTGTCCAATGTACAGCGTCGCCAGATGACCACTGTGCTTGCGCCCAATGTATTCAATATCGCACTCGAAGGTAACTTTGATGATTGTCAGAATATGGTGAAAGCCAGTTTTGGCGATCAGTCGTTTCTGCCGGAAGGTCGTCAGTTGGTTGCAGTCAACTCAATCAACTGGGCGCGCATCATGGCGCAAATCGTCTATTACTTTTACGCCGGTTTGGCGTTGGGTGCGCCTCATCGCCCCATTGCGTTTTCAGTTCCCACCGGTAACTTTGGCGATATTTTTGCCGGTTACCTGGCTAAACAAATGGGCTTGCCGATTGATCAGTTGGTGATTGCGACTAACAGCAATGACATTTTGCATCGTTGTATCAGCAGTAATGACCACAGCAAAAATCAATTGCAACACACCTTGTCGCCAAGTATGGACATTATGGTATCGAGCAACTTTGAACGTATGTTGTTTGATTTGTATGACCGCGATGGCAATGCGATTCGTCAGCTGATGGAAGATTTTAAATCTGGCAGCATGATCTTAAAAGAATCTGCATTGGTTCGCGCGCGTGAATTATTTACCAGTCACGGTGTGAGCGATGAAGTCACTATCGACGTGATTCGCAGTGTATTTGATTGCACCGAATACCTGCTCGACCCACATACCGCCATTGGTGTAGATGCCGCGCGCAAAACCCGTCGCCGTCAGGATATTCCAATGGTGGTGCTCGCTACTGCGCATCCGGCAAAATTCCCGGAAGCTGTGCGTAAAGCAGGGCAGGATGCAGACCCCGCGTTGCCACATCACATGCAGGATTTGTTCGAGCGTGAAGAGCGCTTCACTGTACTCCCCCAAGATCTGGCCAAGGTGCAGCAATTTGTTGCGGCCAATGTGCGCAAGTAATCGCTAGGCTTTATGTTCACAAAACGCCGCATTGGTTTACTAATGCGGCGTTTTTATTTCTGCCGCTATTTTTTCTTTAGAATCTAATTTATGCAAAAGACTATACGCCGTCGCAATCCAGTTCAGCCAGTTGAATTTCAAACTGCCATTCACCCGCTGCTGCAGCGCATTTACAGCGCGCGTGGTGTGCAGCATGAACGCGAGTTGCAATATCAACTGGCGAATTTGCATAAGCCGAATTTTAAAGGATTGCAGGATGCCGTTAGCCTGTTGGCGGATGCCGTGGTTGCGCAGGCAAAAATTATTATTGTGGGTGACTTTGATGCGGATGGTGCAACCAGCAGTGCATTAGCAGTATTGGCGCTGCGGGCGATGGGCTTAGATAATGTCGATTTTTTAGTGCCTAATCGGTTTGAATATGGTTATGGTTTAACGCCGGAAATTGTTGCCGTCGCCGCTGCACAACAGCCGGATATTATTATCACGGTTGATAATGGCATCTCCAGTATTGAAGGTGTTGAAGCCGCGCGTGAATTGGGCATCGCAGTAGTGGTTACCGATCACCATTTGCCGGGCGCGCAGTTGCCGAATGCCGATGCGATTGTAAATCCCAATCAACCCGGTTGTGAATTTCCCAGTAAAAATTTGGCCGGCGTCGGTGTCATTTTTTATGTAATGAATGCCTTGCGCGCCGAGTTGCGCCAAATGGGTTGGTTTGAAGAGAGCGGTATTGCAGAGCCAAATATGGCGAGCTTTTTGGATTTGGTGGCGCTCGGCACAGTGGCCGATGTGGTGCCGCTGGATTACAACAATCGCATTTTAGTGGCGCAGGGTTTACAGCGTATTCGTGCCGGTGTTTGTCGCCCCGGTATTAAAGCCATGCTGGAAGTGTCTGGTAAGCAGGCGAACAAATTGGTGGCAAGTGATTTTGGTTTTGCGCTAGGCCCGCGTTTAAATGCGGCAGGGCGCTTGGATGATATGTCGCTCGGCATTCAGTGTTTGATGTGCGAGAGCGAAAATCTCGCGCGTGAAATGGCAGCGCAGCTCGATGAGTTGAATCGCGATCGCAAAGCTATTGAAACTGGCATGCAGCAAGAGGCGATGACCATGCTGCAAAAAACGGTGCAGGCGGATGCAGAAAGTTTGCCTTGGGGTTTGTGTTTGTTTGATGAAACCTGGCATCAAGGTGTGATTGGTATTTTGGCGTCGCGCATTAAAGATAAATACCATCGCCCGACGATTGTATTTGCCGATGCCGGTGAAGGCGATATCAAAGGCTCTGCGCGCTCTGTGCCCGGTTTTCATATACGCGATGCGCTGGATGCTGTCGCAGCGCGTCACCCGGAGTTGCTGCAAAAATTTGGCGGACATGCCATGGCGGCCGGTATGAGTTTAACGCGCGCTAATTTTGCAGCATTTGCACAAGCGTTTGATGAAGAGGTGCGGCGGCAGCTAAGCGCCGATGATTTACAAGCGGTGGTGGTGAGTGACGGCGAACTGACTGCGCAAGAGTTTTCACTGCAAATTGCCACGCAATTGCGCGAAGCTGGCCCTTGGGGGCAACATTTTCCCGAGCCGATTTTTGATGGTGAGTTTTATCTGGTGCAACAAAAACTGGTGGGAGAAAAACATTTAAAAATGACGCTTGCCCATGATGTACAAGGGCAGAATTTGGTGGATGCCATTGCGTTTAATATAGACCCAGCGATTTGGCCTAATCCGCAAGCCCAAAAAATTCGCGTAGCCTATAAATTGGATATCAACGAATTTCGCGGCAATACAACAGTGCAATTGCTGGTGGATTATTTGGAATTAGCAGCGCACTAAGGCTGCTAATTCAGTTAATGTTTTTTATCTTGCCAGCATTTTTTCCAATTCAGGCAATACATTGCTGACAATGATCGGTTGTGCCTCAGCGGTGGGGTGAATGCCATCGCGCTGCACTAGTGCTTCATTGCCGCCAATCCCCTCCAATAAAAAGGGAATTAATTCCGCATCATTATGTTCGGCGAGTTTGCCGTAAAGATCTTTAAATTGATTGCTATAGCGTGCACCATAATTCGGTGGAATCTGCATTCCTGCGAGCAATACTTTTGCGTTGGCTTTTTTGCTTGCATCTATCATCGCTTGCAAATTTTTTTCCAAAAGTTTCAGCGGTTGGCCGCGCAGGCCATCGTTGCCACCTAATTCCAAAATAACAATATTCGGCTGGTGTTCTGCGAGCAGTGCGGGCAGGCGAGTATTGCCGCCAGAGCTGGTTTCGCCGCTGACACTTGCATTAATGATCTGAACTGCATATTTTTTCGTTAACGCTTGTTCCAGCAGATTTACCCAGCCTTGTTGAATATCAATGCCATAAGCGGCACTCAAGCTGTCACCCATCACCAGTATTTTTGTTGCATTTGCCGGTGCGTTTTGCGCATAGGTGAGACTGGTGACAATTGTCAGGAGTAAAAACAGGTAAATCTTTAGTTTGTGCATGGTTATCAAAATCCTATGCCAATAGAATGAATCATTCGTATTTTATTAACGTGGTCGTGTTTACTGCTCTTATATAAAGGTTACTCAATTATGTCTGCTGTTGCTATGGTTCAAGCGAATTCAGTTACCAAACAGGTTAATACGCAAGAAGGTACCTTAACAATTCTTCACCCAATTTCAATGCGAGTGATGGCCGGTGAGTCGCTGGCGATCACCGGTGCATCTGGCTCAGGCAAGTCCACTTTGCTGGGCATTCTCGCTGGGTTGGATGTGCCCAGCACTGGCGAGGTCATCCTTAATGGCAATAACCTCTCGCAATTAGACGAGGAAGGGCGCGCAAAAGTTCGCGCGGGCAACGTAGGCTTCATTTTTCAATCATTCCAGCTATTGCCCGGGCTAAGCGCGCACGAAAATGTCATGTTGCCGTTGGAGCTGCGTGGCGATAAAGCGGCGAGCAGCAAAGCGCGGGAGTTTTTGGAACGTGTGGGTTTAGCGCAACGTTTGCATCATTACCCCCAGCAGTTGTCCGGTGGCGAGCAGCAGCGAGTAGCAATTGCGCGGGCTTTTGCCAGTGAACCCAAAGTGTTATTTGCCGATGAACCTACGGGAAATCTGGATAGCACGACAGGTGCGCGTATCATCGAATTATTATTCGAATTAAATCGCGCGCAAGGTACAACCTTGATTTTAATTACCCATGAAGAGCGTTTGGCGCAGTTGTGTCAACATCGAATGGAATTGGCAGCGGGCGCTATAGTGTCTGGGCGGGAGTAATTAATATGATATTGGCGATTAATTTATTAAGGCGCAATTGGCGCAGCGGCGAATTAAAATTATTGGGCTTATCATTGTTGCTCGCGGTTGCGGTATTGAGCGGTATTTCTATTTTTACTGATCGCTTGGAAGCAACATTAATTAGCGAAAGTAATAGCGTGCTGGGTGCAGATTATATAGTACGAGGTTCCCAACCCCACAACTCGGAATGGCCAAGCGCTGCAGAAAAAGAAGGCATCCAGCAGACGCAAGCTGCGTTATTTGCCTCTATGGTGTTTGCGGGCGATGAAATGCATCTCGCGTCAGTTAAGGCCGTTGACGCGGGTTACCCCCTGCGCGGCCAGTTTGAAGTTAGCCGTGTGCCTTTTGCCATGGATCTTGCCGATATCGAAATTGCTAAAACAATTCCAGCGCCCGGCGAAGCTTGGGTTGATTCACGTTTATTGCCGCTACTAAAAATTCAATTGGGCGATAAAGTTGCTGTAGGTGAATACGAGTTAACCGTGACGCATGTATTGATTCGTGAACCCGATAGCGCCAATCCGTTTAGCATGACTGGCGCGCGTCTGATTATGAATATGGCAGATCTTGCCAAAACTCAGGTTGTGCAACCGGGCAGTCGGGTGGATTATCAATGGTTAATTGCATCGGACAACAACAGCCAATTAAAACGTTTTGTCGAGCAACTAAAGCCGCAGCTGAGTAAGCATCAGCGTTTAATTGATATAGAGTCCGCGCAAGAGCGAGTAGGGCGCACCCTACAAACCAGCAGACAATTTCTATTGTTATCAGCGGTAATTGCTGTGTTGTTGGCAGGTGTGGCGATTGCAATTACTGCGCGACAATTTTCGGCGCGCCATACAGATCAAGTTGCGTTAATGAAAAGCCTTGGCGCGGGCGCTGTACAAATTCGCACACTGTATTTTGCGCAGTTAATTTTCTTGGGTGTCATTGCATCGCTAATAGGATTGGGGTTTGGTGAATTATTACAGCGCACGGTAGCCACCAGTTTGCAGCAGGTGTATCAAATACGTTTAGGTGCTGCCAGTTTTTATCCCTATGGGTTAAGTTTTTTTAGTGGACTGATGTGTTTGGTATTTTTTGCTTTACCTGCGCTCTGGTATTTACCTACAGTGCCGCCACTTAAAATTTTGCGCCGTGAGTTGGCAGTTAATATGCCACAAGTATGGCAACAAGCTGCATTGGCTTTATTTGCCGTATTAACACTGGTCATATTGTTTAGCCGCGATCTGGAGCTGGCATTAAGTATTAGCGGTGCAGTGTTGGCTGTTATTTTGGTAACGATTATCGCTGCCTATGGATTGTTGTCGCTCAGTAAAAAAATGGTATTGAGGTTGGGCGGTTTTTGGCGTTTGGCATTTGCTAACTTGCAGCGTCAGCGCGGCCAAAGTCTGATCCAGATTTTGGTATTTTCCATTGCGATTATGTTGCTGTTTACACTCACCATCGTGCGCACATCCTTAATTGAAGAGTGGCGAGTGCAAGTGCCTGATGATGCCCCCAATCATTTCTTGGTGAATATTCCCCCAGCAGAATTGCCGCAGGTGCAGCAGCTACTTGAGCAAGCTAAGGTGCGCCCTGAGCCGCTGTATCCCATGATGCGCGCACGCCTGACGCATATTAATGATGTAGAAACAACAGAGGAACAGCGCTCACTGAGCAATGCACTGCGGCGTGAATTAAATGTGACCTGGGCTGATGCGTTGGCGGCGGACAATAAAATTCTTGAAGGTCTCTGGTGGGATAAGTGGCAGCGCAGTGAAGCGAATTTGCCGGGCGTATCAGTCGAGGTAAACACGGCAAAAGAAGTCGGATTAAAACTTGGCGATAAACTTCAATTTTCCTTTGGTGGTTTATTGTTAGAGGCCGAAGTTGCCAGCTTTCGCAGCCTTGATTGGCGCAGTATGAGGCCCAATTTCTTTTTTATTTTTGAACCTGGTTCGCTGGATGCCTACTCACCCACCTTTATCACTAGTATTTATTTACCGGCGCAGCAAAAATCTTTTATCAACGAATTGTTATTAGATCATCCCACTATTTTGGTAATGGAACTAGACCGGATTATTGAGCAGATACGCAGCATCGTGAATCAAGTCAGCGATGGTGTGTTGTTGGTACTATGGCTGACATTGATTGGCGGCTGTTTGGTGTTGTTAGCCGCGGTAATGGGCAGTATTGCCGCACGTAAACAGCAGGCTGGTTTGCTGCGCGCACTCGGTAGTCCGCGCCGGTTGATTGTGGGCAGTATTTGCGCAGAGTTTGCCATACTGGGTTTTCTGGCCGGATTGATTGCAATTATCGGGACAGAAATTTTACTCATCAGTCTGCAAAAATTTGTCCTGCAAACCCCGATACAACCGCATTATATTTATTGGCTGTTATCGCCTTTGAGCGGCGCCGTTTTTGTTTCTGCGCTAGGCTATATCTGCTGTCGACATACGGTCACAACACCACCAGCGGTTGTCTTGCGCGAAGCCGCATAATTCCCTATGTACAGCCAGATCAAGCGGAGTATGCTTATCTTCGCTTGATCATTTTATTGCTCGACAGGCGCTCCTATTATTACTCGACAAAAGTCTCTATGAAATCTGCACCTAAACAAGTGCCGCAGAGCCGCGTGCTCGAAAAAGGCCTTTGGGGCATGAGTCGCCCTATGTTTCTCGATCAGGCAGTGACTTATACCATTCCATTAGTGGATATGTATTTTCTCAGCCGTATATCCGATAGCGCCGCTGCTGCGGTTGGTGCTATTACACCTTTGGTTTTTGTTGCTAATGCGTTTTTAATTGTAAGCGCATTTGCCGGTGCGAGTATTGCGAGCCAGCGTATTGGTGCCAATGATTATCAGCGCGGCAATGCCACTATCGCTGCCTATACAATATTTGTTGTGGTGCTGGCGTTGATTGCAGCGCTTACATTAAATCACGGTGGCCCTTGGGTCGCATCGGCCATGTCCCTAAGCGTTGACGTAGAGCAGCATGCGCGAACCTATTTATCTATTATTGGTTGGATGGTGGCGCTCTGGGGTTGTCGGGTAATTTATCAAACTATACTCAATATTTACGGAGAACCACAGTGGAATACCTACAGTAATCTTGTTTTATTTTTGGTGAATCTGCTTGGAAACTTTATTGCAGTTTATGGATTTATGGGTATTCCCCCATCCGGGGTCTGGGGTGTTGCTATAGCGAGTATTGTTGCTGCGGGTGCCAGTTTATTATTTGTGATGTTAGTAGTGCATGCAAAGTTGCGTATTCATATTCCACTGCGCGAAGGCTGGCGAAATTTTTCGGTGTTAATTGCTCCGGTGGTGATGATTGCCGCACCATCTATTCTCGAACCTATGTCATTTCAAGCCTATATGATTGCACTTAATTGGATTGCGGCTGAGGTGGGTGATCTTGCGTTAAAAGTAAAAGTCTATGCCTACAATACTTTTTTATTCTGCTTGATGATTTCAATTGCTTTGGCAATGGCTACAGAAGCCATTATTGCGCAGCGGGTTGGGCGACAAGAATTTGAATTAATTAATAAGCAACTCCAGCAGACTCTAAAAATTTCGCTAATCGGCACAACTGCGCTGGCATTTGTCTGGTTGCTTTTTAATAAGCCCATACTGCAAATATTCAGCGATGACCCAGCGGTAATTGCGATCGGTTTATGGGCATTTTTATTGAGTTTTTTAGCTGAGCCATGGCGCACAGTGAATATTACTATTGGTAGTGCATTGCGCTGCACGGGTGATGCTGCGTTCACCTCTATTTCCAGTATCGCTGTGATTTGGCTATTCTCCGTGCCGCTTGCTTATGTGTTGGCTGTACCCAGCGAACTAGGTTTGTATGGATTGTTAATTGCTGCTGTATTAGATGAGTTTATTCGCGCATTGATTAAATACTGGCGCTGGAAGAATGGCAATTGGCAGTATTTGGGAGTGGCAGCGCGAGAGCGAGGCGCAGCATGATCATAAATATAGTTGAATGATCATGCTGCGATTGAATCACTAAACAATACCTAGAATAAATAAAACACTGGATATTGAAAATAGAATTGAAAGCGCTTTGCCTATGTTGGCCATGCGTGTTGCGCCGATTCGTTCAAAGCTTAATATGCTGATCGCGTAGAGTCCACAGAAGGTCACAAGGATCGGCACTATATAACGGAAATCAATATTAGCGGGAAAGGTCATACGCATATAAGTCACCCCTGCCCACAAGAAAAACCCTGAGAGTAGTATGGGAGCCATGCGTTTAAAATCTTCTTTCGCCATATAGTAAATCCCGCAGATCATGTAGATGAACATAAGTACCGCAAGAAAACTGGTCGATACGGCGGTGTTTACTGACATCAGACTGGGGTATTTAAATTCACCAAACAAGCCAGTTTTGCCTAGATAATTCCAGAAAAATTGGCGACCCATACGGTCATCATAGGGGTCGGTAAAGGGTTCGGTAATAAAAATTTTCACATCAAACCAAAAATAATTCGTTGCTGTATTACCCACCAAATTTGCTTGTGACAGGCCATCAATATTGTCGATATATAATTTGTCTCGTTTACCTTGCATTTTTAACATCAGGCCAGGGCCTACGGTAATAGCTACGGCAAGCAACATGACTACACAGGGCACAATTGCCATTTTGAAATAAGTGGCCCATTGCTTGGTGCTGATCATTTTGTACAAGCCAATAACACCGAGTACGGCTATTAATATCTCACCGTTTGCTTTAGTGATAATGGCGGCAGCACCGACCAAGCTGGCGATCATCAGGTCACGTTTTTGATCGTGCCTATACCAGCGGACAATAAAATAAAGGCTGGCAGTAAATAGACAATACAGCATCGGATCATTGCCGATACGTACCGAGTGAATGATCGCGACAGGCCAGAACGCAAAGAGAGCGCCAATAATCCAAAGTAAGCTATCGTCTTTGAATGATTTGCATAAGCGCGCGATAAAGCCAGGCTGTTCTTGTACTTCTTGTACTTCTTGTACTTCTTGTACTTCTTGTACTTCTTGTACTTCTTGTACTTCTTGTACTTCTTGTACTTCTTGTACTTCCTCTCCTGAAATTATTATTTCTGTTTTTGGTTTGCGATAACGGTTGAGTAATTCATTGAGAATCATTAAACCAAATAAAACAAAGCCCATGGAGTAAACAAGGCTTAACAACTGCTGTACGCGATAGATGGCAACTTTATTATTAGGCTCAATCAACTGCGTCGCTTTATAAACTATAGCGCCGGTGTAGTAATAAAGTGGTGGATGGAAAAAGGCACCGCCGGTGGCGTAATCGACTGGTGGTGGCATCCAGTGTTGGGTGAGGTATTCGCTATATCCAATATGATCGCCCAAGTCGTGGTCGCGAACATCGCCCGGTGTTACCATAAAATAAACCAGGCGAATTAATAACGCTCCGATAAACAATACTTTAATCGGAGTCGAAAACTTAAATGTGTTGATCAGTTTGAGCGAAATCAGTACAGCAAGAATAGTTAACAACAAATAAATTAATTTGGTAAAGCCTTCGCCACCCTCTGCACTAATCACTATGCCCATCAAACCGCCCTGATCAGAGTAAAGAATCTGTATCTGGTTCTTTCCGTCGTGTAGATATTCACTGAGATCATAGGTAAAACCTTTGTTGTAGTCCCTGCGTTGTTCGTAGGGAATATGACTGAGGTCTACCGGGCGCTGATTAATTGAGAGCGATAAGATTTCGTCATCGGGAATAATTCGCAGGGTGGAGCTGGCGTTCTTAGTCATTTCTACCGTGCCGACCAAACGGTAAACGCCGCTTTCGGGTGATTGTATAAAACCCGGAGTGCCGATGATTTGGGTATTGCCAGATGGGGTGGTTAAGGTGAAGTCAGAAAACGTCGGCTGAATAGATTTCAGGTTATAGGCAATGAGCCCGAGTGTGATAATAAGTAGATAAAGAGTTTTTGACCTTAAGGTTCTATATGTCAGGGCTTTCATTTTATTGTTTTTCCTTAATGCTTAACTGAAGTTTTTTGAGCTCCGCCTTGAGTATGCCTACTTCCTGAATAAGATTTTTATTGCCTTCGGCCAGTTTGGATATAACAACCGAAAATTGAATCAAAATAAAGAACACCGAAAGCACCAGAATTAACAACAATGCCGCAGGCGCATACAAAATCCCCAGTGTGGTGGCGACTATTTCCAATAGTGGTTTAAAAATAGAAAGTGCGATAAAAATAAACCCAAAACCTAACCAAAGTAAGGAGTACTCTTCTTTCAGTTTTTTACGTTTTACCAGTTTCAGGATAAATAAAAATAACAACAAGCTACCGATCACAGAGAAGACTTGAATACGGTTAGCGATTAAAAAATTTATGGTGTCGTTTAGCATGATTAAATCCTGCGAATTTTTTGTCGTTGGGCCGTCATCAACATTGCGAGAATGACCTTGATCATATAATGCGCTGACTTTAATCCCGAAATCGATGATTCACCCCCCTGACGCTCGATCATTTCAACGGATACTTCGCGAATGCGGAAGTCATTTTTCCCTAACAGAATAACGGTTTCTGGTTCAGGGTAATCGGTTGGGTAATTCGCCGCGAGAAAAGCAATTGTTTGTTTGTTATAAGCTCTGAAGCCGGAGGTGCTATCTGTAATTGTTTTACCAATTAGTGCGCGGCTCATCCATTCAAATATGCGGATGCCAATTCTGCGCATAAAAGTAGATTGGAAGCCCATGGTCTTCTCTACAAAGCGGGAACCTATGCAGACGTCGGAATCATTAGTTTGCAATGGCGATAGTATTTTCGGTATTTCGCTGGCAAGGTGTTGGCCGTCGCCGTCAAATTGTATTGCATAGTCAAAATCATTATAAAAAGCATATTTAAAGCCTGTTTGCACTGCGCCACCAATACCTAAGTTGGATGGCAGTTGAATAACGGTTGCCATGCCGCTTGCCTCCGCCTCGTGTTGAGTGTTGTCTTTTGAACCGTCATTAACAACCAAACATTCATAAGTGGAGTTGCTAGCGTTTAATGATTTGATCACCTTGGCGATATTTTTTTCTTCATTATACGCCGGGATAATTATTAGGATTCGTTCGCGCATTTGTTAAGCCTTAATTCAAAAAATCATTCAGTTGGGGTTGCTGTATCTGCCGGTATGGCGCCAGCTTGAGTTGTGATGTCGGTGGCAAAGGTAATAACAGTATTTACCCAGTCAGCGTGATCCCATTTGTCATCTTTCAGTGGGGCAATTTTTAAATTCAGTTTTTGTACGCCGCTCACATCAATGGTGTGTGTGGGTAAATCACGTTCGTGCCCTAAGTAGGGTTCTGACTGCCATAACAATTTGTCATCCCCCCAAACTGAAAACTGCACATCGGCTGTGCCTACTTCATCATCTAAACCCACCATGAAACTAAATTCGCTAGCACCTTCTGGTAACTGGTATTGAATGTCCGAGCTGGCGTGAGTGCCTATGCCTTGTGCATAACGGCGGTTGGCGAGTGACAGATGATTTCCGTCATAGCTGCGATGCAGTGTCATAGTGCCGTGGTCTTGTTTGGCATAAACAAGTGTCAGGTCAGTCAGGAATTTTTGATTAGGGTTAAGTGAGAGCTGATGTATTTGGTAGCGCTCAGTAAAGTAGGCTGTCATACCGCTTGTCGCAATGATAAAAATCCAGAGCGCTAACAAGGGAGTCTTGGTGGCCTTTTGGGCGATTGAGGTCAGGCCTGCAAACAGTCGGTTGCCAACAACTATTTCTAGCAATCCTAATATCAATACAGCGACAACTAGCCATGATAAGCCATGCCAAATATCGGAACCGTTTATCTCTAGAATGATTAGCATGTTTAGTCCGCATAGCAGGCTAATCATAATGGGGTAAATTAATTTTTGTTGTGCAATAGCGGTATAGGCCAATGCCATCACCACAGCGGGGAACATGTAGCGCTCATGCATGGCTGGAAGCAAAGTAAAAAAGGCCACTGCGCAGATCATTGCGGCAAACAATGCGTGTGCTAGCAGGTTTTGGTCTTTTTGTTGCTCGGTGTTTTCTTGTGCAGTATTTTTCAGCAGATAGTGAATACCCTGTAGAAATACGCAGAGTGCGGTGAGTGAAAACAGTAGCATTCCAAAATATTTAGCAGTAAATGCCGTGGCGAGTGCCGAGTCTGCTGCGATACCAAATAGAATGATGTTATCTGGTGTTGTGTTGCCGGTGAGCAAAATCCAGATGTTGGCGGCATTGAATGTGGTCATAGGGTACTGACCAAGCGTGTCTATGTAGGCTTGTTTGAATGCTTGTAAAAAATGCCCGGCGAGAATAGATGGTAAAAATACCAGTGCACCTATTGCAATCGCAATTATTATTCCGGCTAGGTGTTTGCTGGTATGACGAAAAAATAAAAATCCGAATACAGGTGCAAATGCAATCATTTGGAATTTGGTCAGTAGTGCCAAGACAAATACGGGGATGGATAAAAAACTCAAGTGTTGATTGACAGCGAGTAGCAGTGCAGCAAAGACCATCAATGCTGGGATTAGATCTACTTGTCCCCAAATCGGACCGTTAATCAAAATTGCCGGATTTAATACAGTTAATAACATCATCGTGTGCAAAAAGGATCGCGATGCGTTAAAGCGTTTTAATTGGCTAAATACTAGGATGCTTAGTAAGCAATGAAAAATCGTGACCGGTAATTGGGTAAGGAATTTTAAAAAGTCGTTATGTTCAAGTGGTATTCCACTCAGCGTATAAAATTTTCCAACTAAATAAAGCCAGTGTATATAAAGCGGTGGATAGTTGCCGTTAAAGCCGTCGTAGCCGTTAGTGGATAATTGACGCACCCAGTCTTGCCAGTATCCAAGGTCCTGGCTGTAACCTTTTAGAAACAGCAGGCTGAAATTGGCGACGACTACCAACACAAGATAGCACTGCAGTAAGCGTGTGAGATCCGGTGAGAATTTGCTACTTGCAAGCGGTGCAAGATCTTCTAGTGGCGCGATTGCCGGAGGCGCCTGAGTGACAACTTCAGATTGTTCCACTGGCGTGGGTTCAGTTGAATCGCTCAGATTGTTAGCGTCTAAGGTGCTCATGTTATTAATTTTATTTTACCTGTATTAATGAAAGTTTAATCCTTTTTGCTTACTGTTTCGCTGATATGAAATTTCGGTCTTCTTTTTACTTCTTCATAAATTTTTGACAAATACTCGCCGATAATTCCCAAGCAGAGTAATTGCACGCTGCCGATAAAGAGCAAGGGTAAAAGCACCGATGCCCAGCCGGGTGCTGCATTATCGGTAAATAAACGCACCACCAAAACCCAAGCAATTAAACTAAAGGATGCAAAACCAGAGAGCAGGCCTAACACGGTAATCATTCGCAGGGGGGCGGTAGAAAAGGCGGTAATGCCTTTCCAGGCAAACGACAACATTTTTTTCAGCGGATACTTACTTTCACCCGCTTCACGCGCTTGACGTTCGTACTCGACAACAGACGATGGATAGCCAACTTCGCGCACTATGCCACGTAAAAATAAATTGGATTCATCGTACTCTTTTAAGGATTCCAGCGCGCGGCGCGAGAGCAGGCGGAAATCGGCGTGGTTGAATACCAAATCAACGCCCATTTTTTTCATTACGTGGTAATAACCTTCGGCGGTAAAGCGTTTAAAAAACGTATCGGTATGACGTGCAGAGCGCACACCGTAAACCACATCATTACCTTTTAAATATTCATCCACCATGGCTTCAATATTTTGTGGGTCATCTTGCAAGTCGGCATCGATACTGACGGTAATGTCTTCAGTGGTGGTGCACAGACCCGCGTAGAGCGCATTTTGGTGGCCTTTGTTGCGCGATAGTTTTATCGCTACAAGTGCAGAATTGTTTGCTGCTTCTTCGGCGAGAATTTTCCAAGTTTTATCTTTGCTACCATCATCAACCAAGTATATTTTTGAGTCTTGATTGATTTTGCCTTTGGCGATCATGGCATCGCGTAAGTTCAGCATTGTTGCCAGTGTTTTAGGTAGCATCTCTTCTTCGTTGTAACAGGGGATAACAACCGCAAGTGATGGGATAGATGTTGTCATGTTAGTGATTCCTGTAGATCCAGAATTTATGTACCACAAAATTCAATACTACAGTCATTCCTGTAGCCAAAAATTGGGCAACCAAATAATGCTCGACCCATGGCAGGGTGAGATAGTTATCAAATAACCATAAAAAGGCGGCAAACAACACGGTGTTTGTTGATAAGCCTATAGCAACTGCAATCGCATACTTGGGAAACGTCTGCTTGTGGCTGCTAGAGCTCTTGAACGTATAGTGGTAGTTCGCCCAGTAGTTAAAGAATGACGAGAGTACATATCCAGTGGCAGAGGCCATGACCTCTGGCAATAAGCGACTTTCGACAAACAGGATCAGCAATAAAAACTGAATTAAGGTGGATATGCCACCAATACCTACAAACAGGACGAAGCGTTTCATTGTTATTCTATTGAGTTGTTATTGTTACGAATGGTGAGTAAGGCACTGTCGTAAAAACGCAGCACATTAGCATACTTTTAGCGCAAAAGCGGTAGGAATTCTCAGTGCTGATAGTAGCTTAGTGAGGGAGTGTGACGGTTGTATAAAATTTGTTGCGGGTGACGCAAATTGATAGGGATAGCATAGAGTTTTGGTGTTCGAGTCTGGCGCAATACTATGCCCAACGCAGCGCCACTCCCGCGCGTTCTATATAAATGTATTCCGCTTTATTCGTCAGTGGATGGCAGGAGTGACGTAAATGATGGTGATCCAAGGTTGACCCCATATATTCCCAACAGTGACCTTCATGAACACACAGGACATCGCCATCATTTAACCGGTAGCTGGCCAACTCATCCCACATTTTTTGCCATTCGGGGTGGTTGATGTCTAGATATTCCATAAGTTCTCCTTTAACAGGTTGAGGCTTATTAGTGAATCAGGATAAATATTGTTCAGTTATTCTGGTTTATTAAATTATTTTGTCAAGAAACATTAGTAACCTAATGATTTTTATAAAATAATTAAAAAAGAAGTGTGTGTTACATCACCTATTATAGTGACTTTTCCTAAAAAAGTGGCGCATAAATTTATATTTATGGGAAAAAATGTAGCACCAAATGCACAAAGCGTTACGGCATGTGTTACGCGCAGCTATGACTAAAGTGATAATGCTTAATTAACGTTACAGCTGCTGATATGTTTGGGGTGATAGATCTTTGCTAAGAGCGATTAAAAAGGAGGGGTAATGAATATCAGTCAAGCAGCGCAAGCGTGTGGCTTGCCGAATAAAACCATTCGCTATTACGAGGAAATCGGTCTGGTGGTGCCCATGCGGCAAGAGGGTAATGATTACCGGGTGTACTCCTCGGGTGATATAGCGCAATTGCGCTTTTTACAGCGTGCACGGGCGGTAGGGTTTAGTTTGGATGCGTGCCGTGAATTATTGGCGCTCTATAGTAATCCGCAGCGGCGTTGTGCCGAGGTAAAGGCGTTGGTGAATGAAAAAATTATCCAAGTCGATCAGCAATTAATTGCCCTGAATGCGATGCGTGAGACATTGATAACTATGGCAAATGAGTGTGCGGGCGACGATACCAGTGATTGTGCAATTATCAATCAGCTGGCGGTGACTGAATCCCCTGTGATGAAAAGGCCTTCTTCCATGGCATTTACGCTGGTCGATGTGCCTGATGAGCGCTGATCACTAACCGGTGGTCGGTGTTTTTCTGGGCGGAAAAAGGCTATGATGCGCGCCGTTTAACTATTTGAAAGTGGAGCAATTATGAGCATCAAATCCGATAAGTGGATGCGCCGTATGGCCGAAGAGCACGGTATGATCGAACCCTTTGAGCCGGGTCAGATTCGTTACGATGCTGCTGGTCAGCGCATAGTGTCTTACGGTACATCCAGTTACGGTTACGATGTTCGCTGCGCCGATGAGTTTAAAATTTTTACCAATGTCCACTCCACTGTGGTTGACCCGAAAAACTTTGATGAGAAAAGTTTTGTCGATATCAAAAGTGATGTGTGCATTATCCCGCCCAATTCCTTTGCACTGGCGCGCACGGTTGAGTATTTTCGTATTCCGCGCAGCATTCTTACTGTGTGCCTGGGTAAGTCCACCTATGCCCGCTGCGGCATCATTGTTAACGTAACGCCGCTGGAACCTGAGTGGGAAGGGCATGTAACCCTGGAGTTTTCCAATACCACGCCCTTGCCTGCAAAAATTTATGCCAACGAAGGTGTTGCGCAAATGTTGTTTTTTGAAACCGATGAGGTGTGCGAAACCTCTTATAAGGACCGCGGCGGTAAGTATCAAGGTCAGCGTGGTGTAACCCTGCCGCGCACTTAAGCTTGCACCGGTGGTTTTTGTGCAAGTAATTCAGCGTAAATAATTTTTTGCAGGTGCCATGCACCAATTTTTATGGTGCATGGTATGGCATTACCCTCGCAAACCCAGGTGTTAATTATTGGTGCTGGTGCAGCAGGGCTTATGTGTGCAGCAGCTGCTGGTCAGCGTGGCCGTGCAGTGGTGGTGATCGATCACGCCAATAAGGTCGGTAAAAAAATTCTTATGTCGGGTGGCGGGCGCTGTAATTTCACCAATATGGATGTGCTGCCCAAAAACTATCTCTCCGATAATTCACACTTTTGCAAATCTGCGCTTGCGCGTTATACCCAGTGGGATTTCATCGCGCTGGTGCAAAAACATCAAATCCTTTATCACGAAAAAAAACTCGGTCAATTATTTTGCGATAACAAAGCGCAGGATATTTTGTCTATGTTGCTCGATGAGTGCGCGCAAGCGGGCGCCGATATTTATACATTGTGCGATATAGAGCAGGTTGTTGCATTGGCAGAGAGTGACTTGCCTATGCGCTATAAGGTGAAAACCTCGCTGGGTACGATTTATTGTGAGTCTCTGGTGGTGGCAACCGGCGGGCTTTCAATTCCAACTATGGGTGCAACAGGCGTTGGTTACGAATTGGCGGAGCAATTTGGGTTACCGCTAAAAGTTCGCACAGCGGGCTTGGTTCCTTTTACTCTTTCACCGGCACAGCTTGCGATATTTTCGCCCTGTGTTGGCAACGCGCTCGATGTTAACGTGAGTTGTGAAACTGCAAATGGTCAGATGAGTTTTGCGGAAGCTATGTTGTTTACCCATCGCGGCCTAAGTGGTCCGGCGATGCTGCAGATTTCGTCTTATTGGCAGCCAGGAAAAGAGCTGAGTATCAATTTATTGCCGCAGATAAATTTGGTTGATTTTTTAACCGAGCAACAACAGGTGCGGCCGAAGGTATTGCTCACCACCATTATGGGTGAGTTACTTACCAAAAATATCGCGCAGTGTTTTTGTGATCATTGGGCTGAGCAATGGAGTGGCAATCGCCCGATTAATCAATACACACCAAAGGAAGTGCAAATGATTGCTGAACACTTTCATGAGTGGCGAATTATGCCTGCGGGTACTGAAGGTTATCGCACCGCTGAAGTAACCTTGGGTGGTGTAGATACCAACCAGCTATCATCCAAAACTATGGAAGCAAAAACACAGGCGGGTTTGTTTTTTATTGGAGAGGTGGTTGATGTCACCGGTCATTTAGGCGGTTTTAATTTTCAGTGGGCTTGGGCCTCGGGTGTGGCGGCGGGTACTTATGTGTAAGTGGATTTGGCTAATCGATGAGGTTAAGTAATGGATAGTCAGAGGGGTTAAATAATGGGTGATGTGATCCAATTTAAAAAGCCGAGTCCATTTGATAAACACAAGGGTAAAACACTGTGTCGCAGTGGCTTTCATAAGTGGGAAGTGGTGAAAGAAAAACAATTTGATGTAAAGCAGGGCAAGTTGGTGACAATTTATAAATGCAGCCGCTGCGGTGAGCAAAAAGTAGAATTGAAATAAAGTGTCGCAGTAGTAAAAAACTCCATAAAAAAGGCTCCATTGCGGAGCCTTTTTAATTTAGGTCAGCAGCAGCACTTAGTGGTGATGATGACCGCCAGCGCCGTGGGCGTGGCCGTGGTTCAATTCTTCTTCGGTAGCAGCGCGCACTTCGGTGATTTCAACGTCAAAGGTTAAATCAACACCGGCCAATGGGTGGTTGCCATCAATAGTTACTTGGTCGCCTTCTACTTTGGTTACGGTAACGACTTGCAAGCCTTGTTCGGTTTCAGCGTGGAATTCCATGCCAACTTCAATATTGTCGATGCCGGTGAACATGTTAGATGGCAGCTCTTGCACCAAGCTGTCATCGCGCAGGCCGTAAGCTTCTGCCGCATTAACGGATACATTCAGTTTGTCGCCAACTACTTTGCCTACCAGTGCATCTTCCAGGCCGGGGATAATGTTGCCCGCACCGTGCAAGTAAGACAGCGGCTCGTGACCTTCAGAAGAGTCGAGCACTTTGCCTGAGCCGTCAGTTAATGTGTAGTGAAAGCTGGCAACGCAATTTTCAGAGATATTCATAAAGAGCCTTTTGGTTTAGGTAAGTAGGTTTAAGTGAATAGAGTTAATCAATATTGGTAAGTCGTTAAAATTTTTCGATGGCTTTGCCATTGCGCGATGCTTTGTGAATGTAAATGGTATACGCATCGCCTTTTTCTTCTTGCTGCAAACGAACCAGCAGATAGCTCCAGTCTTTGGCGAGCCAAGCGTAAGTGACACGTTCGTCGTTATCGCGGCTGCGCTTTACTTTAATGGTGTTCACTTTGCCCAGAGGGGTATCCAGCATCTCTTCACCGACAATGGTGAATTTGTATTCTTTCAGGCGACCGCCATCGGCGATTTGGTAAGTAAAGCTTTTTTGTCCGTTGAGTAGATCCTGTTGCATTTGGATTTGGTAGCTCAGCTTATCTTGCACTTTCTGCGCTATATCCATCTGCCAACTGGTTTTTTGTACGTTGTTGGTGACAGTTTTCTTTTTCCAGTCAAACGATAATTCTGCGGTGCGATCTTTGCCTACACCTCTCCGTGCATAACTGTAATGCAGCGGACTGACGGTTTGCTGTACCGGGTTCCACTGCAATTTGCTTTGCTCGGTAATGCTGCCGAGCATGGACTCAGCTTTAAATAACAGATCGTATTGATTGTCTGCTGTTTTGCTCAAACGGTTGGTGACGGTGATATTAAAACCGTAGAGTTTTGCTTTGTATTGGTTGTCGAAGGTTGTTGGGGCATCTGCTGCCGTGACAAAGGGTGATACAAGTGTGGCGACACATAGCGCTATAGCGCGAAGGCATTGCATAGGAGTTCCTTTTATGGCTCATTGGCCTTAATTTGATAGCCGCACGCGGGTAAAGTTTCACCTTTTAACACAGCTTTGCCTTCATCTGTCATCACCAAATCGCCTAGGGCAAACCATTTTACGGCGAGTGGATAGATTACATGCTCCTGACGTTGTACCCGTTTAGCTAGTAAATTGGCATCGTCATTTGCCAGTACGGGTACCACGGCCTGAATGGCGGCGGGACCACCATCCAGCTCGGCAGTGACAAAATGTACAGTAACTCCGTGCTCTTTTTCGCCTGCATCGAGCGCGCGCTGATGGGTGTGCAGGCCCTGGAATTTAGGCAGTAGCGAGGGATGTATGTTGAGCATTCGCCCTAAATAGTGTTGGGTAAATTCAGGGGTGAGGATGCGCATAAAGCCAGCCAGCACCACTAAACCGGGTGCATAGGCATCAATGGTGCGCATCAATTCCTGATCAAAGGCTTCGCGGCTGGCAAAGCTTTTGTGATCCAGTACAGCGGTGGGTATGCCTGCAGTTGCCGCGCGAGTTAAGCCCATTACATCGGGGCGATTACTGATTACCGCGGCAATCTCGATGGGCAGCTCACCTGCTGCTACACCATCGATCAGCGCTTGCAGGTTGCTGCCACTACCGGAGATAAGTACAACAACCTTCAAGGTTTTTACGTTGGAGTCGGACATGTGGTTAGAGGCCTTGCAGCTCAACCTGGTGTTCGTCACCAGTTGATTTAGCGATAGAGCCGATCACAAACGCAGTTTCGCCCGCTGCGCGCAGAATGCTCAGCGCGTTATCGGTTTCGCTCGCTGGAATCGCGATCACCATGCCCACACCGCAGTTAAAGGTGCGGTACATTTCGCGCACATCCACGTTGCCGCCTTTTTGCAGCCACTGGAATACCGGTGGAAAGGTCCAGCTCTTGGTATCGATAACCGCTTTGCAGCCTTCGGGCAATACCCGTGGAATATTTTCAGTCAGGCCACCGCCGGTGATGTGTGCCATGGCGTTTACGCTGGATTCTTTGATCAGCTTCAGGACTGATTTCACGTAAATGCGGGTTGGCTCCATCAGCGCGTCTGCCAAAGGTCTGCCACCGCAGTCTTGGGTCAGATCGGCATTGGTGACTTCGATGATCTTGCGGATCAATGAGTAGCCGTTGGAGTGAGGGCCGCTAGAGGTGAGGGCGATTAAGGTGTCGCCTTCTTTCACTTTGCTGCCATCGATAATGTCAGATTTTTCGACCACGCCGGTGCAGAAGCCAGCCAAGTCGTAGTCTTCGCCTTCATACATGCCGGGCATTTCAGCGGTTTCGCCGCCGACCAATGAACAGCCTGCCAGTTCGCAGCCGTCGCCGATACCGGATACCACTGCAGCAGCAACATCTACATTCAGTTTGCCGGTGGCATAGTAGTCGAGGAAAAACAGCGGCTCAGCGCCGGTGACTACCAAATCGTTAACGCACATGGCAACCAGATCGATACCGATGGTGTCGTGCTTTTGCAGGTTCATCGCCAAGCGCAGTTTGGTGCCTACACCATCGGTGCCTGATACCAGTACCGGCTGGCGATAGCCCGCAGGAATCTCACACAAAGCGGCAAAGCCACCCAGGCCGGCCATTACCTCGGGGCGACGGGTGCGTTTGGCGACGCTCTTAATACGCTCGACCAGCGCATCGCCAGCTTCAATATCAACGCCTGCATCTTTGTAGCTAAGGGATGGGGTAGGGTTTTGGTTTTGGCTCATAGGAAAGGGCTCACAGCTCTGGCAGTTGGACTGGTTGAAAAAAAGGCCGCCATTCTAACAGCTTATATGGTTGCTTGCAGGTTCAAAGCGCAGTGCCTGTGCAAGTAATTCTGTTTCCGCTGAAGAATAGGGTGCTGGTAATACGGGTTTTTGTTGAATGCTTCCCTAATTTGGTCTGCCGCGTACTTGTTTAAGCCTGTTACAATGCCGCCTCACTGCTTGTTGCTGACTGTATTTAGAGGTATTTCTGTTGCGTTTTCTGCATCTACGTCTGCTGGTTTCATCCTTGTCTGTATGCTTGAGTGTCGCGCTTGCCTGCGGTGCAAATGCGGGGCAAAAGGTCGATATCTATCGCACCGATACACTGGTGAAATCCCAATCCGAGCGCGAGCGCAACGCCGCTGCCCGTACCACCTTTGGCCAGTTGATCGTGCGTGTTTCCGGGCAGACCAGTGCGCTGGAGCATCCTGCTATCAAGGCTGCATTACCAAAAGCAGAGAATTATCTATTTGGTTTTAGTTACAAATCCTCTGCTGAAAAAATCACTGTCGATGGTAAAACCTTCCCGGCTGTTGGTTTGCAATTGAACTATGAACCTTTGGCGATTGAGCAATTATTGCGTGAGTCGCAATTGCCGCTGTGGCCTGCTATTCGCCCGAAAGTGCTGGTGTGGCTGGTAGCCAAAGACCCAGCCGGTTTGCGGTTGGTACCTGAGCTCACCGATTTACAGGCGATGCAGTTGCAGGCGGAGTATCGCGGCTTGCCACTGGTTTTCCCCAAGTTGGATTTGGAAGACACCCTGTCACTCAGTGCCAATGATTTGTGGGAATTGAATCTTGAAAAAATAAAAGCGGCATCGCTGCGCTACAAGGCAGATGCAATCTTGGTTGGGCGCTACACGCCTTCCAGTATGGGAGTGATCCCCGCGCCGGTGATCCCGGATGAGCAAACTGACGATTTGATCGATGCAGCATATGCAACATCGAGTAGTGCTTCCTCCTCTTCAGTGACGGCAAGCTCTAGACAAGCGGGCGATAACCTTGTGGTGGCCGAGCCAATTCCCGGCCCTTGGATGGGTGATTGGCAGTTGTTGCATGAAACTAGCGATCAATCTTTTGCCGATGAAACACCAGAAATCAAAGGCTTGTTTGTCGCCGCCATTGATCATGCTGCTGATTATTTTGCCCATCAATACGCCATCATGCCCACCAATCAAGGGCCACAAACGATTGTGTTGCACGTTGGCAATATCACCAGTTTTGGCGCGTTCAAGCAGGTGCAGGCTTATCTGAGTGAGTTGGCGATGGTGCAGCGAATGGAAGTGATGCAGGTTAATGCCGAAGGTTTGCGCGTGCGCTTAACAACTGAGGGCGATGCGCGCTTATTGATGAGTACGCTGGCGCTGGGGCGCCGTTTGGCGCCGCTGCAATCTGAATCTTTGACTGACCCACTTGCGCAAACACCTATGGTGGCAGCACCAGCAGATGATCAGGAATTAGCGTCTCTCGATACTGCTACCGATCCGGCAACAGCAGAAGGTATCGATGCCGACGCCATGGCGGAGCTGGATCAAGCCTTGGCGAATGAACAAATCCCTAGTATCACTCCCGAGCCGCAGGCGCTGGAAACAGCTCCTGTTTATGGCGGCACTGTTGAAAACCCTTTGATGTATGTGTGGCAGAAGTAGTTATGGTTAGCTTGCCCCAGCAATTGTCCTTGAGCGTCAACCTGAATGATGACGCCACGTTTGATAATTTCTATGCTCCCGCCCATACGCACAACGCGATGGTGGTGAAAGGCTTGCGCGATCAGTTGGATGATAGCGGTGAAGCCTTTGTCTATTTATGGGGTGCTCCTGGTTGCGGTTTGACGCACCTGTTACAAGCTGCCTGTCATCAAGCGCAAAGTATGGGCATGTCGGTACAGTATTTGCCACTGCGCGATTTGGTCGGTTATGCGCCGGACGAATTATTTACCGGTTTGGAAATGGTTGATCTGGTTTGTCTCGATTGCCTGCCTACCGTTGCTGGCCGCCCCGATTGGGAGTTGGCGATTTTTAATCTTTACAACCAACTGCGCGACCAAGGTAAACGCTTGTTGGTTGCCGCTGAGCACAGCCCACGCGAGCTGGCCTTAAGTTTGGAAGATTTGCGCTCCCGCTTGCAGTGGGGACTGACTTATCAGGTGCACAGCTTGAGTGATGACGATAAACAGCAAGCGCTGCAGATGCGCGCTCGTGCGCGCGGGTTGGAATTGAGTGAGGATGTGGCGCAATACATTATTCAACGCCTGCCGCGCGACACTAATGAGCTCTTTTGGCAGCTGGCGCGGCTTGATCACGCCTCGCTTGCCGAGCAACGTAAACTTACCATTCCTTTTGTAAAGAAAGTATTAGCGATTTGATCTCCCTCTGCTTCACCTCCAAACTCGGCTAAAGCTGATCACCACTTTAGGTTTTCACATAAAGCGGGACGTAGATAAGTTAGTAATACACTAATCTTGTTCCGCGTACTCAGCTTAACTATATAACGATAATCAGATTACGTTCATCACAACGACAACAGGTTCGAACGAGCCTGATTTGCAATGGAGAATCCCAATGGCTTTATTTATACCGACTCGTTTGGTGTCGGCGCTGGCACTTGTTGGCGCATCCAGTTTAATGCTTGGTTGCGGCAGCAGTGGCGGAGGCGGAGGCGGCACGGGTGCCAGTTCAATTAAGGCGACTTCATCCACCGCGACAGTTGCTAGCAGCAGTGCCGCTGTCAGTTCCAGCGCGGTGATTGCTGGGAGCATTAAGCTCAATCAGCTCGGATTCTTGCCCGAGTCGGCCAAATGGGCTGTGGTGCCTGCAGGCAGTGCGACCAGTTTCAAAGTGATCAGTACCACTACCAGTGCAGAAGTATTTAGCGGTAATTTAAGCGCAGCCGCTACTTGGAGCGCGTCAGAAGAGAGCGTCAAGTTGGCCGATTTTTCCGGCCTAAAAACACCGGGAGACTATCTCTTGCGGGTTGACGGCGTGAAGGATTCCTATGCCTTTACGATTGCAGCAGATGTTTACAGCGCTTTAACCGCCGCGAGCATCAAAGCCTTTTATTTCAATCGCAATAGCGCTGAATTGTTAACTGCACACGCAGGGATTTTTGCGCGTCCGCTTGGGCACCCCGACACCAATGTATTAGTGCATGCTTCCGCAGCAACCGCCGCGCGTCCTGCGGGCACAGTAATTTCCAGTCCCAAAGGTTGGTATGACGCGGGCGATTACAATAAATATATAGTTAACTCGGGCATTGCGACCTATTCACTGCTTGCGGCGTACGAACATTTTCCCGCAGTGTTTGATAATCAAAATTTGAACATCCCCGAAAGTGGCGACGCCATTCCCGATTTGCTTAACGAAGCACTGTGGAATCTGGAGTGGATGTTGACCATGCAGGACCCTAACGATGGCGGTGTTTATCACAAGCTCACCAACAAAAATTTTGATGGCATAGTGATGCCGCACCAGGCGACCAGCGAGCGTTATGTAGTGCAAAAAACCACGGCAGCGGCGCTGGATTTTGCCGCCGTTATGGCAACGGCCAGTCGCGTTGTTGCGCAATATGAAACCCAATTGCCCGGTATGTCCGCCAAGATGTTGGCTGCGGCAGAATCTGCGTGGAGTTGGGCAGTTGCCAATCCTGCAATTACTTATCAACAACCGAGCGATATAAAAACTGGCGAATACGGCGATGGTAATCTCAGCGACGAATTTGCTTGGGCCGCAGCTGAGTTGTACATCACTAGTAAAAAAGACGCTTATTACACCGCGATGAAACCAACGGAAACCCTTGCCACAGTTCCTTCGTGGGGGGACGTGCGCGGCTTGGGTTGGATTTCACTGGCGCATCACCGCGAGAATTTAACTGCAATCGCCGATAAACAATTAATTGCCAACCGTATCGATAGCCTCGCGGCAAATTTACAATCGGTTTGGGCGGCTTCGGCTTATCGCGTCACTATGCAGAAAAATGATTTTGTGTGGGGCAGCAACTCGGTGGCGCTGGGGCAGGCAATGATGTTGGTGCAAGGCTATCGTTTAAACGGTAAACGCGACTATCTGGATGCTGCGCAAGCGATGCTGGATTATGTACTCGGTCGCAACGCGACGGATATGTCGTTTGTAACGGGTTATGGTGATAAAGCAACAATGCATCCACATCACCGACCGTCGGAAGCCGATGGCATCGCGCAACCTATTCCCGGTTTTATCGCCGGTGGTCCGCAGCCGGGGCAGCAGGATAAATCCGGTTGTAATGTGCCTTATCCTTCCAGTATCGCCGCTAAATCCTATTTGGACGATTGGTGTAGCTATGCGAGTAATGAAATCGCTATTAACTGGAACGCGCCTTTGGTGTATGTATCTGCGGCGATTGAGGCGTTGACGCCGAAATAATAGAGATGTTTTCTCGAGATCAATATCACATAGAAAAGATGTATTTTTAATCTGGGGAGTCGTCATCCTCGCGTAGTGGGGATCCATAGGCTTAATTACTAAAAGCTGGACTCCCGCAAACGGGAGTGACGATGAAACAATAAATAAGCAGTTCGCCAGCCATTGCGCTGGCTTTTTTATGAGCAACCGATAAGAGTGTGATCGGTTAGCAAGATTGTATGGAGCAATGAAGCGCATGATTGAGCATTAAATTTTCCCATTCGGCTTATCGCACTACGAGGTAATCACTATGAAAACCTGCGTAAAAAAATGGCTAGTTATTACCAGTTGTTTGGGTTTTATTTCCTGTGGTGGCGGTAGTTCAGGTTCCGGTAATAAATCCACATCATCCATTGCAACAAGCACTGCACAGTCTTCAGCAAGCCTGATTAATTCTTCAGCTGTTTTTTCTTCTGCTCTTTCATCCAGTGCAGCGAGCATTGTATCGGGTTTGGCCGTTCGTCCATCCAATACGACTTGCCTTGCACCTGCGCCAATTACCGCCAGTGCACCGATCAGTATTAGTTGGCAAGCAGTGTTTCCTTCTCTGCCGAATATCGCTAACGCCACCAATTTATTGCAGGCACCTAATGACAATAGCTATTGGTACGCAACACGGCAGTCGGGCAGGGTAGTGCGTTTTCAAAATAATGCTAACGTCAATACATTAACCGAAGTATTAAATATTGAAGATCGCGTAGATTTTTCTGGCGGTGAGACTGGCTTGCTAGGTATGGCGTTTCATCCGCAATTCACCGTGAATCGCTATGTGTATTTCAATTATATTGGGCGCAACGCGAGTAATAATTTGGAGACTCGCGTGACACGATTTGAAGTATCTAGCAATGGAGTGATTAATCGCGATTCAGAAATTATTTTGCTGCGGTTCAATCAACCTTATTCGAATCACAACGGCGGACAAGTTGCGTTTGGCAGCGACGGATATTTATATATTAGTTCCGGTGATGGTGGCAGTGGGGGTGATCCTCAGCAAAACGGACAGAATAAAAATAATCTGCTCGGTAAAATCTTACGCATTGACGTCAATAACATCAGTGGCGGGCGCAATTACGCAATTCCTGCTGATAATCCATTTGCGACTACTGGCGGTGCAGCTGAAATTTGGGCCTATGGCTTGCGCAATCCTTGGCGTTTTAGTTTTGATCGGGAAACTAATGAATTGTGGGTGGGCGATGTGGGGCAGAGTGCATGGGAAGAGGTTAATTTGGTAACCGCTGGAGGAAATTACGGCTGGGGTGATATGGAAGGTGACTTTTGCTATAGCGGACGCGCCAATTGCTCTAGGGCTAATAAAATAAAACCGGTGTTGTCGATTAGTCACAATACTGGCGTGTGCTCAGTGATTGGCGGTTATGTTTATCGCGGGGCACAATATCCTGCCGCTTACGGAAAATATTTTTTCACCGATTACTGCGTTAATACCATGCAGTCAATCACACGTAACAGCAGCGGCACTGTTAGTGTTAGTAGTCACGGTAATGTGCCCCTCAATATAGTGTCTTTCGCGCAAGATAATTTAGGTGAGCTGTATGCACTTGGCCAATCAGGTGCCGGTACGCAAATCGTAAAAATGCAGGCCACTGGTGGAGAATTGCAGCCGGGCACAATGGCCGCGAGTTTATCGGCAACAGGCTGTGTCAACTCGGCAAATCCAACACTGCCTGCTGCGGCTATGATCCCCTATAAAGTTGCCAGCCCGTTTTGGTCTGATACGGCAGAAAAAGACCGCTATTTATCGCTGCCGAATAACACATCAATCGATTTAACCAGTGCCGGTGATTTTTTATTTCCTGTCGGCAGTGTGTTGATGAAACATTTCAAATTAAATAACCGTTATATAGAAACACGGTTGTTTGCACGCGGTGAACTAGGCTGGCAGGGTTTTAGTTACGAATGGCGCGACGATCAAACGGACGCGCGCTTATTATCCGACGGCAAAGAAAAACTAATTGAAGGTGTTCAATGGCAATACCCCAGTCGCGGCCAATGCCTCACTTGTCATACACAGGTCGCAAACTTTGCATTGGGTTTGGAAACTCTGCAACTCAATAATGCTATTCGCTACACCGCGAATGGTGTCACTGCACATCAATTGGATACGTTTGGCCATATCAATATCTTTTCCTCCGAGATTTCAGCTGCACAAAAAACAAAAACACTATTCGCGCTGGATGATACCAGCGCAACCCTCGCGCAACGTGCGCGCAGCTATTTGCACAGTAATTGTAGTAATTGTCATAGCCCAAGCGGCCCCACACCAGTAAATCTGGATTTGCGATTCAGCACAGCTTTGTCGTCAACCCTCACTTGCAATATGCAACCAGTAGCGGGCGATTTGGGTATCAGTAACGCACGTATCATTGCACCGGGTGAGCCCGAACGTTCAGTATTGCTTGCGCGTATGAAAGCGCGAGATGACAACCAAATGCCACCCTTGGGTTCGCATTTGGTTGATCAGGATGCGGTGGATGTTATAGCAGCCTGGATTGGTGGATTGACTGGCTGCAATTAGATAGATCGGCGAGAAAAGAATAGGGTGATTGGCAGGTGCACCCGCCAATCACAACTTTTAATGTTAAGGCGCCACACAATCCAAACATTGCACATAAATTCCCTGCGGGTCATTCATGTGTTGTAAATCGCTGAGTGGTTTCAACACGGGGGCGAGATTATTTAATACGTTAAGCGAGGTGAATTTTTCTAATAAGGATGTAGGTGCAAACATGCCTGCTTGGCCGCCGGTGAGTGAGCGCAGCAATTCTTCTTTGGGCGAAAGTGGGCGCTGCACAAATTTAACCGAATAGCTGCTGAGGTTGGCGGCTTGAGCAACTGCAACAATGACATCATTCAGTGTGCCCAGCTCATCGACCAAACCAATTTCTTTGGCTTTATTGCCAGTCCATACATGGCCTTGGGCGATTGCATCGATTGCACTGATTTCTTGCTTGCGAGCATCGGCTACTAACGTGATAAAACGTTGGTAAATATGATCGACACCCATTTGAATTATTTTGCTGGCTTTGTCTGACAATGGGCGATCCAGGCGCATGGTGCCGGCCAATTCGGTGGTGCCTACACCGTCAGTATTGATGCCGATTTTTTGCAGGGAATTTTCCAAAGTCGGAAATGCACCGAAGACACCAATCGAGCCGGTGATAGTGGTGGGTTGCGCCCAGATTTTATCGCCAGCGGTGGCGATCCAATAGCCGCCGGATGCAGCGACTGTGCCCATGGAAATATAAATGGGGATTTTTTTCTCGCGCAGGGCGATAACTTCCGAGCGAATAATTTCAGAGGCAAAGGCGCTGCCGCCGCCGGAGTCGATACGAATCACCAAGGCATTGATGCTCTTGTCATCTCTTACTTGGCGCAGTAGTTCCAGCATGCTTTCGCTGCCGATGCTGCCATTGGGTTGGTGGCCATCGACGATCGAGCCGGAGGCTACAATGACGGCGACTTTACCTTTTTTCACTGAAGGTGTTTTGCGAATATCGGCAAGATAGGATTTAACCCCAACACCGTTATACCAATCTCCGTCTTGGCTTTTGCCTGCTTGTTTGAGCAGCATTTTTTCCATGCCCTGACGCGAGATCACTTTGTCGATTAATGCTTTTTCCAATGCGAGCTGAGCGCTATTGCCGGTGGTTAACGCCATGTGTGCATCGATATTGTTGATGTAATCGTTGATGCTACCCGGCGGTAATTTACGGCGGCTTTCAATGTTGCCGGTATAACTGCTCCAGAGTTCGTTGATCCACTGGGCGTTATGTTCGCGCGATTCTGCCGACATATCGTCGCGCAGATAGGGTTCCAAATAATCTTTGTATTTACCGGAACGGAAGGCGTGAATGGTGACGCCGAGTTTATCCAGCGCAGTTTTGTAATAGTTCATGTAGCGGCCATAACCGGTAATTTCGATCATGCCCATTTCATGCAGATAAATTTCATCGGCAAAACTGGCGAGGTAGTATTGGTCTTGCGAATAATTGTCACTGACCGAGATAATTTTTTTACCGGCATTTTTAAAATTTTCTAACGCTTGGCCAATCTCGTCCATTTTGCTAATGCCGCCACCGAGCAAGCGGCCGGGTTCCAATACCAGCATGGTTACCCGTTTGTCTTTTGCCGCTTTGTTGATAGCCTTAACAAGGTCTCTTACGACTGTTTCATTTTCTTCCGGATCTTCATCGGATAAGAGCATGCTGGTTGGATCTATATGGCTGCGCTGATCGACCAGTAAACCAGTGGGTGCAAGGCGCAGCGCAAAGCTGTCTGGCAATGGTTGTGGTGCACTTGCACTTATAGCGACGATAAAAATAATCAGAAAAATGATAAACACAGTGTTCATCAGTGCATTGCGAAACCAGGTAATGCCTGCGCCTAACCCACCAAAAAAAATCTTCCAGGCGCTGCGTTTTTTTGGCACGGGCAGTTGCGGTGCGGTGTGTTTAGGTTGCGCGGAATTGGGTTGCGCAGAGTCGGGCGCTGCAGGTGGCTCGTAATAATTCACAGACACAATAACTTCCTTCTGAAAAATTTATGAATGGTTGCTTTTGGTAGACAAATAATAATTCCAGTATTGCAGCCAGCGGCTGGTCATCATCGCGGCGATAAAGAGCGTAGAGACAAGAATGGTCATGAGCCAATAGCTCCAGTGCCAGCTGCTCATCAGCAGCGGGATGATAATCAGGAAATACATCAGCAAAACAAAACACATCCAGCTGTAGGTGCGATGTTTGGGTTTGAGCAACCCCGGAATAAAAATCAGCAGCGGAAATATTGAAACTAACCAAGTTGCCAGTTTTACATTGTCATTCACAACATAATTGAGTGTGAACACAATCAGCAGTGCGATGTAACAGCTATTGCACAGGAGTTGACCAATGCGCAATTTTTTATGCAGTACAACTGAATCTGCATCGCTAATCACAATAACTTTTTTGGGTTTTTCTGCGGTGTGTGCGTCATTGTGTTCTGGTGTGTTAGTCATACATCAACCTTGTGTTTTATACGGGAGCTTCAGTACGAAGTTTCAGTGAGAAAGTTTTAACGCGAGTGTTGCGATACGTTTGCCCAGCGCCTGGCACAGCGCAATTTCGTCGCCGCTCAATTTGGTGGGTGTATCGCCACTGGCGAGATGGGATGCCCCATAAGGTGTGCCTCCCGTGCGTGTACTGCTGACGGCCGCTTCGCTGTAGGGAATGCCCGCAATCACCATACCCTGATGCAACAGCGGTAACATCATGGAGAGTAGAGTGGATTCTTGCCCGCCGTGCAAGGTTGAGGTTGAGGTAAACACAGCGGCGGGTTTATTGATTAAATCGCCATTTAGCCAAAGGCCACTGGTGCCATCGAGGAAATATTTCATCGGCGCGGCCATATTGCCAAAGCGAGTAGGGCTGCCGAGGATTAAACCGCTGCAATGTTTTAAGTCGTCTTCGCTGCAATAAAGCGCACCACTAGAGGGAATTGCTGCTTCAGTGGCCTCGGTGACGGTGGATACCGCAGGTACAGTGCGCAAGCGCGCTTCAATGCCACTGACTTGTTCAACACCACGCGCAATTTGTTTTGCCATTTCGAGGGTTGAGCCGTTGCGGCTGTAGTACAAAACTAAAATATACGGTGTCATAGAATGGTCTTTACGTGTTCGGGTGGTCGGCCGATCACGGCTTTGTCGCCATTGATTGCAATCGGTCGTTCAATGAGTTTAGGGTTTTCTACCATCGCTTTAATCAGCGCCGTTTCACTGAGTTTTTCATCGGCAAGATTCAATTCTTTGTAGGCATCTTCACCTTTGCGCAATAAATCGCGCGCGCCTATGCCTAATTTGCTCAGTAGGGCTTTTAAGGTTTTAGCGTTGGGCGGTGTTTCCAAATAGAGAATGATCTCGGGTTCCTGCCCTTGTTCACGCAACAGGCTCAGCGCCTCGCGCGATTTTGAGCAGCGCGGGTTGTGATAAAGTGTGATCATAATTGTCTCTTGATAAGGTTTATTCATAATGGCAGCGGCAGATTATAACGGCTGCGCCCCCGACTTGGTTTAAGGATTTAACGTTATGCTTCGCTCATCCTCATTTGTTGAGTTTATCCATACACGATATCGTTGGTTGAGAGGATTTCTGTCGCTGATGATACGCCAGTATCAAGCCAAATCATGCCAGAAGAGTGCCGCATCGCTCACCTACGTCACCCTGTTTGCCACTGTGCCGATGATGACAGTGACCTATTCCATGTTTTCGATTATCCCGGCCTTTCAGGATCTTGGCGATCAATTGCAATCATTGTTGTTCGAACACTTTTTGCCCAATAGTGAACAGGATTTGGGTAAATACCTGAAAGACTTTTCTGCACAAGCACGCAATCTGACCGTATTTGGTTTGGCATTTTTGTTGGTATCTGCCTATTTGATGCTCAAAAATATCGAGCAAAATTTTAATGGCATCTGGGGGGTATCGCGCGGTCGGCGCGGCGTTGCCAATTTTTTACTCTATTGGGCAATTCTGAGTTTGGGGCCGCTACTGCTCGGCGCCGCATTGGGCATGAGCACCTACCTTGCCTCTTTGCGTCTGTTAGTCGGCCCTTACGATAGTTTGGGTGTTATTGAGTGGACTTTTCGGTTTGCACCTTGGGTACTAACTTGGGCTGCATTCACGCTGTTGTTTGTCGCTGTACCTAATTGCAAGGTGTCAGTAAGGCACGCCATGATCGGCGGTTTTTTTACCACGCTCGGCTTTCAGGGATTAAAAGCGGCGTTTGGCTGGATTGTCGGCCATTCGTCATTCACCCTGGTTTACGGCGCTTTTGCTGCCTTGCCCTTGTTTTTGTTATGGGTCAATTTGATTTGGACGGTAATTTTGGGGGGCGCGGTTTTTGTGCATGCCATTGGCGCGCACCAAGTGGTGCTGCGGGATCGTAATTATCCGGATCTATTTGCCAGTTTAATGATTCTTTGGCGCTGTTATAGCGCTTCGGGGCAGGGGGCTGCGGTAGCGGAACGGGAGCTTGCGCAAGGGTTGGCTGCAGGGCAGTGGCAACGTCTCCGCGATGCATTGGTGAAAAAGCATGTGATTAGTACGGATTATCAAGGGGACTATTTGCTCAGTCAGAATCTTCAGCTACTAAGCCTGAATCAGTTGAGCGATATTGTAGCCTTGCCCCGTCAGCTTCCGGAGGATCAAAGTGACCTTGTCCATGTGCCTTGGGGGCGGGAGGCTATTCGTGTTTTGGGCGGTGTGGATGAGTGTAGTAAACAATTATTGAATGTTTCAGTGGCTGAGCTTTTTGAGCGGCAACCTGTTGTACCGCGCAGTCAAGCGCTTAATGCTGATTAATGCAACGCAAAGCTGGGTAAAAAACTCGCTCAGGGTAAAAATCCCTGACTATACTCTTCAGTGCTCACTGATTTTTGACTCTTGTGCTAAATGGTCAGGTCAGTATTTAACCTGTATCTCTCATTTCACCAATTAAAAGAAACGTTTACCCAATGGCGACACCTCTACTGATTTGTGATGATTCTATGATGGCGCGCAAGCAAGTCGCGCGCTCCCTCCCTGAAGGCTGGGATGTCGATATCACCTTTGCCGCCAACGGTGTCGAGGGTTTGCAGGCTATTCGTGAAGGCAAGGGCGAGATGGTATTTCTTGACCTGACGATGCCGGAAATGGACGGGTATCAAGTATTGGAAGCGGTAAAAACGGAAGGGTTGGATACCATGATTATCGTCATCTCTGGCGATATTCAGCCGACTGCTCATGCGCGCGTCACTCAATTGGGTGCTATTGAGTTTATTCAGAAACCAGTTAATCCAGAAAAACTGGCGGCGACTTTAAAAAAATTTGGATTGATCTAAAAAGAAATTTGGATTGATCCAATCCGCTAGTTTTTTTTCACCTGACCCGCTAGATTGCCCCGCATTCAATTGCGGCAACTAATCTACCGGTATTTTTATGCAATTTTCTCGCTTTGGGCAAAAACTCTGTACCGATGCTGGCATAGTCTCCTTGATGGATGACTTGGGCGAAGCATTGCGTGTCAATCCCGACATGATTTTTATGGGCGGCGGTAACCCCGCGCGTATTCCTGCGATGGAGCAGGCGTTTGAAGAGGCGCTGCGTGCAACACTCAATAATCCTGATGAAACCCACCAGCTGTTAGGTGTATACCAACCGCCACAAGGCGATGCTGACTTACTGGATAGCATCGCCAACTTGCTGCACAACGAATATCAATGGCCGATTACACGGGCGAATATTGCACTCGCCAACGGCAGCCAATCGGCCTTTTTTGTGTTGTTTAATTTGTTTGCCGGCGATTATGCCGACGGTTCTAAAAAGCGCATTCAATTACCGCTTACGCCGGAATATTTGGGTTACAGCGATTTAGGTATCAGCGCGGATTTTTTTACCGCCACGCGTCCCAGTATCGAAATGTTGCCCGATGGTTTTTTTAAATATCACGTAGATTTTGCACAGCTCAAGATTACCGGCGAGACAGGTGCGCTTTGTGCATCGCGCCCGACTAATCCCACTGGCAATGTCATCAGTGATGAAGAGTTATTAAAGCTCGATGCTTTAGCGCGAGTGCATCAAGTCCCGTTTATTGTTGATGGTGCTTACGGCACACCCTTCCCGAATATTATTTTTGCCGCTGCTGAACCTCATTGGAACGATAACACTATTCTTGTGCTCAGCCTTTCCAAATTGGGTTTGCCCGGCGCGCGTACCGGTATAGTGATCGCAAACCCTGACATCATTAATGCCTTCGCTAAAGCCAATACTATTTTAAGTTTAGCTACGGGGAATTTTGGCCCGGCACTCGCGCGGCACTTAATGGAAGAGGGAAAGATTTTGCAATTAAGTCGTGAGGTCGTTGCGCCTTTTTATCGTGCGCGTATGGAGCACGCAGTTGCAACCTTTAAAAAACATCTTGGCGACTTGCCGTGTTATATCCACAAACCGGAAGGCGCGATTTTTCTGTGGCTCTGGTTTAAAGATTTGCCTATTAGCAGTGAAGAGCTGTATCAGCGATTAAAAGTGCGCGGTGTTTTAGTTGTCTCCGGCCATCATTTCTTTCCCGGTTTGGCGGGTGATTGGCAACACTGTCATGAGTGTATTCGTGTGACTTATTGTCAGGATGCCACTGTAGTAGAGCAGGGTGCGCAGATTATTGCCGATGAGGTAAGAAAAATTTTCAATTCATAAACAATAATCTCGCGGACTCTATTTTTTTTGAACTTAGTTTGGATGCTTATTTGTTTTTAGCATGCGCACCAAGGTGCGGTCGCGTTTAAGAAAGTGGTGCACCAGCGCTGCACCCGCGTGAATTATTACGAGAGCCATTAATCCCCACGCAACGTATTTATGAGTTAGCCCTGCGATGTTGAGCTGCTCATTTTCTAGCAGTATAAATGACGGCATTTGGAATAGGCCAAACACATTAATCGATTGTCCCTCAGCGGTGCAGATTAAATAACCGCTAATCAAAATGGCGAACAAGCTCACGTAGAGCACCAGTTTGCTCAGTGCTATTCCCATTTTTACGAGGAAAGAATCGACCAGTGTCTTTGGGGTTTTACTGGTGAGGCGCCATAGCAGCCTGATGCTCACCACGCCAAATAAAACAATACCTAAAGCGTAATGTAGATGGGCAATTTCCAAGTAATCAGGTGAGTAGTAGCCATAGCTAGTCAGATAAGCGCCAAGGCCAAATAAAAACAAAGTTAATCCAGCACTTAACCAATGGAAAAAAATACTGACAATACCGAAATTATGGTGGGAGTCTCTGATCATTATTTTTTCTCGCGTTATTTTTATAGGATTATTCGGGGAATTTTTTTGATGCGGCTAAATACGGTGTTGCTAAAAAGAAATATTACAGCGGGGGAATATAAATGAAATCGCCTTGCGGCGCCAGACAATAACATTCCGGCACCGCAGGGCAGAAGGGCTTATAGGCCTGCGATAATCGAGCCGCCCCAGTTACGGTAAGCCGTACTGTTAGGGCTTTGATCTGCACGCATTTTCAATGCAAGCGTGTGGAAGATATCAGCTTGGGTTTTACCGCCAATATCCAGCACGCGGCCGCCAGTAATGCCTGCACCTGCAACCAACATAGGTACGTCGTCATTGCCGTGAGCATCAGCAAGGCCCATGTCGGACAGTTGCGTCACAATCGTTGAGCTTAACAGGCCAGCAGTATTCAGCTTATCCAGCAGATACTTAGTTAAACCCTGCATGTAAGCAATGTCTTCGGTGTACTGCGCTTGATTAAAGTGATGCGATTGGTGAGATGAACGACCACCTAATTTATCAAAGATATGGTTGTGTGCGTCTGAACCAAATGCAACGGACACCGATGCGGTTAGATTACAACTCAGTGCTAACACAGCGATATCAACTTGCATTTTTGCCAGTGCATCGAAACCAGTCACCGCAGTGCTAGCTGGTTTTGGACAGGAACCGCCACCACCGCCACCACTACTACCACCAGAGCCGATTGCAGCTTCGATTTCCTGAATTGCCGTAAAGTGGCTATCCAGTTTTTCTTTTTCATGCTGCCCCAGTTTAGTTTTTAAACTGTTAACTGCAGGGTAGTGCAGATCTACAATCGATTTTCTCGGCGCTGTACCGGTAGAGGGGGTTGAGCCACCGCTAAACAAAATGTCCATTGCTGTCTGAGGGCTAGTAATAGTTGGTTTGCTAGCACTGCCTTCACGGCTAAGTTGTGATTCTTCAGTGGTGCCCACGTTGAGATATTTAACCGGGTAGTTCGCACCAATGGTGCGCCCCATGTTTACATCAAAACTGTCTCTGGAGAAGCTGCCGTTATCGAAGCGATGGAACATGATGCCGTGTCCAGCGCCAGTCAACTTGGCGCTTTTCATAATTGCGATTCGACTGTAGTTGGATTGCAGTGGTGCCGACTGGGCGGGCAGTGTGCTGCCAGTTGGGTACCACAAGTGCGGTTGGCAACCGCCGCCAGAAAACACTAAACAGCTCTTGGTTGGTACGCCACTTTGTGCTTCTGCAACACGCGCCAACATGACTCCGCCAATCAGGCTGGAAGCTTGCAGCAATCCGGCAGAAATACCGGCGCGCTGTACGATGCGCAGAAAGTCTCTGCGCTCTTTATCGAAGCAGTCTCTATATCTCATTTTTATTTACTCCAATTCGTTAACAAGGCGAGGGGAAAAGGGGCGCGCATTAGCGCACCCACTCCTTCCGGTACATCACAGATTCCAATGCAGGAATTTCTTCCAACATTGCACGTGGGCCTCTAGTTGATAGTACGTTGGTCAAATTAGTTACATCACAGCGGTAAGCATTTTCCTCAGCTGGGCTGATGCGCTTGTAGCCAACATCTCTATCGGAGTCGATCAGGAAGATTGAGTTAATACCTGAACTATAGCTTACGAACTGGGTTGCCAGACAGGTCTTGGCCAAGCTCGATAATTCCGGATGCTCAACAATGGTACGTGCGAGATCTTTAGCGCCATTGAATTTAATTTCTGGCTTGTAAAGTACGCGATCCGGATCGTTCAGGAACTGGAGCTGTGGATAGGGCGAGTAGAAAGTGCCACTAGACACAATTGCATTGCCTTTCAGATCGGTTGAGCGAACACGGCCAGCTGTGTCGAAGTTCTCCAAACCGCCACCCAATGGATTGATGATCTCAGCATGGCAGTTAGAACAGGTAGTTCCGCCAGTGATGCGATCAAAAATCATCCGTTGTGTGGTGTGTGGGTTTTCATAGAACTCTCTGTCTTGTGCAAACAAGGCTTCGCGATCCAGGCTTACACCTGACGGTGGCTCAGGAATATCCTGGCACATCAATTTACGACGAATCGCTACTGCACGGGTGATCATGTTGGAGTCAGTCGTGCTGGCATAACGCGACAAGAACGCACCTGAAGTCAGGATACCACCGCGGTCACTGGTCGTTACACGGGCAAAGCCGTCTGCATCCAGAGTGCCGGTCAAGGTCACGCCGTAGTGGGTCGCTAAGCGTTGGTTGACGTGGGTATAGCTTGGATTGTAGATATTGGCAAAATTACCATTAGCTTCAAGCATTGCGTAAGAGAAGTTTTTACCCAGCTCGTTCTTCATATCTGCGCCAAGCGTTGCGAAATTGCTCACTGCTGGTTTAGTGAGTGTTTCGATTTTCTCGGTCAGCAACCAGCGGTTTACCAAATCTGTCAGGAGCAATTTAGTATTGGCTGAGTTGAGCAAGGTTGCCGCTTGAGTACGTATGCCAGCAGCAGTATCGAGTGTGCCATTACCTGCAGCAGTCAGTAGTGCAGTGCTTGGTGTGGTACCGGTGAAGGTATACGCCATGTAGGTTGCCATTTCGTAACCATCAAGTTTGTAAGCTCCGCCGCTTGATAGCGTTCCGACCTCTGAACGATACAAGAACTGCGGTGATGACAGCATGGCGGTCAGCGCAACTTTCATACCGTCGGTGACGGTACGGCCACCGGTAGTACCATTAGCGACAGCTACGTACGCAGATTGCTCAGTAGTAGTCAGAGGGCGACGGAAAATACGTGGACCCAAGGTGTTTACTAGTGTGTTTGCACAACTAGTAGATGGTGTGCAGCTGAGCACCGCATTCCAACGTGTAGCTACATCATCGGCGATGCGTTCAGCATTGGCCAAATAGCTGGTGTAGCGAGTCTTATCAATCGACAGGGTGTTGTTGTTAACAAACGCGCCTGACACAAAGTCATCGGGCAAGCTTGCAGTCACATCGGCTTGATAACCTACCAAATCTCTTACAGAACGCTGATATTCCAGTTTGGTCAGCAAGCGCAGGGTCCGTTGACCGTATTTCTCCACGTTTGATGGACAGCTGAAGTACTTAACTTGATTGTCCGGTATACCGTCGCTGGCTTTGCGGAGCGTCCAAATGTGAGCTTCCAAATCTGCAGCACATTGGCCGGTGCATGAACCTTCACCACCAGGCGGCATCCACAGCGCAATAAATTCTCTCAGAGTACGATCCTGAGTATCATTTCTGTGACGATAGAAAGTGCGGTTAGGATTGAGTGCTACAGCTGCAGCCGTTCCATTCGCATTTTTTGCGCCGTCCACACCGTGGCAACCAACACAGCCACGAGTGCCCCATAAGGTTTTCCCATTCGCAGCATTGCCTACGATTGTGCCCGTACTGCTAGAGCTACCAGAACTGGTTGGTGGAGTGCTGCTAGATGAACCTGCTGAGGTTATCGGCGCGCTAGATGAGCTGCCTACCGAAGATCCGGCAGTCGCATACACCAGTGACAACGGAGCAGTCGCAGCAGCGGGGATACTGTCGGTGTAGCTGATGACTTTGTAGTCATAGCTGCCAGCGGCAGTCAGGCTGTCAGCGAAGCTCACACTGTTAGCCGCCGCATTGGTGAGGGTGGCCCATTGACCGGTAGTCCCCGCCAGTTTACGACGAACCAGGAAGCCGGTTTCGTTGTTGCTGACATCAGCCCAGTTGAGGTTAGCGGTGCCAGTGGCGTTGCTGACAGTACCGGTCAGGCCGGTAGCGGCAGCAGGCGCAGCGGCCAAGCTAATCGCTGGAATGTTGGTGGGGTTGTCGCGGTTCAGGAACATCTTGAAGTAAACCGGTACTTTCTCACCAATGGTTGAGAGACCTGCAATCGCACGCAGGGCTTCAACACCGGCATTCAGATCGAAATCAACGGAGTTGATCACAATGGGTTTGCGCGGTGAGAAGCTGACGCTGTTGTTGGCGTGTTTTACCACCAGGGCATCAAACGTCAATGCTTTCACGATGCCGTGCAGAACCAGATTACCGGTAAGGGTTTGAACACTGGTGCTACCAGGAGCCATTGCATCGATTACCGCCAGGTCGAGCTGGGTGGTGAAGTGCAGGCTAGGCAAGTAGTTGGATTCAAACAGCATGCTCTGCATACGTGGATCGCGCACTACGTTGTTGGTGCTGATACTGGCGAGCGGAATGGTCAGTGTGGCTTGACCATTGGTGGCGACAGTACCGGTCAGCTGACTAAAGGTCATGCTTTCAGGTGTTTCGGCACCGGCAAGGCTCTTTTTAACGGTCACGAAGTTAAAGGTGGATTTGCTGGCATCGAGCAACCAGCGTGCGGCCACGGTGGGCGCTACGCTGCTGGAAGACACACTGCTAGGGGTGCTGCTTCTGCTGCTGGAAGACACGCTGCTGGGCGCCACGCTGCTTGGAACGCTGCTGGCGGCACCGCCACAGGCTGCACCGTTGAGGGTGAAGGCAGTGGGTGCGGTACCTGGGTTATTGACAATAAATCCGAACGACGCGGTGCCGTTAGCGGGTAGATTGCCGTTGTAACCGGCGTTTTTCACACAGACATTTTTACCGGTTTGGGTATGGGTACCATCCCAGAGGTTGGCAATCGTGTCATTGCCCGCGTAAGTCCAGCAGAGTTCCCAGCTGGTTTTAGCGGCACTGGTATTGGTGATGGTGGTGGTAATTTGCGCACCATTGCCCCAGCTGTTGACGGCAGCATAATTCACACTACAGGCTCCCTGGGCGATAGCGCCGCTGGAAGCCATGATGCCCAGGGTTACCCCGCAGGAGAGCATCGACAGTTTCAATAATTTTTTCATGATAGGTTCTCTCTAAGCTTCATCCAATTAACGGGCGTCAAAGACGAGCGCGAAGTCCACAGGCACGGCCACACTGATCGATCCGAGGCCAGCGATTGCGCGCAGAGCCTCCACACCATCGGCGAGTGCATAGTCGCCAGCCTTGATCAGGATGGGCGATAAGCTTTGTACCAGGACGCGGTTAGCCGACAGTTTCTGGATGGAGACTTTGGTGGTAATCGCACCGGTCACACCATGCAGGTTCAGGCTGGCAGAGATATCGGTCGCTGAACTTTGACCAACGGCAAGGCTGCTGATCGCATTAGCGGGAACAGTGACCGTGATGGTGGCGGTTGGATAGGTTGCTGTTTCGAACAACAGATCGCGCATACGCTGATTGCGGATGTCGATACCGGTGCTCACTGTGGCCAGATCGATAGTCAGGGTGGCTACCCCGGCTGCACTGATGTCACCGCTGAGGCCAGTAAAGCTATGCACTTCCACGTTGTGGGTGTTTTTGGCAGTTACGAAGTTCAGGTAAGACGCGGTGGTATCCAGAGTCCATGCAGCGGTCGTAGCAGCAGAAGAGCTTGAGCGGCTGCTTGAGCTGGGTGCTACAGAGCTTGGCGCTGAAGAGCTTGGAGCCACAGAAGATGGTGCTGATGAGGATGGCGCCACAGAGCTTGGTGTGCTGGAGCGGCTTGATGGAGCAACAGAGCTTGGTGCACTTGAGCTTGCAGGCGGTGGTGTCGCACCACAACCGATAGGTTGGGTAGACACAACGATGTCATCCATCCAAACGTCAGCAGAACGGCCGCTGAAGCTGTGGAAACCAAACATCACATAGTTGAACTTATCGCTCATCCAATCAGCACCCAAGGCACCGTTGTTCCAATCGTTAGCCGAGGTAATGGAGTGAACTTCATTGCCGTTCACGCGCATTCTCAAGGTGTCATAAGCCAGATCCGCCAGATAATCCACCTCAACGCAGTACCAGGTATTGGCCGCCATTTGCGGGCCTGAGTACCATTGGCTCATTTTCGGGGCGATGTTATCGCTTGGGATATGGTTGGTACCTAAAACGCCTTTGATTTGACCAACACGGATTTCATCGTTGGCATCTTTGGTCTTTTTCAGGCCAAGAATGTGCTCGTGGTTGTCGCCGGCTACATTGCCCATCGCTACGCTCATATTCACGTACGCACGGGTATACAGACGTTGGGTGCCAGCAGGCAGGGCGCGGATGATTTGCGCAGGTGCAGCGCCGCCTTTGAAGCGAATGGACTTGCCACCGCTGTAAGACTTGGAACTGTCAATCAACGCATATTGTGCACCGGAGGTGGTATTGCTGTTGTTTGGAACCCAGCCAATGAAGTTTTCCCAACCGCTTGGTTGAGTATTTACCGCACCGCTTTCAAAGGTTTCGCTGAACAGAACGCCTGCGCCGTTGTTCACAGAAGATGCTACAGAGCTTGGCGCTACTGAACTTGGTGCCACTGAACTTGGGGTGCTAGAGCGTGAGCTGCTGGGTGCAACACTAGACGGTGCAACACTGGATGGTGCCGCGCTCGAGGTAGATCCACCGTTCTGGCTAATCATATTGTTGCGTACCAAGGTACCTGAAGCGGTCAATTGCGCTGCCGTCCAGCCACCGTTAGCACTGGCATTTGGCACTAGCGCAGAAGAGCCTTCTGCCTTGTCATTCAATGCCCAGTTAGCATGGCTGATACCGTTGGTTTTGAGGAAGCTCAACCAAGCATTGGTTTCAGCGGTATTAACCGCCCCATTACCATCGGCATTCACTGAACCCCATTCGGTGACAAACAAGGCAATACCGTTGTTCAACGCGGTTTGTGCTTTGTCGCGCAGGGATTGCTTGTGGGTGCCCGCATAGAAGTGCAGGGTGTAAGCGATGTTGCTATACGCGGTGATCTTGTCTTGCGAGGCAACATCCACGTCTTGTGACCAGGTAGGAGTACCTACGATGATCAGGTTGTCCGGGTCAATCGCACGGATTTCCTTGATTACATCGGTCGCATAAGGCTTGATCACGTTGCTCCAGGATACCTGTAGCGGCTCGTTGTATACCTCATAAATCACGTTGTTGTAGTTGCCGTACTTGGTCGCCATCTCTTTAAAGAAGGTGATAGCAGCGGCTTTATTGTTTTCAGCGGTATGGGTATGCCAATCGATGATCACATACATGTTGTTAGCAATGGCCGCGTCGATCACAGTCATGGCGCGAGTCTTGTTAGACGAGTCGGTCAGTAAACCGCCGGACTCTTCAACGCCTACCGCCACACGGATCAGATTGGCTTTCCAGTCAGACTTCAACCAAGCCACGGTTTGGGCGTTGTAGTATTTCTCGCCACCCCACCCCGTATTGCTCCAGAACAAGCTCATACCTGCCAGATTGGCTGGTTGGCCATTGGCGGTTACTTTGTTGCCCTGTACTACCAATGGCGCTACACCTTGAGGCGTGCCGTTGGAAGAAACAGAAGAGCGTGAACTGGATACGCCGGGAATTGACGAAGGAGCTGCAACAGACGATGCCGCCACCGATGATGGGGTAGTGCCACCGCAGGCGGTACCCGTGATGACGGGGATTTGAGCCGCTGCTGCGCCCTTGCTGCCCTGGAAGCCAAACTCAACAGTTTGATTGGGCGCAATACTCGCATTCCAGCTTAGGTTACTGGCGGTATAAGGGTTGCTACCACTGAAATTGGCGTTGTAGCTACTGGTAACGCGGTTGTCGCCGCTGTACTGCCAGTTAACGGTCCAGCCATTGATCGTACTAGTCCCATCGTTGGTTATTCTTATCTTGGCGTCGAATCCATTATTCCACTGGTTGTTAATCACATACTGGCAACCAGCATATGCGGTAGTGGAAAGAGTGGATACAGCCAGGGAGAACCCTACCGCATAGAGGGAGCGTTTTAGGGCTCCATCCAGGCGAGGGGTGATCGCAGAGGCTTTAAAGCTACTCATAGTGTCTTCCTCGGAGGTAAATGCCAGCTTGCACTGGCAACGGTCATCAACATCGTTATTGTCAAAACGGGTAAAACAAACGGAACGGGTAAAGCAAACAGGTACAGCGGGTCGTCATGATCATTACAGCGCTGTCATCACGACCAAAACCCGATAGCAACTATCGGGTTTAGAAATCAATCAAATTTACGGGAGGTGTTCATCCGAATTTGTTCGGTGAGCATAGGAGGCTCGGGTTCTGCTCTGCGCATGGCGCGCAAGACTTCACCCGCCACAATAAACGCACCAATCAGCAGGCCTGAGTAGATGAACATGACAAAGCTGTAGTCCACGGTGTAATTCCAGGGGCGGGCGATGCCGAGATAACAGGCAAACAGCCAGGACACTGAGGAGAGGGCACCGGTAAGGGTCACCAGAATTTGTTCAAAGGTCGGCAGCCCCAGTAGCCCTTTGCGCGAGGTGACGCGAGGGAAGCTGAAGTAGTGCAGGGCGATACCGTTCAGGGTTAACACAGCGACCACGGTGAATTTGGCCCAGAGTTTGGGATTCATTAAATACTGAGGGTTATCCAGATAGCCGATCAGCACCAGCGACAGGCCGGAAATCCACAGGGCGATCAGGGCGATAAACATAATTTCGGCCGATCGGGTGAGGTCTTTGATGGCGGAAGCCGATAGCGGGCTGCCTTTGGATTTGGCCAGTGCCAGATCCTGTATAAGTAAAATACCGATAGCTACACAAGCAGCCAGGAGGTGAGCATAAACAATCAAGGTCTTCATAGTCGTCCGCGCCTTTGTTGTTGTTTTGGGTCAGGTTGTAATTAGGTTGTTATTTTTTGTCGTGCATGGTTGCGCTAACAAAGTGTCAATAAAAACATCTGGCGAAAAATTGAAAACAAATTTTTACGGTCAGAAGAACTTTACGAACGCTCGCGCGCAAATTTAATTACTACTGGAAGGTGAAGCAGAAAAGTGTGCAATTCTTGCGAATACAGCACTTATTTCCCTTGTTCTAATCACGGTCTTTATAATTATGACGCCAGAATCATCCATCAAGCGCCGTTTCTTTATAACTAAAAACCATTTTTCTAAATAGTCGAACCTGTTTTTATGATTATTATTCCACGTTACAGCAAATTGACAGCGCGATCAATTCACAAAAATCAATTAAATCTGTTTTATTTATAAAGATTATGATGAAAGTGCTTTTTTATTCGTCTAGTTTTATGAGTGAACTGTGTTTTTATCTGTGTTGCGCATCTATACAGGGTCGCGTATTGGGTGTGCTCAAATGGAATAGGTCTCTCCTTTTCATTTTTCGGAGATGATTTGGCCAAATAAAGTAACCACCAGATCTTTCACTGCGATTCCTTCTGGTATTTGCGGGGCAATTTCAAGGCATATGTCGTTAATCGAACGGATACCGTCAACCTTTGCCAGAATAATATCGATAAGTTGGTGCGAGTCCCGGCAGGTGAAGTTGAGATTGGGGATGGATAAGTGATGCATGATTAACCATGCGTTGGTTTGAATGATGGTTTCAGTCAATGGCATTCTTTTTTGGGTGCTGAAGGACCACACTTGCTCTTCTCTGAAGCGTGCTTCAAGGGGCGATAATAAATAGCCAGCGTTCTCTATTTTTTCAGAGCAAAATGCAAAACCTGAAAGATCGATAAATTCCTTTATTTCGGACGCGGTGTATTTGAGTTGCGTGGGCAGGTGGCGAGTAAATAAGAGCGGCCCTGAGTTTATCCAGTGACCATGATCTGTTAACTGCCCATGTATCAAACCAATTAAATCTCTTACATCACCACCGTTAACATCAATAAACCATGGTGTAATAATTAAATCAAAAGTCTGTTTGATGAATGGCAATTGCCAAACATTAGCGCCCATTAAAAGCCAACTGCTGCGCAAATTTTCAGGGTCATCTATAGGGTTTAGCGTCCAGCTTTTGGTGGCGGGGTAATTAATCTGCGGAAAATTTTTGAATTCACCAAAGTTCAGTGGTTTCTGGTTGTAGATAAGCTCACTTGCCACTGCCAGTAACAGTGGGTTGCTATCCAGTGCGACAGTAAATTCAGGTTTTAATTGGCTGTGAATATCCCAGCTCAATCTTCCTGCGCCTGCACCCAGCACCAAGATTCGTTGCGGTTTTGTGGGTAAATCTGCAATAAACTGCATGGTTCGCTGCAGTGCCGATGCGTTTTCCTGGTTTGGCGTTAAGCCTGAGTCCCAGGCCCAATCACGAAAAATGAGATCAAAGTATTCACTGATATCACCGGGGTTCATTTGTCCTAGTTGTTCGTTTGGAGCAGGATTAATTCCGTGTTTTTGTAGCAGTGTGAGAATAGATTCCAGATTAATTTGATTTGCGGTTTGAATATCGGTGAGTCGTTGGCGGCTGGTATTGGTTAAATCGTAGCGTGATAGTGATTCCTCTAAGGCAGCTAATCCCTGTGATGCCATATATTGCATAGTGGCAGTTTGGTGTTGCCAGATTACGGTGTGGTGATTGCCTGCAGGAAATAAACAGGGGACATCGCCCAGTGAAAAATGTTGTGTGCCGCAAGCCGAGCAGTATAAGTTTTTGAAATCAAAACCTTGTTGTGCGGTGCTGCCACAGTTGGGGCAGAGAGTGCATCCGATAAAATTTTTAGAATAATGTTTCGTATTAATCATTTCGCTTTACCAGATGTGAATTCGAATCAGTTGATATTTCAATTAAATATAAATTCTTTACAGAATAAAACGCCTTCTAAAGCAGGGCAGTAGAAGGCGTTTTAGTATTGCTTGTCAAACAATTAAAAATTACACAAGACCTAAGGTGTTACTGCCGAGATTAATACCAGCCAAGCCCATGCCTTTTGGAATTGCACCGTTTAAGTCATACACATTGCCACCTTGTCGCGCAGAAAAACCACTCGCAAATCCTGGCATTTGCGTCGCAACAATAAATGGACCGTTACCTGACGTGTGATCCATGCCGTTCCCCATACAAGTTACTTGTACAACTACGGTGGAATTGATGAGCGGTTGACCATCCGGGCCCGATGTTTTGCGCAGTTTATCAATCAAATAAGCGGGCACATCATTCAGGTAGCGCCACATTTCAACAAATGCACTGTTATTAGGTGCACCGTGACACGCTTGGTGCGCGTCTTGACTCCAGGACGTATTGTGGCCAGTCCAGTCACCTTGGTGGTTGCCCAATTGCAGGGTTGCAACTTTCGTAATGCCGCAGGCAAGCGCAGCGACAATAATATCGGCTTGTGATTTGCCGGTAGCCTGCATGTTAGCCAAACTTGGGGTGATGTTGCTGCCGCAATTGGTCGTAGTTGTTCCGCTGCTGCTACTGCTATTTGCATTCGCAGTATTGGTTTTGATTTTCTTCAGTGAATCGATATGTTCCTGATAACGTGCATATTCCTGCGTGCTAAGTTTGCTCTTGATGGAATCAAGTGCACGCAATTGCGCATCATAAGACAAGGCATAAGTTGTATCAGGTGTTGTTCCGCCACCGCCGCCACCAGTGCCACTAAAGATACTGGCGAGTGCCTGGGTGGGATTGTCCTGGCAGGGGCCGATGTTGCTGCAGAGTGTGCCGTTGGTTGTAGCTTTTGCACCCAAATAAATCGATGAGCGAGGCGTGCTGCTGCCCAGTACCGATGCAATACGCTTGTCCATGGTGGGTGAGTTGTAATCTGTCACGCCCAGAGAGTTCATCGCAGTTGCGTGACCAGAGGTAATTACATCCACCTGACGGAAGTGGCATATGTCGGACACCGCGTAACCCTGTGGACCATAGGGGCGGGTAATCTGGTTCATCTGGCTTGCGCTAGTTGGCATCCACTGACCCGCAGCTGCACCGCTGTTCAAGTAGCAAAATACGACACGTTTGTTGGTGGCGTCCTGCGCGAGCACATGACGGTTGGCCAAAATGCCGCCCACTAATGCAGAGCTTTTTAGCAGCCCTGCTGCGATGCCGGATTTGCCAATCAGGTCAAGAAAACGGCGACGATCTTTTCTGACAAAGTCTTCACGGATTTGTTTGTTGCCGCTGTAATAATCTTCTTTCAAATATGCATTCAGTGCAGCAGGCCCTTCTTCGAGTTTTTTGTGATGTTCCATCGCCTCGAGTGCATCTTCCTCGGGTAAGTGGCGAAATTTGCTATCAATTTTTTTCATAACCAAACCTCTTGGATTTAGAATTCTGTTTTTGGTTGTCTAGCTACGGGGTGGAGCAGTGCTCCACCCACTAAGCCTTAGCGACGGAAACGAATTACGTTAGACATCCCCAGTTCTTTCAGCATGGCTCTTGGATTGCGATTGCTCGCAGAGAGTCTGGTTTTCAGTGCATCGGATACACAGGCCAGTTGCCCTTGCTGTTGGGTAGTAAGCGGAGTTTCCAGTGTGTCATCCTGGAATTGTCTGCTCAGTGAATAACCGGTTGCATAGCGGAATGATTTTTGGATCAGACACGCATCTATACCGGGTAGGTTATTGGCTACCATCACTTTCCCTAAATCTTTAGAGCCGGTGAATGAAAGACCTGGTGAACCAGTATCTTTTTCATTATTCACTTCATTGAAGCCAACTGTGCCTACGCCATTGGCACCAAACAAGCGCCCGCCGTTATTAACCATTGGTATTTCAACCAAATTGGTGCGCGCTTCGTTGCCGTTCAGATCCAATGCTTTTTGTACAACCTTGCCGTTGCTCAATGCGCGTGGCATGCCCAAGTGGTCGAAATCATCAACTGCGAAGAGCGGGTTGATAATTGCGTTGTGGCATTGTGCGCAAGGAGTTCCCGGTACTGCGGTTTGCATATCGTAGAAACGGGTGGTAGTCAGGTTGCCAGCTTCCAACGCGGTTTGAGCGTCAAGAGCGGCTTTGTCACGTAACCCGGTGTTGTCTTCAAATGACGTTGGCAATGGAATGTTTTGGCACAGCATATCCTGACGCACATGCACGGCACGTTTGATTGGCGAGGTGCGGCCAGCGTGAGCATTTACTGTCATAAATGCACCAGAGGCCAATACCCCACCACGTTTGGAGTTGGCAGTGTTCACCATCCGCCAATCGGCTGCACTGGTGCCTCCGCCTGCCACGCCGTAGTACTGCGACAAGGTGCTGTTAAGTACGGTGTAATCGCCAGTGTAAATATCCGTGAATGGCAAGTTGTTGTAGAACGCGTATTTGTAAATTTCGCGAATCTCTTGCGCCATGGAATCTTTCACTGACTGATTGAAGCTGGTGCTACCAGTACGAGCCATATCGACCACACCATCAGTGCGGAACCACAGGCCCGCAAAACGACCTATTTGTGCTTTACCCAGATCGGAGTCGAGTAGGCGGTCAATTTGCTGGCCGAGTGAGGTTGCATTTTCGAGTGAGCCATTAGCAGCTGCGGTTAACAGGGTTCTGTCGGGTGCGCTACCGGTGTACATGTAGGCTAGTGCGGATGCAAACTCGTAGGGATCCAGTGCATAAGCAGTGCCGTCAGCAGATTGGAATACCGAGCTATTACCCCAGGATTGTGAGCGAGCCTGACTAACGGGAATACCCAGTTCGGTGCGATACAAGAATTGTGGTGACATCAACACCGTTTGGATAGCCCAGCGCAGACCGGTTGAACCGTTGCGTACAATTGCGGTGTACTCGGTTTTCTCTTCGTTGGTCAGTGGGCGACGGAAAGCCAGATACGCGAAGTTGTCGATAAAGCTGGTGGCACAACTTGCTGAGGTGGTATCGCTGCAATTGTTCAGCGTCACCGCATTGTTGGTGATTGCCCAGCTGGCAATATCTTCAGCATTTTTCTTGTACGACAGCAAGCGCGCTTCAGAGACTGGCTCGGTCAAATGGTTTGGCAAGTTAGCGACTGTTTTATCGGCATTCGCCAATTCTTTCGACGCGAAGTTGGCTGGCAATGTTCTGTTAAACAAAGCTTGCAATGAGTTGTGGTATTCGAAAGAGGTTAACAACTTAACCGAACGCATACCGTATTTCACTGGCGATGAGGTATCGCACGCTACGGCGCCAGTTTGAACGCGGCCTTTAAGCGACCAGAGATAGGCGGCCAAATGATCGGCACAGTTCGCATCGGTACAGCCGCCCACGCGTGGAAGCATTTGCTGGCTGATAAAGGTGCTCAAACCAGCGACATTGGCATCTGTGTAGTTATTTACTGCAAATCTGGTTGGATAAGTAAAGGAGTTTACGTTGAACGCAAAACCTTCAAATACGCCATCACCATCTGGGTCTTCGTGACAACCTGCACAACCTTTGGTTTTGAAAATATTGCCGCCGGTGGTGGCATTGCCGAGGAAGGCAACGCTGCTAGAGCTGCCAGAGGAAACCGAGGTTGAGCTTCTGCTCGAAGAGCTAATCGAGGTTACCGCAGAGCTGCTGGTTGAGGATACCGAAGAGCCGGTGGTCCCGTTATACACCAGTGACAACGGAGCAGTCGCAGCAGCGGGGATACTGTCGGTGTAGCTGATGACTTTGTAGTCATAGCTGCCAGCGGCAGTCAGGCTGTCAGCGAAGCTCACACTGTTAGCCGCCGCATTGGTGAGGGTGGCCCATTGACCGGTAGTCCCCGCCAGTTTACGACGAACCAGGAAGCCGGTTTCGTTGTTGCTGACATCAGCCCAGTTGAGGTTAGCGGTGCCAGTGGCGTTGCTGACAGTACCGGTCAGGCCGGTAGCGGCAGCAGGCGCAGCGGCCAAGCTAATCGCTGGAATGTTGGTGGGGTTGTCGCGGTTCAGGAACATCTTGAAGTAAACCGGTACTTTCTCACCAATGGTTGAGAGACCTGCAATCGCACGCAGGGCTTCAACACCGGCATTCAGATCGAAATCAACGGAGTTGATCACAATGGGTTTGCGCGGTGAGAAGCTGACGCTGTTGTTGGCGTGTTTTACCACCAGGGCATCAAACGTCAATGCTTTCACGATGCCGTGCAGAACCAGATTACCGGTAAGGGTTTGAACACTGGTGCTACCAGGAGCCATTGCATCGATTACCGCCAGGTCGAGCTGGGTGGTGAAGTGCAGGCTAGGCAAGTAGTTGGATTCAAACAGCATGCTCTGCATACGTGGATCGCGCACTACGTTGTTGGTGCTGATACTGGCGAGCGGAATGGTCAGTGTGGCTTGACCATTGGTGGCGACAGTACCGGTCAGCTGACTAAAGGTCATGCTTTCAGGTGTTTCGGCACCGGCAAGGCTCTTTTTAACGGTCACGAAGTTAAAGGTGGATTTGCTGGCATCGAGCAACCAGCGTGCGGCCACGGTGGGCGCTACGCTGCTGGAAGACACACTGCTAGGGGTGCTGCTTCTGCTGCTGGAAGACACGCTGCTGGGCGCCACGCTGCTTGGAACGCTGCTGGCGGCACCGCCACAGGCTGCACCGTTGAGGGTGAAGGCAGTGGGTGCGGTACCTGGGTTATTGACAATAAATCCGAACGACGCGGTGCCGTTAGCGGGTAGATTGCCGTTGTAACCGGCGTTTTTCACACAGACATTTTTACCGGTTTGGGTATGGGTACCATCCCAGAGGTTGGCAATCGTGTCATTGCCCGCGTAAGTCCAGCAGAGTTCCCAGCTGGTTTTAGCGGCACTGGTATTGGTGATGGTGGTGGTAATTTGCGCACCATTGCCCCAGCTGTTGACGGCAGCATAATTCACACTACAGGCTCCCTGGGCGATAGCGCCGCTGGAAGCCATGATGCCCAGGGTTACCCCGCAGGAGAGCATCGACAGTTTCAATAATTTTTTCATGATAGGTTCTCTCTAAGCTTCATCCAATTAACGGGCGTCAAAGACGAGCGCGAAGTCCACAGGCACGGCCACACTGATCGATCCGAGGCCAGCGATTGCGCGCAGAGCCTCCACACCATCGGCGAGTGCATAGTCGCCAGCCTTGATCAGGATGGGCGATAAGCTTTGTACCAGGACGCGGTTAGCCGACAGTTTCTGGATGGAGACTTTGGTGGTAATCGCACCGGTCACACCATGCAGGTTCAGGCTGGCAGAGATATCGGTCGCTGAACTTTGACCAACGGCAAGGCTGCTGATCGCATTAGCGGGAACAGTGACCGTGATGGTGGCGGTTGGATAGGTTGCTGTTTCGAACAACAGATCGCGCATACGCTGATTGCGGATGTCGATACCGGTGCTCACTGTGGCCAGATCGATAGTCAGGGTGGCTACCCCGGCTGCACTGATGTCACCGCTGAGGCCAGTAAAGCTATGCACTTCCACGTTGTGGGTGTTTTTGGCAGTTACGAAGTTCAGGTAAGACGCGGTGGTATCCAGAGTCCATGCAGCGGTCGTAGCAGCAGAAGAGCTTGAGCGGCTGCTTGAGCTGGGTGCTACAGAGCTTGGCGCTGAAGAGCTTGGAGCCACAGAAGATGGTGCTGATGAGGATGGCGCCACAGAGCTTGGTGTGCTGGAGCGGCTTGATGGAGCAACAGAGCTTGGTGCACTTGAGCTTGCAGGCGGTGGTGTCGCACCACAACCGATAGGTTGGGTAGACACAACGATGTCATCCATCCAAACGTCAGCAGAACGGCCGCTGAAGCTGTGGAAACCAAACATCACATAGTTGAACTTATCGCTCATCCAATCAGCACCCAAGGCACCGTTGTTCCAATCGTTAGCCGAGGTAATGGAGTGAACTTCATTGCCGTTCACGCGCATTCTCAAGGTGTCATAAGCCAGATCCGCCAGATAATCCACCTCAACGCAGTACCAGGTATTGGCCGCCATTTGCGGGCCTGAGTACCATTGGCTCATTTTCGGGGCGATGTTATCGCTTGGGATATGGTTGGTACCTAAAACGCCTTTGATTTGACCAACACGGATTTCATCGTTGGCATCTTTGGTCTTTTTCAGGCCAAGAATGTGCTCGTGGTTGTCGCCGGCTACATTGCCCATCGCTACGCTCATATTCACGTACGCACGGGTATACAGACGTTGGGTGCCAGCAGGCAGGGCGCGGATGATTTGCGCAGGTGCAGCGCCGCCTTTGAAGCGAATGGACTTGCCACCGCTGTAAGACTTGGAACTGTCAATCAACGCATATTGTGCACCGGAGGTGGTATTGCTGTTGTTTGGAACCCAGCCAATGAAGTTTTCCCAACCGCTTGGTTGAGTATTTACCGCACCGCTTTCAAAGGTTTCGCTGAACAGAACGCCTGCGCCGTTGTTCACAGAAGATGCTACAGAGCTTGGCGCTACTGAACTTGGTGCCACTGAACTTGGGGTGCTAGAGCGTGAGCTGCTGGGTGCAACACTAGACGGTGCAACACTGGATGGTGCCGCGCTCGAGGTAGATCCACCGTTCTGGCTAATCATATTGTTGCGTACCAAGGTACCTGAAGCGGTCAATTGCGCTGCCGTCCAGCCACCGTTAGCACTGGCATTTGGCACTAGCGCAGAAGAGCCTTCTGCCTTGTCATTCAATGCCCAGTTAGCATGGCTGATACCGTTGGTTTTGAGGAAGCTCAACCAAGCATTGGTTTCAGCGGTATTAACCGCCCCATTACCATCGGCATTCACTGAACCCCATTCGGTGACAAACAAGGCAATACCGTTGTTCAACGCGGTTTGTGCTTTGTCGCGCAGGGATTGCTTGTGGGTGCCCGCATAGAAGTGCAGGGTGTAAGCGATGTTGCTATACGCGGTGATCTTGTCTTGCGAGGCAACATCCACGTCTTGTGACCAGGTAGGAGTACCTACGATGATCAGGTTGTCCGGGTCAATCGCACGGATTTCCTTGATTACATCGGTCGCATAAGGCTTGATCACGTTGCTCCAGGATACCTGTAGCGGCTCGTTGTATACCTCATAAATCACGTTGTTGTAGTTGCCGTACTTGGTCGCCATCTCTTTAAAGAAGGTGATAGCAGCGGCTTTATTGTTTTCAGCGGTATGGGTATGCCAATCGATGATCACATACATGTTGTTAGCAATGGCCGCGTCGATCACAGTCATGGCGCGAGTCTTGTTAGACGAGTCGGTCAGTAAACCGCCGGACTCTTCAACGCCTACCGCCACACGGATCAGATTGGCTTTCCAGTCAGACTTCAACCAAGCCACGGTTTGGGCGTTGTAGTATTTCTCGCCACCCCACCCCGTATTGCTCCAGAACAAGCTCATACCTGCCAGATTGGCTGGTTGGCCATTGGCGGTTACTTTGTTGCCCTGTACTACCAATGGCGCTACACCTTGAGGCGTGCCGTTGGAAGAAACAGAAGAGCGTGAACTGGATACGCCGGGAATTGACGAAGGAGCTGCAACAGACGATGCCGCCACCGATGATGGGGTAGTGCCACCGCAGGCGGTACCCGTGATGACGGGGATTTGAGCCGCTGCTGCGCCCTTGCTGCCCTGGAAGCCAAACTCAACAGTTTGATTGGGCGCAATACTCGCATTCCAGCTTAGGTTACTGGCGGTATAAGGGTTGCTACCACTGAAATTGGCGTTGTAGCTACTGGTAACGCGGTTGTCGCCGCTGTACTGCCAGTTAACGGTCCAGCCATTGATCGTACTAGTCCCATCGTTGGTTATTCTTATCTTGGCGTCGAATCCATTATTCCACTGGTTGTTAATCACATACTGGCAACCAGCATATGCGGTAGTGGAAAGAGTGGATACAGCCAGGGAGAACCCTACCGCATAGAGGGAGCGTTTTAGGGCTCCATCCAGGCGAGGGGTGATCGCAGAGGCTTTAAAGCTACTCATAGTGTCTTCCTCGGAGGTAAATGCCAGCTTGCACTGGCAACGGTCATCAACATCGTTATTGTCAAAACGGGTAAAACAAACGGAACGGGTAAAGCAAACAGGTACAGCGGGTCGTCATGATCATTACAGCGCTGTCATCACGACCAAAACCCGATAGCAACTATCGGGTTTAGAAATCAATCAAATTTACGGGAGGTGTTCATCCGAATTTGTTCGGTGAGCATAGGAGGCTCGGGTTCTGCTCTGCGCATGGCGCGCAAGACTTCACCCGCCACAATAAACGCACCAATCAGCAGGCCTGAGTAGATGAACATGACAAAGCTGTAGTCCACGGTGTAATTCCAGGGGCGGGCGATGCCGAGATAACAGGCAAACAGCCAGGACACTGAGGAGAGGGCACCGGTAAGGGTCACCAGAATTTGTTCAAAGGTCGGCAGCCCCAGTAGCCCTTTGCGCGAGGTGACGCGAGGGAAGCTGAAGTAGTGCAGGGCGATACCGTTCAGGGTTAACACAGCGACCACGGTGAATTTGGCCCAGAGTTTGGGATTCATTAAATACTGAGGGTTATCCAGATAGCCGATCAGCACCAGCGACAGGCCGGAAATCCACAGGGCGATCAGGGCGATAAACATAATTTCGGCCGATCGGGTGAGGTCTTTGATGGCGGAAGCCGATAGCGGGCTGCCTTTGGATTTGGCCAGTGCCAGATCCTGGATAAGTAAAATACCGATAGCTACACAAGCAGCCAGGAGGTGAGCATAAACAATGAGGGTTTTTAACATAATGATTCACGCCTTTGTCTATTTTAGTTTTTTGGTTGCGCTAACAAGTTGCCGTCGAAAATTTAAGTGTAAATAAACAATGTAAAAATAAAATTTAGGTGTTATAGAAATAGCGTTTTGATACCTGCGCTATTGCAGGTAAAAAAATATTTAAAAATAAAAAATAGTTATTTTTTGAGTTATTAGAATGCGATCTATGGTTTTTATTATTGTGTTTTTCTGTATGCATCCAGTGACTTATTTATGCTGATATACAAGTGTACGGCGCTAATTTACCTCAGTATGGTAGCGCAAACAATGCAAAAAAATCAAAGTTAACCGATTTTTACTTAGATGTAGGTTGAATGAGGTGAAAAGTGAGTGACATTTAATTCATAGGTGAAAGATTGTTTGTATGTTGGGTTGAAGCGTTGTCGTTGGTTGTGGGTTGACGAAATCGAGATCTTTGTAATCAATAAATAGAAACCTTTCCATTTTTACAATTGAACTGCCCCCCAAGCTCAAAGCTGGTGAGCAATTTTTGCAGGCAGCTGTAATTTTCGAAAATTTTGTCGCCTAAAGGATTGCGCAAACATATATCTGATAGATTTTCTAGTGTGCAAGTGTACAATGTGAGCCTGGTCTCGGACTGTGGTGTAGATAAAATCATATTATTGCCGCGCTACATTGCTGGACCGTATTTTCACGCGACAAGCGGTTTTTTGCTTTTAATAATGATAAAAAGAATGATTTAGATGGTTTTCGCGTGTTTTTGTCCTGCTTCTACGTTTGAATATATTCCGTAATTGATTTTTGTGAATGAGCATGTTGCTGAGTTGCGTCATCTCTCTGCGTTGTGTGCAATCGATAAGATAGCGCAATCAATTTGTGGTTGGGAAAATGTCGTGTAGGCAAATGCCTGGCAATGTTACTGGAATGTAAGCAAAGTCGGCGTCTTCATTGCTGGCACAAAATAATAACGAGGCTTTACGCCTTCCTCATCGGATCCAGGAGAACTTGAATGGCAACTCCAATAAGTAAAAAGTATGGCTTGGCTGCGCTGCTAAGCCTTGGTCTAGCTGCGGCTAGCCAAGGCGCTGCCGCTGGCTGTGCCTATAAAATCACTAATGAATGGAATACTGGCCTTACCGGCGAAATTGTAGTGACCAATAGCGGCACGGCTGCGGTGAGTGGCTGGACTGTGGGTTGGCAGTATGCAACTAATCGCTTAAGTGGCTCATGGAATGCTAACGTGAGTGGCAGCAATCCCTATTCGGCGAGCAATCTGAGCTGGAACGGCAGCCTGCCACCAGGTCAAAGTGTCAGTTTTGGTATTCAGGTCGATAAACGTGGCGGCTCAGCAGAAATCCCAAGCTTCACCGGCAGTATTTGCTCCGGCACGGTAGTAGCTAGTTCGTCAGCGCCTTCGAGCATCCCGCCCGTTAGCTCTTCTCGCTCAAGCAGCTCTGCTCCTGTAGTGAGCAGCTCTAGCGCACCTAATAATGGCGGCCAGCAATGCAACTGGTATGGCACCCTTTATCCTCTGTGCGTAACTACGCAAAGTGGCTGGGGCTGGGAAAATAACAAGAGTTGTATTTCGCGCTCTACCTGCACCAATATCGTAGGCGGTTCGTCTAGCAGTATTGCTCCAGGTTCGAGTTCTCGTTCGTCCGTTGTTCCTAGCAGTTCTTCTGTTGCCACTACTAGTTCGGTAGTGCCAAGCTCGCGTTCATCAGTCGCGCCAAGTAGTTCTTCGGTAGCAACAACCAGCTCACTGATGCCCAGTAGTTCAAGTATTGCAACTACCTCAAGTTCAGTTCCAAGTACCAGTTCATCTATTGCGCCTAGTTCGCGTTCAAGTTCGTCGGTATCGAGCGTGACACCTGGTGTGCGTATGGATAATCCATTCGTGGGTGCTCAGTGGTACGTCGATCCAATTTGGTCTGCTAAGGCTCAGGCAGAAACCAATGGTTCAAAAGTGGCGGGTTATAACACTGCGGTGTGGATGGATCGCATCGGCGCTATTGCACCGACCGATGGCAGCTTCGGCCTGCGCGATCACTTGGATGCCGCATTGGCGCAAAAAGCTAATGTGATTCAGGTTGTTGTGTATGACCTGCCAAATCGCGATTGTCACGCGCTAGCATCGAATGGCGAGTTAAAACAAACTGCTGAGGGTAGTGCACGCTATCGCAACGAGTATGTCGATGTCATTGCCGGAATTTTCTCTGATCCTAAATACGCATCACTGCGGATTATCGCGATTATTGAGCCGGATTCACTGCCAAACTTGGTTACCAACTTGAGCACTCCTGCATGTCAAGAAGCGACCGACCCAACTCATGGTTATGTGGCTAATACCCGTTACACACTGAGCAAATTGTATCCAATTACTAATGTGTACAGCTACGTTGATATAGGTCACTCAGGCTGGTTGGGTTGGACTGATAACTTCGGCAAGGCCGTTACTTTGATTGGCAATGCGATTAAGGGTGCAACTGGTGGAGTAAATTCAATCGCTGGTTTTGTTTCTAACACATCAGGTTATACACCGCTCTACGAACCATTCCTGGATTCATTGGCGAACAGCTCATTCGGTAATGGTGGCACTCAAACCCGCCAAGCGAAATTTTACGAGTGGAATCCTCATTTCAGCGAAGTTTCGTTTGTGCAAGCGTGGCGTACCGCGATGATTGCATCTGGTTTCCCATCAACCATTGGTATGTTGGTAGACACATCACGTAATGGTTGGGGTGGTCCAAACCGTCCGACTGCTGTATCTACCAGCACCGTTCTGGATACATTCGTAGATCAATCGCGTATTGACCGTCGTGCGCACCGTGGAAACTGGTGTAACCAGCCCGGTGGTATAGGTGAGCGTCCGCAAGTGGCGCCAGTTACAGGTATTGATGCGTATGTGTGGGTGAAACCACCAGGTGAATCTGACGGCGCTGCGTCTAAGGAGTTGTCATTTGATCCTCAAGATCCAGCGAAAGGTTTTGACCGTAACTGCGATCCAACCTATACGAATGCGGCTGGCACTACTACTGGAGCCTTGGCTAATGCTCCTGTGGCAGGTCGCTGGTTTAAAGGAGCATTCCAAATTTTAGTGAACAATGCTTACCCACCGCTGCAATAACTGCAGCGAAGTAAGTAACCGAGTGAGAGTGAGTATGGACAGGCATTTGGAGAGATGCCTCGGTCAAGGATGATTTTTTCAATGGATTCAGGTGGGTGGAGCGGTTTTATTACAGCTCCCGGCCACTTGCCAGATTCCAAGTGTTACCCCTAAAACTGTCTAGTTGCCGACCTTTCACTTTGTGTTTGGTCGGTTTTTTTTGCTAATTATTTTGGTGATATGCGCGAGCTATGCTATTTATAACTGAATGACCCAAAGGATCTGCTGCTTTGGTGTTACAAAGATGCGCTATTAAAAATTAATAATAACGGAGAATGAGTATGCCAATATCCCAAGAGTTGGTTGCCGAAATGCAGGTGCTGCGTATGTTTGATACCAGTACTAGCCAGTCTGGATTAAAGGTTCACTCAGAAGCTTCGAGTGAAATAATCGCTGCGACCCGCCGCCTGTTTGAAAAACAGTTAACAACTCAAGTTGATGGTGGTTATCTAACCCCATTAGGTTATGAGTCTTCTGTGCACCTGCAACAATTACTGCAAATACTAAATTCCAAACCGCTGCTTTGATATCAGTTAATTGAATCCCGATATAGAGCGCTCAGTGCAGGCAACATCCAGCGTAGATTTTGCCGCACATTGCAAAAAAACCTACAAAAAATATTGAGTGAGAGATCAATCATGCCCATTCCTCCTGTCTTTTTAGTAAGGATTTTTTTGTATATGTCTTTATTTACTGCGCTGTGTGCGCAAGCAGAAATCACGCGTATTTCATTGAACAACGGTACGGTTGCTGTTGAAGTTACACCGGATATTGGCGGCCGCATTTTATCGGTAGGTCTAGTTGATCAGCCCAATTTTTTGCGCGTGGGTGCTGCAGTTGTCAGCGAACCTAATCCTGCTGTGACGCCAAATGCGAATAATATTGCCTATTTTGGTCACGAAACCTGGGTAGGTCCGCAGAGCCAATGGTGGGTGCATCAGCTGGTAAACCCAGCGCGCAGTGCGGCAAAAGCGGTGTGGCCGCCAGATCCTTTTTTGATTCTCGCGAAAAATACCTTGCAGGAAAAAAGTGCCCAACGTGTGGTGATGCAAAGCCCCAGCAGCCCGGTATCAGGTGTTGTTATGCAGAAAACATTTGCGCTGGTGGAAGGCAAGCCCAATCAAATTCGGATAGCGGTAAACGCTCAAAATATTCGCGATTCAACGATCGCCTGGGATATTTGGTTTAACACCCGTGTACCACACACTACCAATGTTTATGTTCCCGTCGCGGCCATGAGCGATGTGCGCATCGAACATTTTACCGACGCAACCTATGGGCCGCTGGAACATAATTTCAGTGAGGGATTATTTGCGTTGGAAAATTTTTCGCTTGTTACACACCAAGGGCGCAAAGGCAAAATTTTTATTCAGCCGGAGCAGGGTTGGTTAGCGGCATTTCGCGACCAACAATTATTGCTGATCCAATTTCCTCTGCAGCCGAAAAATGCGATTCATCCAGAGCAGGGGCAAATTGAACTTTATCAAGAATTTTTAAATGCCAATCCAGATGAGGGATTGTTAGAGCTGGAAGTACATGCACCTTATAAAACACTCAAGCCCAACGAATCTATGTCTGCCACAGAAACCTGGACACTTCTACCCTATAGCGGCGAGCCAACACCTAAAGCCCAACGCGCATTTTTGCGTGGGCTTTTTGCTAAATCAGCATTCTCCGCAGCTCTCTGAAAAATTCATCAAAGGCCACTGAATTTCAGTGGCCTAGTTATGTCAAGTTGGTGTCATGTTTCAGTGGGTGTCCGTAACGCTTTTAATAGTGCCAGTGCGCTCGCGCCGGAAAGGTTGCTGGGGACAAATTCAGGATTGTCAGAATAGCGTAGCAGTAGCTCGCGGCTGAGGTTGCTTTGTCCCGCATAAGCCATTCCCCAAGCGGAGAAATCGCGTTCGGCGATCTCGCGGTGCTGAATAATGCAGAGTGCTTGATGGCGTTGATCTTTGTAAATCACTTCCAAGCATGCGCTCACGTTAGCTCTTGATCCTTCCAATGCTTGCAAAAAATATTCACCATTGAATGCCAACATGCCAGTGATATGTCTTTTTGTATTGTGTTTGCTAGAGGATGCCAGTATTTGCTCAATGTCTTTGTGGTTAATAGTGGTATTTACTTTACTGCAATAAATAGTCTGAACAAGAAACATGGTGGGCCTCGCTCCATACTTAAGTTAATGGGTGTTTTCCTAACGCTAGCCCATTTCTGTTCTCTTCATTAAGTATTTTTTCAATCTATTTTTTTATATATAAACAATGCTTCATTTGTGATTTGTATCGCAAAATGAATTTTGTGTCGCCAAAAACACCGTTACTTCCTGTCTTCAGTGTCTTATTTATCGCATTAGTTATTAGTATGTAGTCCTGCTGACTATTTTGATAACAAAGCTTTTTCTCGATATTTCCTCTCGATGATGCTGTATAGCGCCGCTGTATCTAGTCCACGGCAGATTCTCCCGGTCGAAAGAACGTGTCCTTGCGTCGGGTTATAAACCAATAACAACAGGAGCTCTCCCTGATGAATATCTCGCAGCTTAAAAAACTCGCGACTGCTGCACTGTTCAGTGCCGGCATGTTCGCAGCGCAAGGTTCGCTTGCGCTAAGTTCGATTGCGCCCATCGCTAACTGTAAATATGTCGTCAATAACTCATGGGGAAGTGGCGCAACGGCCAGCATAGAAATTACCAACATAAGGTCTACGGTAATCAATGGTTGGAGTGTGAATTGGAGTTACGTTAATAACCGCGTGACTGGCAGTTGGAACGGCGCGGTTACGGGCAGCAATCCTTACACGGCCAGCAACTTAAGTTGGAATGCTAATATCCAGCCAGGCGAGACCGTTTCAATTGGTATTCAGGTTAACGGCAATGGCGCCATTGAGGCGCCCATTGTGTACGGAAGTATTTGCACGAATAGCTACAGTACTTCTTCTACTGCAACCAGTAGATCCAGTTCTTCTTCCAACATTCCTTCAAGTCGCTCATCTTCATCACGCATTGTGTCTTCATCGAGTGCGCTTTCATCAAGCCTTCGCTCGTCCAGCAGTTCATCGACATCAGCGTGTTCGGGCGTACAGCAATGTAACTGGTACGGCTCGCTCTATCCCTTGTGTGTTACTACACAAAGTGGTTGGGGTTATGAAAACAATAAGAGCTGTATTTCCCGCGCTACTTGTACTAGCCAGCCATCGCCGTTTGGCGTAACCGGTGGGGCATGCGTGCCATCGAGCTCATCCAGTATTTCACTGAGTTCATCAAGCATTCGCTCTAGTATTTCTTCTAGTCGCTCTTCGAACAGTTCATCGTTAAGTTGTCCGCAGGGAAATAGTTGGCCTGATTGTCCTTGGGAAACCTGGAATCCGGAGTACTGCGCTTTGTACGGCCCACCGAGTTGCAGAAGTTCATCCAGCGCCAGTTCGCGCTCTTCCAGTTCAGCCAGTTCTGCTGGTGTAACCAGTGTACAACTGACTAAATTGATGGGTATAGGCTGGAATGTGGGTAACTCGCTGGATGCAATCGGCGGTGAAACCAATTGGGGTAATCCGTTAATTACCCAGCAGTTAATTAACTCGGTGAAAGCAGCAGGTTTTAAAACGATTCGTTTGCCTGTCGCATGGAGTAAATTTTCAAACGAGCAAAATTTTGTGATTCAAACCGCATGGATGGATCGTGTTGAGCAAGTTGTTAATTACGCACTCAATGCGGATATGTATGTGGTGATGAATATTCATTGGGATAATGGCTGGATGCAGCCGACCTATGCGCAACAAGCCTATGTCAATAATCGTTTGAAAATTATGTGGACGCAGATCGCCACGCGTTTTGCTAACTATGATGATCGCTTGCTTTTTGCAGGTACTAACGAAGTGATGGTTGATGGCGATTACGGCACACCCACTGCCGAATACTACACAGTGCAAAACAGTTTCAACCAAACCTTTGTTACCGCGGTGCGCGCGACCGGTGGAAAAAATGCGACCCGTCATTTGGTGGTGCAAGGCTTCAATACCAATATCGATCACACGGTTAATTTTGCAAAAATCCCGACCGATACCGTAAGTAATCGTTTAATGATGGAAGTGCATTATTACGATCCTTACAACTTCACCTTGAACACCAGCAGCAATATTACCCAGTGGGGTAAAAATGCGACTAATCCCAATGCGACGGAAACCTGGGCAAATGAAGCCTATACCGATGCGCAATTTCAAAAAATGAAAATCAATTTTGTGGATAAAGGTATCGGGGTCATTCTGGGCGAATACGGTGTGGTCTCGCGTACCAACGTTGCAGATCACGAAACCTATCGCAGCTACTGGAACGAATACATCACCAAATCTGCCTACACTCACGGCATGGTACCGGTGTATTGGGATAATGGTTACGGCGGTAACGGCGGCATGGCATTGTTTGATCGCGCCTCGGGTGCCCAGCTGTACCCTAACTTAATTCAAGCCATTGTGAAGGCAGATGATTAATCCCTAAACGGCTGGTACAAAACTGCAAGATCAACAAGGCGGCTAACCACCGCCTTGTTTTTTTATGCGCGTCGCCCTGAATGATCCCGGCATGATAAGCTTTAAGAATAATTAAAAATTTCAGGTCGCCGTAGCTTTATATCATGATTAACACTAGCTCTTCTCCCGCCTATTTGTCGTTTGGTCTGCATTGTTTTGCGATTGCCTTGTTAATGGTTGCGTTGCATATTCCCAATCGCATTGATGCGCTGGGAATTTCATCCTTTTATTTTTTTCCTGTAGAGATTCTAGTGCTCAGTGTGCTCCTGCTGTTGCGCGGGAGTGTGGGTTTGATTCTGCGCTGGATAATGGCCGGGTTTTTAGCCCTGGGGATTATTTTTAAGTGTGCCGATATGGCAACGTTTAACGTATTTGCGCGGCCATTTAATCCAGTGTTTGATGGCTATTTGTTTGCTAATGGTATGAACTTGCTCAACGGTGCGATTGGTAAGGTGGGTGCGTTAGTGGTGGCCGCATTATTGATATTGTTGGTGTTGAGCATCACCCTGGCGACGTTTTGGGTCTTGGGGCGCGTGCAGCATTTGTTGCGCAAAGCTGAGCAGCGCGCACCATTGGTGTTATTAGCTGGATTTTTTGTTGGTGCGGCGTTTTGGTTTACCTTGTTTTTTAGCGGCTCACCAAAAGCATCCATGCAGTTCTATCTGCATTTATCCAACCACACGCGCGCCATTGTTGCGACGCTTGCCGACCTCAAAACCTTCAATGCGCAATTAGATAAAAGCGAAAAATTCGTCGACCAATACCGCGCATTATTTTCCCGTTTGCAAGGTAAAAATGTACTGATGATTTTTGTTGAATCCTATGGTCGCACAGTGCTGGATAATCCGGAATTTTCACCCCATGTGCGTCCGCTGCTGGAGCAAGTTTCCACTGAGTTGGAAGCGCAAGGTTTTGCAGTGCGCAGCAGCTTTTTAACCTCGCCCACTGTAGGTGGTTTAAGTTGGCTCGCTCACGGCACGGCTTTGTCAGGTTTGTGGATCGACAACCAAATCACCTACAACAGTTTGATGATGAGTAAACAGCCCACGTTAAATCGTCTGTTTAATCAAGCAGGCTGGCGCACAGTGGCGGTTATGCCCGCGATTACTATGGATTGGCCAGAGGGAAATTATTACGGCTACGATCATATCTACCACTCGCGCAATCTCGGCTACCAAGGCAAACCCTTTAATTGGGTGACTATGCCGGATCAATACACTTTGTCTGCTTTTCATAAACGTGAACTCGCGGAAAAACCCTCAATTCCAGTGATGGCCGAAATTGCATTAATTTCTTCTCACGCTCCTTGGACGCCAATTCCTGAACTAATTGACTGGAATGCGGTGGGTGATGGCACAGCGTTTAATGCACAAGCAACCAGTGGCGATAGTCCGGAAGAAGTCTGGAAAAATAATGAACGAATTCGTTTTCAATTTCGTTTATCAATTGAATATGCGCTGCAAACTATTGCCTCTTATATACTGAATTATGGCGATGATGATTTAGTGGTATTGGTATTGGGCGATCATCAACCCGCGCCGCTTGTCACCGGCGAAACAGATCGCACTAAACCCGGTAGCATGGATGTGCCAGTGCATTTAATCGCGCGGGATCCACAGCTAATAGAAGCGTTAGAGCAATGGAGTTGGACAGCGGGCATGGTGCCTGCTACCGATGCGCCGGTGTGGCGGATGGATAAATTACGCAATAAGTTTATCGAGGCTTTTTCACTGCCGAATAATTAGCGCGGCAGTGCGAGCACATCATAATGGCCGACAACACAACTGCCGTTGTTTATGTTGGTTATGCGAAAATTTTTCCACTCGGTTAATTCGTTAGTATCTAATCCATAACTTTCATCAACTGCAGCTACAATGCCATTAATTAATTCTGTTAGCAGCTGCGTATCTTTTGCCGTTAATTGCCAAGGGCTCTGGGCGATGGAAACGGCATAACCCACGTTTTCCAGTGCTTGTGTTAAATACCGAGTGCAATCAGGGCCGAGTGCCGGGCCAAAGCCTTTGTCTTTGTGTTGATCTTGATTAAAAGCGGCGAGCACTTTTTCATCGAGCGGATGCGCTGGTATCCATTGGGTGGTGCCATCGTAATTTAACGCGCTGTACACCGCTGTTTTACGAGTGTTGATGCGATCAATTAATGCATCAATAAAATCAGCCGATACCAAATCAAATAAGGCCGAGGCAGATACGATGTGTGCACCGGTCAGTGGTAATTCGCCAATAATTGTTAAATCCGCTTGGTAGTCTTCAATCAAACAGGTTTTACCGTGGCGGCGCAGGGCTTCGTCTAATAATTTTCCATCCAAATCCACCAGTCGCCAGACTAAATTGTTAGCGCCAAGTTTGATGAGCGCGCGCAAGGTAGAGCCAGTGCCAGCGCCCAGATCAACAATAATACGGTCGGGGGATAGGGTGTCAGTGGCTTGGCCGAGCCATTGTAATAATTCGGTGGCGAGAGATTTGTCACGCGCGGCAAAATCAGCAGCTTCGCGTAAATCCAGCCAGGCGATTGAAAAACTACTCATGCATTACTCACTTTTTACGGTTGATGTTTGGCTGTCTTGTTGTAGCAGTTGCGCAACACTGCGCGCTGTATCAGACCAGCAAGGCAATTTTTTTGCGGCGGCTTGTGCGCCTGTTTGAAATTGTTGCTGCAATGTTTTGTTAGTTAATAGGTTTTCTAATGCTGCAGTGAGCGCAATTGAATCATTGGGTGCAACTAAAATGCCTGCGCTCGCTGGCACTACATAGGGCACTGCGCCCACTCGAGCGGCGACAACCGGCAAGCCAAAACTTAGCGCCTCCGCAAATGCCATTCCGTATCCCTCAAACAGTGAGGGCAATACAAACACATCGGCCGCAGAATATTCTTGTGCTGAATTGTTTACATTTCCTACAAATACAATGCGCTGCTCCAACCCGAATTCCGCCACTTTATTTTTTAATGATAAAACCCACTCAGGGTCAAATTCTGCTCCACCCACAAAACGTGCTGTCCAGCTCAGATGTTTTAATTGTGCGAGCGCATCGATTAATACATCGTGCGCTTTGCGTCGTGTGAGTGTGGCCAAGGTTAATAACACAGGCGGATTGCCGTTGCGGAGTGCAAAGGTTTGTGCATCTGTTCCCGGCAGTGCGATGGTGATTTTCGCTGCGGGAAGGGCAAACTGTTCAGTGAGAATTTTTGCCGTCATTGCACTGGTCACTATTACGGCCTTGGCTACATGCAGTGCGCGCTGCTCCGATAAAAAAAGTTGTTGCGTTTGCTGCTGCGTTAATCCTGCTTCCAGCATCAATGGGTGATGGCAGAGCGCGATGATATTGAGGCGCGCGGCATGTTCTGCGGCGATAACATCCATAACGCCAAATGCGAGGCCATCAACAATGACAATACTTTGGTCGGGCAGGGCAGCAAATATCGCAGCGGTAGCGGCGAGTACCGCTGAATCTGGTAAGGGAAAACGATTGGATAATTGCACCAGATGAATAGTGTGACCCAGTGCCTGCAACTCAGCGATCAAACGCCGGTCATAACCATAACCGCCGGTTAAGGTGTTGATATCACCGGGAATTGCAAAATAAATAACCGCCATTACGCCATTGCTCGTAGATTGTTCGTGACATGAATTGTTCGTTACATAACATAGGTTAGAAAATTTTCAGCCGACTATGGCAACACAATTCTTCAACAGTAGCGGCGCAATTCTCCATGAGTCGCAGCGTGATTGCCAGCATAAACGGCGTGATTCACACCACTGTGAATCATTGGGTTAGTTGCCTTGCCTAATGTGAGAGTGCGCCGTAAGATCGCGGTTGCGCCCGGCATGCGCAAAGCCCACCACAATAAACGCTCCATCACAGTGATATGCATGAATCTGAATCAACGAATTGAACATTGGCTGTCTGATAATAAAAAAGCATTTCGCGCAACTGACCGACCTTTTGTCACCCTCAGTTATGCTCAGAGTCTCGACGGCAGTATCGCCCTGCGCTGCGACGAACCTCTGGCATTAAGTGGTGAACAATCGCTGCGTTTAACCCATCAATTGCGCAGTATTCACGACGGTATTTTAGTGGGTATAGGCACGGTGTTAAGTGATGACCCGCAGCTCACCGTGCGCCACTGGGTTGGCGAAAATCCACAGCCCATCGTATTGGATAGCCAATTGCGCATTCCCGCAAAAGCGCGTCTGTGCTGCCTGCCTGATAAACGCTGCTGGGTATTAACCACGGTAGATGATAAGGGCACAGTAATCGAAGGTTTGGATATTACCGCATTGCAAGGCGATGCAGATGGCCGTGTGTGTTTGCCGCGCGCGTTGCAATTATTGTGGGATCGTGGCATCAAGAGTTTGATGGTGGAAGGCGGTGCAAGTGTGATCAGCGCTTTTTTATCGGCGCGCATGGTGGATGCAGTGGTGCTCACCATTACGCCGCAATTTGTTGGCGGTTACAAAGCGGTGAAAGATTTAGAGCAAACGTCGCGCGCCGCATTACCAAAATTAAATCCTTTTTTCTCCGAACGTCTGGGTGATGATCTCATCCTCTGGGGAAATATTTCCTATGGCGATACCGCAGCATGACGACTATCTCCCCAGCAAAAAAAATCCCGCCTATACAACAACTCTGGTTCACCGATATTGAGCAAGTTGAAGTGCGTGAGCATCACGTGCGCGAATTGCGCGATGATGAATTATTAATAGCCGTCGAATGCTCTGCAATCAGCGCCGGAACAGAAATGTTGGTGTATCGCGGGCAAATTCCCAGCGACATGGCGCTGGATGAAAACATCAGCGCACTGCAAAATCAACAGCAGTATCCGCTGCAATACGGTTATGCCAGCGTCGGTATAGTGACCAGTGTGGGTGACAAAGTAGATGCAGATTGGCTCGGGCGGCGGGTGTTTGCTTTTCAACCCCACTCGAGCCATTTTTTTAGCACCGCTGAACATCTTATCCCTGTGCCCGATGATATCAGCGCAGAAAACGCGGTGTTTTTACCCAATATGGAAACCGCTGTGAATTTAGTGCAAGACGGTAAACCCGCGTTGGGTGAACGGGTTGTGGTATTGGGGCAGGGCATAGTTGGTTTGTTGCTCGTAAGTTTATTGGCGCAATTTCCGCTTGTGCAATTGCACGCAGTAGATGCAATCACACTACGCCGCGAACGCGCATTACAACTCGGCGTAAATGCTGCATTCAATCCATTTTCCACAACAGATATTCAAATGCTCAAACAGCAGCTGCAGCATGATCAATTACAACAGGGCGAAAATAATAAAGGCGCCGATTTAATTTATGAAGTTAGCGGCGCGCCGGATGCGTTAAATCTCGCCATAGATTTAACCGGGTTTGCCAGTCGCATTGTGATCGGAAGTTGGTACGGCAATAAAACCGCAGCGATAGCATTAGGTGGCGATGCCCATCGCAATCGGTTGCAGATTACTACAAGCCAGGTTAGCAGCCTTGCACCGGAGCTGAGCGGCCGCTGGAATAAAGCGCGCCGGTTTGAACTTTGCTGGCACATGCTGCGCAAATTGCAGCCAAGCCAATTGATTACCCATCGCGCGCCACTGCGCGATGCCCCTGCGATTTATCAGCAATTGCATCAAACCCCTGAGCAAATTCTGCAGGCAGTTTTTACCTATGCACCTGCATAACTGATTTTCCATTTTTCTTTTATCTTTTTAATTTCAATACAGGCAGATTTTTATGTATACCGTTGCAGTAACCCGCGATTTTATTGCCAACCATTTCCTAATCGGCGGTGACTGGGGCAGTGAAAACTTTCCCCATGCCCATCATTATGTTGCAGAAGTGAGTATCGAAAGCGACCAGTTGGATAAACATGGTTATTTGGTCGATATCGTCGAGATAGACGCCGCGCTGGATAAAGTGGTCAGTTATTTCCGCGATAGTATGCTGAATGAAAAGGAAGAATTCGCCGGATTAAACCCCAGCATTGAACATTTCAGTCGCATCATCAATGAAAAAATCATCGCGCTGATTAATCCACCCGGAACAGGTTCACTCACGATTAAACTCTGGGAAAACGCCACCTGCTGGGCGGCGTACCGCAAGCAGTTTTAGGCTTCGCTGTTAATGGTTTGTGTGCGAGTGCTACTGCTCGCACGCAAACACCCAAGCCCAACCAGCAAAATAAACCCATCGCGTAAACGCATTAAAGCAATCACACCCAGTGCTGCACTCGCCGGTAAACTCAGCGTAGTAAAAGACCAAAGTACCGCCGCTTCCAATGTACCAACTCCACCGGGCATAGGCAGTAATAAGGCCATACGCATCGCCACTAGAATAATTAAGAAACTGTGTAGGTCAGCTTGAATACCCACAAAGTGCAAAATCAAATACAGCTCACCCAACAACCCTAACCAACCAAGCAGCGATAAAACAATCGCCCAAACAAAACCCATTTTTTGTGTGCGTAACGCATTGCGCAAATCATCGCCTAATGATTGCCAGTGTTGATTGATTTTGCTGAGCCGATAATTGTGTTGCCAGCGCGCCGCCACGCGTTCAAGGCGCGCATTAATCCACTCTGGTTGTTTGACTAATACCCAAGCCAATAACAACATTAAACCTAAAAAGAACAACAGTGGCAGCAGCGCGTTTTGCCAATCGCCAATTGTAGGGTTCCCGCCATCGCCGGTAGCAAAAAGTAAAATCATTACCGCCAATAACAGCACTGAAAAATTAATCCAGAGTTCAAAAAAACGATCTAACCCCAGCGACAAAAGCGCGCTGCGCAGTGGCATGCCTAATTTGTACAGCCAATAAATTTGCAGCGGCTCGCCGCCAAATTGTGGGCCGGGAGTAATAAAACTTACCGCTTGCCCCGCTTGGCGAATAATTAACAGCCTGAAAAAATTGATCGGCACCGCTAAAGCCTGTAGCAATATTTGCCAGCGCAGGCTGAGTAGCAAAATAACTGCAAAATTTAGCCCAATCCAAACAAGCCATTGCGCTGCGCTGAGTGCGGTAATGCTGGTGCTTATATCGGTAAGCGGTAATTGTGCGAGTGTCCAGGCGGCAAGGGCGAATGCACTGAGCCAAAGTAGTAAGGTAAATAATGTAGCGCGCTGCATTAATGGCTGTCCTCACCATCGCGGCGGTTAACCCAGCGGTCATCCCACTGCCAAAAGCTAAAATTGCCTGTGCCTAATAACATCAACCAAACACTGCTCATTATTATTGCTGCGTTCACTGCATTAAGTGCGCTTTCGCCCTGCAGTAATGTAGCCACTATTAATATGCACAGCGCCGCAACACGGCCAGCGAAGCCGAGCAGCGCGGCGCTGGCTAATAGCAGTAAGCTCGTTTGCATGAATATCGGTGTATGAATTTTTTCAAGGAAGATAAAAATAACAACAGCAATAAACAGCAGTGCGCGCAACGATGGTTGAAAATAATATTGGCTGAACTGTGCGACGCGATCAAAAAAATCGCGGCTCTGTGTATTGCTTGGAATCCTGCCGCTCACGACAAGCCAATCGACAATAAACCCGAATAAAATCGGCAGCATAAATGCTACACCCATAAGTGTTGTTAAGGGCGCGTGAAAGCAGGGCAATAAAACAAACGCGACAAAGCCCTTCTGAAAACCTGCAAGCGTGCGGCGCAACAAGCTGGGCATTAATGGGTAAACCGGTAAATAATGTGTGCACCGCCAATACATGCCCCACACAAAAATATAATAAGCCGCGCTCACCAATAAAAAACTCCAGTGAACCTTGCCGTAACCCACGGCGAGCAGCGGCGCCACTAATAAACCCAGCGCGTCATACACTGTGTCCAATTCACTGCCCAATAAGCTTGTGTGTTTGGTGCGGCGCGCAATGAATCCATCCACGCGGTCAAGCAGCGCCGCAACTGCATACAGCACACCCGGAACCCAAGCGATTAATCCTGCAGTCTGTGGTTGCAACAAAAATCCCCCGGTCAATGCAATCAATCCACCACGTACTAAAGTCAACCGGTTTGCCCAACCCAAGGTAGGGTAGAGCGGCGCACTCTCATCCGCACGGTTCAATTCCACCCGCCGCCACAACTGCCAGCACACATAAGCCCACAAACCATCGGCAATCAGCAGCCATTGCAGTGCATTGAGCGCGGTGAACTGCTTAAGCGCCATATAAACACCCAGCAGCACCGCCATGCCCACTAAAACAGCTAAAAGTATTTCGTTTTTTATAGTTGAATGCATTGGGTTCATCATCGCAAAAATTACAGCCGCTATCCTATACGTGCAGGCTGTTCTTGGGGAGTAATAATCTACAAAACCCCCTCGTGTAATATCCTGTAATACCCGCTGGCGTAATATCCGGCAATAGTCTTTAATTCGGGTTTGTGTTTGTGGGTAGGTGTGATTTGCGAAGCATGCTGCCGGTCGGCTAGGAATGTATGGGTTGGTTGTGGTGGATTGCGTAATCGTGTTTGTACACTGCAACAGTTTTTTAGGACAGTAACGTGCCCAAAGCGGTCCTTAAGGAGCGCAGTTCGTAAGAATACTTTCACCCGTAAAGCGGATCTTCACGCAAAATAAATACCGCCATTTATTTTGTTAAGAATCCACCTCAAATTTCCGTCTGCTCTGCTATCTCCAGCGCATCGTCCACATCAATACCTAAATACCGGACTGTGCTTTCTAATTTGGTATGCCCCAACAGAATTTGCACAGCGCGTAAATTTTTGGTTCGCTTGTAAATTAATGATGCCTTGGTGCGGCGGAGGGAATGCGTGCCGTAGGCAGACGCATCCAAACCAATGTCACTAATCCAACGGTGAACAATTCGAGCATATTGCCGCGTTGTAATGTGTGGGGATTCGCGTACGCGGCTGGGGAACAGGTAGTTGTCACTGCGAAGATTGGCTTTGGCTAGCCAAGACTCAACGGCCTGTCGCGTTAACGAAGTAATCTCGAATTGAACAGGTTGATGGGTTTTCTGCTGCATTACGGTGGCGCGGTGCAATAGCTGCGTGCCGTGACAGATGTCCCGGACTTTCAACTTAACCAAGTCACAGGCGCGAAGCTTGCTATCAATGGCGAGGTTAAACATCGCAAATTCACGCGTTCGATGAGTGATCTGCAAGCACACGCGGATGGCCCATACGTCGCTTACTTTCAGTGGGGCTTTTTGACCGATGAGTTTTCCTTTGTTCCAGGGTTCTTTCGGCAAGGATTTATCATGATTGGATGTAAACATAACGAGATACCTCCTGAGATGAGGGAGGTTCCATTATGCGCCTGCGCCGTCATGCGATCCGATTGTTCAATCCTTTCCGGTCACGCGCTCCAGAAGATGTCGTACTTTTAATTGGGTGACATCGGTGTCATGTTGTTTTAAGTGACAAAAGTTATTAAAAAGTTGAATTTAGAACTTTTCGTAATTAACATTGGCGCCAATTTGATCATAGCTGAAATGGACTAAACCATGGACACAGGTTTACAGTGCTTGGTAGCGCTCGCGGGATTCCACCAGTTGCCCGCTGATGCGGCACAAATCTCCCACCAATTCGCAATTCCCGGCCAACCCCTTGGCAACACCGAAATACTCCGCGCAGCCAAAGCGCTTACGTTTAAAGCCAAACTGTTTACCTTTCCGCTCGCTAAATTAGTCGGTTCAAGCCTACCCGCTATCGCTAAAACCAAAGACGGCGATTACATCATTCTCGCGCGTATTGCCGAAGAAGATGGAGTGCCGACGAAAGTATTGGTGCAGGATTTACGCGAGCAAACGCCCAAGACATTAAGCGCAGATGAGTTTATTTCTCTCTGGTCAGGCGAAGTAATTTTTCTCAGCCGCCGCCTCGGTATCCGTGAAAGCCTGCAACAAAAGTTCGATATCAGCTGGTTTATTCCTTCACTGATTAAATACCGCAAGTTATTTGGCGAAGTGCTGATTGCTTCCTTCTTCTTGCAATTGTTTGGCTTGATTACACCGCTGTTATTTCAGGTGGTGATGGATAAAGTACTAGTGCATCGCGGTTTCAGTACGCTCGATGTGATCGCCTTTGCTTTTTTTGCAATTGCGATTTTTGAAGCACTGCTTGGCGGTATCCGCAGCTACACCATGTCTCATACCACCAGTCGTGTCGATGTGGAATTGGGTTCGCGGTTATTTCAGCATTTAATGGCTTTGCCCATGGGCTATTTTGAGGCGCGGCAAGTTGGGCAAAATGTGGCGCGAGTGCATGAGTTGGATACCATCCGCAATTTTATTACCGGCAGTGCGCTCACGCTGATTCTCGACTTGGGCTTTACCATCGTGTTCCTGTTGGTCATGTGGTACTACAGTTCTACCTTGTTTTTTGTTGTGGCCGCTACGATCCCTTGTTACATAATCTTGTCTTTTTTTATTGCGCCCATTCTTCGTCATCGCCTGAATGAGAAATTCAAATACGGCGCAGCCAATACCGCGTTTCTTACGGAATCGGTTACTGGTGTACAAACCGTAAAAGCCATGGCGGTTGAACCGCAAATGCAACGCAAGTGGGAAGACCAGTTAGCCAACTATGTGAGCGCGTCTTTTCGCAGCCAAAACCTCGGCAATGTTGCCAACCAAATCGCTGGCTTGATTAATAAATTAATGACGCTTGGCATTATCTGGTGGGGTGCGCATCTGGTGATTGGTGGTGAGCTCACTGTAGGTGAATTGATTGCCTTTAATATGCTGGCAGGCCGTGTCAGCGGCCCCATTTTGAAACTGGTGCAGCTCTGGCAAGATTTCCAGCAAGCGGGAATTTCTATCGAGCGTTTGGGCGATATCCTTAATACGCCGCGTGAGCCCGGCTATAACCCCAATCGCTCCACTTTGCCCTCTATTGCAGGCGATGTCAGTTTCGAGCATGTGCGCTTTCGCTACCGTCACGATGGCCCGGTCATTCTCGATGGCTTTAACCTGCAAGTAAAACCCGGTGAGATTATCGGTATTGTTGGCCGTTCTGGCTCCGGTAAAAGTACGCTCACCAAATTAATCCAGCGGTTGTATTTACCGGAAAGCGGCAGGGTATTGGTGGATGGGGTTGATCTGGCCATGGTGGATACCGCCTGGTTGCGGCGCAATATCGGTGTGGTGTTGCAAGAGAACTTTTTATTCAATCAAACCGTGCGGGAAAATATCGCGTTAACCAATCCCGCTGTACCCATGGAACAAATTGTTGCCGTTGCCAAGCTCGCTGGTGCCCACGAGTTTATTGTTGATCTTCCTGAAGCTTACGACACTATGGTGGGTGAGCAAGGTAGCAATCTATCTGGCGGCCAGCGCCAGCGTTTAGCCATTGCACGTGCGCTCTTAACCAATCCACGAATTTTAATTTTTGATGAGGCTACCAGTGCGCTGGACTATGAATCCGAGCGGATTATTCAGGACAACATGACGGAGATCTGTAAAGGCCGCACGGTGTTTATCATCGCCCACCGTTTAAGTACGGTGCGCATTTGCAACCGTATTATTGTGATGAACAAAGGCCAGATCGTAGAGCAAGGCCCGCACGATGAACTGCTACAACAGCAAGGTTATTACGCGCAATTGCACGGCTACCAACAACACGCGCCGAATCCAAAAAATACTCAGGCACATCCGCACACCAGCTCACACACAACTCCACATGCAACCCCGAAGCTGGAGGTGATTCATGATTAATTTCTTCCAGCAGTTGCTTGATGCCTGGCGCGAGCGCGCCAAACTGGGTGATGGTTCCAAACACCAAAACCTTTCCGAGTTTATGCCTGCCGCGCTGGAGTTGCAGGAGTCACCACCCAACCCTTTGGTTCGCTGGCTGGCTTGGGTATTGATTGCGTTATTTGTGCTAACGCTTATCTGGGCCTGTATTGGCAAAGTCGATGTGGTCTCCAGTGCGGAAGGCAAAATTATTCCCGGTAGCCGTGTAAAACAAATCCAACCACTGACAAAAGGTTTTGTGAAGGCGATTCATGTAAAAGAAGGCCAGTTTGTCAATCAAGGCGATGCGCTGATCGCACTAGATCGCACCATCACCGCTGCCGACCAAGCGCGTATGCAGCAGGAGTTACACAATGCCAGTCTCAACTTGGCCGGTGCAGAAGCCTTGCAAGCGTTTTTGGTCAATACGTCGGAATCACAAGCGAGTGAACAGACCAGCACAGATAAGATTACAAACAAGGATATAAACAATAAAGCACAGCCGAACATGGCCACTGAGATCGCATTAAACGTTCATGCAGCGATCAAGCCCTCGGAAACCGAAATACTGTTACATCAACAAAAAACCTGGGAGCAGTGGCAACAATATCAAGCGCAATTGAGTAGTTTGTACAGCGGGCTTATAAAAGTGCAGAGCGAAAAAATTGGCAATCAGGAAACCATTAAAAAGCTCCAGCAAACCCTGCCGATGATTACCAAGCGGGCACAGGCACTGGAAAGTCTCTATGCCAAAAACATGGCATCAGAAGCCGAATATCTGGAGCTAGAACAACAGCGCATTGAACGTGTGCAAGACCTCGCTGCACAGCAACAAGTACAACAACAGTTGGATGCTGCGATCAATGAAGCCCAACAGCAAATCAATGCGCTCAAGTCAGACACCTTAAGTAAGCTGCTTGCGCAAATAGCCGATAGCCGCAACCAGATCGCCACCATCAGTGAGGAGCTGGTGAAGGTTACGGATATGAATGACAAACAAATTCTCTATGCTCCCGTATCTGGTTATGTGCAGCAACTCGCCATCAACACCATTGGCGGTATCGTCACTGAAGCGCAACAACTGATGATCATAGTACCGGAAGAAGAAAGCTTGGAAGTGCAGGTGATGCTCGGCAATCAGGATATTGGCTTCGTGCAAAAAGACATGGCTGCTGAAATAAAAATCCACACTTTTCCGTTTACAAAATACGGTTTAATCGACGCCACCGTTACCCACATTTCCGATGACGCCATCATCGATGAAAAGCTCGGGCTGGTGTACACCATGCATTTGAAAATGCACAAGAACACCATTCGTGTTGAAGCAAAAGACGTAAAGCTTATTCCAGGCATGGCAGTAACAGCAGAAGTAAAAACAACACAGCGCAGGGTGATTGAGTATTTCCTGTCGCCCTTGCTGAGGTACAAACAGGAAAGTATCCGCGAGCGATGATGGGTTAAGGGCAATCGGTTAGTTAACCCGATCTACTAGTAAGCACTCAGGAATCAGTTGTTGCCATGAATGTACTCTTTATCCACCAAAACTTTCCCGCCCAGTTTGTGCACTTGGCGCCTGCGTTGGCGGCCGATCCTAAAAACGATATTCGTGCACTCACACCCAGCAAACGGCCATGCCCGGCGGGTGTAAAACTGCACACCTACAACATCAAGCGTTCGAGTAGCGAAGCGATTCATCCTTGGCTTACCGACATGGAATCCAAAACCATTCGTGCCGAAGCTGCATTTTGGGGTGCGATGCAATTAAAAAAAGAAGGCTTCACGCCAGATTTAATTATTGCCCACCCCGGCTGGGGTGAAAGCTTGTTTTTAAAAGACGTATGGCCACACGCGAAGCTCGCGCTTTATTGCGAGTTGTATTATCAGGCAGTGGGTGGTGATGTCGGTTTTGATCCAGAATTTTCAACACAAGAATTGGATATGGCCTGCCGGTTACGGCTTAAAAATGCCAATTTCGATTTGCATCTACTTCAGGCCGATGCAGGCATATCCCCCACGCACTACCAGCGCTCAACATTCCCCAAACACTTTCAAGATAAAATTTCGGTAATTCATGACGGTATAGACACCCACCGCATCAAACCCAATCCACACGTGACCATGCGGTTAAATGGAATGGAGCTGACAAAGAATGATGAAATCATCACCTTCGTAAACCGTAATCTGGAACCCATGCGCGGCTACCATATTTTTATGCGCGCCTTGCCAAAAATTCTTAAAGACAACCCCAAGGCCAGAGTCATTATCGTAGGTGGTGACGATGTGAGTTATGGCAGTAAGCCACCCGCTGGCACTACGTGGAAACAATTATTTTTGAATGAAGTTTGTGATCAACTCGACTTAACCCGTGTTCACTTTGTAGGAAAACTGCCATATCCCGATTTTATCCAGCTATTACAATTATCCACCGTGGACGTGTACCTGACTTACCCCTTTGTATTGAGTTGGAGTTTGTTGGAAGCAATGAGTGCAGGTTGTGCAATTGTGGCGAGTGATACGGCGCCAGTACGGGAAGTGATTAGGCATAATGAGACCGGGTTGTTGGTGGATTTTTTTGATGTGAATGCGGTTGCAGAGAAAGTAAGTTATTTATTGGAGAATCCAAAAGAAAGGCAGCAATTGGGCGAAATGGCGAGAGAGCTTATTTTGAATAGATATGATCTCGAAACTATATGTTTGCCTCGACAAAAAAATGGGTATGTGACAACAAAATTTAAATAATTAAATTTTTATCCATGCAGTTTAAGAGGAAATTATATGAATAATGTGGTGTTGAAAAAAGCTATTGTCAGCACAATTTGGCTTATCGGGATTTCTTGTTCTTGCGCGTTACAGGCTGCAAGTTTTGATTGTTCAAAGGCATCTACCAATGTTGAAAAGCTAATTTGTATAGATGCCATAATCTCTCAACAAGATGAACAACTAGAACTGGTGTATAAGGCCGCCTTGGGGAAAATAGTTGATAAGGAATCATTAAGGCGAGGGCAACGTATTTGGCTTAAGGAAAAACGAAATACATGTAAAGACGCAATGTGCCTTATGCAGGTATATCACGAGCGAATAGCGCAATTAAATTCATTGAATACGATTACACTTTCTGAAGCGAAAGCTGTACAGGAATCCGCTTCTGTACCCGCACAATTCAATCTCCCTAAATCAGAAACGCCCTCTGCGGGTAGGGAGACTAAACATGAATTTCCATTGAAGTTTAAATTGGTAGAGGGGGACTCATATCCCTTGTGTCAGCCTTATGTAGATATGCTGAATAAAACTCACTACATGGAATACCCTGCTTGTGAGCGTAAGTTGTTGCCGGAATTTAAACAGTTTAAGTCAATAGAGTGGATAGAAATTACGGATAAAAAAGAAATTGGCGTCGTTTTAAAAAATCTCGCTGATATTAATTTTTCAAGAAGGAATAAGCTTAATTCAACATCTCATAATGAGTTTTTAACAAGGATTAAGGGAACGATTAAAGAAAACAAAATCAATTTATTTTTATATGGTTTTGATATCGACCATGATGGTAACCAGGAGAAAATATATAAAGAGGTGATTTCTAATGGATCGTCGAATGACTGTAATCATGAAATAAACTTCAAAGTCGGTATAAGCGAAATTAATACTGATAATGCGGCGAAGCATGGTTATTTTGAACCATATGTATATATGAGGTCTGGCTCCCATAATCAGTTATTTATTTTTGACAATCACATACTTAATAGTATGTGGTTTTCTTCTGGTCGGTATATTGAATTGTGGTCGTCAACTAGTTATCAAGCAGAATGCAAAATCGATATTATTTAGTTTAACATTTATGGAGATTTACTTATGTTACTTGGAATTAAGGGTTTAACGTTGGTTCAATACCAAAATCTGCGTTATCTATTGATAAAGCAAGTTGAAGGGACTCACGGCGGGACGCCTTATATTGATAGTGTTGGACAAGTTACTATCGGAGTCGGATTTAATATTGAGGGAAATTCAGCTTTGAGAACCCTTGTATATGAATATCTGGGGCTAGGTGAAAAGGTTAGCGATAATCTATACAGTGAAAGATTGGATAATATAATTACTAGTGCGGTGACTACAGCTGGTCTTCAGGATAGTTTAAACGCGATCATGCGTGAGCGTTGGATCGCTAATGGTAGTCCAGCCGATATGCCAAATACATTTGCATTACCCGATAATGACACCATTCTGCGCCCTATGTTCGACATGGCGGTTCAAGCATATGAAACCCGTCTCAGTAATTTTTTAAACCAGAGTGGTGGTGATCTCCCAAGTTCTTATGAGCGATTAACACTTATCTCGTTGCAGTGGAATGATAGCCCTGCATCTCCAATAGCATTATTGCGTGTGGGTAACAATCTCAGCACGGCCCTATTAAACGGCAATCGTGCTGAGGCCTGGTATGAGATAGGCCATAACTCCGGTGGTCCATATAATCGTCGTCGAGTAGAGGCCAGTCTGTTTGGTTTGTACAGCGATGCCAGCAATGTCGGCGATGCTGAAGCTGAACAAGTAATGTCGATGTATTTGCGTAATAGAGAAAAAATTTCATCACACGAGACTGCCGCAATTATTCGCGATGCGAATGCATATCTTGAAAATATGGGAGTCTCACAAAATGTCGATACCCTAGGTCAAATCCTAAAGCCTATCTCTAATTATATTCTGCAAAACTACACGCCTGCGGAGGTTCAATCGCTTGGGCTGTCTGGTGCTGGCTTTAGCGGAGATGTTGTTCTAGGTCATGAAACCTCGGGATCAGATGGTACCTTTATCCAGCCAGTTTACCGCTGGATTTATAACGCAAGTCCCACAGATGAGTCCAACTTGCCCGAAGGTATAACCGGTATTAATGACTTGTTAGTGGGGGTTAATGGTAAGTCTTACACAATGCAAGGATTGTATGGCAACGATATGATTATCGGCGCGGATATGAATGATACCTTGTATGGTGGCTATAAAACAGGAAGGGAAAATTCAGGTAATGACACGCTTATCGGCGGTGGCGGTGATGATAAATTATATGGGCAGGATGGTAATGATTTTTTGATTGGTGGCGCAGGCAACGACACCTACATTTTCGAGGGAAACTTCGGCACTGACATTATCAAAGACTCCGACGGCAGCGGCACCATTTCAATTGCCGGATGGTCTGGTAGTTTCACCTCCGTCCAAGGCTCCGACATCATCTTCCGCGATGACAGCAAAAAATTCGAAGCTATTAAAATCAATAACGGCAGCTCAACGGATTTACTAATCACCTCACTAACTGATGAATCCACCGGTAACGTACTCATTAAAAACTGGAATCCCGGTAACCTGGGAATTTCGTTAACAATCGATACTGCCACACCAGCAAATAGTACTGCCGGTACGGTTAATGGCGATGGCGGCAACAACGCGATCACTCTCGACAATCTGCGCGATAACAATCCCAATCTCGACCTCAGCACATTCAGTGCGCTTTATGCTGATGGCGGTGCCGGTAACGACATCATCATGGGGATGTTGAATGGGAACGACACTTTATTAGGTGGCGCAGGCGACGATATTATTTCTGGTGGATTCACCACTACGCTAGGCCCTAACGCTTCTAGCACCTTTCAATCTGGTTCAAGTTCGTCCGGTGTGGATAGCATCGATGGCGGTGCAGGCAATGATTTTATCTTTGCATCGGCAGGTGGTTCCATTGCACATGGCGGTAGTGATAACGATATTCTTGTATCTACTGGCCCGGCTTATTTTCAATTCAACAACCTAAAAGAAGTATTGGCGAACGAAGAGCGTGGCATTACTGGCCATCGCGCACTTACTCGCGACGAAGTCTATGCTGATGCGCTTTCTCGCATGAATTTTGGCGTGGTAAAAAATGGGCTGAATTATCAGCTCAGTAACAGTTATTTTAAAGATTTCACCAGCAGTTACGCCGAATACAATTCAGCGATTGAAAATGTAAAATTTATTGGCAGGAGTGGCAGCACTGCCAGTAACCACAGTAATGGTGATGTGAGCTATGGTTTTGCAGGCAGTTATACGCTGACCTATGACTATTCTAATGATGGCGAGTTAAGGCCCTTACCTACCGATAACCCCTCACCAGCTTCGCTAGCAATTTCTACCTTTGCCCCAGGTGCTGGAAAAACCCTGGAAGACTTTGCCAATGTAAAAGGCGCGAATTTATTTGGTGATGCGGGAGATGATTATTTAAGCGGGGGAATCTACGCCGATTATTTATCGGGTGGTGACGACAATGACACCGTATTTGCCGGAGCAGGTAATGACATTGTTGACGGCGGCGATGGTAACGATGAACTTCATGGAGGTGAAGGACGTGACATTATTATTGGCGGAAAAGGCGATGACACCCTCGTCGGCGATAACGGCAATGATTTACTGATTGGTGGTGAAGGTCGCGATGGTTTTATCGGTGGTGAAGGTGACGATATTCTGGTCGGTGGTGTAGAAGACCAATACATGAGCGGTGGTGCGGGCAACAATATTTATATCTTTGAAGATATTGTTTATGAAGAAGCTGATTTGCGTGTTGCAAATAATAGCCAGAATGGAAATGCACTCGGTTATGCCGCGCTTGCATCTCAAACCAATGCGCAAGCAACATCATCGACTGCACCTTTGCTTACCATAGAGAGCACTGAAGGCAACAACACATTAGCCTTGGTGGGTGTTTCTTCTCTGGATCAAATTTCACTGACTTCCCAGGACAATGATTTAATTCTACGCACCGGTAATGCAGCCATTTTTATTCGTGATGGCTTGAATGGCGCAGTGGATCATTTTGCGATGGGCGATAGCGTGGATGAATTTAAAGAGTCCACGACCTCCGCAAAATCCATCACCATGGATGACGTCATGCTCGCTAGGTTAAGCACGGAAGTCACCCGCACCGCACAAACCGCTGGCACGCAATTAGCGGGTGGCTTATCAAATGACACTCTCTTCGCTCATACAGATGGTTCGATCTTGATCGGCGGTCAAGGTGATGACACGCTCCATGGAAACCTGGGAGACGATGTGTATGTTGTTCGTAGCGGTGATGGTGTTGATAGCATCACCGAACAAGGTGGTAACAACATCCTCAGGCTAACGGAAGGCATTACCGCTGATCAGTTGGATTTGCGGCGCACTAATGGCAATTTATTGCTGATACTGTCGGGTGCTCAGTCAGTGGTTGTTAATGGCATGTTTGATGCTGTCACTGGTGATTTGGTTAATGACAGAGCAATCCATCGAATTGAATTCAGCAATGGCGAGGTTTGGGATTTAACACGGTTACTACAAGAGTCTGCAAAAGGCGCAACGCTTGTGGGGGGCGATCACAATGATTTCCTCATCGGTTATGAAAGTGATGACACCCTTACTGGCGGCAAAGGTAATGACAAATTACGCGGCGACAAAGGCGATGATCATTATTATTTTGCTATTGGCGATGGTGCCGATCAGATTGACGATAGCAATGGTAGCGACCATATCTACTTTGCTGATGGCATCAGCGAGGCACAAGTCAGCCTTCGCAAAGATACCAGCAATAACCTCATAATCCGCATTAACAATAACGACAGCATCGCCGTACTCGATGCATTTAATACCGTCGGTGAGCTGACCGCAAAATCCATTGAGCACATACATTTTGGCAATACTTCAGTGTGGGATCTTGCGCGCATCCAAACCGAGTTGGCGAAAGACCAGTCGCATGCCTTTACGGGTACAACAGGTGACGATCAATTGGTGGGTGATAACGCCAGCCAAACCTTTATTGGTAATCAAGGCGATGATCAGCTAAATGGTGGTAGTGCGAGCGATGTTTATCAATATGCATTAGGCGATGGAAAAGATGTTATCACCGATATTAATGGCAATGATCGCCTGGAGTTACTGGCAGGGATAAATGAAAGTGAAGTAGTCGCGCGCCGCGATGGCGATGATTTAGTTCTGACCATGAAAGATGGTGGGTCAATCACAATTCAACATACATTTGGTATGAAAGCAGCGAACGTTGTTGACCCTGTTATTACGACATTAATTGAACAATTACAAAGTCATTGGATGTCGCAGGCAGAGAAACTGATTGAAGATCATTACGGCCTGACCGGTAGTGGAGATATTACCCTTGGTTTTGAGAACGGTGTAGATGGTGCGGAAGCTGCTCACGTTGAAGCTACCTATTCGGAACTGGATGGAGTAGGCACTAATCTGAAGCTAGTGATAGATATTAATGATTTTAGTAATATCCCTAATGGTACCGCGCCACTTTATTTGGACCGTATAATCGCGCACGAAATGGTGCATGCGGTTATGGCGCGCAATATGAATAACTCTCAATTGCCTGGCTGGTTTACTGAAGGTACCGCTGAATTTATTCATGGTGCGGATGAGCGCGTAAAAGGTGATGCCAATATTATTGGCCTAGAGAGTAATTTTAATCAGTTGTTTAAAACAACAGCTGGTTCACCTTCTACTTCAGCTGGATATTCTGTCAGTTACATTGCGGTTAAATTACTGGATAAAGAAATTCGCAATCATGGCGGTGCTGGTATTAAAGAGGTATTCGATCAGTTAAAAACCGGAAAAACACTCGATCAAGCCCTTATTGCGGTGAGTGCTGCGCACACTGGTTTGGCTGAAATCTGGAGTAGTCTTTCCACTTTTGAAACACATTTTAAAGCGGTAGGTTTTGCTCAATACACCCAATTGCTTACATTAGATAATCTCGATACCGGCTCGATAGCAGGTTCAGACTATGGAAATATTTCGCTGAATGCCAGTGCAGCTATATCTGACGCTATCAGCGGCCCGTCACATAATTTCAATCTGATTGTTCCCGATCAATATATTTCTACACCGGAAATTGATGGTGTATTGGAATCCATTGGATTTAGCTCAGGGGGTGAGTGGGATTTTTCTCGTATCACTCAGGAAGTGCTAAAACCAACAAATGGCAATGATGTTATTCATGCCTTTGACACCGATGATGTCTTAAGTGGGTCTAAGGGCAATGACCAATTATTTGGTTATGCCGGTAATGATGTATACCGGTACGCACTAGGCGACGGAAATGATGTGATTGTTGATAGTGCGGGCACTGATCAGATTGAATTTGGAGAAGGTATTCTGGAAGCGGATATTGTTTTGAGGCGCGATCTGGAAAATAACCTGGTCATTACGCTGAAAGACAATTCAACTATTACCGTAAAGGGCGCGTTTGATGCTTCGGGTGCATTTAGTGTAGGTGCTGTTGAATCCATTAAATTCAGGAGCGGCAACGAATGGGATGGTGAAAAAATAAGGGAAGAAGTAAATAAAATTGATGCATCCATCATTAATGGTTCTAGCGGTAACGACACGCTAACAGGTACTGATGCGAACGATATATTCGTTGGCGCCCAAGGCGATGATTATCTTCAGGGGAAAAAAGGCGATGATCGCTACGTCTATAATCTCGGTGATGGTAATGATCAGATTACGGATGAGTCTGGTATTGATGAAATAGCGTTTGGTGAAGGTATTTCACCCGAGGATATTTCCTTGTATCGTCAGGGATGGTATGGATTGAGAATTGTACTGAAAGATGGGGGTACAATTTTAATTAATAATATGTTTAATTCGTCCGATGATGTCGGCTCAAGTGCAATCGAAGGCATTCGTTTCTCCGATGATGCCTTTTGGGACTCGTCACAAATTAAAGCCAAAATAATAAAAAATAGTATTACGGAAGGTAATGATATTGTTGAAGGTTTTTCCTCTGATGATGTCATTGAGGGGGCCGGCGGTTTTGATCAGCTTCGCGGTAAAGGTGGTGATGATCGCTACATCTTTAATCGCGGCGATGGCGTAGACATTATTACTGATACCGGCGGTAATGACACCTTGGTATTTGGCCCCGGTATTGCACCTACAGATGTGGTCGTGCACCAAAGCAATGGTAGTTTCTATTTTATTCTTAGCAATGGTGAAATGGTACAGGTAACCGGTGAGCTTATTGATGGTACTCCCGATGAAACCCGATTAATTGAACGTGTGGAATTCGCAGGTGACGTCGTCTGGGACAAAACCATTATCCAGCAAAAAATAGCTGAAACTTTGGCAAATCCGAATTTGTTAATGGGAAGGAATACTTGGGACCATTTGTATGCAGGAAATATTAGTTCAGTACTAAATGGTTTGGATGGAAATGATCAAATCTACGGAGGCGATGGAAATGACACCTTGACTGGTGGTGGTGGTTTAAATTTCCTTGAGGGTGGTATGGGTGATGACACCTATTTAATTACCGAACAGCCAGCCATTAACTTTATTGAAAAGTTCCGTGATGGTTTTGATCGTATCCTTTTTGCGGAAGGAATCATGCCTGAGGATGTTTCAGTGAGGTTAATTCCCGGTCGTCAAGAGAGTCATTTGCAAAGTGGCGTGTTGTGGGTTTATTCCTTTTCACAAGCCAATGATTGGAATTTTGAAATAAAAGTCGGTGATTCCCTTGTATATCTGGATAGTTTGTTAACCAGTGGGGCATTGTTTGGAGCGAGAGTTAAAGATCCATCGTTGCCGTCAGGAGAAGTTGAGTTTTTCAGTGGCACTAAATGGGACGTCTATGAACTACTACAACAAGCTGTTAAGGGGACAGTAGAAAATGATTACATAACCGGCACCGGTAACAACGATGTTATTGACGGTTTGGCTGGCAATGATTTACTCCAAGCATTGGATGGCGCAGACACTCTTGATGGTGGTGCAGGTGATGACACCTTGATCGGCGGTTATGGTAAGGACGTATTAATCGGCGGCAAAGGTAATGATCTTTTACGGGGTGATAATTCATCGAGGGATTATAGTAATCTTCATGAGTCGATTGACGATGTGTATCGTTTTAATATCGGTGACGGTAATGACACAATTGAAGAATACTTTGGGCGGGATACCATTGAATTTGGCGAAGGTATTGCGAAAGAGAATGTGATTTTTACCACAGTGGGGAATGACATTGTGGTGTCATTCACTAACTCAATAGATAGTATTACCATTATTAATGGCTCTGTTCCTGAGGAAAGATTTTATGATGGTGGAAAAGTTGAAATATTTACGTTTGCTAACGGTGATGTATTAAATTTTGATCCAAAACTGGATCCTGTTTTTCGTGAAGGAACTGCGAACTCAGACACGCTAGTGGGTGGATTTGGTAATGATACTTTCATTGGTCACCAAGGAAACGATCAGCTGAAGGGAGACTTGGGGGATGATGAATATCGTTACAATCTGGGTGATGGATTTGATTATATCGACGAGTCTGGTGGGGTCGATAAAATTGTGTTTGGATCTTCAATTTCGCCCGATATGGTTCAAATAAAAAAGAGCGGTTTTACATTTGATATCTATGTAAACAATCAAAAGGCATTGTCTTTTGGCTATGGTCCGTGGACAGGTAATCACACCCTAGAGGGGAACCCAGATTCTTTAGTGGAATCACTGGTGTTTGCTAGTGGTGATGTGTGGGATTTACCAACGATGGTTATAAAATCCTTATCTTTTACTTCTGGAAATGATGTTTTATACGGAACCATCGCTGATGATGTGATAGATGGAGGTGAAGGTAATGATGAAATTCAGGCCGGTTCCGGTAACGATACACTTATAGGTGGGAAAGGCAATGATACCTTGGTGGGAAGTATTGGTGACGATGAGTATCGTTTCGAAGTCTCAGATGGTGCGGATGTCATATATGACTATGGTGGTAATGATTCTATAGTATTTGGGTTGGGTATTACTCCTGAAGATATTTCTGTCAATCGTTACTATGGGGATCTAATTTTAAAAATTAAAAACGCAAATCCTATAACGATATCTGATTTTTTTACGTATGGCGGCAGCGTTAATTCAATGGGCGCCATTGAAAACTTTATTTTCGCTAATGGCGATCAATTGTCCATTGAAAGCTTGCTGGAAAAATTATCTCTACTAGGAACTAAGAATGCAGATACCATTTTCGCTCTAGATACCGATGACTTAATTGATGCAAAAGAAGGTAATGACGAAGTAGGCGGTGGTGATGGAAACGATACCATCCTTGGGGGGAACGGTAATGACACACTGTCTGGAAATGATGGCAACGATAGTATAGTTGGGGGTAGCGGTAATGACTCAATTGGTGGATCTTATGGCGATGATTTTCTCAGCGGTGGTATTGGTAATGATGTGTTGTATGGTGATTATGGGGACGACATTTTAGAGGGGGGGGATGGTGATGATCGGCTGGAGGATCTTTATGGAGATAATATTTTTGAGGGAGGAAAGGGTACGGATCTTATCTTTACTCAATATGGTAACGAGGGCCAAGGCTTAGGTATAGCTACTGTGCGCTTCGGTGTCGGTGATGGAACTGATTACCTTTATGGTCCTGCCAGTTTTAATCGCATTGAGCTGGGTGCAGGAATCACTCAGGATAGTATTTTTCTAAAGTCTCAGGGTAAATATGCCGGAGGGTACTCCTATCAACATGAAAACGGCTTTAATTTGTATATTAAGGGGACTTCAGACAAGTTGTTTGGCTTGATTGATAACGATCAATTTGAAATTGTTTTCGCGGACAATAGCGTCCTGAAAGGAGCGGAACTAAGCGATTTAGTTAACAAATCCATCGTTCGTTTATCATCTGATCGACAAAGCATAGCTGGTAAGTCATCACCAGGTATGAAGATTCAGGTTTCTTATCGCAATCAGGATAATTCTGTTACTAATTATCCTGAGCTAACGGCTGATGAGCAGGGCAATTATTCGTTAAACTTTGGCTTTGGTATCAAAGATATTTCGCGAATATCGGTGATCGGATTGGACTCCGGTGGGACAGTATTGCCAATGACAGTCTTTGACCCCGTTTCTGATAATAGTATCCCGTCTTCACCAATTGCAGAGCTTGACTCAAGTGGTTATTTGATATCTGGATTTGCTCGTCCAGGAACCTACGTTTCTGCATTTGGACCTGATGACTATATCGGCCAAGGGGTACGTTCAGATTTAATCACGGGTGCATTTACTATTAACTCATACAGGCGCCTAAACAATGGTCAAAGCATCTCGGTTGTTGCAAGTGTTAATACATTAATTGAGTCCGCACCAACAATCATCACCGCTCCTGATGTTGTTCCTCCGGTTGCACCATCTGGCGTGTTTGATAACCTCGGTACTAAGCTGTTAGGCAGCGCAGAAAAAGGTACGATTGTTTCCATTATGGATCTGTCCGGGAATGTTTTGGGCTCTTCTGTAGCAAATCCCGAAACAGGTGCTTTTGTAATTAGTTTTGCTCAACCAATTGCGAATGGTGAATTAATACAAATGGTCGCTCGCGATCAGGGTGGAAATTCTTTCCCCCGCTATGTTCGTGCACCAGATGTAACAGCACCAACAACAGTTTATGCATCGGTAGATAAAACTGGAAAAATAATCAAAGGATTTGCTGAGCCTGGTGCGACTGTAGTTGTACGTGACACCCAGGGTGCTCTGTTAAGGCAAGTAACTGCTTCTGCCATTGATGGCGCATTTGAGGTGACTCTAAGTAAAGTGCTGACGGCTAGTCAGGTTGTCAATATTAAGGTTATTGATACAGCGGGTAATGCTTCAGCGATTATTCCAGTCACTGCTGGTTCCAGCGATTCACCGAAGCAACCGCAGGTTACTATTGATGCCCATGGGCGCCTTGTGTCTGGTGTTTCCACAGATGCAGGCACGATTATTGTTCGGACAACAGATAATGTTGAGCTGGCGCGCACTACAGTACAAGCGGGTATATCGTTCAATGTCACGCTGGCCAATTCATATCTAAATCAGGAAATTCTCAGTGTGTCTTTACAGATAGCGGGTGGCGCAGAGTCAGCACCGAATTATTTTATGGCACCTGACAAAACCGCGCCTGCTAAACCAATTGCAATGTTCACTTCTTACAATGATGCACTTCAGGGATTCGCAGAGCCAGGCAGTACGGTCCAACTTCTTAAGGAGGACAATAGTATTGCCGCAAGTGTAATCGCTAGTGGTACGAATGGAAGCTTTACTCTTCGCCCGGGATTTACAATTTCAGAAACATCTCGCCTATCATTGGTTGCCATTGACCGCAGTGGAAATGTTTCATCCCCACTGGCGTTGATTCCTTATGACAGCTTTAAGCCCATTGCTCCTACTGCTAACTTTAATAGTTCAGGAAAAATAGTTACTGGTACTGCTGAACCCGATACTTTGGTGTATATAGAAAAGAATATTTCTGGAAGTAGTAATTACTCTGTAATTGGTTTCACTCGGGCAAGTATAAATGGTACCTGGGTCATTGAACTTGAAGAGTCCATTATTGATGGTACCAATATATATATTACTTCAGTTGACGCTGGCGATAATCGATCAAATGTAACAATTACGTCTCCAGACCTTACTGCGCCATTACCTGCGACGGCAATCTTTGATACTGCTGGAAAGATAATTACTGGAACAGCTGAATATTCTGAATCGGGAGGAAACGAGGTTATTGTTATGGACAGTACCAACACTATAGTGTTGGGGCGAGCTACATTGGCGGCATATACCAGCACTTACAAAATTACGTTGGTATCAGCTCTAACAAATAATGAAATTGTTAATGTTTTTGTAAAGGATCTTGCCGGGAATCTATCGTATGCAACCGCAATCAATGCTCCCGATAAAACTGCCCCGGCTGCCCCGACAGCCACAATTGATTCAACTCGTAAGATTATCAGTGGAGAAGCTGAGGCTGGCGCCACCGTGCAGGTGAAAAATACTTCTGGAGCGGTGCTTGGTAGTATTGCAGCCGATGCAGTTACTGGGGCTTACAGCATTACATTAGGAACTGTATTAGCTGTTAATCAAACAGTAAATGTCACAGCAAAAGACTTGGCTGGAAATATTTCATCCCCTAAGGCGGTAATTGCAACAGGCACAGTAGATACCACCCCACCGGCAATTCCATCAGCCACTTTTGATTCTACTGGAACAATCGTAAGTGGTAATGCTGAAGCAGGCAGTGTTGTTGTAGTTAAAAATGCTAGCAACACCAGCATTCTAGGTACAGTTACTGCTCATGCAACATCTGGGGCTTACTCAATAACACTGGCGTCTGCCTTAATCAATAAAGAAACCGTCAACATTACCGCTACAGATGGTGCTGGTAACGTATCGGTTGCGCGTGTACTTGTCGCCCCCGATGTTGCTGAACCTGATCCCACTACAATCATTATTCAGGCAGAAAACTACACATCCATGAGTGGAGTTAAAAATGAAACCACTAGTGATGTGGGTGGTGGTCAGAATACCGGCTGGATAGAAGCAGGTGATTGGATGACCTACAACAACGCTGGGTTTAACGTTCCAGCAGAAGGCCGTTACCGGGTGACGTATCGGGTTGCGAGCCTCAATGGTGGGGGACGCTTAACGCTAAGAGAGTTGAGCACCGATGCTGCACTGGGTTCGATTACGGTTCCTAAAACATCGGGTTGGCAAAATTGGGTTGATGTCACTCAAGAGATCACATTAAGTGGCGGCGAACATAGCTTCAAACTTGTTGCGGACATTGGTGGATTCAATATCAACTGGTTTAAGTTGGAGTCTTTAGACCCTATCGCGCCAGATACAACGCCACCAGCTCAACCCACAGCGTCGTTTGATCCGCAAGGCCTAATTATTGCCGGTGTGGCCGAGGCAGGCAGTATGGTTGTTGTTAAAAATGCAAACAACACCAGCACACTGGGTACTGTTACAGCTCATGCAACCACTGGTGCTTACTCAGTAACTTTGGGCACAGCTTTAATTAATAGCGAAACGATTAATGTTTCTGCCACAGATGCAGCGGGCAATGTGTCTGTAGTGAAAACGCTTATCGCACCCGATAAAACTGCACCCGCTCTTCCTACTGCGAATTTTGACACCGCCGGAAAAGTGATTAGTGGTGTCGCAGAGGCAGGTAGTGTTGTTGTCGTTAAAAACGCGAACAACACCAGCACACTGGGTACTATTACAGCTCATGCAACAACGGGTGCTTATTCCATAACCTTGGCCACTGCCTTAGTCAATAAAGAGACCGTCAACATTGCCGCTACAGATGCCGCTGGTAATGTGTCGATTGCGCGTGCACTCATTGCCCCCGATGTCGCAGCACCTGATGCCGCCGCAATTATTATTCAGGCAGAAAACTATACATCCATGAGCGGTGTTCAAAAAGAAAGCACCAGTGATGTGGGTGGTGGTCAGAATGTGGGCTACATAGATCCTGGTGACTGGATGTCTTATGAAAATGTTGCCTTAAATGTACTAATAGAAGGTCGTTATAGAGTGACCTATCGCGTCTCAAGTCTTAATGGTGGAGCGCGTTTCACATTAAGGGAGTTAAGTAATGATGGTGTGCTTGATTCAGTCGATGTTCCTAAAACAGCTGCTTGGCAAAATTGGATTGATATTACGCAAGAGATCACCTTAAGCGGTGGAGTGCATAATTTTAAGCTTGCTGTGGAAAGCGGTAAATTTAATATCAACTGGTTTAGATTCGAGCCGTTAGCTTCTGCGATGCCTGATACCACTCCGCCCGCTCTGCCTTCAGCTGGAATTGACCCTGATGGGAGAGTGATTTCAGGAGAAGCTGAACCCGGCAGTACTGTTGTAATCAAAAGTGCTGATAACACGAGTACACTGGGTACTGTTGCAGCTCATACAACAACTGGCGCTTACTCAATAACCCTGGGCACGGCTTTAATTAATAACGAAACCATTAATATTTCTGCCACGGATGCAGCGGGTAATATTTCTGCGATCAAAGCAATCATAGCTCCCGATAAAACTGCGCCTACCGCACCTTCTGCTAGTTTAGATGTAGCTTCAAAAACAGTAAGTGGTATTGCTGAAAATGGTAGTAACGTTGTGGTGAAAGATTCAGCGGGGCAAACCCTTGGTGTTGTACAGGCAAATTCAACGACGGGCGCCTATTCAGTATCATTTACTCAAACGCTAGTGAATGGGCAGTCTCTTTTTACTACGGCTACCGATACGGCGGGAAATATTTCTGCGGCAACAGCAACGCCCATCGTCATCAATGCGGATCCACTACCAACCGAAAATGGCTTGCGTGGTCGTTACTACGGTTATCACCAACCCGCTAATGGCAATGTGAATCTTACAAATGTCGCACAAGTAAAAACGTTGGTTTCCAATAAGTCACCTGATGCTTCCTTTATTGCAAAAAATTTCCAATACGGCGTGGCCGGTGCCAATGAATTGGGTATGGGAACAACACTGCAAACTTTCTTAAGGACGGATGCGCCAACTCTCAATGTTGATCCCGCTAACACCAGTGATGCCATTTTGAGGTTCGATGGAAAAATACAACTGGATGCTGGCTCTTACAATTTCCGCGTTCGCGCTGATGATGGTTACAGCATTATGGTCAACGGTGCTGTTGTTGCCGAGTACAGTGCCAATCAAGCAGCAACCACTCGAACCCACGCTGCATTTACTATTACGCAATCGGGTTTGCAAGATATTGAAATTGTATATTGGGATGCAGGTGGTGGCGCCTTCTTGAGTGTTGAGTTGGCTGATACTGCAACTGGAAATTACGCTTACTTAAATGAAAGTATTTTATTCCAGCCCTCGATAGACACATCAGTGGCAATGATTGCAGAAACCAATAAACCAAGAACTGACTATGAAGGAGTTAATTATTACAGTAGTAACGATGCCTTGATTCAGGCTATGGCGTCGTTTGTTTCTGAGTCCGGTGTAGATACTCGTTTTCGAGCTACATATATGGAACAAGGTTCAGTGATGATTGCTGTTGGAGGCTAAGTCTTAGGCACAACTATCCGGCGAAAATATTGTTTACCAATATAAGTAGCCGGATTTCTTTTTTAAAACTGTCTTGTGTAAAAACCACGTATTTTATAGCCATTAAGCCTTAAAAATTTCGATATTGAACGTCCGCTTTTGATTTGGGGAGGTGACCTTGCCTACTTCCGCTCTTGGCCGTTATGCGATGTAATTGACTCGACCCACGATTCCACGTAACAAGACCGACTCAGTTGTGCCCAAAGCGGAAGTTGGTTTTTACTTTGGGCACCCATTTTCAGGTCAGCAAAATAGATTTAACATTCCCGTCTTCGCATGCTCCACAATAAACAACACGCAAGTGCGCAAAACCAGATGCTAGTGACTAACACAAATAAACTCATTCCTCTCACATTCAAATGCCACTTACCGGTAGCTATTACGAGCAAGCTGGTGGTGCCGATTAATAAACCTGCTAACCCCACCCAACGGAAAGGTGTGTTATCTCGAATCAGATTACTGCTCCAACAGATCAACGCACAAAACCATGCAAAGGCGCCTGCGTTTGCAAGCACCTGATTCGATTGCATC